>NZ_NEVP01000011.1:0-650228 GCF_002261315.1 Bordetella genomosp. 5
AAAGACAAAACCCCACTGGCGTGAGCCAGTGGGGTTTTGAGCAATAAAAGCCTGACGATGACCTACTTTCACAAACGAATGTTCACTATCATCGGCGCGAAGGCGTTTCACGGTCCTGTTCGGGATGGGAAGGAGTGGGGCCACCTTGCTATGGTCGTCAGGCGTAACCGGTAAGCGGTTGACGCGAGGGTCAAGCACTTGAATCTGGAAGAAGCACCGCGCTCGTGTCGCAGTCGGGCCGGGCGGTATGCGCCGGGCGGGGACTGGTCATCGAGAGCACGTATTGTGTTGTATGGGTTGCGTTGATTGTGTTTGAACGGCACTGGCGCGATGTCGGCCAGCGTCACGTGCGAGGGGCAAGGGTTAGTTGCGCTCTACACGGTTAATTAAGACTTGAGAGTTATAGGATCAAGCCTCACGAGCAATTAGTATCGGTTAGCTTAACGCATTACTGCGCTTCCACACCCGACCTATCAACGTCCTGGTCTTGAACGACTCTTCAGGGGGGTCAAGCCCCCAGGGATACCTTATCTTCAGACGAGTTTCCCGCTTAGATGCCTTCAGCGGTTATCTCTTCCGTACTTAGCTACCCGGCAATGCCATTGGCATGACAACCGGTACACCAGAGGTACGTCCACTCCGGTCCTCTCGTACTAGGAGCAGGCTCCGTCAAGTATCCAACGCCCACGGCAGATAGGGACCAAACTGTCTCACGACGTTTTAAACCCAGCTCACGTACCTCTTTAAATGGCGAACAGCCATACCCTTGGGACCGGCTACAGCCCCAGGATGAGATGAGCCGACATCGAGGTGCCAAACACCGCCGTCGATATGAACTCTTGGGCGGTATCAGCCTGTTATCCCCAGAGTACCTTTTATCCGTTGAGCGATGGCCCTTCCATTCAGAACCACCGGATCACTATGTCCTGCTTTCGCACCTGTTCGACTTGTCAGTCTCACAGTCAAGCACGCTTATGCCATTGCACTATCAGCACGATTTCCGACCGTACCTAGCGTACCTTCGAACTCCTCCGTTACGCTTTGGGAGGAGACCGCCCCAGTCAAACTGCCCACCATGCACTGTCCCCGATCCGGATAACGGACCAAGGTTAGAACCGCAAACAAACCAGGGTGGTATTTCAAGGTTGGCTCCACGAGATCTAGCGACCTCGCTTCAAAGCCTCCCACCTATCCTACACAGACCGGTTCACAGTCCAATGCAAAGCTACAGTAAAGGTTCATGGGGTCTTTCCGTCTAGCCGCGGGTAGATTGCATCATCACAAACACTTCAACTTCGCTGAGTCTCGGGAGGAGACAGTGTGGCCATCGTTACGCCATTCGTGCAGGTCGGAACTTACCCGACAAGGAATTTCGCTACCTTAGGACCGTTATAGTTACGGCCGCCGTTTACCGGGGCTTCGATCAAGAGCTTGCACCCCATCACTTAACCTTCCGGCACCGGGCAGGCGTCACACCCTATACGTCGACTTTCGTCTTTGCAGAGTGCTGTGTTTTTAATAAACAGTCGCAGCCACCGATTCTCTGCGACCCCATCATGCTCAGCGCGCAGGCGCATCACACTACCGGGGTATACCTTCTCCCGAAGTTACGGTATCAATTTGCCGAGTTCCTTCTCCCGAGTTCTCTCAAGCGCCTTGGAATATTCATCCCGTCCACCTGTGTCGGTTTGCGGTACGGTCTCGTATAGCTGAAGCTTAGAGGCTTTTCTTGGAACCACTTCTAATCACTTCGCGAGACATGCTCGCTCGAGCCACACCCTTGATTTACGCGCCCGGATTTGCCTAAGCGCCATCTTCAATGCAGCAACAGGGACATCCAACACCCTGATGATCTTCCGCGATCCGTCCCCCCATCGCACTATACGACGGTGCTGGAATATTAACCAGCTTCCCATCAGCTACGCATCTCTGCCTCGCCTTAGGGGCCGACTCACCCTGCGCCGATGAACGTTGCGCAGGAAACCTTGGACTTACGGCGAGGGGGCTTTTCACCCCCTTTATCGCTACTCATGTCAGCATTCGCACTTCTGATACCTCCAGCAGCCTTCACAAGCCACCTTCGCAGGCTTACAGAACGCTCTCCTACCGCGTATATCTAAAGATATACACCCGCAGCTTCGGTTTATCGCTTAGCCCCGTTACATCTTCCGCGCAGGACGACTCGATCAGTGAGCTATTACGCTTTCTTTAAAGGGTGGCTGCTTCTAAGCCAACCTCCTGACTGTCTATGCCTTCCCACTTCGTTTCCCACTTAGCGATAATTTGGGACCTTAGCTGGCGGTCTGGGTTGTTTCCCTCTTGAGTCCGGACGTTAGCACCCGGTGCTCTGTCTCCCAAGCTGTACTTGCAGGTATTCGGAGTTTGCCATGGTTTGGTAAGTCGCCATGACCCCCTAGCCATAACAGTGCTCTACCCCCTGCAGTAATACTTGAGGCACTACCTAAATAGTTTTCGGAGAGAACCAGCTATTTCCAGATTTGTTTAGCCTTTCACCCCTATCCACAGCTCATCCCCTAGTTTTTCAACACTAGTGGGTTCGGTCCTCCAGCACGTGTTACCGTGCCTTCAACCTGGCCATGGGTAGATCATCTGGTTTCGGGTCTACACCCAGCGACTGAACGCCCTATTCGGACTCGCTTTCGCTACGCCTTCCCTATCCGGTTAAGCTTGCCACTGAATGTAAGTCGCTGACCCATTATACAAAAGGTACGCCGTCACCCCACAAGGAGGCTCCGACTGTTTGTATGCACACGGTTTCAGGATCTATTTCACTCCCCTTCCGGGGTTCTTTTCGCCTTTCCCTCACGGTACTGGTTCACTATCGGTCGATCACGAGTATTTAGCCTTGGAGGATGGTCCCCCCATCTTCAAACAGGATTTCACGTGTCCCGCCCTACTTATCTCACGCTTAGTTCCACTATCAACATTTCGTCTACAGGGCTATCACCTGCTACGGCCAGACTTTCCAGACTGTTCGACTATGCTGTTAGCTAAAACGTGAAGGCTCTTCCGATTTCGCTCGCCACTACTTTCGGAATCTCGGTTGATTTCTTTTCCTCGAGCTACTGAGATGTTTCAGTTCACCCGGTTCGCTTCCACTGACCTATGTATTCAGTCAGGGATACCGCTTGCGCGGTGGGTTTCCCCATTCGGATATCTACGGATCAAAGCTTGTTTGCCAGCTCCCCGTAGCTTTTCGCAGGCTACCACGTCCTTCATCGCCTGTGATCGCCAAGGCATCCACCATGTGCACTTAGTCGCTTGATCCTATAACACTGAAGTCTTATAGGACGCTTGTTGACATTTCGCGTTTGTGCCGTTCTATCAAAGCTTTTCTCAATACACACTTGCGTGCGCATCGAGCTTGAGACTTTGGAACAAAATCATGCAATCACAACCCGTATCCATCTTCATCAGGCTTGCGCCGATTACTTGATGAACACTTTACGTTGTGCTTCTTCCAAATTGTTAAAGAACAAATATAGCTGTCAGGCCTAAACCCAACGATTAACACTGGCTCGCAGCGCTAATCGTTGAACTCTTGCTGTCTAGATTTCTACCAGCGCCAGGCTAAGCCAGGCAATGGTGGAGGTGAACGGGATCGAACCGATGACATCCTGCTTGCAAAGCAGGCGCTCTCCCAGCTGAGCTACACCCCCATACCCCGATCACTCGGAATAACTTGGTGGGTCTGGTTGGATTCGAACCAACGACCCCCGCCTTATCAAGACGGTGCTCTAACCGACTGAGCTACAGACCCCAGACTCTTTCTCTCGGATCTGTACGATCCACAGCAGCTATATTTCAACAACCGATAAGCGTGGACACTTGCTACGAGCACTAAGCTCTTAAAGGAGGTGATCCAGCCGCACCTTCCGATACGGCTACCTTGTTACGACTTCACCCCAGTCATGAATCCTACCGTGGTAATCGCCCTCCTTACGGTTAGGCTAACTACTTCTGGTAAAACCCACTCCCATGGTGTGACGGGCGGTGTGTACAAGACCCGGGAACGTATTCACCGCGACATGCTGATCCGCGATTACTAGCGATTCCGACTTCACGCAGTCGAGTTGCAGACTGCGATCCGGACTACGATCGGGTTTCTGGGATTGGCTCCCCCTCGCGGGTTGGCGACCCTCTGTCCCGACCATTGTATGACGTGTGAAGCCCTACCCATAAGGGCCATGAGGACTTGACGTCATCCCCACCTTCCTCCGGTTTGTCACCGGCAGTCTCATTAGAGTGCCCTTTCGTAGCAACTAATGACAAGGGTTGCGCTCGTTGCGGGACTTAACCCAACATCTCACGACACGAGCTGACGACAGCCATGCAGCACCTGTGTTCCGGTTCTCTTGCGAGCACTCCCAAATCTCTTCGGGATTCCAGACATGTCAAGGGTAGGTAAGGTTTTTCGCGTTGCATCGAATTAATCCACATCATCCACCGCTTGTGCGGGTCCCCGTCAATTCCTTTGAGTTTTAATCTTGCGACCGTACTCCCCAGGCGGTCAACTTCACGCGTTAGCTGCGCTACCAAGGCCCGAAGGCCCCAACAGCTAGTTGACATCGTTTAGGGCGTGGACTACCAGGGTATCTAATCCTGTTTGCTCCCCACGCTTTCGTGCATGAGCGTCAGTGTTATCCCAGGAGGCTGCCTTCGCCATCGGTGTTCCTCCGCATATCTACGCATTTCACTGCTACACGCGGAATTCCACCTCCCTCTGACACACTCTAGCTCGGTAGTTAAAAATGCAGTTCCAAAGTTAAGCTCTGGGATTTCACATCTTTCTTTCCGAACCGCCTGCGCACGCTTTACGCCCAGTAATTCCGATTAACGCTTGCACCCTACGTATTACCGCGGCTGCTGGCACGTAGTTAGCCGGTGCTTATTCTGCAGGTACCGTCAGTTGCACGGGGTATTATCCCGTGCCGTTTCTTTCCTGCCAAAAGTGCTTTACAACCCGAAGGCCTTCATCGCACACGCGGGATGGCTGGATCAGGGTTTCCCCCATTGTCCAAAATTCCCCACTGCTGCCTCCCGTAGGAGTCTGGGCCGTGTCTCAGTCCCAGTGTGGCTGGTCGTCCTCTCAAACCAGCTACGGATCGTCGCCTTGGTGAGCCGTTACCCCACCAACTAGCTAATCCGATATCGGCCGCTCTAATAGTGCGAGGCCCGAAGGTCCCCCGCTTTCCCCCGAAGGGCGTATGCGGTATTAGCTACGCTTTCGCGTAGTTATCCCCCGCTACTAGGCACGTTCCGATACATTACTCACCCGTTCGCCACTCGCCACCAGACCGAAGTCCGTGCTGCCGTTCGACTTGCATGTGTAAAGCATCCCGCCAGCGTTCAATCTGAGCCAGGATCAAACTCTTCAGTTTAATCTCTGTTTTGCGCCGCTATCCTAAGACAGCGACTTCGCTTGCTCTCAAAGGAAGTGAGGTTTAAAAAACCTTACTTCATATTGTGAGCACTTTGATACTTTTGCTTTGTCTGCCAGACCGAAATCTGACCGACTGCGCACTCGCATCAAGTGCCCACACTTATCGGTTGTTTAGTTGTTAAAGAGCGGTACTGCTAAATTCTTGCCTACTTACTGACTCGCTTCGCTGCGTCGCTTTCGCTTCGCGTCGTTTGCTGTGTCAGCAGCAGAGAAACGAGATTATGAAGAAGTTTTTTTCGTTTGTCAACTCAGCTTTGAATTTATTTATTCATTCATCACATCACTGACTAACAACCGCTTCACTCGCTTCCGGCTCGCTGCGTCGTTGCCGACATCGCTCGCCTTCTGCTTCGGCCTTTCTCAGAACATCAGGGTTAACCCTAACGTTTTGACAACTGCCAAGCCCGAAACTATAACACAGTTTTTGCAGATCGTGCAACTTACATCGCACAATTTGCAGCTCACCGTGCAACGCTGGAATTCGGTAAGCCCTTTCGGACAACCGCGGAAGCACGCTTCCGTTCCTGCGCTGAAAGCCCTGTTTCGCGCCTCGCGTCCCACTCAGGTGGCAACCGCTTTGAGGCCGGCGAAACAGCACTTGCCGCTTCGGCTTCGTCGTTCACACTGTTGTGTGAGCAGCGAAGGGGGCGAACTATAGCATGGTTTTTTGGCTTGTCAAAACGAAGTCATGGGAAACCCGTAAAGTTTTGGCCCCCACCAGGTGGTTCGTACTGCCCGCTCCCGCTGCCCCCGGACCGGCAATTGGGGACAATGCCTTTTGTGATCAAGGACTTGGCCCTGTTTTCACGCTGTCTGCGCAGAGTGTTCCGTTACTTAACGGGCCAAATAATGGCGCGAAAAATAATTTTGATCGCGCGCACCCTAGGTTGGGATGGCGTGGGCAGCGCCTGGATTCGGCATCGCCGGGTGGGCGCCGCGGCGTGTCAGCCCTCTATATGAGAGCGCCGGGCAATTGATATGTAGACGGGCGCGGGTCCGGACGGTTTGAGCGGAGCCGGATCCGGTGCAGCAGGATGCGCGCCGTGGCGTGTCCGTCTTCTACTTCTATATATAGGCGGCGCTATTCCGGGAAGGCGTCTATATATAGGGCGAGGATTGGCCGGTTGGGCCTAGGGGCCTGGACCCGGTGCCCGGCGCCCGTTGCCCGTTGCCCGTTGCCCGGCGCCCGGCGCTCCGTCGCACCCGACGCAACGTGTCGTCTCTCTATAGGAGGCCCAATATAGAGAAAGGGCCTGAGAGTAAGGGCCTAATAGTGAGAAGGGCTTGATAGAGAGAAAGGGCCCACTATAGATAAGGCAGCGCGCTGGTACATAAAGCAGCGCGCTAGTAGATACGGCACCGTGCTAGTAGGTGATGCACCGTGCTAGTAGATAAGGCGCCGTGCTAGTAGATAAGGCAGCGCGCTAGCAGATACGGCACCGTGCTAGTAGGTGAGGCAGCGCGCTGGTAGATAAGGCACCGTGCTGGTAGGTAAGGCAGCGCGCTGGTAGATAAGGCACCGGACCAGCGGGAGCCCGCATAGGCGCCGTGCGAGCGAGAGCCGGCATCGAAAAGCATCGCGTGAACAACCCGCACCGGCCCGCCTCGGGATCCCGGAGTGCGCCGCCTACCAGAGATGGGGCTCGCGCAGATTGCGCTGACGGCGCAGGGCTTCGCGTTCGTTCCAGGCGTTGACCTCCGGCGGCAGGCCCATGTCGCGCAGGAGCCGCGGGTCGAGATCGGCCGCGTTGACCGACGCTACCGGGGCGCCCGCCCACTCGACCACGCGAGCAACTACCGACCGCACCCAGGACGCGATGGACCGCGGCGCCCCCTGCGGGTGAGACACATACGATTCGCTGATAGACATGGCAACGCTCCCGATTAGGTATGCGTTCAGAATATCTATACAGACTCGCCGCGAAAATCGATATATTGTGGCCAATATGGTTAGGAAGTCCGACCGTTTGGCGGTTGTATCGTGGCGCCGGTCCTTGCCTGCCTGGCGGGCGAACGAGGCACCTGCCTTCCTGGGAAGACGAGGTCCTGCTCCTTTGGCGAGCGCTGCCCTCGCCTCCCCAGCGAGATGGACACGTGACCTCCGCCGCGTCATGACGACAACCTTTATCGAGCCCTCGCGCCCATGTCGAAAATTCCGTTGAACAGCCTGCCCGTGTTTCGCGCCGTGGCCGAAGGGGGCAATCTGCGCGCGGCCGCCACGGCGCTGCATCTCACACACAGCGCGGTCAGCCAGCAGATCCGTCATCTGGAAACGCGGCTCGGCACGCCGCTGTTCGACCGCGTGGGCCGCGGCATCCAGCTCAACGACGCGGGCCGCGCGTTGCTGGCGCGCGTCGGACCGGCCCTGGCGTTGATCGACGAGGGCACGCGCGCGGCGCAGGAAGCGGCGGCCGGCGCCACGGTGCGACTGAGGGTGAGCGTGTTGCCCTCGTTTGCGCAGCGCTGGCTGCTGCCGCGCATGGCGCGGTGGCGCGAGCGCCATCCGGAGCTCGTGCTGGAGGTCGAGACCTCGCAGCAACTGGCGGATCTTCAGCGGGATGGTTTCCATGCGGCGCTGCGCTACGGGCGGGGCCATTGGCCGGGGCTGGTGAGCGTGGCGCTTTTTCCCGCCCCCATGCCGATGGTGCTGGTGGGCTCGCCAGAGGCCGCGCAGCGTCTGGCGGGCGCCGAACCGGCGCAGTTCGCCCGCGAGCCGCTGCTGGGCGAACAGGGCTTATGGGAAAGTTGGTTTCATGCGGCGGGCGACCCGCGCCGCGTCGTGCCGGTGGCGGTGTTCAACGACGGCGGCATGTTGCTGCAGGCGGTGGAACAAGGCATGGGCATATCGCTGGTGCGCGAGCTGCTTGCGGCGGATGCGCTCGCCGAGGGGCGGCTCGTGCGCCTGTCGCCCCTGTCCATACCGTACGAAGGCGACCAGACCTATCACCTCGTCTATCGGCCGGAGTATGCCGACTGGCCGCCCGTGCAGGCCCTGCGCGCCTGGCTCGAGACCGAGATCACCCGCGCCGCAAGCCAGCTCGACGCGCGCGCGCCGCGTTGACGCGCTCGCTGGCGTCCGGAGCAGCACGCGGCGCCGCAGGGCGCGCGGTTGCATGAGCTCGCGCGTCAGCACGACGGATTCATGCGTTGAACCCACTCCGGTCAGGCACACTGCGCGTCAGGGCGACGGGGACTGACGCCACCTTGCGCGTCAGAACCATGCGATTCGCGCATGGCATCCCGTTCCGATTACGCGACCTTGCGCGTCAGGGCCACGGACTCGCGCATGGAATCCGTTTCGTTGAAGCGCTGGTGCCAGGAGAAAGCCTCTTCGAGCAGGTGCGGGGTCTGGCCGCCGCGTTCACAGGCGCGTTCGAAGTAGCTGGAGAGCGCGTCGCGATACGAGGGGTGCACGCAGTGCGCGATGATGGCGCGGGCGCGCTCGCGCGGCGCCAGGCCACGCAGGTCGGCCAGGCCGCACTCGGTGACGATCACGTCGACGTCGTGCTCGTTGTGGTCGACGTGGGCCACCATCGGCACGATGCTGGAGATGTCGCCGTTCTTCGCCATGGACTTGGTCACGAAGATGGCCAGGTGCGCGTTGCGCGCGAAGTCGCCGGATCCGCCGATGCCGTTCATCATGTGCGTGC
Source organism: Bordetella genomosp. 5 (assembly GCF_002261315.1). NCBI lineage: Bacteria > Pseudomonadati > Pseudomonadota > Betaproteobacteria > Burkholderiales > Alcaligenaceae > Bordetella > Bordetella genomosp. 5. The sequence goes on from NZ_NEVP01000011.1 coordinate 9,115, forward strand.
CGCCCACGTGGGTGGAGTTCACGTTGCCATAGATGTCGCATTCGAGCGCGGTATTGATGGCGATCACGCCCAGACGCCGCACGATTTCCGCGGCGTTGCTGATCTCTTGCGGGCGCAGCACGAGGCGCTCGCGGTAGTGATCCAGGTTACTGAGGATGCGCTCGTAGACCGGCGTGGACACGGTGATCGAAGAGGCCGACGCGAACGCCAGCTTGCCCTGGTCGAGCAGCGCGATGGCACTGTCCTGCAGCACCTCGGAATACATCGTCAGTCCGTCGAAGTCGCCTTCGCCGAAGCCATGCAGCACGGCGTTCGCGATGGTGCCGATGCCGGCCTGCAGGGGCAGCAGCGAACGGCTCAGGCGGCCGGCGCTGACCTCCGCACCGAGGAACGACACGATGTGGCTCGCGATCGCCGCCGTTTCGTCGTCGGGCGGCAAGGCATTGGACGGGCTATCGGGCGCATCGGTGATCACGATGGCCGCGATCTTGGCGGGATCCACCTGGATGCAGGTCGTGCCGATGCGGTCGTGCGGCGCCAGCACCGGAAGCGGTGCGCGCGCGCCGTGCGGCGCAGGCACGTAAATGTCGTGCAGACCTTCGATTGCCGCCGGCACGCCGAGATTCAGCTCGACGATGACCGTGCGGGCCTGCTCGACGAAAGACGCGGAGTTGCCCACCGACATCGTCGGCACGATGCCGCCGTCCTCGGAGATCGCGGCGGCCTCGATGATGGCGACGTCGATCGGCCCGAGATGTCCGGCACGCAGGTGTTCGACCGTTTCGGAGAGATGCTGGTCGACGAACGCGATCTCGCCTTGATTGATCTTGCGGCGCAACGTGGTGTCGACCTGGAACGGCATGCGTCGCGCGAGCACGCCGGCGTTCGCCAGCTGCTTGTCGGTGTCGTGACCCAGCGAGGCGCCGGTGATCAAAGTGATGCTGAGCGGCTCGTGCGCCGCGCGCTCGGCCAGGGCGGCCGGCACGGCCTTGCAGTCGCCGGCGCGGGTGAAGCCGCTCATGCCGACCGTCATGCCGTTGGAAATCAAACGCGCGGCCTCCTGCGCGGTCGTGATGCGCGAGCGCAGGCCCTGATGACGGATACGTTCGATGTCCATTGCGTGTCTCCTGATTCTTGAGCCGCGGCGGGCGGGCCGGATCGGGGAACCAGAAACGACACGTCTCCCGCCGAGGTCCGGACACCTTCTGCCGTGGTGTTTTCCGATGCGCCCGGCCGCCGAAAATGTGGCGGGCAGGCTGCCTGGCCGCAGTATAGGAACGAGCCGAGTCAAATACGTAATGACTTAAAATCATGCAAATCAGTCGGTATTTTCATCAATTGGGTACGCCCCCATGGACATCCGCGCCCTGCGCTACTTCGTCGAAACCGTTCGAACCGCCAGCTTCACGCAGGCGGCACGCACGCTGTACGTGACGCAATCGACGGTCAGCAAGATGATCCGGCAGCTCGAGGAAGAGATCGGCACGCCGCTGCTGATCCGCGACGGCCACACGGCCCGCCCCACGGATACGGGACGCGTGGTGTACGAGCGCGGCCTGCATATCCTGGGCGCGATGCGCCAGCTCAACGCCGAAGTGCGCGAGACCGTGGATCTGCGCCGCGGCGAGCTCGAGGTGGGCATTCCGCCGATGATCAATCTGCTGTTCATTCCGGTGGTGCAGGCGTTTCGCGAACGGCACCCCGAGATCCGGCTGCAGCTGCGGGAAGGCACCGGGCAGGCCGTGGAACGGCTGGTCACCGCCAACGAACTGGAGATCGGCGCAACGGTGTTGCCGGTGCAGACGCCGAGTCCGCTCGAGACGCTGCGCTTCGGCAGTTATCCGCTTGCCGTGGTGGGACCGGCGCACGCGTCGTGGGCGGAAGGCAAAGCCCTGCCGCTGTCGGCGCTCAGGAATGAGCCGCTGTTGCTGCCCACCGATGACTTCGCGCTGACCCGCCGCCTGCGTCAGGCCTGCCTGGACGCGGGCTTTACCCCGCAGATCGCGGCGCAGAGCGCGCACTGGGATTTTCTGGCCGCGATGGCGGCCGCCGGCCTGGGCACGGCCATCCTGCCCGAGCCGCTGGTCCAGCGTCTGAAGCCGCGCGGCACCCGCACCGCCCGGATCGCCCGCGGCGGGGTGCAATGGGAGGTCGGACACATCTGGCTGCGCGATCGTTACCTGTCGTACGCCGCTCGGGCCTGGCTCGACACCTGCCGCGAGGTGTTGGGCGTGGCGCCACGCTCCCGCCGCGCCCGCCCCGCCACGCCGCCGGACTGAGCGTCAGGCCCGCCAGGCGCGGCGCCCGCCGGACCGGCTACGGACCCACGCCGCCCGCCGGACGGCCGTTCACCCATATCGCGGGCGCGGGCGGCGGCCGGGCACCCGTCAAATTCTGTTGCAAGGCGTTGAACACCCACGGTGTGTCCGGGCTATGCTGCCGCGATCGGGCCGCGCCGCGCGAGGCTTGGCCCGCACCCTGATCCGAATTGCCGCGCCCCTCGAGGGGCGCTCCGACATGACATCGACCCCATTCCATCGTTTGCCCGCGGCGGCGCCTTTCGCGACGTCACGGCACCTCTGGCACCTGCTGTTCGTCCTGCTGCTCGCCATGTCCGTGATGGCGCCGGCGGCCGTGCACGCGCAGCCCGCCAGCACCATCGACATCAAGGAAGCCGACGCCAAGCTGACCGCGGCGCGGCAGGACATCGACGGTCTGCGCAAGGGCCTGGACAAGCTCACCGATGATGCCGAGCTGGTACAGCGCCGCGCCGACGCGCTCGACATCCAGAATCGCGCGGAGGGCCTCGCGGAAGCGTTGGCGCCGCAATTGGCCAGCGTGGCCGCCCGGCTCACCGAGCTGGGCAAGCCCACCGAGGGCGGCAAGGAAGCCCCCGATGTCGCGCAGCAGCGCGCCCAGCTCGAGAAGTCCAATCGCGATCTCGATGCGCAGGTGAAGCTGGCCCGACTGTTGTCGGTTGAAGCGGCCCAGACCGCCGAACAGATTTCGGCCATGCGGCGCACGCAGTTCCAGGCGCGCCTGGGCGAGCGGCGCGATTCCTTCGTGTCCTCGTCGTTCTGGTCGGAGCTGCGCGGGGACCTGCCGCGCGATCTCGATCGCATGGCGGATCTGCGCCAGGACGTGGGCGCCATGGTGACCGCCACGCCGGGATGGGGCTGGCTGGTGCTGGCCCTGCTCGCGGTGGCGGTGCTGACCTTGCGTTACTGGTTCGACAAACTGATCGTCCGGTTGACGGCCAGCCGCGTGCCGCCCGGCCGCCTGCGCCGGTCCTTCCTGGCCGTAGCGATCGTGATGCTCTCGATTGCCACGCCCGGCCTGATCGCCGAGTTCTTCAAGATCGGCCTGGTGTGGCGTGCGGAAGTGGGCGACGCGACCCAGAGCCTGCTCGATGGCCTGGTGGCGATGGTGTGTTTTGGCGGTTACGTGACCGGCCTGGGTTACGCACTGCTCTCCCCCGACCGGCCCTCGTGGCGGCTGCCCCCGATTCCGGACGAGGTGGCCCGCGGTCTGCGCTGGGCGCCGGCCATGCTGGGCACCCTCGTCATCATCGTCTGGCTCGCCGAACGGCTGCCGATCCTGCTCAATACCAGCCTGACATCGACGATCGCGCTCAATAGTTTCGTGGTGGCGCTGCTCGGCATTCTGATGCTGTGGACCCTGCTCCGCGCCGAACGTCTGCGCCGCGCGTCGCAGACGACCGAAGAGGGCCAGCCGCCGGCGCCGCGCCCGCTCTGGATCGCGGCGCTCAGCACCGTGGCCTGGGTCGTGCTCGTCTTCAGCCTGCTTGCCATGCTGATCGGCTACGCGGCGCTCGGCAGCTTCGTGATCCGCCAATCCTTCTGGACGCTGGTGGTGCTGACGACGGCGTATCTCGCTTCGGTGCTGATCGAAGACGGCTTTTCGACGCTGCTCGGCTCCAACGCCCAGCCCAAGGACGGTGAGCCCGCCCAATCCCGCATCCGCATCCAGGCGGCGGTGCTGCTCTCGGGCGTGGGCCGGGTGCTCGTGATCATGACCGCGGCGGTGATGCTGCTCGCGCCGTTCGGCGAAGGCCCGGCCGACCTGGCGCACCGGTTCGACCAGCTGCACCGGGGCCTGCAGATCGGCGAGGTGCAATTGCGTCCGGGCGCGCTGGTACAGGCGCTGCTGGTGCTGGCGCTCAGCCTGGTCGCGGTGCGCCTGCTCAAGCGCTGGCTGACCAACCGCTACCTGCCGAGCACCGAACTCGACCCCGGCATGCAGATTTCGGCCGCCACGCTGTTCGGTTATGCGGGCGTGGTGATCGCCGTGGCGCTGGCGTTGTCGGCGCTGGGCATCGGTCTGGAACGGGTGGCCTGGATCGCCAGTGCGCTGTCGGTCGGTATCGGTTTCGGCCTGCAAGCGGTGGTGCAGAACTTCGTATCGGGCCTGATCCTGCTGGCGGAACGGCCGGTCAAGGTCGGAGACTGGGTGTCGCTAGGCGGCGTGGAAGGCGACATCCTGCGCATCAATGTGCGCGCGACCGAGATCCAGATGGGGGATCGGTCGACGGTGATCGTGCCGAATTCGGAATTCATTACCAAGACCGTGCGCAACGTCACGCATGCGAACCCGCTCGGCCTGGTGCAGATCAAGCTGCCGATGCCGCTGTCGACGCCGCCCCAGCAGGTCAAGCAGCTGCTGCTGGACGCCTTCGGTGCGCATCAAGATATCCTGAGTGCCCCCGAGCCCAGCGTATTCCTCGATGGCTTCGACGCCGGCCACCTGGTGTTCAAGGCCACGGCCTACGTGAGTTCGCCGCGCCTCGCGTATGGCGTGCGCAGCGCGATTCTGTTCGACGTGCTGCAGCGCCTGTCCGATGCCAAGCTCGAAATGGCGCCGCCAGCGACGATGCTGCTGCGCGACGAGCCGTCGATCGCGCCGGCGCCCATCACGCAGGCCGCCGCCGATCCGCGTACGCCCGAGCCACGCTGAGCCGCGCTGGAGTCGAGCCGCGCGAAGTCGAGCGATGGGTTGGCCCTCAGGCTGCGCCTTCGGTGGGATGCTCGCGCCGCTTCTATCTCGGCGCGCTCAAAAAAAGACGCCCCCGCAAAGGGAGGCGCGTGGAACGCTGCGTTTGGCCCGCCTCTTTTAGCGCGATCCCGGTGGCGCGGGCGGGCCGCCCGCGTGCCGGCTGCAGACATCGCGCTCAACCCGGCGTGAACAGATCGTCAATGCGCGCACGCGCGGTGTCGGGAATACGTCGAGGCGATTGCGGTGCCAATACCGGGTTGCCCATGGACAGACGCTGCGACGGCACGGCGTACGCCGTCGTCTGCGGCGGTGCGGCCGACGCCGTGTTGGGCGGCACCACCGCGGCGGCCGCGACCGCTTCGAGGTTGGTGCACAGCCCCTGCGCCGACAGCGCCGCGCGCGTGGCCTTGTCCGTCTGACACAGCATGTCGACGGCGGCGGTCTCGAGCTTGCGCGACTTGTCCTGGTCCCGCGTGGTGGCGGCCGCCTGCATCGTGCGCTCGAAGTTGCGGCGCAGGCTGCAGTTGGAATCTTCCACGGGCACCGCGAGGTTGATGCCGAAGCCCATGACCGACCCGCCGCCCCCGCCCGACACCATGCAGCTGTCGGTGGAGAACGAGCCGTAAAAGGCCTGACCGGCCACCGGCGGCACGGTACGCAGGGAATCCGACGTCGTGCTGCGGCTGTTGAACGTCACGCCCTGCTGATTGCCGGCTGCGGTCACGCCTGCCGATGCACTCGTGCTCGACGACGCGGTACTGGTCTGCGCCAGGGCGCCACTGGAAACCAGCGCCAGGGATAGAGCGAGAATCATGGTCTTCATGATGTTCTCCTGGATCCGTGCGGCCGGCGGCCGCACGGATCAGCGGTTGGCTTAGCGACGGCCGAAGCTGCTGAAGCCGCCGATCGCGCCCATCTGGAAAGCGCCCTGCGCGGCAGCGCCGGTATCGGTGTTGCCATACGCGCCCGCGCCGTTGGAGATCGAACCGTTCGTCATGCCCGGTGCGTTGCCCCACGTGGAGCCCGAGGTCTTCGTGGTCGAGTACTGCTGGGTGGACGTCGACACGCTGGCGCCGCTGGGGCCGATGGCGCCGGACATGCTGGCCGTGCCGCCGGTGTTGGCCTGGGCGCTCTGGTACGAGTGGCCGGTGCCGATGACCTGGCTGGAGGCCACGGCATTGCCTTGCGAGATCGAGCCGACCGAGCCGACCACGGAGCCTTGATAGGCTCCCATGGAACCGCCGAAACCTCCTCCGGCAAAAGCGGGCGCGGCCGCGGCGAACGACAGAACTGCGATGGTTGCGAGCTTCTTCATTTGGATGCCTCCCTGGTGTCCGTGATGCGACGGACCGCGCTTTCCGGACTACCGGTCCGGGCCGGCCCGGTGCTCTTCGCTTTGGCGGGAAGCCGTTGCGTCGAGTGCCGGTGAGGCATAGATTGCGCGGCCCGGCGGATCCGAAGAATCCTGCAAACGGGCTACCGGGACATTCGGCGGAGAACTCGGTCTACCGGAGATCGCACGGAAGGAGGAACGGCGCGCGGGCCCAAACCTGACAGCCAGCTGTAAGCATGAGGCCGCGGCGGGCGGGACTACATCTTTGGCTGGGTACCGAGGTCTGCGCCGCTAGGCTCAGGCAATCAGCGCAGCATCGTCCAAAGGTGCAGGGTGGCCGGGCCGAGAAGCCCGAATCCCGCGGCGAGCAGCAGGACGAACACCATGCGCCTGACCGCGCGCATCGAATCGGCCGAGGCGTAACGGCGCACCAGCCAGGTGAGCCCGACCACGACCGGAAGCGCCTCCAGGCTCAACCACAAGGTGGAGACCTTGAGCGTGCCCTGCCAGGTCACCAGGGAAAGCCGCAATACCGCGTTGAAGGAAAACAGCACAAGCAGGGTGTTGCGGATCACGGCCAGCGGCAGGGGCTGGCGGTACAGGTGATACACCATCGGCGGACCCGCGCTCGAGAAGAGACCGCCCAGCACGCCGGAAATCGTGCCGAAGAAAACGAAGGAGCCACGGCCGGACACCCGTTCGAGCGGCTGGGTGCGCAACACGAGCAACATGGCACAGGCCAGAATGGTGAGACCGAGCAGCCACTGCAGCACGATCGTCATGCTGCCGCTGATCCAGTCGAGCGCGAACACGCCGAACGTGACGCCCACCATGCTGCTCAGCAGCGCGGGGCGCAGCAGATTCCAGTCGACCTGCGGCCGGCTGCGCCCCATGGCCACCACGGCGTTGATGAGCGTGAGGATGCTGACGGTGTTCGACACGTCGGGCAGCGGCGCGAGCGCGAACAGGCCCGCGAGCCCCAGCAGCACGAGCCCGAACGCAAAGCCCGTCATGGTCTGGGCGTAGGTGGCGAGCGCGACGAAGACGAGAAACAGGATGTGGTCGGCGAGGCTCATGCGCGGCCCGCCGGCTTGACGCGTTGACGGCCCGCATACAGATTGAGCGCCAGCCCGCCCAGAACCAGGGCGGCCGCCGTGAGCTTCCATGCCTGCAGGGCTTCGGAGAGCAACAGCGCGGACGACAGCATGCCGAACACCGGCACGAGCAGCGCGGTGGGCGCGACCGTGGCGGCCGGATGCCGTGCCAGCAGCCAGTTCCAGGCGCCGAAACCAAACACGGTATTGCCCAGGGCCTGCCACAGCACGGTGCTCCAGCCCGCCCAGCTGGCATGCAGGAGCGCCTGCGCGATCTGCTGCGGCCCTTCGACGCTCAGGCTGATGAGGCTGGTGGGGATGATGGCGAACAGACTGCTCCAGGCCATGAAGGCCGCCGCGTTGACCTTGCCCGCGCGCCGCACGATGGTGTTGGCGCAGGCCCAGCAGAACGCCGCGGCCAGCACCAGCGCCAGGCCGGTGAGCGTGACGGCGGCAGCCGGATCGGCACCCGTGTGCCAGGCCACCACGCCATAGCCCACCACCGCCAGGATCAGGGCCACGCCCTGCAGCCAGCGCAGGCGCTCGCCCGTGAGCACCATTGCCATCAGGATGGTGAAGAACACCTGCGATTGCACCACCAGCGACGCGAGGCCGGGGGTGATGTCGTGCTGCATGGCCCAATACAGGAGCCCGAACTGACCCGCACCCAGCAGCGTGCCGACCGCCGCGAGCGAGGTCCACGGCACCGCGGGGCGGCGAAACACGAAGATCCACGGCAGCGCCGAAAAGAAGAAGCGCAGCGCCGCGTACAGAAAGGGCGGAAAGTCGGCCAGCCCCCACTTGATGACCACGAAGTTGGTGCCCCAGATGAACACGACGGACAGGGCCAGGAACAAATGACTCAAGGGCATGGCGAGGTCACGAGACACCCTGCGGAGCGCGTCGTGTTCGAGGAAGAAGTTGTGGGCGCAACGAGTGTCGCCGCAAAGAGCAATGAGTGTACCGAGTCGCGGGTGATCGCGCTGACGCGGCGTTCAGCAAGCGGTAAGGCATCGGACGACGGGCCGGTAAAGCCATCCGCCGGTCGTGACTCACGGTAGCACGAAGGGTCAGGCGTCGGCGTCGTACTTGCGCGCGCTGCCGCGAAAGGCGCCGGCGGGATACTTGACGGCGTTCTTGGCCATCTTCTGCTCGACAGCCGCGGCAATATCGACGCCGAGTTTGTCGGCCAGCGCGACCAGATACAGCTGCACGTCGGCGATCTCGTCGATCACCGCGGCGCGCTGCGCGTCGGTGAGCGCGCGGGATTCGGCTTCGGTGAGCCACTGGAACTCGGCCACGAGCTCACCGGCCTCGCCGGCGAGCGCCATGGCGAGATTCTTGGGGCTATGGAATTGCTCCCAATCGCGTTCGGCGGTGAAACGGCGCACCGCAATTCGCATGGCTTGCAGGTCGGACATGATGCCTCCGGGTAATTAAATCGCCAGCCGCTGACGCGCCGCCAGCGCGACGGCCACCGTGGTGTGGACGTCGGCCAGCGCCCGGTGGGTCGGCACGCGTGCCCCGATATGGTCCGCCAGCAGGCCCAGCTTGTGCGAGGGCAGCTCCGGCCACGCGCGCCGCGCGAGCTGCAAGGTGCAGTGCACCGGCGCGTCGAACGCACGGCCCAGCCGCTCGGCCGTGGCGCGCAGAAAGCGCGTATCGAACGAGGCGTTGTGAAAGAACACTGGACCGCCCTCGATGAAACTCAGGAACTCGTCGAAAGCCTGCATGACGGGCAAGCCATCGCGATCCACCTCGATCTGCGAAATGCCGGTCAGGCGCGAGATGAAGGACGGGACCGGGCCACCGATGCGTACGACCTGGGAGTACTCGCGCTCGATACGGCCCTCGGCGGACACGGCCACCGCCGCGAACTCGAGAATCTCGCAACTCGCCGCCGACAGTCCGGTGGTTTCCAGGTCGGCGACCCAGAAGGGGCCGCCCAGCGCGGACAGCGCCGCGTTCAACGGGGCGGCGGCCGATCGGGCGGCGGATTTGGCGGCCGGTCGGCGGGTCGGGAAGGCGGGCGTACCGGTGCGGCGGAAATAAGTCATGGGCGGCGTGCGAAAGTCGGGACGGCCCGGCACGGCGGGAGGCCGGGCCGGGGCTGCGATTGTACGGGCGGAATTCCGCTGACGCCCCGGGCCTCCTCTATGAGAATGTGGCGCGACCGCCACGTCCGGGCCGCAGGTCTTATATAAGATATAAGACATTTGCTTGCCGGGGCCGCTTGCCTCTACAATCGCTGCCACAAACCCTTCTTCCAACCCGACTTTACGCAGGCTCCTCATGCTGGAAACGTATCGCAAACACGTGGCCGAGCGCGCCGCGCTGGGTATCCCCGCGCTGCCCCTCTCGGCTCAACAAACCGCTGATCTGATCGAATTGCTGAAGAGCCCGCCCGCCGGGGAAGAGCAATTCCTGCTCGACCTGCTGACGCACCGCGTGCCCGCTGGCGTGGACGATGCCGCCAAGGTCAAGGCCTCCTACCTGGCCGCCGTCGCGCTGGGTAAAGAATCGTGTGCACTGATCAGCCGCGCCAAGGCGACCGAACTGCTGGGCACCATGCTCGGCGGCTACAACATTGGCCCGCTGATCGAACTGCTCGACGACGCCGAAGTCGGTACGGTTGCCGCCGAAGCCCTGAAAAAAACCCTGTTGATGTTCGACGCCTTCCACGACGTGAAGGACAAGGCCGACAAGGGCAACGCCAACGCGCGCGCCGTGATGCAGAGCTGGGCCGATGCCGAATGGTTCACCAGCCGTCCCGAAGTGCCGCAGAGCCTGACCATCACGGTCTTCAAGGTGCCTGGCGAGACCAACACCGACGATCTGTCGCCCGCCCCCGACGCCACGACCCGCCCCGACATTCCGATGCACGCGCTCGCGATGCTGAAGAACAAGCGTGAAGGCGCCGCGTTCCAGCCGGAGGAAGACGGCAAGCGCGGCCCGATCAAGTTCATCGAGTCGCTGAAGGACAAGGGCCACCTGGTCGCCTACGTGGGTGACGTGGTCGGCACGGGCTCGTCGCGCAAATCGGCCACCAACTCGGTGCTCTGGTTCACGGGCGAAGACATCCCCTTCGTGCCGAACAAGCGTTTCGGCGGCGTGTGCCTGGGCAGCAAGATCGCCCCCATCTTCTACAACACCATGGAAGATGCCGGCGCCCTGCCGATCGAACTCGACGTCTCCAAGATGGAGATGGGCGACGTGGTCGAGCTGCGCCCGTACGATGGCAAGGCCCTGAAAAACGGCGAAGTCATCGCTGAATTCGAAGTGAAGTCGGACGTGCTGTTCGACGAAGTGCGCGCCGGTGGCCGCATTCCGCTGATCATCGGCCGCGGCCTGACCGCCAAGGCGCGCGAGGCCCTCGGCCTGGCGCCCTCGACCCTGTTCCGCCTGCCCAACAACCCCGTCGACAGCGGCCGCGGTTTCTCGCTGGCGCAGAAGATGGTCGGCCGCGCCTGCGGCCTGCCGGCAGGCCAGGGCATCCGCCCGGGTACCTACTGCGAACCCAAGATGACCTCGGTCGGCAGCCAGGACACGACCGGCCCCATGACCCGCGACGAGCTGAAGGACCTGGCCTGCCTGGGCTTCTCGGCCGACCTCGTCATGCAGTCGTTCTGCCACACCGCCGCCTATCCCAAGCCCGTCGACGTCAAGACGCACCACACGCTGCCGCAGTTCATCAGCACGCGTGGCGGCATCTCGCTGCGCCCGGGCGATGGCGTGATCCACTCGTGGCTCAACCGCATGCTGCTGCCCGACACGGTCGGCACCGGCGGCGACTCGCACACGCGCTTCCCGATCGGAATCTCGTTCCCGGCCGGCTCGGGCCTGGTGGCCTTCGCCGCCGCCACCGGCGTGATGCCGCTGGACATGCCGGAATCGGTGCTGGTGCGCTTCAAGGGCAAGATGCAGCCCGGCGTCACCCTGCGTGACCTGGTCAATGCCATCCCGCTCTACGCGATCAAGCAAGACATGCTGACCGTGGCCAAGCAAGGCAAGAAGAACATCTTCTCGGGCCGCATTCTGGAAATCGAAGGTCTGCCCGACCTGAAGGTCGAACAGGCGTTCGAGCTGTCCGATGCTTCCGCCGAGCGTTCGGCCGCCGGTTGCACGGTGCACCTGAACAAAGAACCGATCATCGAGTACATCAACAGCAACATCGTGATGCTGAAGTGGATGATCGCCAACGGCTACGAAGACGAGCGCTCGCTGGCTCGCCGCATCAAGGCCATGGAAGCCTGGCTGGCCGCCCCGCAACTGCTCCAGCCCGACGCCGACGCCGAGTATGCCGCCGTGATCGAGATCGATCTGGCCGACATCCATGAGCCGATCGTGGCCTGCCCGAACGACCCCGACGACGTGAAGACGCTGTCGGACGTGGCCGGCGCGAAGATCGACGAAGTGTTCATCGGCAGCTGCATGACCAACATCGGTCACTTCCGTGCCGCCTCCAAGCTGCTCGAAGGCAAGCGCGACATCCCCGTCAAGCTGTGGGTCGCTCCGCCGACCAAGATGGACGCCGCGCAACTGACCGAAGAAGGCCACTATGGCGTGTTCGGCACGGCCGGTGCCCGCACCGAAATGCCGGGCTGCTCGCTGTGCATGGGCAACCAGGCCCAGGTGCGCGAAGGCGCGACCGTGATGTCGACCAGCACCCGCAACTTCCCGAACCGCCTGGGCAAGAACACCAACGTGTACCTGGGTTCGGCCGAGCTGGCCGCCATCTGCTCGCGTCTGGGTCGCATCCCGACCAAGGACGAGTACATGGCCGACATGGGCGTCATCACCAAGAGCGGCGACCAGATCTATCAGTACCTGAACTTCGACAAGATCGCCGACTACAAGGATGTGGCCGACGTGATCGAAGTGTAAGACCGCAACGTGCGCCGGCCTGGCCGGCACACCACGCGACAAAGCCCCGCGGTGCGAGCCGCGGGGCTTTGTTTTGGGCGCACGGTCCGCGCGCTCGGCCGGCGGCAATGAAAAAGCCCCTCGCAACGCACAGGCGCGAGGGGCTTTTGACGCATCAGGCCGGAATCAGAATTCCATCGAGGCCGTCAGCGAGAAGGTGCGGGGGCCGCCCAGATTCAGGTAGCCGTTGCCGGGATAACCCCCGACCGACGACCAGTAGTCGCGGTTGGCGATGTTCTCGACACGCGCGCGCCAGGTCACCAGATGACCGCCGATGTCGGTCATGTAGCGCACGCCGGCGTCGAAGCGCGTCCAGCCGGGCACCTTGAGCGTGTTGGCCGCATTCGCGTAGCTCGAGCCGGTGTAGACCACGCGGCCGTCGACGGTCAGGCCCTGCACGCCGGGGATGTCCCATTCGACGCCGAGGTTGGCCTGGTATTCCGGCACGCCGATCACGCGCTTGCCGTCGGTGGTGTCGCTGCCGGTGTTGCGCTGCTTGGCATCGAGCCAGGTCAGGCCGCCCAGCACGCGCACGCTGCGCGTGACTTCGCCGTAGGTGGTGAGTTCGATGCCTTGGTGACGATCCTTGCCCGAGGCCGTGAAGGTGTTCTGCTCGTTCACGAAAGCACGCGGCTTGTCGGTGGAGAAGAACGCCAGGCCGCCGCCCAGACCGTCGCGCTCGACCTTGACGCCCACTTCTTTCTGCTTGGAGACGTACGGCGACAGCATCTCGCCGCCGTTGGTGACGGGCGCGCTGTTGCTGGTGAGCGGCGCGGTGTCGCCCTGGACCAGGCCTTCGATGTAGTTCGCGTACAGCGACACCTCGGGCGTCACGCGGAACACGATGCCCGCGGCCGGCGAGTTGCGGCTCTTTTCGTAGGCGTTGCCGCCCACGCCGGTGTTGTAGGCGTACTCACGGGTGTAGAGCCGCTGGTGACGCACGCCGGCCGTCACCATCACACGGTCGTCCCAGAACGACAGCGTGTCGCCCAGCGCGTAGCTGGTCAGGCGCGTCACGCCCTGCTTCGCGGGATCGTCCATGTCGTTGCCGCGGAACGCCGAGGCGAGCGGCGTGGGCTTGCCATAGCTGACCGGATCGTAGAGGTTGGTCTGGAACCGGTTGGAGAAGTCCATCACATAGGCGTTCTTCTTTTCCAGATCGAAGTGCGAGGCCGACACGACGAACTCGTGCTTGACCGGGCCGGTCACGGCCTTGGCGCGCAGGCCGATCTCACCGGTGTTGACGGTGTCCTTGCGGGCGTTGTCGAAACGGTAGAAGTTGCCGTCGCCGGTGCTGCCGTTGGTCACGGTCACGTTGGCCAGCGAGTTTTCTTCCTTGCTGTGGCGCATGCCATAGGCGGCCCAGCCGGTGATGTTGTCGTTGAAGTCGTATTCGCCGCGCACCGAGCCGAACACGTCGCGCTCGTTGGAGTAGGTCCAGTCCTGTGCGTAGTTCTTGCGTGCATCCGGGGCCGAGGGCACCGAGGTCACGCCCGGGCCGAGCGTGACGTTCGGACGCGTGCGCTTGAGGCGGTTGTCCTGGTAGCCGATGTCGGCCGACACGCGGGCGCGATCGCCGCGCCAGTCCAGGCCCAGGAACACGGCCGTGTTGCGGCTGCGCTCGTCATCGATGGCGCCTTCGCCGCCGCGCTGCGCGACGTTCAGGCGCACGCCGAAGCTGTCGTCAGGACCGAAGCGGCGCGCCACGTCGGCGGATGCCTCGAGCATGCTGTCGGTGCCGTAGCCCACGGTGAAGCGATTGAGCGGCTCGTTCGGCGCGCGCTTGGGCACCAGGTTGATCACGCCACCAATGCCGCCGCCGCCAGGCGCGGCGCCCGTCAGGAACGCCGACGCGCCGCGCAGCACTTCGACGCGCTCGAACAGCTGCGTCGAGATGTATTGGCGCGGCAGCAGGCCATAGAGGCCGTTGTACGCGATGTCGTCCGAGCCCAGGATGAAGCCGCGGATGAAGTAGGACTCCTGGAAGTTGCCGAAGCCGCGCGCCACGCGCACGCCCGGGTCGTTCTGCAGCACATCGCCCACGCCGTGCGCCTGCTTGTCCTGGATCAGCTCGTTGGTATAGGACGTGATCGAGAACGGCGTTTCGAGGTTGCTGCGGGTGCCGAGGATACCCACGCGCGAGCCGGTGGCGACCTGGCCGCCGGCGAACGGGGCGGCCAGACCGCCCGCGGAGGCGTCGGCGCTCGCCTCGACCTTGACGGTGTCGAGCGTGACGGTGCTGTCCTGTGCGGACGTGGCGGTCTGGGCGAGCGCGCTCGCCACATACCAGGGCAGCACGGCGGCCAGCCACGCGAGATTCTGTTTTCTCATGCTTGATAGATTCCCGTGGACGCGGCAACCGGGACGGGCCACGTCGTTGTTTTTTTTGCGAAGTGCCGCGCCCGGGGCGGGCGCGCGATCGCTGCGGTGACTGCGCGGTGATGAGCCCGAAGCCCCTGACCGCATTGCTCGCCACGCAGCGAGACGAGCCCGCATTTTAGCGATCAGGAATCATTATCATTTTTGTAACGGCCAAAAAAAGCCGCGCCCGTTGCAACAAAACCACGGCTTACCGCTCTCTGAAAGGCAGAAACCACGTTTCGGGGCCCGACGACGCAATAAATTATCGGACCCGCGTCTGGCGTAACGATTGGTTTCTCTGCTTGTAGAATGCAGGTGGGACGCGGCGATGCGTCCCCCTGCCCCACACCACGTCAAGGAACGCCATGCGAGCCCGTATGCCGACGCTGGTGGCGGTGCTCGCCCTGTCCGGGTGCGCGTCGACCGCCCCGCCCGCCAATCCCGAGGACATCTGCGCCATCTTCCGGGAGAAGCCCGATTGGCACAGCGCCGCCTTGCGCGCGCAGAAGAAGTGGGGCGCGCCGGTCCACGTGCCGATCGCGATGATGTATCAGGAGTCGAGCTTCAAGCATGACGCCCTGCCCCCGCGCTATTACTTCCTCGGCTTCATTCCGTGGGGCCGGGTCAGCAGCGCGTACGGCTATGCGCAAGCCAAGGACGAGACCTGGGCCGATTACAAGCGCGACGCGGGCGGGTGGACGTCGAGCCGCAGCAACTTCGACGATGCCCTGGACTTCATGGGCTGGTACATGAGCAAGACCCAGCGCATCAATGGCATCTCCAAATGGGACGCCTACGGCCAGTACCTCAACTATCACGAGGGCTGGACCGGCTATCGCAATCGCAGCTACGAACGCAAGGCCTGGCTGATGCGCGTGTCGCAGCAGGTGCAGGCGCGCGCCGAGCGGTTCGGCGCACAGTACCGCCAGTGCGAAGGCGAGCTGACGCGGGGCGGCTGGCTCTTCTGAGCGCGCAGGCCCGCGCCGCGCGGCCGTTCAGGTGCGATAGGACGGATCCAGGCGGTCGGCCAGGCGCAGCAGCGCGGGCCATTCCATCTGGCCGTAGGGGCGGCGGGTGCCCGGCTGGTATTGCTTCCAGGTGCCTTCCTGCACCTCGGCCGACAGCGCCGTGATCGGCGTGTTGCAGGCCATGGCGGCGAGCTGGGCCCGGCACGAAACCTCGAGGCGGTGCATCCAGTTGAAGGCCTCGCCGATCGTGCGGCCCACCGTGAGCAGACCGTGATTGCGCAGGATCAGCGCTTCGCCCTGCCCCAGATCGGCCACCAGCGAGGCCTGCTCGCGCGTGTCGAGCACCACGCCCTCGTAGTCGTGATAGCCGATGCGCAGAAAGCGCAGCGCGGTCTGGGTCATGGGGAGCAGCCCGCATTCGAGCGACGACAGCGCCATGCCGGCCCAGGTGTGCGTGTGGATCACGCAATCGACCTCCGGCCGCGCGTGATGCACCGCCGAGTGAATGACGAAACCGGCCTTGTTCACGCCATAGCGCAGTTCGCCGAAGTCGGGCGCCGACAGCACGTTGCCGTCATGGTCGATCTTGATGAGGCTGGACGCCGTGATTTCTTCGTACAGCAGGCCATAGGCATTGATCAGGAATGCCCCTTGCTCGCCCGGCACGCGCAGGGAAATGTGGTTGGCGATCATGTCGGACATGCCGTAATGCGCCACCAGCCGATAGCAGGCCGCGAGATCGATGCGCGCCTGCCACTCGGCCGGCGTGCAGCGATCCTGCATGGACGGAATCTGGAGTTCGTGCGCAAGGCGTTGCTCGGCCATTCTGAGGACCTCGATGTGTCAGGAGTGTGACCCATCGTAGTCAGAGTGGCGCGCGCGTGGCATGACGGATTTCGAACGCCGCGTTTCCTGCCTGCCGCAACCGGACAAGCCGGATGTCAGAGATTCTTGGTACAAATGGGGGCGTAGCCCTGACGACACGCGCGCCGGAACTTTGACGCGGGCTTTAGGTCTTATATAAGATATAAGACATCCGCCGCTGCGCAGGCCGCACGTCGATGACAAACGCGGGGAAACGCCAGAAAATGGCGGATTCTCGCGGTCAAACCCCATGGAGTCCATCATGCCGCACAACACGCTCGACACGCTCAAGACCTTCAAGATTGGCAAGAAACCCTGTCAGTTCTACTCGTTGCCGGCGCTGGGCCAATCGCTCGGCATCGACGTGCAGCGCCTGCCGGTGTCGATCCGCATCGTGCTGGAATCGGTGCTGCGCAATTGCGATGGCAAGAAGGTCACCGAAGAACACGTGCGCCAGTTGGCGAACTGGCAGCCCAACGCCCGCCGGGAAGACGAGATTCCCTTCGTGGTCGCGCGCGTGGTCCTGCAGGATTTCACCGGCGTGCCGCTGTTGGCCGACATCGCCGCCATGCGGTCGGTGGCCGACAAGATGGGCAAGAATCCCAAGAGCATCGAGCCGCTGGTGCCGGTCGATCTGGTCGTCGACCACTCGGTGATGATCGATTACTTCGGCACGAAGAACGCGCTCGACCTCAACATGAAGCTGGAATTCCAGCGCAACCGTGAACGCTATCAGTTCATGAAGTGGGGCATGCAGGCCTTCGATACCTTCGGCGTGGTGCCTCCGGGCTTCGGCATCGTCCACCAGGTCAATCTCGAGTACCTGGCCCGCGGCGTGCACTTCGACAAGAAGAACGAGGTCTACTATCCCGATTCGCTGGTGGGCACCGACAGCCACACCACGATGATCAACGGTATCGGCGTGGTGGGCTGGGGCGTGGGCGGCATCGAAGCCGAGGCCGGCATGCTGGGCCAGCCGGTGTATTTCCTGACCCCGGACGTCGTGGGCGTCGAGCTCAAGGGCCAACTGCGCGGCGGCGTGACCGCCACCGACCTCGTGCTCACGATCACCGAACTGCTGCGCCGTGAGAAGGTCGTGGGCAAGTTCGTCGAGTTCTGTGGCGAAGGCACCGCGAGCCTGTCCGTGACCGACCGCGCCACCATCGGCAACATGGCGCCCGAGTATGGCGCGACCATGGGCTTCTTCCCGGTCGACGAGCGCACCATCGACTACTTCGAAGGCACCGGCCGCACGCCCGAAGAGATCGCCGCGTTCGAAGCCTATTTCAAGGCGCAGAAGATGTTCGGCGTGCCCGATGCACGCGACATCAACTACACCAAGCTGCTCACGCTCGACCTCGGCACCGTGGCGCCGTCGCTGGCTGGCCCGAAGCGTCCGCAAGACCGCATCGAGATCGGTAACGTCAAGAACACCTTCATCGACCTGTATTCCAAGCCGACCTCCGAGAACGGCTTCAACCAGCCGGCCGAGAAGCTGAACGAGGTGTTCACCACCAGCGCCGGGACGCGCATCAAGAACGGCGACATCCTGATCGCCGCCATCACGTCGTGCACCAACACGTCCAACCCCAGCGTGCTGCTGGCGGCGGGCCTGCTGGCCAAGAAGGCGGTCGAAGCCGGTCTGAAGGTGCCCAAGCACATCAAGACTTCGCTCGCCCCCGGCTCGCGCGTGGTGACCGAATACCTGACCAAGACGGGCCTCCTGCCCTACCTCGAGAAGCTCGGCTTCGACGTGGCCGCCTACGGCTGCACCACCTGCATCGGCAACGCCGGCGACCTCACGCCCGACCTGAACGAGGCGATCGTGAACAACGACCTGGTGTGCTCGGCCGTGCTGTCGGGCAACCGCAACTTCGAGGCGCGCATCCACCCGAACATCAAGGCCAACTTCCTGGCCTCGCCCCCGCTGGTCGTGGCGTACGCGCTGGCCGGCACGGTTACCCGTGACCTCATGACCGAACCGGTGGGCAAGGGCAAGAACGGCGACGTGTGGCTCGGCGATATCTGGCCGTCGAACGAAGAGATCGACGCGCTGGTCAAGTTCGCCATGAACCCCGACGCCTTCAAGGCCAACTACAGCCAGGTCAAGACCAACCCGGGCAAGCTCTGGGAAAACATCAAGGGCGTGGCCGGCGAAACCTACAACTGGCCCGACTCCACCTACATCGCCGAGCCGCCGTTCTTCGACGACTTCGGCATGACCCCGGGCACGATTCCCGTCGTGAAGGGCGCGCGCGCGCTGGGCGTGTTCGGCGACTCGGTCACCACCGACCACATCTCGCCCGCGGGCTCGATCAAGGAAACCTCGCCCGCCGGCAAGTGGCTCAAGGAAAACGGCGTGATGAAGGCCGACTTCAACAGCTACGGCTCGCGCCGCGGCAATCACGAGATCATGATGCGCGGCACCTTCGCCAACGTGCGCATCAAGAACCTGATGATTCCCCCGCGTCCGGACGGCAGCCGCTTCGAAGGCGGCGAGACGCTGTTCCAGCCCACCGGCGAACAGATGTCGATCTACGACGCGGCCATGAAGTATGTGGCCGAAGGCACCCCGTCGGTCGTGTTCGGCGGCGAGGAATACGGCACGGGCTCCTCGCGCGACTGGGCCGCCAAGGGCACCCAGCTGCTGGGGGTGAAGGCCGTGATCACGCGCAGCTTCGAACGCATCCACCGTAGCAACCTGGTGGGCATGGGCGTGCTGCCGCTGCAGTTCAAGGGCGATGACAGCGTGCAGACCCTGGGGATCACCGGTGAAGAAACCTACGATATCTCGGGCCTGGAACACGGCATCAAGCCGATGCAGGACGTCACGCTGACGATCCACCGCAAGGACGGCACCTCGCAGGACGTGACGGTGCTGCTGCGCATCGATACGCCGATCGAGGTGGATTACTACCTCCACGGCGGCATCCTACCCTTCGTGCTGCGTCAGCTGCTCGCCGCCTGATCCCGGCAAGCAAGCCCGACGAGAGAACCCGCGTGGCCTGCCGGCCGCGCGGGTTTTTTCTTGCCTCGGTGGGCAGCCTCGGCGGGCGGCCTGGGTCGGTAGTCTCGGTGTGCCGCCTCAGTGAGCCACTATTGCGCGCTCAGGCCTGGGGTGCGGCGCCGAACTGGTACGCGTCCATCGCGAGCGCGGCATAACTGACCTCGTCGGTCAGGCGGCGCGGCGCACAGGCCGCGTCGGCCGGCGTGTCGCCCGCCCCGAGCGCCACGTAGAGCGGCATCAGGTGCTCGTCGTGCGGATGCGCCTGGTGCGCGCCCGGCGCCTGGCTCTGCCAGTCGAACAGCGCGGGCAGGTCGCGCCGCGCCAGCCGGTCGGCATACCAGCTCTGGAACGCAGGGACGTAGGCATGCGCCGGCGCCATCTGCGGCATCCGCACGTCGCGCAGATTGTGCGTGAGCGAACCGGAGCCGATGATCAGAATGCCCTCGTCACGCAAGGGCGCCAGCGCCTGACCGAGCGCGTACTGGCCGCGCGCGTCGCGGCTCATGTCGAGCGAGAGCTGCACCACCGGCACGTCGGCGTCGGGATAGAGGTAGCGCAGCGGGACCCAGGCGCCATGATCCAGCGGCCGGCGCGGGTCGTTGTCGGCGGCGATGCCGGCCTCGGCCAGCAGCGCGCGCACCCGCTCGGCCAGCGCCGGCGAGCCGGGCGCGCCGTATTGCAGATGGTAGAGCTCGGGCGGAAACCCGCCGAAGTCGTGCCAGGCGACCTGGCGATCGCGCGTGGACACCGCGAGCCCCTGTCCCATCCAGTGCGGCGACACCACGAGAATGCCGCGCGGCCGCGCCGCGAGGCCGGCGCTCCAGTCGGCCAACGCGTGGCCGGTCTGGCCGGGCTCCACGGCCAGCATGGGCGAGCCGTGCGAAACGAATAAGGTGGGCCAAAGCATGGCGCGTCTTCCTGTAGATCCAATGACCCGATTCTGCCGATATTGAAACGAGCAATAAACCCCGCGCGGCGGCATAGGCTGTTGCAGATCGAGCAACAGGCCGGAGTGCATCGGCGCGCCGGGGCGTTAAACTACGCTGTTACGCATCCAGTACCTACGAACTCAATGGCCCGTTCCCGCAGCCAGACCCCCTCCCGCCTGAATCGCGATGCCACGCGCCTGGTCGCCCTGGCGCAAGCGCTCAACCGTTCCGGCAGCCGTGTCGAAGACCTGTTTTGGGAGGCACAGCTGGCCAACGCCGTGCCCAAGCTGCTGCGCGCGGGCAACGACGCGCCGCTCGAGGCCGCGCTCGATCATCTGGCGCAGCACGACATCGGTGCCTACGAGGTGCTGATCGAACAGGCCGAAACCCTGTCCGAGTCCACGGCGATCGAGAAAAACGGCGTACGGCACGACGTCATGCTGCTGGTCGCGCCGATCGCCGCCTGGACCCGCTACACCATTCCTACCGGCCCGATCTCCGCGTCGGCGCAGGAAGCGCTGCTGGCGCAGTTGCACGGCCACGTGCTGGCCAGCAATGCGCGGGTCGCGCTGCTGCCCCATCTGGTCAGCATCGATCAGATGCCGCGCACCTTCTCCGAAACCTGGCAATGGCTGCAACGCCTGGGCTCGCACGCGCTCGGCGCCGAGACCGCCAAGCCGGTGATCAATACCGCCGTCGAGACGGCCAATATGCTGGCCGACACGCGCTACGTGGTGGCGGCCGTGGCCGTGCCCGAGCACGGCGCCTTCTTCCGCTGGCAAGAACACTTCGACGAGCCGGGCAACACGCGCGAGGCGTGTCTGGCGCAGTGGGTCGAGCAGGCCCAGCCCACCTTCGCCACGCTGCTGCCTGGCTGCGGGCTCGACCTGTTGCTGCCCGACGCCTACTACGTGAGCAACCGCGAAGCCGACCGCCGTGTGCGGCCCCTGTCGCTGCGCGCGGCGGTGAGCTGGCTCGAGAGCGCGGTCAACCTGGAACCCTCGCAACTGCGCGCGGTGATCGCGGGTTGCGGCGAAGCGCAGATCGATGAGTACCGCGTCGGCTTCACGGCACGCAACAGCAACGACGTCTACTACGGCTGCGTCTGGCCCGTGTACGGCCGCGAAGACGAGCCCGCCCCCGGCGAAGAAGACGAAGGCGTGCCGGACGCGATGGACCAGATCGCGGCGCTGCTCAAGGAGTATGGCGTGAGCGACGTGCGCCGCATTCCCGGCGTGCTGCCGCCCGAGTACTGCGAAGACTGCGGCGCGCCGCACTTCCCGAATCCGCTCGGCGAACTCGTCCACGCCGAGCTGCCCGAAGACGCCGAGACGGCGCCCACGCAGTTTCACTGAGCGCAGCGATGCGCGCCGACATCTTCTGCCGTGTCGTCGACAACTACGGCGACATCGGCGTGTGCTGGCGCCTGGCGCGCCGCCTCGCCCACGGCCGGGGCTGGCAGGTGCGGCTGTGGGTCGACGACCTCGATGCGTTCGCCCGGATCGAGCCCGGCGTGCAGCCGGCGCTCGCGACCCAGACACTGCAGAACATCGCGGTGCGCCACTGGCGCGAGCCCTTGACCGAGCTCGACCCCGGCGATGTGGTGATCGAGGCGTTTGCCTGCGATCCGCCCGCCGAGTTCATCGCCGCCATGCGCGCCACGCACCCCCTGTGGATCAATCTCGAATACCTCAGCGCCGAGGCCTGGGTCGAGAGCTGCCACGGCCTGCCCTCGCAGCAACCCAGCGGACTGGTGAAGCACTTCTTCTTTCCGGGCTTTACGGCGGCCACCGGCGGGCTCATCCGCGAGCCGGGCCTGAGCGCCGCGCGCGACGCGTGGCAGGCCGATCGCCCGGCCCAGGACGAGTTTCTGCGGCGCCTCGGCGTGCCCGAATCCGTGATCGCGCGCCGTCATGCCGGGGCGCGTCTGGCCACGCTGTTCTGCTATCCGCAGGCCCCGGCCGCCGACCTGGCCCGGGGGCTGGCGGCGCTGCCCGAAGGCGCGATCCTGCTCGTGCCGCAGGGCGTGGCGCCCGCGCTGGACGGCGTCGCGCTTTCCGGCCTGGACATCGTGCGCGTGCCCTTCGTGCCTCAACCCGATTTCGACCGGCTGCTGTGGCTGGCCGATCTCAATCTGGTGCGCGGCGAGGATTCGTTCGTGCGGGCGGCCTGGGCGGGCCGGCCATTTCTGTGGCAGATCTATCCGCAGCAAGACGCGGTGCACCTGACCAAGCTCGACGCGTGGCTCGCGCGCTACGATCTGCCGGCGCCCGCGCGGGCGTTGATGCAGGCCTGGAATGCTGCCGCCGCCACCGACGTGGCCACGCTCGCCGGCGCGGCACTGGCCGATGGCCCCTGGCAGGCCTGGGAAAACACGGCCCGGGAGTGGGACAAAGCGCAGGCCGCGCTCCCCGATTTGGGGGACACACTGGCCGATTTCTGTACTGATCTAAGCAAGACGCGCTAGAATAGACAGTTTTCTGCGGCGTCCATCCTGGTGATCAAACCGGGCATGCCGGGCGCAACAGACTCACTGACAGCCTCCCGGGGCACGCATGCGGTGTACGGCCAGCCTACCTGGCAGCCGAACCGATTGCGCGCTAGCACGGCGAGTGCGCCATATCACCCCCGGAGTTTTAATCGATGAAAACCGCTCAGGAATTGCGAGTCGGCAACGTGGTCATGGTCGGCAAGGATCCCCTCGTGGTCCAGAAGACCGAATACAACAAGTCCGGCCGTAACGCCGCCGTCGTCAAGCTGAAGTTCAAGAACCTGCTGACGGCCTCGGCCAGCGAGTCCGTGTACAAGGCCGACGAAAAGTTCGACGTGGTCATGCTCGAGCGCAAAGAGTGCACCTACTCGTACTTCGGCGATCCGATGTACGTGTTCATGGACACCGAGTACAACCAGTACGAAATCGAAGCCGAGAGCATGGGCGACGCCCTGAACTACCTCGAGCAAGATATGCCCGTTGAAGTGGTGTTCTACGACGGCCGCGCCATCTCGGTCGAACTGCCCACCATCCTGGTTCGCGAAATCACCTACACCGAGCCCGCCGTCCGTGGCGACACCTCGGGCAAGGTGCTCAAGCCCGCCAAGATCAACACCGGCTACGAACTCAGCGTGCCGCTGTTCTGCGCCATCGGCGACAAGATCGAAATCGACACCCGCACCAACGAATACCGCAGCCGCGTCAACTGATCCGGCTGCCGCATTCGCGGCGAAAAAGCCCGCCCTGCCTTACGGCAGTGCGGGCTTTTTCTTTGGTGTCTCGCAACGGCTCGGGTGAGGCGGCGGGGCCGCGGCGCTTATTGCAGCTGGTCGTCGTCGAGAAAGGTCGGAACGGTCATGACCGCAATGCCTTCCTCGGCCAGCTCCGCGCGTTCGTCGGCCGTGGCCGTGCCGCGAATGGGCCGGTCATCGGCCTCGCCGTCGTGGATGCGGCGGGCCTCGGCGGCGAAGCCCGGGCCCACGTCTTCGGTGTTGCGCACCCATTGCCGCACCTGGCGCAGCACTTCGGCCTGCAGCTTGGCCAGTTCGGGAGGCAGCGGCGGTGCGCCGGGCCGCGACGGCGCGGCGGCGGGCGCGGGCGCCGCGCCGCGCAGATGCGCGACGTTCAGGCGCGGTGCCGACAGGCGCTTGACGATGCCGCGCGAGTCGCAGACCGGGCAGGCCACGAGGCCGCGCGCCTGTTGCGCGTCGTAGTCGTCATGCGAGGCGAACCAGCCTTCGAACAGGTGGCCGCGGTCGCATTCGAGGTCAAAAACTTTGAAAGCCATGATGAGGAGGGCCCGTGGTCGGGCCAGGCCGGACGCGCCAGCCGAGGCGCGCCGTAGCGCGTTGCCCGCGCGTGGATCGCGGCGGGAGGAGCGGCGGGTGGCAAAGCCCCCACCGCCCGGGTCATGTTACTTCGGTGCGCGCGCCTTGGGCGCGGAGAGACGGGCCTGCTCGGCCTGCAGCGCGTCGATCTGACGCTGCAACGCACGCAACTGCTCGCGGACGTCTTTGTTCTGGTCGGCCAGGGCCTGGGCTTCCTGGCGTGCCTGTGCCTGACGCTCGGCGACCAGCTGCTCCTGCTGCTGACGCTGCTGGCGATCGGCCTGCAGCGAGGCGAGCTCGGCGTTGCGCGCGGCGAGCTGAGCTTCGGCCTGGGTGTAGTCGGCCTGCATGCGGATGCGGCGGATGTCGACCTCGGCCAGATCGGCGGAGCGGGCGACGAAGCTGCGATACACCGCTTCGGCCTGCTGCGCGGACTTGGTCTTGTAGACCTGCCAGAAATCCTTTTGCTGGAACAGCGCGACGTAATAGGTGAGCTCGTCGGGGCGGAACAACAGGCTGGCGCCGTAGTTGCCGTTATAGCTGGTGCGCAGCTCGGAGACCTGACGGCTCTGGATCATGCCCTGCAGCTCGGTAGCCGTGGAACTGGCGCGAGGCGGCGTGGGGGCCGCCGGCGCGGGTGCCGGTGCCGGCGCCGGAGGCGTGACGGGCGTGTTGGCCGCGTCTTTGTTTTCGACCTGCTGGACAGCGGGGCGCTCGGGGGCCGGCTGAGTGCTGGCGCAACCGGCCAGACCCGTGATGAACAGGCCAG
Organism: Bordetella genomosp. 5; assembly: GCF_002261315.1. Taxonomy (NCBI): domain Bacteria; kingdom Pseudomonadati; phylum Pseudomonadota; class Betaproteobacteria; order Burkholderiales; family Alcaligenaceae; genus Bordetella; species Bordetella genomosp. 5. The sequence goes on from NZ_NEVP01000011.1 coordinate 34,195, forward strand.
CGAGCATCAGGCGCATACCTGCACCCCTGTGTTGGATTTCCACTTTTTTATCCCCTACCCCTAGGCAGTAAGTTCGGAACTATAGCAACAGATTGCGAATTATCGCACCCAAATGCCACGGGTTTTCCTGGGTTATTCCCGCATTTACGCGCGCCGCCGGCCTCAGAAGTCGGCCATGCCGTCCACCGGCTCGCCCTGGGTTTCGCCGAGCCGGAATTTGCGCATCTTTTCCCACAGCACCTTGCGGCTGATGCCCAGCGCGTGCGCGGTGTCCTGGCGGCGCCAGCCGTTGGCCTCGAGCGCGGCCAGCACGCGTTCGCGTTCGCTGCGTTCGGCGGGGCTGTAGACCGGCGCGGCCTGCGCCGCGGCGGGCGGCGCCTCCGGCGTGGCGCGTGGCGTGGCGGGCGCAGGCGGCATCTGGCGCGCGTGCCGGTTGAGCACGAGTTCGATGCGCGCCGGATCCCAGCCACGCAACTGACGGCGGATGATGGCCACCCGCTCGGCCAGATTGGAGAGTTCGCGCACGTTGCCCGCGAACTGCATCTGCTCGATTCGTTGCAGCAGCCAGGGCGGCACTTCGTCGTGTTCGGACACGCCATGACGTTGCAGCAGCGCCTGGAAAATCGCGCGCTTCTCGGCGGGGCCGCGCTCTTCGAGGCTGGGAATGCGCAGCTCGATCACGGCGAGCCGGTAGTACAGGTCGGCGCGAAAATCGCCTTCCGCCACCAGCGTGCGCAGATCCTTGTTGGTGGCCGCCACCAGCCGGAACGACACCGGAATCTCGGTGGACGAGCCCAGCCGCGTGACCGTGCTCTGCTCGAGCACGCGCAGCAGCTTCACCTGCTGATAAAGCGGAAGATCGCCGATTTCATCCAGAAAGAGCGTGCCGCCATGGGCCTGCTCGAAATAGCCTTTGTGCGCGCCCACCGCGCCGGTAAAGGCGCCTTTGGCATGGCCGAAGAAATGCGCCTCGAACAGACCCTCGGGAATGGCGCCGCAGTTCACGGCCACGAACGGCCCGTCCGACCAGGAGGCGTCATCGTGCAGCAGCCGGGCCACGCGTTCTTTGCCGACGCCCGTCTCGCCATGCACCAGCACGTTGGCGCGCACGTCGGCGAACATGCGGGCTTCGTCGAGCAGGTCGCGCATCACCGGCGACACCGCGACCAGGGCGGGCGCCGCGGGCGCCTCGGGCTCGTTGGCCTTCTGCGAAATGCCGGCCACGCGGAACAGCAGCCGCCGCAGCTCGGCGCCCGTGAAGCCCAGGGGCAGCGTGTAGGAATATTCGGGCGGGTAGAAGCGCGGGTCGTGGCTGCGCACTTCGCCGGCCACCCAGATCACGGGGATGCCCTGCGCGGCCAGCCAGTCGAAGCCGGCGAAGCGCGCATCGCCCATCATCGTGACCGACACCAGCGCCACGGCCGGACGCGCGCGGTCCCGGTCGGCCGCGAACGTAAGACCGGCCTCGGCGCGGATCAGCGTCGCGTCGTAACCCGCGAGCGCGCGCTCGGCCCGCGCGGCGATATCCGAGGTGCCTTCCCAGACGTACAGGTCGAGGCCATCGTTGAGCAGGGTTTCGCTCATGAGCGGCTCCGGCGATCAGTAGACAAGCTGGACTCCCGTTCCATCACAATCCATCGACATCAAATGCACGTCGGTCTGGCCCACGCGCAGACCGATCACGTTCTCGATCAGCGGCTTGAGCAGCCCCGTACCGATCTGATCCAGCGTGGGCCGCAGCATCTCGAGCAGGAAGCCGACCAGGCCCAGCACGACGTTGGGCGGGCCGCCGGCGGTGGGCGTGGCGGCCAGCGTATTGCTGATCTGCTGCATGCAGCCCGCGACCGTCCCGCCGATCGGGATGCCCAGAATGCGCGTGGTGCATTGATTGGTCGGCAACAAGGCGCCGACCACATCGCCCAGCGTTTTGACCACGGTGCCGACCAGGTTGTTGACCAGCCCCCCGACACTGCCCAGCAGACCGCTGACGTTCAGGGTCACGAGGCTGGTCAGCAGATTGGCCGTGGTGTTGGGCAGGCCGGTGAGAAAGCCGCTGAGATTGGTCGGGGCGTCTTTGATCTGGTTGAGTGCGGCCTGCGTGCGCGAGCTGCGGCAGCCGAAGCCGGTCGCGTTCTGCTGCGCCGTGATCGCATCGGTGCAGGCGGCCGTGGCGGTGCCGTTCCAGAGCTCCTGCGCCAGCTTGTCGATGACCTGGGTCCGGGTGCCCCCCGGCAGATTCCCGCCCGCCTGCAGCGAATTGCCGAGCAAGGCGCCGAGCAAGGCATCGGTGACGTTCTTCACGGTCGTCCCGAGCAGGAGCGGATTGTCGGTGGCCGGCACCGATTGCGTCTGCCCGACGTAGAAATCGGCGGCGCCGTTGGCCGGCAGCGCGTTGATCACCAGCGGCGGATTCGGCTGCACCGACGCGAGCTCGGCACCGAGCAGCGCCACGCTCAGCAGCTTTTTGGGCTGAAGGCCCTGCTCGCAGCTCGCGCTGGTCGAGAACGGCCAGTTGGCCGGCGCACCCGGCGGCGGACCGCCGACGCACAGCTTGAGGATGGACGAGGTGACCGCGATGTTGGCCAGATCGCGATTCGCCGCGTCACGGCGCTGACAAAGCTGGGTCAGCGTGCCATGGCCGTCCACCAGATCCAGGGTGATCGGCAGGTCGATCGAGACCTTGAGCAGCGAGCTGATCGGAGGTGGCAGCGACGCAGTGGAAATCTGGATCGGCGCGTACACCCGCACCTGCGCCGAATAGGCGGTGGTGCCCACGCCGCCGATGGCGATCGAGGGCGGCTCGATCACGCTGAAGCGCGGCGTCACGGTGACCAGCCCGCCCAGGCTCACGGCGGTGCCGCCCTGCACGGCATGGCCGCCGGTGCCCACCCCGATCGCGGTGGACAGCACCTGCAGCGCATCGAGCTCGAGATTGAGCGCGGAGCTGGCGTCACCCGAGGTGATGTTGGCGAAGAGCGCGCCGTTGCGGCCGGGCGTGGTGGAGCCCAGCTTGACCTGCAGGTTGGACACCCCGAGCTTGGTCTGTATGGCCTGCAACAGGCCCACGTTGGCCGCCACCAGCTCATTGCGGCCCGCGACGGTGACGACCGCGTTCAGCACGTCGCCCAGCGGCCGGGTGTTGGCGGCGAGCAGCTGATTGAAATCGGCCAGCGAGATATTGGCGGGCACCGGAATGCCGAGCGCCTGCAGCAGCCCGGCAGGCGTGATCTTCACGTTGGCCAGCCCGCTGTCGTAACCGGCCAGCGAGGTGCCGCTGAGATTGAGGCCGACCTGGCTGAGCAGATTGGTCAGCACGCCGGGCTTGGCCGCGATCAGCTTGGTGCCGACGGAAAAGGCCGCGACGGGCTCGCCGGGCCGCGCGCCGATCGCCTCGACCGAAATCGTGGTGCCGCCCAGGTAAGGCACCAGCGCAGGCGCCGGCATCGATAGCGCCACGCGTACCGCGTTGTAGCGCTCTCCGGCCGCGATCGGCCGGATGAATCGCGGTGCGAGCGAGGCGTTGCTGCTGTCCCAGCGGTGGCAGGTGCTGGCGACGTTGGTGGTCTGTGCATGCGCGCCCAGGTTGGCGCGCGCGTTGGCGTTCGCGGCGGCCGAGGCGGCCGTGCAATTGGCCTGCGCGCCCGCCCCCAGCAATTGCGCGGCGGTGAGCGCGGCGAGGTCCGCGGCCTTCTGCAGCTCGCGCTTCATGTAATAGAAGTAGCCGAGCTGCGCGCCGCCCAACAGCACCAGCCCGATCAGGATGACGAGGGCCGCGGGCATCAGGATCGAACCCTGCTGCCCGGCGGCCGGCGTGCGGAAGCGGCGCGGTCCCATGATGGCGCGGGCGGGCTCAGCCGCCGCCCCCCGAGCCGGACTTGTTCTCGATGCGCGTGCCGAACCACTGCGGCAGCGGCTGCTCGAAGCTCTGGATATAGCGCTGCCAGGCCGCGCTGGCGACCGGCCCCTGCAGCGGCAGGCCCGGTCCGGCACGCCGGCCGTCGGCCTGCGCGGCCATCAGGGCACGGGTCACGGCGCCGGGCCGGTCCAGATCGTCCGCGCCGGCGCGCGCGGCGGGAGCGGCGGCCGATGCCGCGGCGGCCGATGCCGCGGCGGCGGCCGCCGGTTGCGACGGCACCTGGCGCACGGCGGCACTGGCGTCGGCCGGAGGCGGCGGGACCGGCGTCACGGCCCCGGGGGTCGCGGCCCCGGGTGTCGCGGCACCAGCCGCCGCGGCACCGCTTCCCGCAGGAACAGGCGTGGCCTGAGCCACCGGCGTGGCGGCCGAGGCCGCGGGGGGCGCAGGCGGCGTGAGCGGTGCACGCAGCTGCGCCGCGGCCGGGCCGCAGATCAGCACGCTCGCAAGCACGGCGGCCAGGGAAAGCGGAGATCGATGCATGAGAGGCCTCACGATGCGTTCAGGTCAGGGGGTGGCCGCGCCCGCGGCGGGATTGCCCATCCGGTCGAGCAGCGGCCGTTGCAGGACCGGCATGGGCATGGCGGCGGAGACCGGGCTGGCGGCGGGAGAGGACGCATCGGCGACCGCGCGGCCGCTGGCATCCACCTGCCGCACGGACGGGCGCGCCGCGTCGGCCCGGGCCGCATCGGCCCGCGTCGCATCGCCACCCGGCCTGTCGCGGCCCGGCCCGTCGCCACCCGCCATCTCACGGCCCGGCCTGTCGCGGCCCGGCACCATAGACACGGCCGCGATGGCCTGCGGCGGCGCGACGGCGCTCTGGCGTTGCGCCTGCCGGACCTCGTCGGCGAGCTGTACGACACGCTCGCGCGCCGGCTCGGACAATCCGGCCTGGTCCATCACCTGATGCGCCGCGAGCGCATCGCCGCTCACCAGCAACAGCAGCGCGAGATTGCCGATGATGCGGGCATTGCCCGGGTCGAGCTCGGCGGCCTGACCCAGCGGCACGCGCGCGGCGGCGGGATCGCCCGCGCGCAACAACGCATAGCCGAGGTCACCCAGATATTGCGGATCGGTGGGGCGCATCCGCGCCGCCCGGCCCAGTTTGTCGGCCGCATCCTCGAAGTTGTTCTGTGCACCGGCGAGCAGGCCCAGCCCATGCCAGCCCCGCGCGGCCTGATCGCCATTCAGCAGCGCGCGGTACGCCTGTTCGGCGGCCGCGGGCTGGCCGGTCATGCGCAGCGCGTCGGCACGCAATGCCGCCACCTCGCCCCCTTCGCCATACGACTGCCGATAGGCATCGATGTACGCGAGCGAGGCGAAGTAACGGCCATCGCGCTGCGACTCGCGGATCAGCGAGAGCGCGACCTCGGGGGGCGTCGCGGCATTGCGCCGCATCGATTCGTCGGCCTTTTCCTGGGCCAGGGCCTGTTCGCGCTGCTGATCGCGCATGAGCTGCTGCGCGGTTTCGACGCGCGATGTCTGGCAGGCGGTCAGCGCGCCCAGCGCCGCCGCCGCCATCGCGATGCGCGCCCACGGCGCGAATCGGTCATGTTGTTTCATGGACTGCCTCCTCCAATCTGCGACAGGCCTCGGATGACGGCGATGAAACCCGATCCGCCGGTGACGATGAGCAGCGCCGGCAAGAGCGTCATCACCATCACGCCGGTCATCTTCACCGTCATCTTCGCCACCTTGGCCTTGAGGTCGAGCTTGCGCTTTTCGCGCACCCGCTCGCTAAAGCGCGCCAGCGGTTCCTGGACCGCGCCCCCGTGCTTGTCGATCTGGACCATCAGCCGGCAGATCGCCGTGAGGTCGTCGTTGTCATAACCCTCGGCCAGGCGCGCGAGCGACTGCTCGCGGGTGCGGCCGCGTGTGTGGGCCTCGGCAGCCACGCGCAGCTCCTGGCCGATGACCGGCATCGCCACGCGAAAGTCGTGCACCAGCACGTGAATGCTCTGATCCAGCGAGAGGCCCACCCCCTGCAGCAGCCGCATCAGGTCGATCAACAGTGGCAGCTCCTGGCCGGCCTGGCGGCGGCGCTGCGACCAGCGGCGCATCAACCACCATTTGGGCCCCATCCACCCCAGCGCGAAGCCGAAGAACATGAGGGCGGAGATGCCAGCCCAGCCCATGTCGGGCCAGCGCGCATCGGCGAGCATCCAGAGCGACAGCGGCAGCGCCAGCACCAGAAACACGCGCGAGGCAATGAAGAGCCCGCGCGCGCGCGCCACGTCCGCGAAACCGCAGGCCTCGACCAGCCGCCGGTCTTCGTCGGCCAGCAGGGAGTCGCCCAGGCGCCCCGCGCCCATGCGCAGGCCCGCATCGCTCGCCGCGTGCGTCACGGCCTCGATGTGCGCCCGGGGCGTGCGTGGCGCCTCCTCGACGGGCAGCGCGCGCCCTTCCCGCGCGGCCAGCGCGCGTTCGACGGTGCGCAGATTGCGCCCCTGCCGCCCCACGCGCGCCATCAGCGCGGCGCCCACGATCAGGCAGCCCACCATCAGCGCAACGATGGCGCCGACGAGCAGCCAGCGGGCGACGGGATCGTTGAGCATCATCGCCATGGCCGTCTATACCCCGCGCGCCATGCGATACAGCCAGAACGATCCGCAGATCTGCAGGCCGGCCGCGACGACCAGCATGCGAAAGCCCAGGGGATCGTTCCACATGTTCATGAACAGGTCGTTGTTGAACATGATGATGAAGAGCGACACCCCCACCGGCAACAACGCCAGCACCCAGGCCGACAGGCGGATCTCGGCCGACAGCGCCGTGAGTTCGTCGCGGGCCGCTTCCAGATCCCGCATGAAGCCCGCCATGCGCTCGAGCACCTGATCGCTGCGCCCGCCGAAGCGCAGCGCCAGCGAGATCACCGCGGACACCAGCGAGAGCTCCTGCAGGCCATACTGGCGCGCCACCTGCGCCAGCGCCACGTCGAGTTCCTTGCCCGAGCGCGCCAGCGCGTCGGCCCGCTGCACCACTTCCAGCAGCGGCTGGTCGACCGAGCGCGTGGCCGACTGAAACGCCGAGCTCACACTGTTGCCGATCACGATCAGGCGCACGGCCGCCTCGAGAAACTCGGGCAGCTGCGCCACCATGCGGCGCTTGCGCTTATCGGCCTTGTGCCACAGGCGGAAGTAGCCCAGCAGCAGCACCAGCGCGAAGCAGGCCAGCGCGGCAGCCGGACCGCCCGCCACGAGCGCGACCAGCGCGAGCAGGAGCGGCGGCGCCAGCAGCACGAAATAAATGCGTTGGCTCGAGGGCTCGCCCGCCAGCAGCAACAGGCGCGACCAGGCATTGCCGCCGCGCCGGATCGGCTGCATCAGCACGGCGCTCGCCGCGGTCGCGGTGGCGCCCTTACCCTGATCCAGACGCGCATCGAGATAGGCCGACGTGGCGCTGCGTCGGGCACCCGCGCTGGCACGCAGCAGCACGATGAGTGCGCCGGCCAGCAACAACAGCGAGAGGGACCCGAGCAGCAACGCGTTCATCAGCGTCTCCGGCTCCAGAAGCCGCCACCGCCCGTTTCGGGCTCGTCGGGCGGCGCCGCCGTGATGCCGCGCACTTCGTCGCGCACGCGCGCGAGCTTGGGCGTATGGGGATTGATGCCCAGGCTCACCCAGTTGTCCTTGTCCTCGCCGTCGGGCGTGGTGTAGGCCTCGTAGCGATAGAGCTCCTGCGTGGCGATCACGTTGTCGCCCATGCCGGTCACCTCGGTCACGGACACCACGCGGCGCTTGCCGTTCGGCAAGCGGCCGATCTGCACGATGAAGTCGAGCGCGCTCGCGATCTGCCGCCGCAGGCTGTCCTCGCTGCCCTGAAAGCCCGCGAAGCCGGCCAGCATCTCGATCCGGTACAGGCACTCGCGCGGCGAGTTGGCGTGGATGGTGGCCATCGAGCCTTCGTGGCCGGTGTTCATGGCCTGCAGCATGTCCATGACCTCGGCGCCACGCACTTCGCCCACCACCACGCGATCGGGGCGCATCCGCAGGCTGTTGCGGATGAGATCGCGGATGCTGACCGCGCCGGAACCATCGAACCCGCCCTGCCGCGACTCCAGCCGCACCACGTGCGGATGATTGAGCGAGAGCTCGGCCGTGTCTTCGACCGTGACCACGCGCTCCGTTTCGGGAATGAAAAACGCCAGCGCGTTCAGCAGCGAGGTCTTGCCCGAGCTGGTGCCACCGGACACCAGAATGTTGCAGCGATGGCGCACCGCCAGGTTGAGCAGGCGGAAGATGTCTTCGTTGAAAGACCCGAGCGCCAGCAGATCGTTGGGCTTGAGCGGATCCTGGCGGAACTTCCGGATCGACACCATCGGGCCATCGACCGCGAGCGGTTCGATCACGACGTTGAGGCGTCCGCCATCGGGCAGCCGCGCATCGACCATCGGGCTGGACTCGTCCAGCCGCCGGCCCAGCGGCGCCAGAATGCGGCGCACGATGCGCAGCACGTGCTGGTTGTCGGTGAAACGCAGCGACTCGCGCGCGAGCACGCCGCGGCGCGATACGAACACGTTGTCGTAGCCGTTGATCAGCACGTCTTCGACGGCCGGATCCGCGAGCAGGTCTTCGAGCGGCCCGAGCCCCGCCAGCTCCTTGGTCAGCGAGGCCGAAATCTGGCCGAGCTCGCCCTCGTTGATGGCCACGCGCCGCATGCGCACGAAGCTCGCGACCTCGATGTCGACAAACTCCTGGATCGCCTGGCGGGTCCAGCGGCCGAACTCGGCGCCCAGCTCCTCGATCCGTGACAGCAGGTGTTCGTACGCCTGGCTCTTCACGTCCTGGAAGCGCTGCGATCCGGTGAACTCGCCTTCCGGTGCGCCGGAGCCGAATTCCATGGATGCCGACATGATCATGATGCCTCCACCTTGGTCAAACCACGTTCACGCGTTTGTGCACACCGGGCAGCCACGTCGCGAGCCAGCCCTGGCGCGCGCTCGGCCCCATGTTGTCCGACATGACGCGATCGATCAGCGCCTGCACCGCGCGCACGTAGACGTCGCGCTCGGCCTGCTCGTGCAGCAGGCGGCCCTGGTTGGTACACACCATCAGCGGCAAGGTGCGATCGGGCAAGGTGCCTGCCAGCGTGATGCCGAAGCGCTCGGCGATCTGGCTGGCGGTCATGCCATAGCGCTCGTCGTAGCGATTGACCACGAGCTTGACGGAGGCGCGCTCGACGTGGTGCTGATCGAGCTCCTGCAGGACATTGGCGAGCGACACCAGCGCGCTCACGCTCTGGTCGGTGACCAGCCAGGTCTCCTGCGACGCGCGCACCAGCTTGGCCACGAACTCCGGATTGGAGAAGCCGCCGGCGTCGGTGATGAGCATGCCGTAATGCTGGCGCAGGCGTTCGAACAGCATGAGCGAGTCGGACGGCGACAGCGCGCGCATCTGCGCCACGTCGCGCGGCAAGGCCAGCGCGCTCACACCAGCGGCCGTGTGAGCCATGGCGGAGCTGAGCAAGGTGCCGTCGAGGCGGCGCAGGTTGCGTACGGCTTCGGCGAAATCGAACTCGCTGCTGATGTTCAGATACAGCAGGCAGTCACCCACCGGCCAGCCCAGGTCCAGCACGCCGACGCGATCCGACAGCGGCAACTGCGTGGCCATCAGGTCGCCACCGCGGGCCGCCTTGGCCGCGCCGTGCTGCCGCGTCGCGGCGGCCTGCGCGAGCATGTGCTGGCCGAGCCCGGCCGCATGCACGGCGAGCGTGCTGGCGCCCACGCCGGGCCGCGCGCCCAGCACCAGCACGCTGCGATGGGTGGCGTCGGTGCCGCCGCCTTCGCCGCGCCGGTTCGAAATCAGGCGCTGCACCACGCCGCGGACCTCTTCGGGCGAAACCGAGGGATCGACGAAGTCGCTCACACCGGCGCGCAGCGCCGCGATGGCGCCATCGGGCTGGGCCAGGTAGCCCACGGCGACGCGCGGCACGGAAGGCGCCACGCGCGCCAGGATGCGCGCCAGATCGGCCGCCATCAGCAGCTTGCCCGGCTCGTTGGCATCGGCCGTGAAATCCAGAAACACCACCTGCGGATTGATATCCGCAATGCGGCGCGCAAGCGTATCGAGCGGCGGCAGCTCTTGCGTCAACAGGCCGAGATCACCGATGGCCTGACCCAACTGCTGCGCCACATTGTTGTTGCTGGTGCAGAAAAGAAAGCAGGTGCTCTTGTCGAGAGCAACCCATTCTCGGGCGTGTGTCTTCATATTCGTCACCGTGAAAAACCCGGCATCTGCTGACCTCCCATGGGGCCGAGCAAGTAATACCCCCAAGCCGTGGACGCGCGATCGCTCACTTCCTGGCGTTCGCCCGGCATCGGCAGGGTCACTCCCCGCGCAATGGGCCGGACCAGCCGCGGGGTGACCACAATCACCAACTCGTTGTCCTCTTGCGAGTACTGCACGTTGCGGAAAAATGCGCCGATGATGGGCAGATCGCCCAGCAGCGGAATCTTGTTCACGTTGGCCTTCGTCTGGCGCGACACCAGGCCGCTGATCAGATAGCTCTCGCCGTCGCCCAGCTCCACCGTGGTGTCCGCCTTGCGGGTGCGCAGGGCCGGAATCGTGGTGAGCGAGCCGTCGGTGTTCGACATCATGATGCCGTTCGTGTAATCCAGTTCGCTGGCCTCGGGCGCGACCTTGAGCGCGATACGCTCGCGCGAGATGACCGTGGGCGATACCGTGAGCCCGATGCCGAAGGGCTTGAATTCGATGGTCTGCGTGCCCAGGCCGCCGGCCACCGGAATCGGAATCTCGCCGCCCGCCAGAAAGCTCGCGCTCTGACCGGACAGGGCCAGCAGCGTCGGCTCGGCCAGGATGCGCGCCATGCCGTTGCTCTGCAGCAGGCGCAGCGTGGCGTTGAAGTCGCTGCTGTTGTAGCTGATGCCGCCCAGGAATCCGCTGAGTTGCGGCAGCAACGACACGCCGCCCGATACCCGGCCGCCACCCGCATTGAACGCGACGCCGATGTCCTTCATGACCGACTTCGACACTTCCACGACTTTCACTTCGACCTGCACCACCCCGCTCGTGGCGATCTGCGACACGTCGACGAGGGTCTCGGGATCACCGGCCGCCTGCACCGCCGCGCGATGCGCATCGGCGGAAGGCGCCGTACCGGTGATCACGCCGCGGCCGTCGGCCGTATCCACGCTCACGCCGGGCTGCACGCCACGCCGCACGAGCGCGGCCTGTGCGTCGGAAATCACCCGCACCAGCCATACCTGCGGGTCCCGTGCCCCGCGGGTCCAGACGCGCAGCTCGGTGGTGCCGGCCTTGCGGCCGTAGACCAGCACTTCGCCAGCACCTGCCGTGCCCGTCAGTACTTTGACATCGGCCACGCCGGGATCGCCCACCGCGATGCGCGTGGGCGCGCCGGCCAGGCCCAGGGGCTGCTGGCCGTTCACGCTCACCATCAGCTCGCTGATGCGGGGCGCGGCCGGCTGTTGCGCCCCCGCAGGCGGCGCGGCGGGCGATGGTCCGCGCGGCGGTGTCTGCCCCCAGGCGTGACCCGACATGGCCACCATTCCCGCCGACAGCCAGATGCCTACCCCGATCTTCCTGCTCATCCCCGATACCTTCATGCGTTCCGAATCCTGTTTCTGCCCACGCGCACCGAGAAGCGGCGCGCGCATGATTCCGTGATCACGCTCAATAAGTGACTGTGGAGATGTCTCCGCCTCGAATGATTTCCACGCTGCGGCCGCCCCCGGCCGGACGCGGCGAACGCGGCGCGGCCTGCTGCGGCGGCGGCTCGGGCGCCGGTCCCGCCAGTTGCGGCAGCGCATCGCCCGCGAAGGCCGCATTGATGCCGTCGCGTGCGCTGGCCTGCTGCACCGGCGTCAAGCCCGCGCGCGCGTTCAGCACGGGCGCGCGGCGCGGGAACAGCGAAGGATCCGGCATGTCGGTGTCGCCCGGCGAGCGCAGCACCAATTGCAGCTTGCCGGCGCGCGAGGCGAGCAACAGCTCGTTGACCTGCTCGACCGGCACCGCAAGGATGGCGTTGCGCGCGACGGCCGCGTTCGGCGTGTTGGTATCGACCGCGGCGCCCGGTCCCGACACGGCATCCGCGCCGTAGGCCAGCACCCGCACGCGCGACTGCAGCAGACGGGTCTGCGTGCCGGGCACCTCGGCGCTGCGCTCCATCAGCAGAAACACGTCGATCAGGTCGCCCGGCTGGATCCGATTCTGCGCGCCGGACAGTTCGTCGACCGCGATCGTGACCGCACGCTCGCCCGGCTCCAGATAGGTGGCCAGGCCGCGCATCACATCGGCGCTCATCACCGGCTCGCCGGCCATCAGGGCCTTGCGCAGCACCTTGCCCTCGATCTGCTTGGGATCCGTCTCCACGCCGCCCGGCTGCACCGGCCATTGGGCGACTTTCAGCTTGTCGGCCGCGATCGGCACGCCCGGCTCGATACGGCCGGCCGCCACCAGGACCGGGAAGGTCTGCACCTCGGGCTCGGCCGGTGCGGTGTTCTGCACCTGCACGGGCCAGACCGGCGCGGGCGGCGGCGGCACCGGGCGCGTGGCGAGTTGAATGGCAAAGAAGCCCAACACCAGGGCAACCAGGATGAACAGACCCGCGACGATTTTGGCGGTGAGACTCATGGTGAGGATCCGGAAGGTATCTGCACGCTGGCCAGTGCGCTCAGCGACGTAGGCAGCCAGCTGTTGCCGCCGGGCAGTGCCCCGGCCAGCGTGCGCATCATGCCGAGCAGCGGCCAGTCGGCCGCGTTGTATGACAGCGAGACGCGTGCGCAACGCTGCACCACCCCGTTGACATCGGCCCAGGGGCAGTTCGCGACGGTCACCGCGCAGCTCACCGCGAGCCAGCTGGCTTCCTGGCGCGCCGCCGTGCAGGCGACGTTCGAATTCATGGAGCCGGCAAGCCCGGTCTGCAGCGCCACCTGCGCGCCCTCGCCCACCGCCTTGGTGAGCTTCTGTTGCGCCCAAAAGAGCGAACCGAGCCCGATGATGCCGCACAGGATGAAGAGCAGCAGCGTGATGACGAGCGCGAACTCGATGGCCGCGACGCCGCGTTGGCGGCGCATCGGTAGCAGGCGGGGAGACCGGGGCGGCATGTTCAGCTCCCGGCCTGCGACAGCGCGCCGCCCAGGCGCACCGAGGCGCGCGCGCTCAATTCGTTGGGCATGACGAGTGCCATGCCGGGCAAGGTAGGCAGGAGCGGCGCGTTGCCGTAGGGGTAGCGCACCACGACTTCGATCTGGTCCGGCGCCAGCGCGATGCCGCTGCAATTACCCGTGCCGCTCAAGCGGCCGGAAACACCACATACGGCCACGCGCGTGGCCGTGCCACCCATCGACGAGACCCAGGCCGCCTGCACGGCGGCTGCCGCCTGCGCGCTCTCGGCGCGCGGCGCCCAGGCGCCGATGGCCTGCCAGCGCTGCGCGGCGCGAGCGCCCTCATCGGCGGCAAAATTGATGGATTGCTGGGCGGCGAAGATGAGGCCCCAGGTCAGAAGACCGTAAGCAACCAGGAAGAACACCATGAACACAAGGGCGAACTCGACGGCATAAGCGCCCCGCTCCAGGCGACCACACCGGCCGCCGCGCCCATGGGCAGGATGCGCAGGCCCTTCATGCCGCCCGCGATGCCCGTGCTGTAGTACCAGAGCGCGCCCAGACCGCACAGCGCGGTGCCGAAGAGCACGACCGCCGCCCATGGCCAAAAACCGACCCACAAGCCGAGCGCAGCCAGATACTTCACGTCGCCCGCGCCCATCCAGCGCATATGCCAGGCGTAGACGAAGGCGAAACTCGCGCCGAACGCAAGCAACGCGTCGCCCCAGCTCTGCGCGCCATAGTCCGGCCAGGGCTGCCCGCTGAATGTCGCGAACAGCAGCCATCCGACCTGCACCAAAGCCGCGCCCGCGGTGAGCCAGTTGGGCACGCGGCGCCAGCGCATGTCGTGATACACGACCAGGGTGTTGAAGGCCAGGAACGACAGCCACCACATGTTCTCCTTCAACAATCGGGGCACTCCAGCTTATTGGGTGGGTCGCGAAAGGCGCGCGCAAAGCAGCGCGCGCTCGCGCCCGTAATACGTGCTCTCGAAAATTGCGCGAATGAGCCGGGCGCTTGCCCGGGCCCATCGCGACTTACCGTACGCGCATTAGGTACCGGCGCCGTCCAGCGCCGTTCCAATCCGGCCGAACAGGGCGACGATGTCTTCTCTCAACGCGATCAACGCAGCGATGATGGCGACGGCAACCAGCCCCGCGATCAAGCCGTACTCGATCGCGGTGGCGCCCTCTTCGTCTTTCCAGAACGATTTGACGTGTTCAAGCATGTGGCACCTCCTAAAAACAAGAGAAACAACGACAGTCAAAAAACACCTGCAGCCAAGACTGCGGCGCTACGTGGCCCGCGCCGGCGTCTGCCGGGTCGGGCGTCCTGCGGTGTTGCTATACAGCTTGTTTTTATGCGTATACGTTCGCCGTGGTGCTGCTCAACGCACCGGCGCTCCCGGGGCCCGGCCGTCGTTGAGCAACGCGTCCATGCGTTGCGACAGCCGCGCCTGGTAGCGCTTGTAGCTGCGATGCAATTGCCAGCGCATCGCGATGAGAACCAGAATGGCGCCGCCGAATGCCACGTAGGGCAACGAGACACCGCCGACGTGCAAGCCATCACCCGTGCCGCCGGTCGTACAAACCACCGTGGCCGCGGCCACGCCGGTGTAATGCATGCCGCAAACCGCTACGGCCATCAGCACGGCGGCGACCATGCGCTGCCACTCGCGCTGCACGTTGAAAGCCAGCCATACCGCCGCCGTCGCCGCGCCGACCGCGATCAGCACCGAGGCGATCACGAGCGGCGTGTCCCAGCGGAAAAACGCCGGCATGCGCATCGCGCTCACGCCGATGTAATGCATCGCCGCCACCGCCAGCCCGGCCAGCAGGCCCGCCACCGCGCAGCGGAACAGCGAGAAGGGTCGCCCTCCTACATACCAGAACGCCGCGCCCGAAAACACGATGGCGACCAGCGCGCTGATCAGGGTGGGCACCAGCGCATACTCCACATCGAACGGCAGGTTCTGTGCCTGCATACCGATGAAGTGCATGCCCCAGATACCGATCCCGCCCATCGCCAGCGCGCCGATCACCGCGTATCCGCGCCAGGATTCCCCGTCGCGCACGCTGTCGCGAATATGCGCGGCAGCGCTCAGGGCCACGTAGGAGCCCAGCAGCGCGATCACAAACGACAAGAGGAACAGGCCGCTGTGAAACGATAGGGGAACGATATCTCCGGGATTCATGGGTGCTCCGGATTAAACGAAGGACGCAATCGAACCACGCACTTTCATTTATGTTTACTCCGTTTGGCCGCGATCGAAAAGCTTCGACGCAAAAGAACTGCCCACCGTGTTTTTAAATGTTTTTCTAGTCTTATCTATTAACATTCGTTTGGCATTGGGGTTTACCCGGCCATTCGTAATATTGCGACAGCAAACCCGCAAGTTATATTCCCGTCTTATGTAATAAACGGAATTTATTCGCAATTATGCGATTAAGGGCATACGTTTCCAGCAACTTGCGTGTCACGAGCCATTATGTAAACCGGCCCCGTTTCCGGGATGTTGCGCATTGTGGCGGCTCCTTTTTGCTGGCAAGATGCAAAAAAATTCTAATGCGATACGTCCTGAAATACTTCGATCGTTTTTCGGTCGAATGTCGCCGCTCCCCCAGGGGACTCCGTTTACTTTCTGTTTCCGATTGCGCCGATGAAGCCTTATCAGCCTGCACATAGAAGGGTCTTGAGATACTCGGTAGTCGCGGCGCTGACCGGTTGCGCGATTAATAGCTGGGCCGACGCGCCACTGCGTGGCAATCCGGTGGACTCATTACCGCAGGTGGAACGCCCGGCGCAGGCCCCGCCTCCCACCGTCGCGCCTCCACCCACGCCCGAGCAGCAGGCAATACAGGCGCGTCTGGCGCAACGCATCGTGCCGCGCAACTTCGACGTGGCCGGCGTGCATACCATCGAGTTCAGCGAGATATCGGCCTTTCTGACGCCGCTGGTCGGGAAAGAGATAACGGTGGGCGAGCTGGTACAGCAGACCGAGAAAATCACCGAGCTCTACCGCGAACGCGGTTATCCCTTGTCGTTCGCACTGGTGCAGAACCAGAACTTCGCCAACGGCCTGGTGGTCGTCACGGTGGTCGAGGGCTACATCCAGAACGTGCGGATCGAGGGAGATACCGGCAATGCGCAGTCCCGGCTCGAGTATCTGGCCGAGCCTCTGCTCGAAGAGAAGCCCCTGACCCGCGCCACGCTCGAACGCGTGCTCAATCTCATGCGCATCGTGCCCGGGGTGACGATCAATCCCGCGATGGATCTGCCGCGGCGCGCGGACGGCGCGACGGAGCTCGTCATCAATGCCAGCCTCAAGCGGGTGAACGTGAACGGCAACGTGGCCGACCTGGGCACCGGCATGCAGCCCCTCGTGAACGTGGGGACCAACAGCCTCACGCCGCTGGGCGAGCAGGTGAAGCTTACCGGCGCACTGCCGATCGGGCACAACGCCGTCACCTATTTCGCCGGCGAAGTCCGCGTGCCGATCGCCAACGACGGGCTTGCGCTGAAGATCGATGGCTACCATTACCAGGCCGAGCCGCAGGACGACGCGATCGAGATGCTGGGCTTCAACCGCAAGGTGACCAACGATCGGATCGGCGTCGCCCTGGCCTACCCCATCATTCTGAACAACCGCCGTTCCCTGACCGCGACGCTCGGGGCCTACGCGGCGAACTCCAAGGATCGCTACGACCAGAAGAACAGCGACAACTGGCTGCAGCAGGACACGCGCGTGCGCGCCGGCATGGCCGAATTGCGCTACATCGACGTGTTGCCCGAACGCACGACCGACGTGACGCTCGGCGTGTCGCACGGCTTCTCGGGGCTGGGCGCGAAGAAGTCCATCGAAACCAACTACGGTTACTCGGCGGACCCGGAGATCGATCTGCGCTTCACGCGCTATAACCTCAACGCCCGTCAGTCGTTCGAGTTGCCCGCCAAGTTCGGCCTGGTATTGAGCGCGTCGGGCCAATACAGCAGCAGTATCCTGCCCAGCTCCGAACAGGTGTCGTTCGGCAGCTGGCGCTATGGCATGGGTTATCCGCAGGGCGAGATCAGCGGCGACAAGGGCGTGGGCCTGTCGGCCGAGATCAACCGCCGGTTCGGCCTGGGCTGGCAGTATCTGAGCGCGGTCCAGCCCTATTTTCTGGTGGACTACGCGCGCAGCTGGTATAACCGCGCCGATTTGAAGCCGCTCGACAACAAGCACCTCTCTTCGCTCGCGCTCGGGCTGCGCTTCACCGACGATCGCTATTACCTGTTCGATTTCAATGTGGCCAAGCCCGTGGGCTCCGCGACGCTGAACGACAACGATCGTGACCTGCGCTTCAATGCGAATTATTCGCTGTTCTACGACGCGTTCTGAGCGTTACAAACGTCCGGCGTTACGTTACGCCGGACGTAACACCCCCCGTAACACGTAACGACATTCGCGGAAAAACAACATTCGCGGCAGCGGGGAATTCGTCCGTTCGCGATGTGTTTTCTTCTCTCATTACATTCCAAAAATCACGCAAGCCCTTGATTTAAAAGACATTTGAAAAACCCAAAAAAAGCGGATCGTCAATCTTTCGGCGGTATTCGAAAAAACTGGCATGAATTTCGCATAGGGATAGGTATCGGGCGGTTTAAAGGCCTGACTTACCAAACCCTAGGAGTGCATCATGCAAGCAAAAAATGTTCGCAACCGCCCGACCCGCTTCGCGGTAACGCTGATGTCCGTTGCGCTGATGGCAGCGCTCACCGCTTGCGGCGGTGGTGGCGGTAGCAAGCGCACGGCAGGCGTCGGTGGTGATAACGGCAGTATTCCCGGCGGCGGTGGCGGTGGCGGCCAGATGCCCGGCGGCGGCGGCGGCGGCGGCAATAACCCCGGCGGTGGCGATAATCCTGGCGGTGGCGGTGGTGGTGGCGGTGGTGGCGGTGGCGGCGGCGGCGGCGGTGATCCCACCACGCCCACCAATCCTCCCGTGACGACCGGTCTGCTGGAAACCACGCTCGGTAATACCGGCGGCGCCGTGGACAGCTTGCTTCCGCTCGGTACCGGTACGGCATTGGGCGGCGTGGGCAAGGCTCTCGACCCCACCCTCGCTCCGGTGGTCGATACGGTTGAAAACCTGACGCAAACGGTCGGCGCCCAGACGGGCCTCGGCACGCCGGTCGCCGGCACGCTGACCCAGGTGGGCGGCGCGGTCAGCAACCTGGGTGGCACCGTGTCTGGCGCCGGCCTGCCTGGCGGCCTCGGCACCGGCGTCGGCGGTCTGATCGACGGCCTGGGCAACACGGTTGCGGCCGCGGGTGGCCTGCTTGTCGCCGATCCGAAGAACCCCGATCCGCTCAAGAACGTCGCCAATGAAGCCACCAAGGCCGTGGCCGCACTGACCGGCGCCCTTGGTGGCCAGGGCGGTCTGCTGCAGCCCGTGAACAGCCTCGTGGACAGCCTGGCCGGCGGCGTGCTCGCCCAGCCGGGTCAGCCGATCCTGCAACCCGCCCTCGGCAACACCGGCCAGGCCGCCGACAACGTGCTCGGCCTCGGTCTGCAAGGCCCGCTGGCCGGCGTCGGCCAGGCGCTGGATCCGGCGGTCGCACCGGTCGCCGGCGCGGTGACGAATCTGACGACGCGCGTCGGTGACCAGACCGGTCTGGGTGCGCCCGTGGCCGGCCTGCTGAGCAGTGTGGGCGGAACGCTGGCAGGCGCCGGCTCCAACGTGCCGGGCGGACTGCCGGTCGGCGGACTGGACGGCGTGCTGGGTGGTCTGGGCAGTGCCGTAGGCGCCGCCGGCGGGCTGCTGCACGCGGATGCGGCCAATCCGAATCCGCTGGGAAAGGTGCTGAAGGACGCGACCGGCGCGGTGGCGTCCCTGACCGGCGGGCTCGGACTCGGCGGCAACGGCGGCCTGCTCAGCCCGATCACCGGCAATCTGGGGGTGGGCGGTCTGACGGGCGGCGCGGCCAACGGCGGCTTGCTGGCCCCTGTGACCGGCCTGCTGGGTGGTGCGACGGGCAATACCGGCGGCAGCGCGAATGCCGGCTTGCTGACCGGCCTGCTGGGCGGCACGAGCGGCGGTTCGGCACCGGCGAACGGCGGCCTGGTCGGCGGTCTGCTGGGCGGCGTGACCGGCGCGGTCTCGGGTGGCGCAACGGGTGGTACGACCGGGGGTGCTCCGGCCGGCAATAACGGCGGTCTGCTCGGCGGCCTGCTCGGTGGCGTGACCGGTGCCGTTTCGGGCGGTGCCACGGGTGGTGCCGGCGGTGCGGCCGCAGGCAACAACGGCGGCTTGCTGGGCGGTCTGCTCGGCGGCGTGACCGGCGCGGTCGCAGGAACCAAGGCGCCCGCCGCCACGGCTCCCGCACCGGCAGGCAACACCGCGACGGCGCCGTCCGGCGCCAGCAACGGCGGCCTTCTCGGCGGCCTGCTGGGTGGCGTGACGACGACGGCTTCCGGCTCGTCCGGCACCAGCGGCACGCCCAACGGTGGCCTCCTGGGCGGTCTGCTCGGTGGCGTCACCGGCGCCCTGAAGTAATCCACCCGCCCACGACCCCGCGCCCCCTGGAGCCGCGCCATGTACGAGTCCGAACGAATTGTGTCGCATGATCATCGACACGGTGACACCAGCGATCACTACGGCCAGTCGGCCAACCCCGACAGCGCCGCCGAGATTGCCCTGATCCTGAGCCGCCAGTTGTCGGTGTACATGGCCGCGAGCCAGGCGGCCCTGGCCGAGAAGCTGGGCATCTCGCTCACCGAGCTCAAGGCCCTGGACCTGGTCCAGGAGTTCGACGCCCTGCCGACCGGCCAGCTCGGCCAGTTGCTGGGCATCAGCTGGGGCGGCGCCACCGCCCTGATCAATCGGCTGGAGGCGGCGGGTTATGTGCAACGCGGCCGCCATCCGCTGGATCGCCGGGTGATCGTGATCCGGCCGGTGGCCGAGCGCCTGCGGGAGCTGGACCGGGCCCGCCGGGCGGCGACGGAAGAAGTGCAGTTTCTGAGCCGCCAGTACGACGCCCAGCAGTTGCACATCGTGCAGGCGTTCCTGGCGCAGTATGCCCGCACGCTGCGCCACGACACGCTGATGTGGTTGCAAAGCCGCCACGGCGGCATGCAGGACGAATCGCTTTAACGCTGTCCTGGGGTTCCGGCCGGACGGTTCCTGTCTCTCCCGCCCGGCCCCACGTTCACCCACCCTGTCCCAGTGCGCCAAGAAGCCTGGGACAGGTTTTTTTTGCGTACGCCGCGCGAGGGCCGGCTCGCGATCCGCTGCCGGACGCCGGCCGCCGGCCGCCGGGCGATCATCCGATGCCGCAGGTCGACCGCCCAGCGATCGCCCGCCGCCGGACGCCGTCAGGCCGGGGTGCCGAACTGCAGGCGCGGGACGGCGTCGAGCAGGCGGCGCGTCAGCTCGTGACGCGGCGCATGCAGCACGGTGTCGGCAGGGCCGATCTCGGCGATCTGCCCGCCCGCCATGACGGCGATACGATCCGCCAGATACTCCACCACGCCGAAGTTGTGCGTGATGAACAGGTAGGCGATGCCGAGCTCCTGCTGCAGCTCGCGCAGCAGATCGAGGATCTGCGCCTGCACCGACACATCGAGCGCCGAGGTCGGCTCGTCGCAGATCAACACGCGGGGCTCGACCGCCAGGGCGCGCGCGATCGCGATGCGCTGGCGCTGGCCACCGGAAAACTCGTGCGGATAGCGTGTGTAGGTGTCTTCGGGCAGCCCCACGCGCGTCAGCAGATGGCGGGCACGCGCACGCCGGTCGGCCTCGGCCATCTCGGGGCGCAGCGAGGCGATGCCTTCGTCGAGAATCTCGCCCACGCGCATGCGGGGATCGAGCGAGGCATAGGGGTCCTGGAACACGATCTGGATGTCGCGGCGCAGCGCCTGCAAGGTGCGGCGGTCGGCGTTCAGCAGATCGCGCCCGCCCAGCATGGCGCGGCCTTCGATATGCGCACCGTCGATCAAGCGGAGCAGGGCTTTGCCGGTGGTGGTCTTGCCGCAGCCCGATTCGCCGAGCAGCGCCAGCGTTTCGCCGGCGCGCAGCGTGAAACTCACGCCATCGACCGCCTTGATCCAGGCGTGCGTGCGACGCAGCAGCCCCTTGCGCACCGGATAGTGCACCTTGAGGTCCTGGACGTCGAGCACCACGCCGGGGTCCGCGGGACGCGGACTGGCGCTGCGCGGCGCGATGCCGGGCGGCGGTGGCGACAAGGGCCGGCCGCGCTTTTCGAAGGTCGGGATCGCATCGAACAGCTGGCGCGCGTAGGGATGGCGCGGCGCCTCGAAGAACTCGGCCGCGCTTGCGCTCTCGACGATCTCGCCGTGCCGCATCAGCGCCACGTGCTGGGCGACGTTGCGCACCACGGCCAGGTCGTGCGTGATCAGCAGCACCGCCATGCCCATCTCACGCTGGATGTCGGCCAGCAACTGCAGAATCTGCGCCTGCACGGTCACGTCGAGCGCGGTGGTGGG
Source organism: Bordetella genomosp. 5 (assembly GCF_002261315.1). NCBI lineage: Bacteria > Pseudomonadati > Pseudomonadota > Betaproteobacteria > Burkholderiales > Alcaligenaceae > Bordetella > Bordetella genomosp. 5. The sequence continues at coordinate 55,672 of NZ_NEVP01000011.1, forward strand.
CTCGTCGGCGATCAACAGGCGCGGCTCGGCTGCCAGCGCGATGGCGATCATCACCCGCTGCTTCTGGCCACCCGAAAACTGAAAGGGATAGTCGTCGACCCGGCGCTCCGGCTCGGGGATGCCGACGCGGCGCAGCCAGTGGATCGCCCGCTCGCGCGCGGCCGCGCCGCGCAGACCGGTGTGCGCCGTGAGCGTCTCGACGATCTGATTGCCCACGCGCATCACCGGGTTGAGGCTGGTGGCCGGCTCCTGGAAGATGATGCCGATCTGGCCGCCCCGCACGCGCCGCATGCCCGCTTCGGACAGGCCGTTGAGGTCGGTACCGCCGAGCTCGACCTGGCCCGCCACCACGCGGCCCGCATCGGGCAGCAGACGCAGCAGCGCCAGCGCCGTCATGCTCTTGCCGCTGCCGGACTCGCCCACCAGCGCGAAGGTCTCGCCCTGGGCGATCGCCAGCGCCAGGCGCTTGACCACGTGCGACAGGCGCGTCTCGCCCGCGATCACCACGTCGAGGTCACGCACCTCGATCACGTTCTCGGGATGGCTCATGGCAGGGTCCTCTGGAGCGCGGCGCGGGCCGGCTTGTAGCGCCGGCTGCGCGGGTCGAAGGCATCGCGCACGGCATCGGCGAACAGATTAGCCGACAGCACCAGCGCCAGCATGAACAGGAAGGCGGTCATCAGGTTCCACCAGATCATGGGTTCGCGCGACATCTCGAGCCGCGCGCTGTCGATCATCGACCCGAACGAGTTCATGCCCGGATCGACGCCGATACCGAGATACGACAGCACGGCTTCGTAGAGCACCAGCCCGGAGAACTCCAGCACCACGGTGATGAGCACGATGTGCATGACGTTGGGCAGCAGGTGGCGCAGGATGATGCGCCAGTGCGAGACGCCGAAGGCGCGCGCCGCCTGCACGTATTCGAGCTCGCGCAGCTTGAGCGCTTCGGCGCGCAGCAGCCGGCACAGCGCGGACCAACCCGTGAGGCCGAGGATCATGCACAGCAGGAACAGCCTCAGATCGGCGCGGGCCGCCGAGGTATCGAAAAGCTCGGAGTGGTTGTCGATGTAGACCTGCATCATGAGCGCGCAGGCCGCCACCAGCAGCACGCCCGGAATCGAGGTGAGCGTGGTGTAGATGTACTGGATGACGTCGTCGACGCGCCCCTTGAAGTAGCCCGCCGCGAGCCCGAACAGAATCGCGGGCGGCAGCATCGCGATCGTGGTGAGGCTGCCGATCACCAGCGCCGTGCGCACGCTCTTGAGGGACTGCCACAGCACGTCGTTGCCGATGCGGTCGGTGCCGAACACGTGATAGACGCTGCCCAGGGCCGCCACCACGCCGATCACCAGGCACAGCGCGGTGAACGTGATGCCCATGGCCCGCCACGGCGCATCGGTGTGCCCGCGCAGCACCGCGCCCGGCGTGACGCCGCGGCGGCGCAACAGCGCGAGCGCCAACAGCCAGCCCGCGAGCGCGACGGCGGCGCCGGCCGCGAGACCGGTGCCGGCGCGCTGGCGCACATCGGGCCAGCGTTCGGTGGCGGGGTCTTTCAGGTGCACGCCGCCTGCCCGCAGACGCGGAAAATCCCGCACCGGCTGGCCATCGACGATCATGCTTTCCTTGAGGAACTGGTGCGTGGCGAGCGGCATCGAGTAGTTGCGCTCGGGCTTCATCAGCGGCGTATTTTCGAGCAGGCCGTCCAGCACGGATTTGACGGCGGGCGCGTAGGCCTTGGGCGCATCGGGCGCCGCGTTGGGCGCGGGCGGCAGGAGCGGCCGGTAGTGCATCGAATCGAGCAGGCCCACCGTAACGAAGCAGACCAGGATCAGCGCGGAGCTCATGGCCGGCGCGTCGTGCCACACCCGGCGCCAGGTGGCCCGCATCGCGGGGCTGCGGCGCACGCGCCAGACATAGCCGAGCACCGCCAGCACCATCAGGAACAGGGCAACGTCGGTCCACAGAAAAACAAGTTGTGGCATGGCGCTTTACTCGAAACGGACACGCGGGTCGGCCAGCGTGTAAGAGATGTCGGCGAGAATCAGCCCCACGATGTAGAGGGCCGATCCGAGAAAGACCATGGCGCGCACGATCGAGAAATCCTGCGCATTGATGGCATCGATGGTGTAGCTGCCCAGGCCCGGAATACCGAAGAACGACTCCGCGATCAGGCTGCCCATGAAGAGCAGCGGAATCGCCGAGACGGTGCCGGTGAGGATGGGCAGCATGGCGTTACGCAGCACATGACGAAACAGCACGATGCGCTCGGACAGCCCCTTGGCGCGGGCCGTGCGTACGTAGTCCTTGCCGATTTCTTCGAGAAACAGCGTGCGATAGAAGCGCGCTTCGGGGCCCAGCCGCGATATCACCGCCACCAGTACCGGCAGCGCCAGGAACTTCACCATGTCGAGCCCGCCGGCATAGCCCGAATAAGGCACCAGCCGCCAGAGCTTGGAGAACAGCCACTGGCCCGCGATGATGTAGAAGAGGCCGGAGATCGATAGCAGGATCACGCACAGCACCACGCCCCAGAAGTCGAGGCGGGTCGCTCTGAAAAACACCAGCGTGAGCGAGAACACGATGCTGGCGAACAGCCCGAGCAGAAAGGTGGGAATCGCGAGCGCCAGGCTGGGACCCATGCGGTCGCGGATCTCGCGGCCGATGTCGCGCCCGCCATCGGAGGCGCCGAAGTCCATCACGAGCAGCGGCACCGAGCGCTGGTAGAACACGGTATCGGTGTAGCGCTGCAGGCCCTCGGCCTGGCTGTTGTACATGAGCGGCTTGTCGTAGCCGCGCTCGGCCTTCCAGCGATCGACCGCCTCCTGGCTGGTACGCTGGCCGCCGATCGCCAGGCGCGCCATGTCGTCGGGCGTATTGACCGCGAAAAACAGCAGAAACGTGAACAGGTTCACGCCGATCAGAATGAGCACGCCATACATCAGGCGGCGCAGGATGTAGGCGGTCATGCTTGCTCCTTGGCCTTGCGCGCGGACTGGTCAGCCGTGCCGAAGGCCGTCTGCCGCTCGCGGCGCTTGAGCGCCACATAGGCGGGCAGGATCGCCAGCAGCACGAGCGCCACCAGCAGGATCAGCCAGCGCCACACCGGGCGATTCCATTCGTCGATCTTCTCGACCCGCAGCGCGGGATCGACCTTCAGGTACTGCAGGGTGTTGCGCACCATCTGGGTGGGCTTGGCGTTGCCCACCCACTGTTGGTATGCCCCACCCGATTTCGGGAAGTAGCCGAACATCCAGGGCGCGTCGTGCCGCACCAGCTCGACCATGCGCGCGATGATCTGCGCTTTTTCCGGACCGTCGTCGAGAAACTTCATCTGCTCGAACAGCCGGTCGAACTCGGGGTTGTCGTAGTTGGCGGCGTTTTCGCCGTTCTTGCCCGCCTTGGCGTTGGGACCGTAGAGCAGGAACAGGAAGTTCTCGGCGTCGGGGTAGTCGGCATTCCAGCCCCACAGGAACAACTGCGCCGTGCCACGCCGCATCTTGTCCTGGAAGCGGTTGTAGTCGGTGGAGCGCACGTCCATCTGGATGCCGATACGGGCGAGTTGCCGGCGCAGCCAGTCGAACTGCGGGTTGCCGCCGGCGCCGGTCATGGCGTCGTAATAGATCACCAGCGGCGCGCCGGTCTGGGCATTGCGGCCGTCCGGGTAGCCGGCTTCGGCCAGCAGACGCTTGGCGGTGTCGATGGACTTGCGCCGCGGCTTGCCGTCGACGAGGTCATAGACCACCGGGTTATAGCCCTCGGGCGGCGGCACGTAGCCCAGCACGCCGGGCGGCACCGGCCCGTTGGCGACCTCGGCCTGGCTATTCTCGAACACGGCGACGTATTCTTCCCAGTCGACCGCGATGCTGATGGCCTGGCGCAGCTTGCGGTTTTTCTCTTGCTGTTCGGGGGTATCGCCCCGCCCGACGACCGGGTCGAGCCAGTTGAAGCCCATGTACCAGTTGGAGGTCTCGACGGTGGTGGGCAGCTGGATGCCGTGATCGCGGTACAGCTCGGCCTTCTCGGGCGAGTCGCCGGCCGCCACCAGCATGGCCACGCCATACTCGCCGCGCTCCACCTGCGGCACGTCGTAGTAGCCCTGCAGGAACTTGCCGTTCAGTGGCACGGCTTCCTTCTCGATCGAGAACACGACCTTGTCGAGGAAGGGCGTGGGCTTGCCGCAATCGGCCAGCAGGCCCGCCTCGCGGTCGCCCGGCTCTCCCTCGCAGGGGTAGGCCTCGCCGTGGAAGTTGGGATTGCGCACCAGCACGTGACGCCAGTTGGTGATGGACTCGCCCAGCATGAACGGCCCCGTGCCCACGGGCCAGGTGTTGAGCGAGAGGTCGTGCGCGGCCATGCCGGGCTGGCTGTAGAAGCGATCCGCCTCCCAGGGCACCGGCGCGGTGAAGGTCATGGCGAGCCAGTACTTGAACTGCGGATACTTGCCTTTGACCCGGATGCGCAGCGTGTGCGGGTCGAGCGCCTGCACGCCGTCGAAGCCGTCGGGCTCGCGCAGGTCGAGCCACGGCAGGTCGCGCGTGCCCGGCTCGATGCCCTTGCGCAGCGCCTCGTCGCGCTGGCGCAGACGCTTGCCGTAGTCGTCGAGGCCGATCACGTAGTCGGCCATCAGCGAATAGATCGGCGAGGCCACGCGCGGACTGGCGAGGCGCCGGAACGCATACACGTAATCGTCGGCCGTGAGCTCGCGCGTGCCGGTCTCGGGAAAGTCGGGGATGTAGAACTTGTCGTCGAGCTCGCCCGGCGCCAGCGGGAAGTACTTGTACGCGCCATCGGCGCCGCGCGCGAACGCCGGATGCGGCTGGAAGCGGGTGTCGGGCCGGATCGCGATGTCGTAGCGGCTTTCGGCGATCTGTTCGCCGGGCGCGTCGTCGGGCAGCACCTGGCCGTTGGCGTCGAGGTAGACCGGGTGCGCGATCTCGGCGGCGGCGCGCGGAATCAGCTCGTAGGGCCGCTTGAGATAGTGATAGCCGTAAAGCGGCTCATAGATGTTGTAGGTGTAGGCCGTCTCGTCGGTGGAATACGACTGCGCCGGATCGAGATACTTGGGCGAGCGCTTGACGAAAGCGGTATAGAGCGCGTTATCGGCCATGGCGCCGGCCGCATAGGGGCTGTTGATCGAGTTTTCACGCGAGCAGCCCGCCAGCATTGCCACCAGGACCAGGAGCGTCGCGCCCCGCCGCCACATCGAATTCATCTATGCCTTCCTGATAATTGCTGGCGCAAAGCATAGCAAAGGCCCGCCCGGCGCCGTATCGGGGGTATCACGGCCACGCGCCTCAGCACTTGCCCTGCTTCCAGCAGTCGTAACGCCACTTCCAGGGCTCGATCGCGCCCGCGTCCTGCCACAGGCCCAGCCGGGCATCGCGCGCCTGGCGCTGCATCGCGACCAGCGCGGTATCGCGCAGGTAGTCGCCGCGGCGCGCGGTATAGGCCCAGGCATATCCCGCCTGGACCTGCGCCCGGTTGGCCGAGTTGCCGTCGGGCAGCATCAGGGCGCAGAGGTCGCGTCCGTATTGATCGCGCTCGTAGCACTGCGCGGTGAGCGCGCGGCCGGCCACGAGCCTGGACAGATGCTCGCGCGAGGCCTGGCCATGGGGCTGGCCCGGTTCGGCGCTGCCGTGGCCCGTCTCGGGCGCATCGATGCTGTCGAGCCGGAGCCGCCGCTGGCCCTCGGCGGTGCGCAAGGTCACGGTATCGCCATCGGCCACGTTGACCACGGTGCCCTCGAGCTGATAACTGCCGGTGGGAACGGCGCCGGCGCCGGCCGCGGGCCGCGCGCCGGGCTGCGAGCCCGGTGCCGCCGGAGCCGGAGGGGTGTCGGGCGCGGACGAGCCGCCGAACTGCTGATACAGACCGGCGCCCAGGGCAATCAGAAATCCGATCAGCGCGGGCGCGCCACGGCGGAGCATGCGGTTCAGGGGCGGTGCGTAGCCACGACGACGGGCCATGGGCGGAATCTCTCGAAGGGAAACGCCCGCAGTGTGCCACGCCGGGCGGCGTCATGGCACATGACGTATGCGCACAAGCGCACGCGCGCCCGGCACGCCCCCGACGCCCTGCTACAGCCAGCCCGAGCGGCGGAAGCGCCAGTACAGAACCGAGCAGGCCACCGCGATGGTGGCCAGGGTCACCGGATAGCCCCACGGGCTCTTGAGCTCGGGCATGTATTCGAAATTCATGCCGTAGATACCGGCGATGGCGGTGGGAACGGCCAGGATGGCGGCCCAGGAGGCCAGCTTGCGCGTGGTGTCGTTCTGCTGGCCCTGCCCGATCATGAGGCTGGCTTCGAACGCGAAGGCGAGCGCTTCGCGCAGCGCACTGATGAGCTCGTCGACCCGCAGCACGCGATCGGCCACCTCGCCGAAATACGGCCGCGCGTTTTCGTCGACCGCCGACATCTCGACCCGCGACAGCCGCCGGCAGATCTCGGCCAGCGGCGAGATGGCGTTATGGATGCGCAGCAGGTCGCGCCGCTGGCGGTACAGCCTGCGGATGTCGGAATCCTTGGCGCCCCGGATGAGCAGCTTTTGCTCGGCGTTTTCGACCACGTGTTCGAGCTTGTTGACGGCCACGACATAGCGGTCGACCAGCCAATCGAGCAGCTCCGACACCACGTAGTCGCTGCCCCGCTTGAGGATCTCGGGCGCGGCCTCGAGGCGCTCGCGCAGCGCCGTGTGGGCCGACAGCGCGCCGCGCCGCACGGTGACGAGAAAGCCGTCGCCGATCAGATATTGGGTTTCGCCGAAGACGGGGCGGTCGGCCTCGACCTCGACCGTGATCGCCACCACGAGCACCATGTTGCCGTAGTCGATGATCTTGGGCCGGCGGTGCGGCTCGAGCATCTCTTCACGGTTTTTGTCGCACGCGCCCATCGTGTCGGCCACATAGGCGAGCGTTTGCGGGCTGGGATCGCGCAAGCCGATCCAGAGCATGTCGTGCGTGCCGGTGGCGTACTGGCCGAGATCCGAGAGCGGGACCTCGCGCGCGCGCCGGCCATTCTGGTAAGCCACCGACGCCACGACTTCGGTGGCGGGCTGCGGCGTAGGGGCCACATGATCATCCGTTGGCATACGCCCTCCTCTGGCTGCGGGCCCGGCGTCTGACCCGCGCCCGGCCTGCGAGTCATGATAGCTCAGGAGAACAGCTTGCGTAGACGTTGACCCACGTCGATCGCGGGCGCGCCGGTGGCGCCCAGACCGCGGCCACGATCGAACGGCAGGGCGGGCGGATGCGGCAGATGTTCGAAGAGCGGCAGCATGGCATCGGTGATGAAGCGCGTGCGCGCGCCGTACACATGCTTGTCGCCCATGCCCGTCTGGTTGTGGACATAAAAGCGCTGCGGCACGATCACCTGCAGGCGCTCGCGGGCCCGCGTCATGGCCACATACAGCAGGCGCCGCTCTTCTTCGATCTCTTCCGCCGTGTCGGTGGACATGTCCGAAGGAATGCAGCCGTCGACCGCATTGAGCAGATACACGGCCTTCCATTCCTGGCCTTTGGCCGAATGAATGGTCGAGAGGATCATGTAGTCTTCGTCGAGCAGCGGCGTACCCGACTCGTCGCTCGTGGCCGAGGGCGGATCGAGCGTGAGCTCGGTGAGAAAGCGCTCGCGGCTGGGATAGCCCCCCGCCAGGCGCTGCAGCTGCTCGAGATCGGCGCGCCGCACGCGGGCATCGTCGAACAGGCGCTCGAGCAGCTCGCCATACCAGCCCAACGCCACCTCCACATCGGCGGGCCAGCCGAGCTGCGGCGAACGCAGCCGGGTGTATGCCTGCACCAGCGCCTGCCAGTCGTCGGCCGCGGCCGACGGCACCTTGAACGCGGCCAGCGTGGCCACGGGGTCGGCGGACTCGGCCAGCGCATCCATCAGCTTGCCCGCGGTGGCGGGCCCCACGCCCGGCACCAGCTGCGTCACGCGAAAGCCCGCCATGCGCGAACGCGGGTTCTCGGCCCAGCGCAACAGCGAGAGCAGGTCTTTGATGTGCGCCGCCTCGAGAAAGCGCAGACCGCCGAATTTCACGAAGGGAATGTTGCGCCGCGTGAGCTCGAGCTCGAGCGCGGCGCTATGGCTGGCCGTACGAAACAGCACGGCCTGCGATTTGAGCGTCTGCCCTTCTTCGCGGCGCGCCAGCACCTGGTCGGCGATCCAGCGGGCCTGGCCCGCCTCGTCGCTCACGCTCACGAGCTCGGGCCGCTGGCTCGACGCACGATCGGTCCAGAGCTCTTTGGCATAGCGCTCGGGCGCCAGGGCGATCACCGCGTTGGAGGCGTCGAGAATGGGCTGCGTGGAGCGGTAGTTGCGCTCCAGCGTGATGACGTGCGCGCCCGCGCCTACCTGCTGCGGAAAATCGAGGATATTGCGCACGGTGGCCGCGCGAAAGCCATAGATCGACTGTGCGTCGTCGCCCACCACGGTCAGGCCGCGCCCGTCGGGCTTCATGGCCAGCAGGATCGAGGACTGGAGCCGGTTGGTGTCCTGGTACTCATCGACCAGGACATGATCGAAGCGCGCGCCGATGTCGGCCGCCAGCGCGGGCTCCTGCATCATCTCCGACCAGTACAGCAAGAGATCGTCGTAATCCAGGATCTGCTGGTCCTGCTTGGCCGCCATGTATCCCTGGAACAGGCGCTTGAGCTCGGCCTCCCATTGGGCGCACCACGGAAACGCCTGCGCCAGCACCTCGCCCAGGGGCAACTGACTATTGATCACGCGCGAGTAGATCGACAGGCAGGTGCCCTTGAGCGGAAAGCGATTCTGCGTGGCCGACAGCCCGAGCTCGTGGCGCACCATGCCCATCAGGTCTTCGGCGTCGGCGCGGTCATGCACCGTGAACGCCTCGGCCAGCCCGATACGATGCGCGCAATCGCGCAGCAGCCGCGCGCCCACGCTGTGAAAGGTGCCGGCCCAGGGCAGCGAAGGCGCATGCTGCGACGCGCCCAGCCGCATGATCTTGCGCAGCACGCCGCCGATGCGGCGCTCCATTTCCTGCGCGGCGCGGCGCGAAAAGGTGAGCAGCAGCAGGCGTTGCGGATCGGCGCCGTTCTGGATCAGATGGGCCACCCGGTGCGCCAGCGTGTTGGTCTTGCCGGACCCGGCGCCGGCGATCACCAGCAGTGCCTGGCCCGGCGCCGCGCCGGGCTGCACGCCGAACTCGGCGGCCGCGCGCTGCTCGGCGTTGAGCTCGGCCAGAGGATCGGGCGCATGCTGACCGGGGAGGTCGGGGGCAGGAACGGGGGGCAGGCCGGAGGCGGCCGGCGAGGCGGGGTCGGACATGAGCGGTAGGCAGGAAAGACGGACGGCAATACAACTGTATATTTATACAGAATAACGGAAAACGCGCCGCCGCCCGGAATCGCCCTCGCCGGGCCTGCCCGGCCGGCTCATTTCATCGACATGTCGCATCGCATCTTCACCGGCACCGCCTCCTGGACCGACCCCACCCTGCTGGCGTGCGGGCGCTTCTATCCGCACGACGCCCGCGACGCCGCCAGCCGGCTGCGTTTCTACGCCTCGCGCTTCAGGATGGTCGAGGCCGACGCGGGGTTCTACGCCCTGCCCGACCCCACCCTGACCCACACCTGGACGCAGCGCACACCGCCCGGTTTTGTGTTCAACATCAAGGCCTTCCGGCTGTTCACCGGCCATGCCACGCCGGTGGCGGCGCTGCCGCGCGAGATGCGGCGCGACCTGGCGCTCGATGACGCCCCGCGCGATGCCGTGCTGTACGACAACCAGATTCCCGACGACTGGATGCGCGAGCTGTGGCAACGGCAGTTGATCGCGCTCGAGCCGTTGCGCCAGTCTGGCCAGTTCGGCGCGCTGCATCTGCAGTTCGCGCCGTGGGTGCGGCGCGATGCGCGGGGCCGGGCGCGCGTGCAGGCCGCGGTCCGGCACGCGAGCGACGTGCTGACCAGCGTGGAGTTTCGCCATCGCAGCTGGTTCGACGGCGCCGCGGCGTGCCGCGACACGCTCGCCTTCGAACGCGAGCTCGGCGTGGTGCACACGGTCGTCGATGCGCCGCAGGGCTTCGACAACACCGTGCCCGACATCTGGGAAGCCAGTCACGACGCGCTGGCGCTGGTGCGCCTGCATGGCCGCAACAGCGCGGCCTGGAACAATCGCGCCGGGGCGTCGTCGTCGCGCTTTCAGTATGAGTATTCGCCCGAAGAGATCGCGGACCTGGCCCGCCGCATCGCCGAGCTGTCGCGGCGCACGCAGCAGACGCATGTGGTGCTCAACACCAATTACCAGGACCAGGGCATGACGAATGCGGCCAATCTGAATCGCGCGCTCGCGTTGCAGCCGGTGTGACGGCCAGCCCCGGCACAAGCGCGGCGCAAGCGCGGCACAAGCCCGGCGCAAACGCGGCGCGGGCGCGGCGCTACGCCGCGGTACGCGCGGCCGCCGGTGCGTCGGCGCGTGGCGCGGGCCCGCGGCGCGCCACCTCGGCAAGGCTGTCCAGCACGATCTCGAACTTGCGTGCGATCTGGTTCTCCGGAACGCAGGCATACCCCAGCAGCAGGCCGTGGCGCACGGGCTCGCCGGCCGTGTAGTAGCGCGACAGCGCACGCGTGAGCACGCCCCGCTCGCGCGCCACGTCGACCACGGCGGAGTCGTCCATGTCGGGTGGCAGGTTCAGCACCAGGTGCAGCCCCGCATCGCTCGAGTCGCGATGCAGCCAGCCAGCGCCCAGCCGGCGGTCGATCAGGTTCACCAGAATGGCGCGGCGGCGCCCGTACAGCATGCGCATGCGACGGATGTGCGCCGCATAATGGCCTTCGGAGATGAACGTGGCGAGCGCCGCGTGCGTCATCAGATGGCCCTCGCGATAGAGCTCGGCGTGGGCCGCCTGGAAGGCCGGCGCGAGCATCTTGGGCAACACCAGATAGCCCACGCGCAGACCGGGATACAGCGTCTTGCTGAACGTGCCCATGTAGATCACCGGCGCATCGGCCTCCAGGCCCTGCAGCGATGAAATCGGGCGGCCCGAGAAACGGAACTCGCTGTCGTAGTCGTCTTCGATGATCCAGCTGCCCCAGCCCCGCGCCAGGGCCAGCAGCTGGCGCCGGCGCGCCAGCGACATCACCGAGCCGAGCGGATACTGATGCGACGGCGTCACGAAAATGAACCGCGGCGGCACCGCCACCGGCTCGCTGGGCAGGCGCATGCCCTCCTCGTCCACCGGCAGCCCTTCGGTGCGAATCCCGTTGGCGGTGAGCACCGTGCGCGCGCCCCAATAGCCGGGATTCTCGATCCAGGCCGTGTCGCCCGCGCCGCCCAGCATGCGGGTGGTGAGATCGATGGCCTGGTGCGAGCCTTCGGTGATGATGATCTGGTCGGGATCGCAATCGACCGAGCGCGTCAGCGCGAGGTATTGCGCCAGCGCCTCGCGCAGGGCGGGCAGCCCGCCGCCATAGGCGTAGGTCAGCAGATCGGGGGTGGGCTTGCGCCAGAGTGCGCTGAAGATGCGGCCGAACTTGCGATGCGGAAACTCGGTCACGTCCGGCACGCCCGGCATGAACGCGCCCCACTGAAACGGCGAGGCGGAGGCGCCGTGCACGATGCGCGCGCCGCGCTCGGACAACGCCGCGTGCCCGCGCGGCACATCGGTGTGCCGTTTGCTGCGGCCGGCCGACAAAAAGGTGTCGGGCAGCGTGTCGGTCACGAAGGTGCCGTTGCCCTGCCGGCTGCGCGTGTAGCCCTCGGCCTGCAGCTGGCTATAGACGTGGACCACCGTGTTGCGCGCGATGGCGAGCTCGGTGGCGAGATCGCGCGAGGCCGGCAGCCGGGTGTCGCCGGCGAGCGTGCCATCGAGGATGGCCTCGCGCAGCGCGCGGTAGAGCCGCTGGTTCATCGGCCCGTCGGTTACGTCCCCGAGCCTGAGCTGCAGCATGTCGCCGACGATGGACCTCAATTGGTTCTACCTGATTTGTAAAAGTGGTTCCTACGGATGGGGCCATCTTAGCATTAAAGTATCGCCATCCCCGCCCTGTCGGGCGATACGAATCCTGTCTGCCGCGACCGCGGCGCCGTCCCTGCTGCCATTCGAGGCCGTAATGAAAAATCGTGATCTGAATACCCGCCGTGCGCTCGCCACTCCCCGTGGCGTGGGCGTGATGTGTGACTTCTACGCCGTGCGCGCCGAAAACTCGACGCTGTGGGATGCGGAAGGCAAGGAATACATCGACTTCGCCGGCGGCATCGCCGTGCTGAACACCGGCCACCGTCACCCCAAGGTCAAGGCCGCGATCGCCGCCCAGCTCGACAACTTCACGCACACCGCCTACCAGATCGTGCCTTACGAGGGCTACGTCGCCCTGGCCGAGCGCATCAACGCGCTGGCCCCGATCGAAGGCCTGAAGAAGACCGCCTTCTTCACCACGGGCGTCGAAGCCGTCGAAAACGCCGTGAAGATCGCGCGTGCCGCCACCGGCCGCTCGGGCGTCATCGCCTTCTCCGGCTCGTTCCATGGCCGCACGATGATGGGCATGGCGCTGACCGGCAAGGTCGCTCCGTACAAGCTGTCCTTCGGCCCGATGCCGGCCGACGTGTTCCACGTGCCCTTCCCCAACGCCACCCAGGACATCAGCGTGGCTGATTCGCTCAAGGCGCTGGATCTGCTCTTCAAGGTCGACATCGATCCGAAGCGCGTGGCCGCGATCATCATCGAGCCCGTGCAAGGTGAAGGCGGCTTCAACGTGACCCCGCCGGAGCTGTTCGTCGCGCTGCGCAAGGTGTGCGACGAGCACGGCATCATGCTGATCGCCGACGAAGTGCAGACCGGCTTCGCCCGCACCGGCAAGCTGTTCGCCATGCAACATCACTCGGTCCAGGCGGACCTCATCACGATGGCCAAGAGCCTGGGCGGCGGCATGCCGATCTCGGGCGTGGTCGGCCGCGCCGACGTGATGGACGGCCCGGCCGCGGGCGGCCTCGGCGGCACCTACGCCGGCAACCCGCTGGCCGTCGCCGCCGCGCACGCCGTGCTCGACGTGATCGAAGAAGAGAAGCTGTGCGAACGCGCCGAAACGCTCGGCCGCCGCCTGAAAGACCGCATGGAAGCCCTGCGTACCAAGGTCCCCGCCATCGCCGACGTGCGTGGCCTGGGCTCGATGGTCGCGGTGGAGCTCAACGATGCCGACGGCAAGCCCGACGCCGAAGCCGTCAAGCGCGTTCAGCAGAAGGCCATCGAGCGTGGCCTCATCCTGCTAAGCTGCGGTGTGTATGGCAACGTCCTGCGCTTCCTGTATCCGCTGACGATTCCGGACGCCCAGTTCGATCGCGCCCTGGACATCCTGGCCGACGCACTGGTCGCCTGATCGACATCTGACACGACGCGCGGGGTGGGTGCTCCCACCCCGCGTTTGTTTTCAAAGGAGAATTTCATGTCCTTGACCAAGACGCTCGCGCGCCCCGACCTGCTGCGCGAAGCCTGCTACATCGACGGCAAGTGGGTGGCCGCCTCCGGCGCCAGCATTCCGGTGGACAACCCCTCGACGGGCAAGACCATCGTGTCCGTGCCCAAGCTGGGCCGCAAGGAAACCGAACAGGCCATCGCCGCCGCCGAGCGCGCGCTGCCCGCCTGGTCCGCCAAGACCGGCAAGGAACGCGCCGCGATCCTGCTGAAGTGGGCCAACCTGATGATGGCGAACCAGCAAGACCTGGCCACCATCATGACCTCGGAGCAGGGCAAGCCCCACCCCGAAGCCGCCGGCGAAATCGCCTACGCCGCGTCCTTCCTCGAGTGGTTCTCCGAAGAAGCCAAGCGCATCGACGGCGACGTCCTGACCAGCCCCAAGGCCGGTCAGCGCCTGATGGTGCTCAAGCAGCCCATCGGCGTCACCGCCGCCATCACGCCCTGGAACTTCCCGGCCGCGATGATCACCCGCAAGGTCGGCCCCGCGCTGGCCGCCGGTTGCACCATGGTGGTCAAGCCCGCCCAACAGACGCCGCTCACCGCGCTGGCGCTGGCCGTGCTGGCCGAAGAAGCCGGCGTGCCGGCCGGCGTGTTCCACGTCATCACCGGCAGCTCGCGCGATATCGGCGGTGCGCTGTGCGAGAGCGACGTCGTGCGCAAGCTCAGCTTCACCGGCTCCACCGAAGTGGGCCGCACGCTGATGGAACAGTGCGCGCCGACCATCAAGAAGCTGTCGCTCGAGCTGGGCGGCAACGCGCCCTTCATCGTGTTCGACGACGCCGATCTCGACCGCGCGGTCGACGGCATTCTGGCATCGAAGTATCGCAACGCCGGCCAGACCTGCGTGTGCGCCAACCGCATCTATGTGCAGGCCGGCGTCTACGAAGAAGTCGCCAAGCGCCTGGTCGAGAAGGTCAACGCCATGAAGGTGGGCGATGGCTTCGAATCCGGCGTGACGCAGGGCCCGCTGATCGACGACGCCGCGATCGCCAAGGTCAAGGAACACATCGCCGACGCGACCGACAAGGGCGCCAAGGTCATCGCCGGTGGCAAGCCGCACAAGCTGGGCGGCAACTTCTTCGAGCCCACCGTCGTGCGCGACGTGACGCAATCGATGCGCTTCGCCAGCGAAGAGACCTTCGGCCCCGTGGCCCCGCTCTTCAAGTTCGAGCGCGAAGACGAAGTCATCGGCATGGCGAACGACACGATCTTCGGCCTGGCCGCCTACTTCTTCTCGCGCGACTACGCCCGCATCTGGCGCGTGTCGGAAGCGCTGGAATACGGCATCGTCGGCATCAACACCGGCCTGATCTCGAACGAAGTCGGTCCCTTCGGCGGCGTCAAGCAATCCGGCCTCGGCCGCGAAGGCTCGAAGTACGGCATCGAAGACTACCTCGAGCTCAAGTACCTCTGCGTAGACCTGGGCGCCTGACCCGTTTGTTCGCGTGGGAAAAACGGCCGGCACGTGTTGCCGGCCGTTTTGTTTGGTGCCCGCAAGAATGATCGGCCCCTGCAAGAAAGCCGCGCAGCGTGGGGGCAAACATCATGCTAGATTGCGCGTTCCACCAAATCCAAATGCAACTATGAGCCGCACGCTGACTCGCGACGATCTGCGTCGCATCATCGCCATTCTGGCCGAGGCCGCGCAGGCCGAGATCCTGCCGCGCTTTCGCAACCTGCCCGCGCAGGCCGTGCGGGGCAAGTCTTCACCCCGTGATCTGGTCACCGATGCCGACGAAGGCGCGGAACGTTTCATCACCGCGCGGCTGAGCAAGCTGTTCCCTGGCGCGGTCATGATCGGCGAAGAAGCGACGACCCTCAATCCGGCGCTGCTCAACATGCTGGTCGATGCGGACCTGGCCTTCCTGATCGATCCGATCGACGGCACGCGCAATTTCGTGGCGGGCCTGCCGCTCTTCGGCATGATGGTCGCGGCCTGCCACCGCGGCGACGTCATGGCGGGCATCATCTACGATCCCATCGGGCGCGATGCCGCCGTCGCGCTGCGTGGCGAAGGCGCCTGGTTCGAACACGAGAATGGAACGCAGGAGCCGCTGCGCGTGGCGGATCCCGTGCCGGTCGAAGACATGGACGGCATCATCGCGACGGGCAGCCTGCCGCCCGATATCCGCGCCACGGTCAACGCCAATCAGGCGCAACTCGCCGCCACCGCGTATCTGCGTTGCGCCGCGCACGAGTATCGCCTGGCCGCGTCGGGCCACACGCATCTGCTGTTCTACAACAAGCTCATGCCGTGGGACCACGCCGCCGGCTGGCTGCTGCACCGCGAGGCGGGCGGTTATTGCGCGCACTTCGATGGCTCGCCCTACAAGCCCACGCATCGTGGCGGTGGCCTGCTCTACGCGCCCGACGCGGGCAGCTGGCATGCGGCGCGGCGCGCGCTGTTCGGCAGCGACGACGTACCCGCGGTCTGAGCTGGCGCTGCCGCTAGGCCGGCGGCGCCGCCGGCCATAGCGTGCCCAGCACCACGTCACAGGGCTGCTGGATCTTCAGGCCGATCAAGGCATCCGCGCGCGTGCGGCCGAGGTTCACGGCCGCGACCGGCAGACCCTCCTGCGCGGCGTGCTGCACATAGCGGTAGCCGGAGTGCACCATCAGCGACGAGCCCACCACCAGCACCGCATCGGCACGGCCGAGTGCCGCATAAGCACGCTCGGTGCGCTCGCGCGGCACCAGCTCGCCGAAGAACACCACATCGGGTTTGACGATGCCGCCGCAGCGCGGACAGGCCGGGACTTCGAACAGGCTGAAATCCACGTCTTCGAGGTCCGCGTCGCCGTCCGGTGCATCGTCGGCATCGAGATGCAGCCAGGTGGGATTGCGGGCTTCGAGCGCGTCCTGCCAGGCCTGCCGCTCGCCGCGCCAATCGCATTGCAGGCAACGCACGGCATCCATGCGGCCGTGCAGATCGATCACCTCGCGGCTGCCGGCCGCCTCGTGCAGCCCGTCGACGTTCTGGGTCACGAGGAGCTCGACATGGCCTTCGCGCTCGAGCCGCGCCAGCGCGTGGTGCGCGGCGTTGGGCTGCATGTGGCCGAAACGGCGCCACCCCACCATGCCGCGCGCCCAGTAGCGGGCGCGGGCCAGCTCGCTGCCCATGAACGTCTGGAAATCGATCGGCGGCCGGCGCTTCCAGGCGCCCGCGGCATCGCGGTAGTCCGGGATGCCCGACGGCGTGCTGCAGCCCGCCCCGGTCAGGACGAAAAGGCGGCGATGCGCCTGCACGAAGTCGCGCAACGCATCGATCTGAGGCAAGGCCACATCCATATCAGCTCCGGAGACACGCCCGAACAACGCCGCGCGGGCTAGCGCGCCGCGGGCACGGCAAGCAGCGGGCGCTGCTCGCGCACGGGCAGATGCATGGCCGCCGAGAAGAGCCCGATGGCGATCGACAGCAGCCACACCGGATCATACGAGCCGGTGAGCTCGAACAGCACGCCGCCCAGCCACACGCCGAGGAAACTGCCCACCTGGTGGCCGAGAAACACCACACCGAACAGCGTGGACAGCGACTTCAGGCCGAAGAGATGCGCCACCAGGCCGGTGGTGACCGGCGCCGTGCCGAGCCACAGGAAACCCATCGCGCAGGCGAAGACGAGGGTCGACACCACGCTCACCGGCACCAGGAAATAGATCGTGATGACGGCGGTACGCGCCACATACAACATGGCGAGCACGTACTTCTTGGTGTGGCGTTCGCCCATCATGCCGAAAAAGAAGGTGCCGGCGATGTTGAACAGGCCCACCAGCCCCAGCGCCAGCGCCGCGGTGCCGCCACCGATTCCGTGGTCGGACAGATAGGCGGGCAGGTGCGTGGCGATGAACGCGAGGTGAAAGCCGCAGGCCATGAATCCCAGCCACAGCAGCCAGAGGTCGCGGTTGCCCAGCGCCTGGCGAATCGGCACGGGCGCCGGCGTGACCGGCGCGGGAGTCACCGGCGCGGGTTCGCCCGCCGGGGCGGCGCGCGGTTCACGCAGCAGCAACGCGAGCGGCGCCATGGTCGCCAGCAGGACCGCGCAGGCGAGCAGCGCGCCCTGCCAGCCGAACACGCCGATCAGGAACATGCCGAGGGGCAGCATCACGAACTGCCCGAGCGCCCCCATGGCCGAAACCGCACCGAGCGCGCGCGAACGCATCTCTGCGGGCACCTTGCGCCCCACCGCCCCGTTGACCGTCCAGGCCGTGCCGGCCAGGCCCAGGCCGATCAGCACCCCGGCCGACAGCGTCAGGCTGAGCCGGCCATCCGACATCGTGGTGAGGGCCACGCCAGCCACGTAAAGCAGCGCGCCGCCGAACACGACCCGCGCCGTGCCGAAGCGGTCGGCCAGATAGCCCGAAAACGGTTGCGCCAGTCCCCACACGATGTTCTGCACCGCGATGGCGAAAGAGAAAGTCTCGCGGGTGAGGCCGAAAGCCTCGACCACCGGCAGCTGATACAGACCCGAGCTGTGCCGCTGTCCCAGGGACAGGCCCAGCACGATGCCCGCCGCCAGCACCACCGGCCAGATCGACGCGGCGCGCTTCGTCGCGGTATTCATTGTCGTGTTCCCCCGGCCGGCGCGATGGCCGGCCTCTCCTCATTCGAGACGTTGCGAAGCGCGAGCGCCTCGCAACGCGATCTCAGCCGCCCAGACCGCAGTCGGGCGTGTCGCTCACCAGGCTGGCCTGGGTGACATTGCTGTGCGCGGCCACGCTGCGCGTGAGCCAGACATTACCGCCGATGGTCGAGCCCTGCCCGATCGTAATGCGGCCCAGGATGGTTGCGCCCGCATAGATCACCACATCGTCTTCGATGATGGGGTGGCGCGGCAGCCCCTTCTTGAGCTCGCCGTTCTCGCCAGGCGGAAAGCGTTTGGCGCCCAGGGTCACCATCTGATAGAGCCGCACCCGGTCGCCGATGATGGCGGTCTCGCCGATCACCACGCCGGTGCCGTGGTCGATGAAGAAGCTGCGGCCGACGGTGGCGCCGGGATGGATGTCGATACCGGTCTCGGCATGCGCGATTTCGGCCACGATGCGCGCCAGCATCGGCGCGCCCAGGCGATACAGCACGTTGGCCAGCCGATGATGGATCATCGCCGTCACGCCCGGATAGCACAGCAGCACCTCGTCGACACTGCGGGCGGCCGGATCGCCCTGGTAGGCGGCGGTCACGTCGAGGTCCAGGGCCTTGCGCACCTGCGGCAGCGCCGCGCCGAACTGGCGCACCAGTTCCACCGCACGCTGCATGGTCTGCTCGAACGGCACCGGCTCGTCACGCGCCAGATGCTGAAACTCCAGACAGACCTGATGCAACAGCGCATCGAGCGCCGCGCCGATGGTATGCCCTACGTAGAAATCCTCGACCTCCTCGCGCAGGTCGATCGGGCCCAGCCGCATCGGAAACAAGGCGCCACGAAGCTGGTTAAGGATGTCGCGCAGGCTCTCTTGAGAAGGGAACTCGCGCCCGCCGGACTCTTCGCGCAGCCGGCCGCGCGGCCCGCGCCACTCGTGGCGGGCGGCACGCAGGCCGGAGACGATGCCGTCGAGATTCCAGTGAGCGGTCGGAAACCGCGACGCGCCGCTCACGGCAGGCTCCGGGCGTGAGCCGGATTCGGCTGAACTGACATGGTGTGACCTCATGAATGACCGGTGCCGCGAGCGGCACGCACGGGGTCAACTGTAACCGTTGCCAGCCGCGACGCGCAGGGCGTCCGACATGGCGGCGGGGTTATCCGCGCGCCGCCGCGGCGGTGTGGCGATACCGGTCGATCCAGTAGCCGGTGGAGGCGTCGTGATGCCAGTCGACCGCGCCCGCGCGTGCCGGCACGCCCAGCTGCCGTTCGATCTCGGCCGCCAGCCGGCGGCGCACCGGCCCCGCCCCGTCGCAGCCGTGCACCCGGCCCAGCACCGATTCGAACAGGGTGTTGTGATGCTCATACAGCGCCAGCAATGCGCCCAGGCTGCGCGCATCGGGCCGGGGCAACATGATGAGCGTCGACGGGCGCACCGGCTGGCGCAGGCTCAGCAACCGGCGCTCCGCTAGGCACTCGGCCAGCTCGGCGCCATGCGTGCCGCTGGCGCGCGGGTCATCGAGCAGCGCCACGAAATCGACCGGTGCGCCCTCCGGGTGGCGTTCGAGCCAGCCCGACGCGGTCACGGCGGGCGGCAGGCTCCAGACCACGGGGCCGGCGGCCAGGCCGGCCGGATCGCCCATATTGAGCTGCTGCACGTAGTTGGGAATCATCGCCAGCGCCTGCCCGCACACCGCGATGTGCCAGGTGGCGCCCCCCCGCGCGCCGGCCCGGGCCAGGCTGGCCAGGGCCATCTGCACGGGTGCGTTGCGCAACAGCGGCGCCTGGGCCACGTGCTGGTCCATCGCCGCCGCGCCGGCACAAAGCTGCAGCCACAGGGTCCAGCCGCCGCACAGGCCCAGCACCAGCGGAACCAGGGCCCACCAGGCATGCCGCGGCGGCAGCTCGGGCGGCACGACGAATATCTGCGCGCTCGCGATGCCGGCCGCGCGCGCGGCCGCGGGGTCCGCCGTCACCGCCACGATGCGGGCCGCCGGATCCGCCACGCCCGCGCGCCGCAGCCAGTCGCGCGCCTGCTCGAGCTCCAGCCGGGTGCGCGCATCCGAAAAGGAATGACTGCCCAGCACCACGACCGCATGACGGGCGTCGGCGCCACTGCCGAAGCCGCCGCCGCAAGGACCCGCGCAGTGCAGGCGGCGCCGGCTCATCTGATCCGACAAGGCGTGCAGCACGCTGCGCAGACCGCAGTCCAGCGAGCCTTCGCCCAGCAACAGCACATGGCGGGCATCGAGCCGCGCGTCGGCCAGCTCGACCCAGGCGCGCAGCCGCGCCAACAGCTCACCCTCGGGCGCCGTGCCAACGGGCGCCGTGCCAACGGGCGCCGTGCCTTCGGCGCTGCGCAACGCGGTCGTGGCGCGCGGCAGCGCGGGCGCGCAGCGGCCGCTGCCGTCGGCGTTCTCGATGCCACAGGCGGCCAGCAGACCGAGGCCCGCCATCGTGAGCGCGGGCGAGCCCGGCTGCAGCGCGAGATCCACGGAAATGCCGGCGGGTTCGAGCACGCGCAGCATGCGCGAATCCAGACTCGCCCCGTGGGCCGCCCGCAGAAAATGCGACCAGCAGGCCGGCACGCGCTGTATGTCTTCTTGATGACTCATGGTGTCTCCTGCCTGCTTCAAAGATAGGCCGCGAGCGGGGGAGCGATCTGGGCGGCGGCCTGCAGCAGGGCCTGCCGCACGCGCGCGACCATGGACTGCGTGCTGCCCTCGGCCTCGAGCACCAGCGCGCCGTCGTAGCGGCTCGCGCGCAGGACCGCGAACGCGTCCTCGTACTCCACCCGCACGCCATCCACATAGGAGATCCGGCGCGCCTGATCGAACTTGGCCTGACTGCGCAGCCGCGCGAGCAGCGCGGTAATGTCGGCGGCCGGCATATCGATGCGCAGCACCGGCGCCCGGAACGAGGCCGGCAACGTCGCCAGCGCATGGTCCGTTTCGGGCCACGCCGACAGGCACTCGAGCAGCCGCGCGGCCGCATAGACGGCGTCGTCGTAGCCGTACCAGCGGTCGCGGAAATAATGGCGCCCGCTCAGGTCCACGCCGAGCAGCGCGCCGACGGCCTGCATGCGGGTCTTCATCGACGCGGGATCGCCGCGCCAGGGCGCGGACTCCCCGCCCGCGCGCGCCACCACGCGCGCCAGACCCAGGCTGGTGCGCGCGTCGTGCAGCACCATGCCGCGGGCATGCCGCGCGAGCACGGAAGGCACGAGCAGCATCATGACCTGATCGGGCGTGATCACCAGGCCGCGCTTGCTCACCACCGCCATGCGGTCGCCGTCCCCGTCGAACGCAATGCCCAGCTCACAATCCGAATAACGCAGGCAGTACACGAGGTCCTGCAAGTTCTGCCAGGCCGTCGGGTGCGCGGGATGCGGAGGCGCGGTGCCCGGCTGGGTCTGCTCGAACAGCACCGTGACGTCGCAGCCGATGGCGCGCAACAGCGCCGGCGCCACGTGCGCCGTCGCGCCCTGGCCGCAATCGATGGCCACCTTGATCGGCCGCGCGAGCCGCAGATCCGCCGTGACGCGGGCCAGATAGCAGGGCAGCAGATTGAGCGCGCGCCGCGCGCCGGGCGCGGGCAGCGAGGGCGACTCGTGCATCAGCGCGCGCAGCGCCAGGAGCCCGTCGCCCTGCAGGGGCAGGCCATCCCACATCACCTTGATCGAAGCGCGCGGCATCGGCGAATCGCTCGTGCACACGCTCACGCCCACGCCGCAGTCCATGAGACGCGTGGCATAGCAGGCCATGGGGCTGGTCGCCATGCCGATGTCGATCACGTCGACGCCGGCGGCGCGCATCCCGGCCTGCATCGCGGCGGCCAGCTCGACGCTGGCCAGCGTGGCATCGCGGCCGATGACCACGGCGCCGAAACGCGCCTCGCGCGCCCGCAGCCCGATGGCCGTGCCCAAGGCGTGTGTGAACACCGCGTCGATCGACTGCGGCATCGCGCCGCGAATCTCACCGTCGCGGAACACGGCCCGCGCGCCCAGGCGCGCGGCGACTCCAGGTGTCTCTGTCATGCTGAACTCCCCCCGCGGCACGTACGGCGCACCGCGTCAGAGGTATTCCAGCCAATTTTGCGCATACCCGCAGTCGGGCAGAAGGATGAACTCTGGTGTGCTGCCCCGCCATCAGGGGGAGCTTTCGTCATCCTGGTCATCATCCAGACCGGGGACGAGCCCAAGGTTGACGGCGGTGAAGGCGGCCGCGGCCTGGTTACGCGCATTCAATTTCCAGTAAAGCGTGCGCGCATGAGACTTGACCGTGGCCACCGATGTGCCGACCTCGCGGCTGATTTCCCGCATGGTCTTGCCGCGCACCATGAGCCGCAGGATTTCCTCCTGGCGCTGCGTGAGCCGTGTGGGAGCGTCGGGCGGTGCGGATGGCCGCCGCGCCGGCGCCGTGCGCGTCGGCATGGGATAGCACTCGCCGCCCGCGAGCACGAGGCGTACCGCCGCGGACAGGGCGGCCGGACTGAGTGACTTGGAGACATAACCGGCCGCGCCCGCACGCACCGCCGCCGCCATCAGCGCGGCCTCGAATTCGGCGTAGAGCACCAGCACGCGGCGCGGCGCGAGCACATCGAGCACCGACGCGAGCGCCGTCACATCGTGGTCCGCGTGCGTGCTGCCGCCGAAAAGCAGCAGCTCGACCGGATGCACGCTCGTGTTGCGCAGCGCCTCGAGCTGCGACAGCTCGCCCGAGGCCAGATCCTCGCCCAGACCGGCATCCCGCAGCACGTGCTGTATCGCCACGCGCAGCAAGGCATAGTCTTCGATCAACACCGTGCTCATCCGCAGGACCTCTCGCAGGCCGATCCCGCCGGCCGTCGCGCACTGCGGCGGCCCGGGGGGTATCGTTGAGATCGATCCTAGCAGCGCACCTCACGGGCGCCTCTCGTTCAGGAGTATGAAGGCCGGACTTCTTTTGGCCGGGACCGCATGGCGTCCCGGCCAGAGGCCTACCTGCACATGGCGTAGACCGGCATCACGCCGGGATCACGCGCGGGCAGCGCCGGCGTGGACGATTCCCACTCGAGCGTGGCGCCGCGTTGCAGGGCTGCGTAGACGGCTTCGCCCTTGTTCTTGACGTGCAGACGCTGATAGAGCGTGCAGGCATGGGTCTTGGCCGTCGCGACCGAGATGTTGAGCATCCGGCTGACCGTCTTGATCGGATAGCCTCGCGCCAGCAGCACCAGCACCTCATATTGGCGCGGCGTGATCTGCAACAACTGCGCGCCCGCCGAGATCGGCATGCTGGCACGTGCGCCTTCGATGCGCGCCGGCAGCGACGAGGTGTGCATGACGGGCACTGCCGCGTTGGGCATCACCTGTTCGCCCGAAAAACACTGCCCCCCGGCAAGCACGAGGCGGATGGCCGCATCGAGCACACACGCGGGAGAGGTCTTCGCCAGGCACCCGCGGGCCGTGCCCCCCGCCTGCGCCAGCAGCGCGGCCGGCACGGGCGTGGACTCGGCCAGCAGCAGCAGGCTCTTGGGGCGCAGCCCGTGATGGATGTCGGCCAGGGTGCTGGTGGCGAGATCCGGATCCTGGCACAGGCCATAGATCAGGAGATCCGCCTCCCGATGACGGGCTTGCGGCGCGGCCAGCTCGGCCACCCCCATCGCCTCGATTTCCCAGTCGTCATCCAACTCGGACAGGACTTGCCACAAACCCAACCGCAACAGGGGGTGAGCTTCTAAAAGGACGATCTTGACCATTGCACTCACCTTTTCGGACGGCAACGTTGCAATCCCGCACCACGCGAGATGCTCCTTTCCCACAGATCGCCGCTGCTGCAACGCGGAAAAACTGCCGCCGGACTGCTCCTCCTCATTCCGGCTTCAACCTGATGGGCACGAAAACATAATATTTGTCGGATTCTGTAAAAGCAATCTACGGCCCTCGGAATTAGTGCGTTAAATTTTTAATAATCCGAAAGCATTACTTTTCGGGTCGTCATACCACTCGCTCGCGACCCGCCAGCGGATATCAACCGGATGGGTAACGCCCGGCAGTCCGGCCCGCCCATACCACCGCTATCTCATTGATTTATATAGCTTGTCATCTTACGCCAACGGTACGCACCGCCGTCCGACAAGTCCCCAGAAATCTTCCGAATTAAATTTCTCCAAGCCGCCAAGACCGCAATAATGCCGCTTCTTGATACGTGGCGAACTCGATATTTAGGCGTACTCCAGGATTATCCAAAAGAGTCATCACACATTTGTGAATATATGGCTATCGAACCGTCTCCGCCCGCGTGAGCGCCTCAATTTTTCCTTTCATATCATCGCGTTGCCCCAAACAACGAAGAATGGCCGATACATCATTTCTGTATCAGAGCCATTTTCGAGCACATTTTGTTTCGCTCGCCGAAAACAAAAAAAACACTCAAATCTCACGATTGAACAGGCATCCACGGCCCGGCGCTCACGCCTTTCGAGAGGCGAAACGTCCCGTGCCGCCTCGGTGACGGGCGCATTCCGTCGCGGAGAGTTAATCCTTCACTTCAACAACTCTTCGCCAACGCATTGTTTCTGCTGGATTTTTCTTACACGCCCGAATCGCAATCATG
The DNA here is from genome assembly GCF_002261315.1 of Bordetella genomosp. 5. Lineage (NCBI taxonomy): Bacteria > Pseudomonadati > Pseudomonadota > Betaproteobacteria > Burkholderiales > Alcaligenaceae > Bordetella > Bordetella genomosp. 5. Next base: position 80,278 of record NZ_NEVP01000011.1, read on the forward strand.
CTGCGCCGCAAAAATTAGTCCGGCACTGTTTTCAGGGTGGTCGTGACTAGGGAAACCCTGGGTTGGGGCCTCCCGCGCACCTCGGTATATTGGTTTCAAACAAACGTTTGAATGGTCACGTCCATGTCCGATCCGAACCTGTCCAGCACGCGTGACGCCATCCTCGACACCGCGGAACAGCTCTTCGCCGAACGCGGCCACGAAAACACCTCGATGCGGCAGATCACCGGCGCGGCGGGCGTGAACCTCGCGGCGGTCAACTATCACTTCGGCTCCAAAGAGGCCCTGGTTCAGGCGGTGCTCAAACGGCGTCTGGCCGTGGTCAACAGCGAGCGGCTGCGCCTGCTCGACGAAATGCAGGCCAAGGCCGAGGGCAAGCCGCTCAAACCCTCGCAGATCGTGGACGCCTTTTTCGGCACGCTGCTGCGCCTGGCCGCCAACCCCGATCACGCGGGCAAGAACTTCCTGCCCCTGCTCGAACGCACCATGACCGATCCGGCCGGATTTCTGCGTGCCCTGCTCGCGGAGGAATATGCCGACGTGATCGAGCGTTACCGCCAGGCGCTGTTCGAGGCGCTGCCCGACGTGCCACGCGCGGAAATCATCTGGCGCTTCCAGTTCATGCTGGGCGCCACCTCGTACGCCATCATGGGCACCGACACCCTGCGCATCGTGACCGGCTGGGTGCCCGATCAGCGCGAGCAGGCAGACGATCCCGAACTGCTGCTGCCCCGCCTGATGAGCTTTCTGCTGGGCGGACTACGTGCCCCGCTGCCGCCGTCCGCCGCGGCCTGATACGCCCTCGCCCCCACTGCCCTCCCGGAGACCTCATGACAGCCGCTCTCGCCATCCTGCTCATCCTGCTTGTGCTGGTGACGCTCGTGTTCATCGTGGCCCCCGTGCGCCGCGCGCTGCTCACGACGCCGATCCTCACGGCTTACCGCAAGGCCCTGCCCCAGATGTCGGACACCGAGCGCGACGCGCTGGAGGCCGGCACCGTGTGGTGGGAAGGCGAGCTCTTCAGCGGCAAGCCCCGCTGGGAGCGCATGCTGGCGTTTCCGCGTCCGCGCCTGAGCGCCGAAGAGCAGGCCTTTCTGGAGGGCCCGACGCGCGCGGTGTGCGAGATGGTGAGCGACTGGAACATCACGCAGGAACGCTACGACCTGCCCCCCGAGGTCTGGGACAAGCTCAAGCGCGACGGCTTCTTCGGCATGATCATTCCGAAAGCCTACGGCGGCCTGGGCTTCTCGGCGTATGCCCATTCCGAGATCGTTACCAGCCTGTCGACGCGCTGCTCGGCCCTGGCGGTGTCGGTGATGGTGCCGAACTCGCTCGGACCCGCCGAGCTGCTGCTGCATTACGGCACGGACGCGCAGAAGTCCCACTACCTGCCGCGTCTGGCGCGCGGCGACGAGATTCCCGCCTTCGCGCTGACCAGCCCCTGGGCCGGCTCGGACGCGGCCGCCATCCCCGACTTCGGCATCGTCTGCAAAGGCGAATGGCAGGGCCGCGAGGTGCTGGGCATGCGCGTCACCTGGGACAAGCGCTACATCACGCTGGCGCCCGTCTGCACGCTGCTGGGCCTCGCGTTCCGACTCTACGATCCCGACGGCCTGCTGGGCGCGCGCCGCGACATCGGCATCACCTGCGCGATGGTGCCGCACGACCACCCCGGCGTGGACACGGGCCGCCGTCACTTCCCGCTCAATGCGATGTTCATGAATGGCCCGACGCGCGGCACCGACGTGTTCATGCCGCTGGATTTCATCATCGGGGGTCCGGCCATGGCCGGACAGGGCTGGCGCATGCTGATGGAATGCCTGGCGGCCGGCCGCTCGATCTCGCTGCCTTCGTCGAACACCGGCATGGCCAAGCTCACCGCCCGCACCGTCGGCGCTTACTCGCGCGTGCGCAGTCAGTTCCGGCTGCCGGTCGGCAAGTTCGAAGGGGTCGAAGAGGCGCTGGCACGCATCGGCGGGCACACCTATGCGATGGATGCCGCGCGCACCATGACCGCGGGCGCGATCGATCTGGGCGAGAAGCCGTCGGTCGTGTCGGCCATCGTCAAGTATCACGTCACCGAGCGCGCGCGCCAGGTCGTGAACGACGGCATGGACATCATCGGCGGCAAGGGCATCTGCCTCGGACCGCAGAACTTCCTTGGCCGCGCCTATCAACAACTGCCCATCGGCATCACCGTCGAAGGCGCCAACATCCTCACGCGCGGCCTGATCATCTTCGGCCAGGGCGCGATCCGATGCCATCCGCACGTGCTGGCCGAGATGCAGGCCGCGCAGCATCCCAAGCGCGACGAGGGGCTCCGTGCCTTCGACAAAGCGTTCTGGGGGCATGTGCGCTTCGTGATCGGCAATGCCGCACGGGCCTTCGGCACCGCGCTCACCGGCGCGCGCCTGGCGCATGCGCCGCGCGATGCCGCGAGCGACATGCTGCCGTACTACCGGCAGCTTTCGCGCCTGTCCGCGGCCTTCGCCCTGACCGCCGACACCTGCATGCTGGTGCTGGGCGGCAGCCTCAAGCGGCGCGAGCGGATCTCTGCGCGGCTGGGCGACGTGCTGGCCCAGATGTACCTGGCGAGCGCCGTGCTCAAGCGCTTCGAAGACGAAGGCCGTCAGGCCGAAGACGCGCCGCTTGCGCACTGGGCCTTGCAGGATGCGCTGTTGCGCGCGCAGGAAGCGTTCGACGGCGTGCTCGCCAATCTGCCGCAACGGGCCGTGGCCGGACTGCTGCGCGTGATCGTCTATCCCTGGGGTCAGCCTCATGTGGCGCCCGATGACCGGCTGGGCCAGGAGGTCGCGCAGCGGCTGATCGCGCCCGGAGGCACGCGCGACCGGCTGACCGCCGGCTGCTATCTGCCCGCGAATGACGATGAGCCCGTGGGCGTGCTCGAGCGCGCACTCGCCGCGACGCTGGCGGCCGAGCCGGCCGAACAGCGGCTGCGTGCGCTCGAAAAGAGCGGCGTGCTCGATGGCGACCCGCGCGCCAATGTGCGTGACATAGCGCAAGCCGCGCACGCGGCCGGCGCCCTCGGCGCGGAAGACTATGCCATCATTGCCGAACGCAACCGCCTGCGCGACCGCGTGATCGGCGTTGACGACTTCCCCTTCGACCTGGGCGTGACCGGCGCGGCCCGCCCCGCGGCGCGCCGTGCCGCCTGAGGAGCTTTCTGCATGACGTTCAAACCGATATACGTGGTCGACGGCGCGCGCACGCCCTTTCTCAAGGCGCGCACCGGCCCCGGGCCTTTTTCGGCGGCGGACCTCGCGGTGCAATCCGGGCGTGCCCTGCTGCTGCGCCAGCGGTTCGCGCCCACCGACCTCGACGAAGTGATCGTGGGCTGCGCCTCGCCTTCGCCCGACGAAATCAATATCGGCCGCGTCATCGCACTGCGGCTGGGTTGCGGCGATCGCGTGCCCGGCTGGACCGTCATGCGCAACTGCGCATCGGGCATGCAGGCGCTCGACAGCGCCATCGCCAACATCCAGCTCGGCCGCAGCGACCTGGTCCTCGCGGGCGGCGTCGACGCGCTGTCGCGCGCCCCGCTGCTGCTCTCCGATGACATGACGCGCTGGCTGGCGCACTGGTACGCCGCGCGCAGCCCGCTCGCCAAGCTCAAGCAGCTGGGCAAGCTGCGTCTGCGCGACCTCGCGCCGGTCATCGGCCTTCTCAAGGGTCTGACCGATCCGGTGGTGGGGCTCTCGATGGGCCAGACCGCCGAAAACGTCGCCACGCGCTTTCACATCAGCCGCGCCCAGATGGACGGCTACGCCGTGCGCAGCCATCAGCGCGCACTGGCCGCGCGCGAGGCGGGCCGCCTGGGCGAGATCGTGCCGCTCGTCGATGGCCGCGGCACGCTCTATCCCGACGACGACGGCGTGCGTCCCGACTCGTCGGTGGAGCGTCTGGCCAAACTCAAACCGGTGTTCGACAAGCCCTGGGGCAACATCACCGCCGGCAACAGTTCGCAGGTCACCGACGGCGCCGCGATGTTGCTGCTCGCCTCCGAAGCCGCCGTGACGCGCTGGGGCCTGGAACCCATCGGCCGCATCACCGACAGCCAATGGGCCGGCCTGGATCCCGCGTTCATGGGCCTCGGGCCGGTGCACGCGGCCACGCCCATCCTGCAGCGCCACGGCCTGGGCCTGAACGACCTCGATCTCTGGGAGATCAACGAAGCCTTCGCGGCCCAGGTGCTGGGCTGCGTGGCCGCCTGGCAGGATCCCGACTACTGCCGCACCGAGCTCGGCACCGACGCCTGGGGCGCGCTCGATCTGGAGCGCCTGAACGTCGACGGGGGCGCCATCGCGCTCGGGCATCCGGTCGGCGCGTCCGGCGCGCGCATCGTGCTGCATTTGCTCGAGGCCCTGCGCGCGCGCAATCTGCGCCGCGGCCTGGCCGCCATCTGCATCGGCGGCGGCCAGGGTGGCGCCATGCTGGTCGAAACCCTGCCCGCTCGCTCCTCGGAGGCCGCATGAACACGCAAGCCCCCCTCTGGCAACACTGGCAGCTGCGGCGCGACGCCGACGGCCTCGCGTGGCTCACCATCGATCGTGCCGGCAGCAAGGTCAACGCGCTCTCGGCCGATGTGCTGCGCGAGTTCAATCAGGTCCTCGACGCGCTTCAGGCCGATCGTCCGCAGGGTCTCGTGATCCGTTCGGGCAAGTCCACCGGCTTCATCCTGGGCGCCGACATCGACGAATTCGGCGACGTGCGCTCGGCGGACGACGCCCAGGCGCTGGTCGAGCGCGGCTGGACCACCTTCAACCGGCTCGCACGCGCCCCCTACCCCACGCTGGCCCTGATCGAAGGCAATTGCCTGGGCGGCGGCCTCGAGCTCGCGCTGGCCTGCCGCTATCGGCTCGTCGCCGACACGCCCGACACGGCGCTGGCGCTGCCCGAAGTGATGCTGGGCATCTTTCCGGCGTGGGGCGGCATGCAGCGCCTGCCAGCCCTGATCGGTGCGCCCGCGGCGCTCGACATGATGCTCACCGGCCGCCGTATCGACGCCCGCCGCGCCGCCGCGCTCGGCCTGGCGGACGCGCGCGTGCCGGTGCGGCTGCTCGATGCCGCCGCGCGCCAGCAGGTGCTGTCGGGCCGCGCGCGCCGGCGCGCGCGCGGCATCGGCGGCCTGCTCAACTGGCGTCCGTTGCGCGGCCTGGTCGCCGCCCGCGCCCGCAAGCAGGTGCAGGCCAAAGACCCGCTCGGCCACTACCCGGCCCCGCTCGCCATCATCGACACCTGGGAAAAACACAACGGCGACCCGCTGCGCGCGCGCGAGCAGACGGCTCGCCTGGTGCAGTCCGACACGGCCCGCAATCTGGTGCGCGTGTTCCGCCTGCAAGAGCGCCTCAAAGGCGTGGCGCGCGGCGAACCGGCCGTGCCCATCCGCCACGTGCATGTGGTGGGTGCCGGCGTGATGGGCGGCGATATCGCCGCCTGGTGCGCCTACAAGGGCATGAGCGTCACGCTGCAGGATCGCGATACCGCCCTGATCGCGCCCGCCCTGGGCCGCGCCGCCACGCTGTACGCGCGCCGCCTCAAGGACAAGCGCGCCGCCCGCGCCGCGCTCGATCGCCTGACGCCCGACCCCGAGGGCCGCGGCGTGGCGCGCGCCGACCTCGTCATCGAGGCCATCAGCGAGCGCGAAGAGGTCAAGGAAGCGCTCTATCGCAGTCTCGAGCCGCGCCTCAAACCCGGCGCGCTGCTCGCCACCAACACGTCGAGCCTGTCGTTGGCGCGGCTGCGCAGCGTGCTGCAGCGGCCCGAGCGTCTGGTGGGCATCCACTTCTTCAACCCGGTGGCCAAAATGCCGCTCGTCGAGATCGTCACCTGCCCCGGCGACACGCCCGAGGCGGGCCAGCGCGCCGCGGCCTTCGTGGCCCAGCTCGGCAAGCTGCCGCTGCCGGTGCACGATGCGCCCGGGTTCCTGGTCAACGCGGTGCTGGCGCCTTACCTGCTGGAGGCCATGCGCTGCGTCGACGAAGGAATCGCCCCGGCCACGATCGATGCCGCGCTGACGGCGTTCGGCATGCCCATGGGCCCGCTCGAGCTCGCCGACACGGTGGGTCTGGATATCGTGCTGGACGCGGGCAAACAACTCACCCAGCAGGCCGAGCCGCCGCGCTGCCTGCGCGAGCGCACGGCCCGCGGCGATCTGGGCAAGAAAACCGGCGCCGGCTTCTATCGCTGGCAGAACGGCCGCGCTCAGAAGGGCCAGGCGGGCACCCCGCCCACCGGCCTGGCCGAGCGGCTCGTCACGCCGCTCATCGAGCGCACCGCGCGCCAGGTCGCCGACGGCGTCGTGGCGGACGCCGATCTGGCCGACGCGGGCGTGATCTTCGGCACCGGCTTCGCGCCGTTTACCGGCGGCCCGCTGCACTACCGCGACAACCAGGGCGGGCGAGTCCGTCCGCCCGGCCCCATCGAACCCACGCTTTCCCCGAATGCGACATTCACAGAGACCGGCCGCAGTGACCCCTGAAACAACGATTCCAGCCGGCGAGGCAGCACCTGCGTCACCCTGCAGCAACAAAGAGACAAAACACCACCGGAGACAAGCCATCATGAATCGACGTTCCCTCGCACTGAAGACACTGTGCGCGGCGCTCGGCACGCTGGGCGCCGCCCACGTGCACGCGGCCGGCTTTCAACTGCTCGAACAGAACGCCAGCGGCCTGGGCAATGCCTATGCCGGCTCCGCCGCCAATCCCGAGAACGCCAGCGTCATGTACTTCAATGCGGCCGGCATCACGGCGCTGCCGGGTCGCAACGCCACGGCAGGCGTCAACTTCATCTGGCCGTCGTTCAAGTTCCGGGACAACGGCAACAGCCGCAATCCCAGCGCGCCGGGCCTGCCCGGCACCGGGCTCAACGGCAGCGTGCCGACCGGTGGCAACGGCGGCGACGCCGGCAGCCTGGGCATCGTGCCCAACGCCTATTTCTCCTGGCAGGTCAACGAGCAGTGGTATCTGGGCATCGGCATGGGCGCGCCGTTCGGTCTCATGACCGAATACGACGATGGCTGGGTGGGCCAGTACCACTCCAACAAGTTCGACATCCGCACCGTCAACATCAACCCCACGGTGGCCTACAAGGTCAACGACCAATTCTCGATGGGCTTCGGTCTGAACTGGCAGCGCATCGATGCCGAGTACAAGAAGAAGACCGTCGCGGCCCTGCCCATTCCGGGCGTGTTCAGCACCGGTGACGCCAAGCTCAAGCTCGACGACGACGCCTGGGGCTGGAACGTCGGCTTCATGCTGCAGCCCACCGAGGCGACCCGTATCGGTCTGTCGTATCGCTCCAAGATCCGCTACAAGGCCAAGGGTACGACCGACGTCGACAACATCCGGATCCCGGGCGGCACGACCGCCGTGTCCTATGACGCCACCGCGAACGTCGATCTGCCCGACACCCTGATCCTGAGCGGCGCGCATCAGCTGAACGACAAGTGGGAACTGCTGGGCGACATCTCCTGGACCGGCTGGAGCAGCATCCAGGAGCTCAAGATCAAGAACGACGGCGGCCCGACCGACACGCTGCCGCTGGGATTCCGCGACACCTGGCGCGTCGCGGTCGGGGCCAACTACAAGTTCGCTCCGCAATGGAAATGGAAGATGGGCGTGGCGTTCGACCAGTCGCCGGTGCACCGCACGAGCGATCGGCCGACCTCGCTGCCCGACACCGACCGCTGGTGGTTCGCCACGGGCGTGCAGTGGGCCCCCACGGCGAACACCACCGTCGATCTGTCGTACGCCTATCTTTATCTGCGCGACGTCGATATCGACACCACGTCCGGCAGCGCGGCCACCAAAGGCCGCGTCGCGGGCACGTATAGTGGTAAAGGCAACATCGTCGGCCTGCAGGTGTCGACGCGCTTCTGACGCCGCGTTGCAAGCGGCATCCGTCCGGGGCCCCGCGGGACCCGGACGCCTACACAGGAGGTATTCGTGAGCAAGTTCACCGTCAAGCACGCCGCCGTCCTGGGCGCCGGCGTCATGGGCGCGCAGATCGCCGCCCACCTGGCCAACGCCGGCGTCCCGGTGACGCTGTACGACCTGACGGCGCCCGAGGGCGACCGCAACGGGATCGTCAAGAAGGCCCTGGCCGGCCTGAAAAAACTCGAACCCGCTCCGCTTGCGCAGGCGAGCCGCCTCGGCCTGATCCGCCCCGCCAACTACGACGACGACCTTCCGGCCCTGGCGCAATGCGACCTCGTCATCGAGGCGATCGCCGAACGGCTCGACTGGAAGACCGCGCTCTACGAACGCATCGCGCCGCACCTGGCGCCGCACGCCGTCGTCGCCTCGAATACCTCCGGCCTGTCGATCGAAACGCTCGCGGGCGCGCTGCCCGAGGCGCTGCGGCCGCGCTACCTCGGCGTCCACTTCTTCAATCCGCCGCGCTACATGCGCCTGGTGGAAGTGATCCCCACCCGCCACACCGACGTGCGCGTAGCCGACCAGCTCGAAGCCTGGCTCACCTCGCGCCTGGGCAAGGGCGTGATCCGCGCGCTCGACACGCCCAACTTCGTCGCCAACCGCATCGGCGTGTTCTCGATCCTGGCCGCGCTGCATCACACCGAGCGGCTCGGCCTGCCTTTCGACGACGTGGACGCCCTCACCGGACCGCGCATCGGCCGGCCCAAGAGCGCCACCTACCGCACCGCCGACGTGGTGGGCCTCGACACGCTCGCGCACGTGATCGGCACCATGCGCGAGCATCTGCCCGACGACCCCTGGCACCGCTGGTTCCAGACGCCTGCGTGGTTGCAGGCGCTGATCGACGCCCGCGCGCTCGGCCAGAAGAGCGGCGTGGGTGTCTACAAAAAAGTGGGCAAGGAGATCCAGGTGCTGGATCCCGCCACCGGCGAATACCGGCCGCAGGCGGGCAAGCTTTCCGACGAGACGGCCGCGATCCTCAAGGAGCGCGATCCGGCCAAGCGTTTCGCCGCGCTCGCCGCGAGCCAGGATCCCCAGGCGCAGTTTCTCTGGAGCCTGTTTCGCGACACCTTCCATTACGCGGCCGTGCAGCTGGCCAGCGTGGCCGACAACGCGCGCGACCTCGATCTGGCGATGCGCTGGGGCTTCGGCTGGAGCCAGGGCCCGTTCGAGACCTGGCAGGCCGCGGGCTGGCAGCAGGTGGCTCGTGCCATCGCCACCGACATCGCCGCGGGCCGCGCCATGAGCGACGTGGCCCTGCCCGACTGGGCGCTGGACCCCGCCCGCACCGGCGTGCATACCGAGGCCGGCTCGTGGTCGGCGCGCGAACAGAGCTACAAGCCGCGCCCGGCGCTGCCCGTGTATCAGCGCCAGCTCTATCCCGACCGCGTGCATGGCGAAGCCCGTGACGAACCCGGCCAGACGGTCTGGGAGGCGGACGGCGTGCGGCTCTGGAACCTGCCCGCGCAAGACCCCGGCATCGCCATTCTTTCGCTCACCTCCAAGAATCACACCATCGGCGGCGAAGTGCTGGCCGGCATCCAGGAAGCCGTGGCGCGCGCCGAGCGCGACTTCGACGGCCTGGTGTTCTGGCACAGCGCACCGTTCGCCGTGGGCGCCAATCTCGAGCAGGTCTATCAGGCCTGCCAGGCCGGCGAGTTCGACATGCTCGAGCGCATGGTCGAGACCTTCCAGCGCACCTCGCTCGCGCTGCACTACGCCACCATTCCCACCGTCGCCGCCGTGCAGGGCATGGCCCTGGGCGGTGGCTGCGAATTCCTGATGCACACGCATCGCCGCGTGCTGGCGCTCGAGAGCTACATCGGTCTGGTCGAGGCCGGCGTCGGCCTGATCCCGGCCGGCGCGGGCAGCAAGCAGCTCGCCGCGCGGGCCGCCACGCTGGCGGCGGCCACCGCCACGCCCAACGAAGTGTTTCCCTATCTGCAGCCGGTGTTCCAGAACATCGCCACCGCGCAGGTCGCCAAGAGCGCGCTGCAGGCCGTCGACATGGGCTATGCCCAGGCCCACGACACCGTGGTGTTCCATCCCGACGAACTGTTGTGGGTGGCGCTGCGCGAAGCGCGTGCCGCCGCCGACGCGGGCCACACGCCTCCGCCGCCGCTGCGCGATGTGCCGGTCGCCGGGCGTACCGGCATCGCCAACTTCGAGATGGTGCTGCTCAACATGCGTGAGGGCGGCATGATCAGCGACCACGATTACCGCGTGGCCCGCAGCGCCGCCGTCGCGCTGTGCGGCGGCGAGGTCGAAGCGGGCACCCGTGTCGACGAAGAATGGCTGCTGGCCGTGGAACGGCGCGAGTTCGTGGCGTTGCTGCGCACGCCCGAAACCCAGGCCCGCATCCGCCACACCCTCGACACCGGCAAGCCGCTGCGCAACTGAGAAGGAGCCGAACATGAGCAAGACCATGCAAGACGCCTACATCGTCGCCGCCACCCGCCTGCCGGTCGGCAAGCGCAATGGCATGTACGCCACCGTGCGCCCCGACGACATGCTGGCCGCCGTGCTGCGCGGCGCGCTCGCGCAGGCGCCCGGGCTCGACGCCAACCGCATCGAAGACGTGGTGGCGGGCTGCGCCATGCCCGAAGCCGAGCAGGGCATGAACGTGGCCCGTATCGGCCTGCTGCTGGCCGGCCTGCCCCAGTCGGTGGCCGGCGTCACGGTCAACCGCTTCTGCGCCTCGGGCCTGCAGGCCGTGGCGGACGCCGCTGCCCGCATCCGCCAGGGCGATGCCGACATCATGATCGGCGCCGGCACGGAATCCATGAGCGCGATGCCGCAGATCATGGGCAATAAAGTCGCCATGAATCCCGAGATTTTCACGCACGAGGATTCGCTCGGCATGGCCTACGGCATGGGCCTGACCGGCGAGAAGGTCGCCGAGCGCTGGAAGGTCTCGCGCGAAGACCAGGACGCCTTCGCGCTGGCCTCGCACCAGAAAGCCTGCCAGGCCATCGCCTCGCGCCATTTCGAAGCCGAGACCACGCCCTATCTGATCCGCACGCACGTGCCCGATGGCCACACCGGCGCCATCAAGGTCGTCGAACGGCTGGCCGAGGTCGACGAAGGCCCCCGGCCGGACAGCTCGGCCGAGGCGCTGGCCCGGCTGCGCCCGGTGTTCGCCGCGCGCGGCAGCGTCACGGCGGGCAACAGCTCGCAGATGTCCGATGGCGCCGGCGCCGTGGTGCTGGTGTCCGAACGCATTCTGCGCGAGTTCGACCTGAAGCCGCTCGGCCGCTTCGTGTCGTATTCGGTCGCGGGCGTGCCGCCCGAGATCATGGGCATCGGCCCGGCCTACGCGATCCCCAAGGCGCTCGAGCGCGCCGGCATCACCCAGGACCAGCTCGACTGGATCGAGCTCAACGAAGCGTTCGCCGCGCAATCGCTGGCCGTGATGCGCGAACTCGGGCTCGACCCCGACAAGGTGAACCCGCTGGGCGGCGCCATCGCGCTGGGCCACCCGCTGGGCGCCACCGGCGCCATCCGCACGGCGACGCTGCTGCACGGCCTGCGGCGCACGGGCAAGCGCTATGGCATGGTCACGATGTGCATCGGCACCGGCATGGGCGCCGCCGGGGTGTTCGAGGCACTCTGACATCGTGAAGCTGCAATGGCTCGAACGGCTGCCGCCCGCCTGGCGCGCCCCGCTGCTGCGCATCGGGTTCAATCTGCATCCGGCGTTTCGCGCCACGGGCGGACGCGTCGAGTGGGTGGCCTCGGACTTCCGCTCGCTGCGCATCCGGCTCAGGCTCACGCGCCGCACGCGCAACATCGTGGGCTCGCTCTACGGCGGCTCGCTCTTTGCCATCACCGACGGCGCGCACCCCACGATGCTGATGCTGGCGCTGGGCCGCGACGTGATCGTGTGGGACAAGTCGGCTTCGATCCGCTACCGCCGGCCGGCCTACGACACGATCTACGCCGACTTCGCCCTGCCTGAAGAAGAGCTGGCCCAGGTGCGCTCGGCGCTCGCGCGCGACCACGAAACCACGCGCAGTTATACCGTCGAACTCAAAGACGCCGAGGGGCTGGTGTACGCGGTCGTCGAGCGCACCGTGTACATCGCCGACAAGGCCTTCTATCAACGCAAGACCTCGGGCGCCGTGCCCGCGCCCTCACCCGCGAGCACCGACAGCTCGCCGCCCTGAGCGGCGGGGGCGCGCGGTTGCCGCGCCAACGCGATGGCGATACCCTTTGGCGGGCGCGGCATCCACGACAGGATCATGCGCCTCACCGCCCGCAGGTTCACACGGAACGGAGCATGGAAAAACTCTGGCTGCAAAGCTACCCACCCGGCGTCCCCGCCGAGATCGACACCTCGGCCTACCCGTCGCTGGTGGCGCTGCTCGAAGACAGCTGCCAGCGCTACGCCGACAAGACGGCCTTCATCAGCATGGGCGCGACGCTCAGTTATGCCGAGCTCGACCGGCGCTCGCGCGCGTTCGCAGGCTGGCTGCAGTCGCGTGGCCTGCGCCGCGGCGACCGCGTCGCGCTGATGATGCCCAACCTGCTGCAGTATCCGATCGCGCTGTTCGGCGTACTGCGCGCGGGCTGCGTCGTCGTGAACTGCAATCCGCTGTACACCCCGCGCGAACTCGAACACCAACTTGCCGACGCGGAAGTCAGCGCGATCGTCATCGCCGAAAATTTCGCCCACACCCTCGCCGAAGTACAGGACAGGCTACGGGTGCCGCACGTGGTCACGACCACGGTCGGCGACGAGCTCGGTGCGTTCAAGGGCCGGCTGGTCGACTTCGTGGTGCGGCGCGTGAAGCGGCTGGTGCCACCCTGGCAGCTGCCGGGGTCGGTGCGGTGGCGCGACATCGCGCGGCATCAAGGCGCAACGCCGGTGCCCCTCGGCCATGACGACCTGGCGTTTCTTCAGTACACCGGCGGCACCACCGGCGTGGCGAAGGCCGCCATGCTGAGCCACGGCAATATGGTGGCCAATCTGTGCCAGGCCCACGCCTGGGTGAGCCCGTACGTCACCGAAGGAGAAGAGTGCATCGTCACGGCCCTGCCGCTGTATCACATCTTCGCCCTCACGGCGAACTGCCTGACCTTCATGCGCCTGGGCGCCAGCAACCTGCTGATCCTCAATCCGCGCGACATCCGCGGCTTCATCCGCGAGCTGCAAAAGACGCCCTTCACCTGCTTCACCGGCGTCAACACGCTCTTCAACGCGCTGCTGAACAACCCGCATTTCGAGCAACTGGATTTTTCGAAGCTGCGCATCACGCTGGGGGGCGGCATGGCGGTGCAACGCGTGGTGGCCGAGCGCTGGCTCGCCATCACCGGCACGCCGCTCGCGCAGGCCTACGGCCTGACCGAGGCCTCGCCCGCGGTCTCGCTCAATCCGCTGCGCGACGAAGACTTCCATGGTTCGGTCGGGCTGCCGGTGCCGTCGATGGACCTGTCGGTGCGCGACAAAGAAGGCAACGAGCTCGAACAGGGCAAGGTGGGCGAGATCTGCCTGCGCGGACCGCAAATCATGAGCGGCTACTGGCGCCAGCCCGAAGAGACCGCGCAGGCCTTCTTTCCGGACGGCTATCTGCGCACCGGCGACATCGGCTACGTGGACCACCGCGGTTTTCTGTATCTCGTGGACCGCAAGAAAGACCTGATCCTGGTCTCGGGCTTCAATGTCTATCCCACCGAGATCGAAGACGTGGCCGCGGCCTGCCCTGGCGTGCGCGAGGTGGCCGCGGTCGGCTGGCCCGACGAACGCTCCGGCGAGGCCGTGAAGCTGTTCGTGATCCGCAACGATCCGCAGCTCGACGCCCAGACGCTCATCGCGCACTGCCGCAAGTACCTGACCGGCTACAAGGTGCCGCGCAGCGTGGAGTTTCGCGACGATCTGCCACGTACCAACGTGGGCAAGATCCTGCGCCGCGAGCTGCGCCCGGCGCCGACCGACCCGACCGCGTCGGGGGCGGCCGACGCCAGCGCGCCGGGGGCGACCAACGCCAGCGCGTCGGGGCCGACCGGCGCCAGCGCGCCGTGACCGTTAAAAAAAAAACGCACAAAAGACAAAAGGCCTGCAAGCGATGCTTGCAGGCCTCTCGAATATGGCGCGCCCGGCAGGATTCGAACCCACGACCCCTTGGTTCGTAGCCAAGTACTCTATCCAACTGAGCTACGGGCGCTGTAAAGAGGCGAAAGTATAGCGGGTTTTTTGGAATTATCCAAGCGCGCCGAAAACCGCCCCTCGCGCGCGCCTCAGGCCAGCGTGGGGTAGTCGGTGTACCCGCGCTCGCCGCCGCCATAGAACGTGCTCTTGTCGGCCTCGTTCAGGCCGGCTTTCTGGCGCAGACGTTCGACCAGATCCGGATTGGCGATGTAGGCCTTGCCGAAGGCCACCAGGTCGGCGTCGCCGCTCGCCACGGCCTCCTCGGCAAGCTTGCCGTCGTAGCCGTTGTTGACCATCCAGGCGCCCTTGCCGCCCGCATCGCGGTAGGCCTGCTTGAAGGCGGCGTAGTCGAACGGCCGCTCGCCCTGCTTGTAATCGCGCGGGCCGCCGGTGGCGCCCTCGATCACGTGCACATAGGCCAGACCATAGCCGCCCAGCTTGCCGGCCACGTAGTCGAACAGCGGCTGGGGCTGATCGTCGCTCGCGTCGTTGGCGGGCGTCACGGGCGAGAGCCGGATGCCGACACGGCCCGCGCCGATCTCGTCGGTCAGCGCGTCCATCACCTCGAACAGCAGGCGCGCGCGATTCTCGATGCTGCCGCCATACGCATCGGTGCGCTTGTTGCTGCCGCTGCGCAGGAACTGGTCGATCAGATAGCCATTGGCCGCGTGCAGCTCCACGCCGTCGAAACCGGCCTCGATCGCGGCGCGGGCCGCGCGGCGGTAATCGGCCACGATGCCGGGCAGCTCGTCGAGCTCGAGCGCGCGCGGCACCGAGGTGGCGACGAAACTCCCCTTGCCCTCGGCATCGATCAGGAAGGTCTTGCTATTGGCCTGCACGGCCGACGGCGCGACCGGAGCCTGATTGCCGGGCTGCAGCGAATTGTGCGAAATCCGGCCCACGTGCCACATCTGCACCACGATCTTGCCGCCCTTGGCATGCACCGCGTCGGTCACGCGGCGCCAGCCCTCGAGCTGCTCCGGCGCGTACAGGCCCGGCACATCGGCATATCCCTGCCCCTGATGCGTGATGGCGGTGGCTTCGGTGATCAGCAGCCCGGCGCTCGCGCGCTGCGCGTAATAGGTCGCCGTGATGGGCAGCGGCACCGCGTTGGGCGAACGATTACGCGTGAGCGGCGCCATGACGATGCGGTTGGCCAGCTTGAGATCACCCGCGGTCACGGGATCGAACAGAGTGGACATGGAGTACCTCGCAAAAGAGTGAATGTGGCGATAGCTCCCGGGCGCATCAGAGATGGGCGTCCAGGTCCTGAAGAAACGCCCTGATGACAGCCTCGTCGCGCTGGTAGAAGACCCACTGCCCTACCTTGCGGGTCCGCACCAGCCCGGCGCGCTGCAACACGGCCAGATGCGCCGACACGGTGGACTGCGACAGCCCGCAGCGCTCGAACATGCCGGCGCACACGCCTTCGGACAGCGGGTGCTCCTGCCCGGCGAAATGCCGCTCCGGCTCCTTGAGCCAGCTCAGAATGTCGACGCGCAGCGGATGCGCAAGCGCTTTGAGAATGAGATCGCGGTCCATGAGGAGATCAACGTGCCATCGGGGCCCTGCCGCCGGGGTATATGCATATATCGCGATATAACGATTTACCCTTCCCGACTATAGACATCCGTGTCGGGATTGTCCAGCCGGGGCGCCGCCCCGGATTTCGCCGCAATAGACTGGGTAGATCGGACCGCTGCTCGTGGCAGAGCCCCGGCAAACCTTAGATCATTGTAGTAACGTACCTACAAATATGAGTATTGGAGCCCATCATGACCGTCACGACACTATCCAGCCGGGAGCTGAATCAAGACGTCACCAAGGCCAAAAAAGCCGCCAAGGAAGGCCCCGTCTTCATCACGGATCGCGGCAAGCCAGCCCACGTGTTACTGACCATCGAGGACTACCGGCGGTTGACTGCCGGTCAGCAGACCATCGCCGATTTGTTGGCGATGCCGGGCGCCGAGGATTGCGGACTGGAGATCCCACGGTCGCGCGATCTCGCTCGACCGGCGGACCTGTCGTGATGTTTATTCTCGACACGAACGTCGTTTCGGAGCTGCGCAAGGTGCGCAGCGGCAAGGCGGACAAACGGGTAGCGCACTGGTCCGTCAGCGTGAGCGCAGCCGACCTCTTCATTTCCGTGGTCACGTTGCAGGAACTGGAAATCGGCGTCCTGCTGGCCGAACGCAAAGACCCGGTACAGGGTGCACTGCTGCGCACGTGGCTCAACCAACATGTCCTGCCGGCCTTCGCGCACCGCATTTTGCCTGTCGATGCGGCCGTCGCGCAGCGATGCGCGAAGCTTCATGTGCCCGATACGCAACCCTTGTCGGACAGTCTCATCGCCGCCACTGCGCTCGTGCACGGCATGACCGTCGTGACGCGAAACGCGGGCGATTTCGTGGCGTCGGGCGTCAGCATCCTCAATCCGTGGACCTGGGACGCATAGTCGGGGCCAATCGCCGACGCCCGACACCCGAGCCCTGACACCCGAACCCCGACCTCAATGACAAAAGGCCTGCAAGCAATGCTTGCAGGCCTTTCGAATATGGCGCGCCCGGCAGGATTCGAACCCACGACCCCTTGGTTCGTAGCCAAGTACTCTATCCAACTGAGCTACGGGCGCTGTAAAGAGGCGAAATTATACCGCGAATTCGGGCTTTGTCCAGTCATGATTACAAACGACGCAAACCCGTCACCGCGCGCGGCCCCGCGCAAAGACAAAAGGCCTGCGAGCGATGCTCACAGGCCTTTCGGAATTTTGGCGCGCCCGGCAGGATTCGAACCCACGACCCCTTGGTTCGTAGCCAAGTACTCTATCCAACTGAGCTACGGGCGCTGCAAAGGCGTGTTTATAACATGCCCTGGTCTGGCGCACAAATCGAGGGCGGCGGTCACCCTGCCGACCGTGCCTGACAGACGCGTCCCACCCCTGCGCTTGTGCCTGACGGCCACCTGAATTACCTTGGTGAGGACAGAGACACGGCGACGAACGCCTGCCGCGCTGCGGTACGATCGCCCCCTTCCCGCTTTTCCGACCTGGCTTTGCCCGTGCCCCCCGTTTCCCGCTTTGCTCCCACGCTTCGTCCCCTTGCCCGTTTCCTGCGTCATGCCTGGCTGCTCGCCCCCGCGCTCGCGGTTGCGCAGACGCAGCCCCCCGCCGATGCCACCCTTCCCGTCGTCACGGTCAGCGGCACCCGGCTCGACACCCGCCTGATCGATACGCCCGCGTCGGTGGACATCGTCGACGGCGTGCAGCTGCGCGCCGATGCCATGCAGATCAATCTGTCGGAAAACCTCGGCGGTGTGCCCGGCCTGCAATTGCAGAACCGGCAGAACTACGCCCAGGATCTGCAGATCTCGGTGCGCGGCTTCGGTGCGCGCTCGACCTTCGGCGTGCGCGGCGTGCGCCTGTATGTCGATGGCATTCCCGCCACGATGCCCGATGGACAGGGCCAGACCTCGAACATCGACATCGGTACGGCCAGCCGCGTCGAGGTGCTGCGCGGGCCGTTCTCGGCGCTGTATGGCAACTCGTCGGGCGGGGTGATCCAGGTCTACACCGAAGACGGCGCGCGTCCGCCCAGCCTGACCGCGAGC
Source organism: Bordetella genomosp. 5 (assembly GCF_002261315.1). Classification (NCBI taxonomy): domain Bacteria; kingdom Pseudomonadati; phylum Pseudomonadota; class Betaproteobacteria; order Burkholderiales; family Alcaligenaceae; genus Bordetella; species Bordetella genomosp. 5. Next base: position 97,990 of record NZ_NEVP01000011.1, read on the forward strand.
GTGGCGGCCGGCAGCGACAACACCTGGCGCTACAGCACGCAGGCCAGCGGCGCCACGGGCACCGGCGTGGGCGACATCGATTATGTGGTCGGCCTGTCGCGCTTCACCACGGATGGGTATCGCGATCACAGCGGCGCGCGCAAGAACCTGGCCAATGCCAAGATCGGACTGCGCCCCGATGCCGACAGCCGCCTCACGTTCGTGCTCAACAGCGTGGACCTCACCGCCAACGACCCGCTCGGGCTGACCCGCGCGCAGTTCGAAAGCGACCCGCGCCAGGCCCCGCTGGCCGAGCAATACAACACGCGCAAGACGGTGCAACAGACCCAGGGCGGCCTGCTGTACGAGCGGGCGGTCAATGCCGACAACGATCTGCGCGTGATGGTCTATTACGGCCAGCGCGAGACGACGCAGTTCCAGTCCATCCCGCCCGCCGCCCAGCTCAATCCGGGCCAGGCCGGCGGGGTGATCGATCTGCAGCGTGACTACGGCGGCGCCGACCTGCGCTGGACCTCGCGTCTGCGCGTGGCCGGTCAGCCCTTCACGCTGGTGGGCGGCCTGGCCTACGACACGCTGCGCGAGACGCGTCGCGGCTACCAGAACTACACCGGATCGATTGCCGCGCCCACGCTGGGCGTGAAGGGCGCGCTGCGCCGCGACGAGCGCAACGAAACCTACAACATCGACCCGTACCTGCAGGCCTCGTGGCAGTTCGCCGAGCGCTGGACGCTGGACGCCGGTGTGCGCGTGAGCAGCGTGCGCTTTCGCTCCGACGACCGCTACATCGCGCCGGGCAACGGCGACGACAGCGGCTCGGCGCGCTATCGCAAGGCGCTGCCGGTGGCGGCGCTGCGCCACGCCATCACGCCGGACACCAGCGTGTACGTGTCGTACGGGCGCGGTTTCGAAACCCCCACGACCAACGAGCTTTCGTATCGCCCCGACCTGCAACCCGGCCTGAACCTGGGCCTCGCGCCCAGCGTGTCCGACAACCTCGAAGCCGGCGTGAAGACCCGACTGGGCCAGGGCCTGCTGACCGCGGCCGTGTTCCACAGCACGACCGACGACGAGATCGTCTCGGCCGGCAGCCAGAACGGCCGCACCAGTTATCGCAACGCCGGCCGCACGCGCCGCGACGGCGTCGAGCTCGCCTGGAGCGGTCCGATCGTGTCGAACTGGCGCGCCGACTTCGCCTACACCTATCTCGATGCGCAGTACCGCGACGACGTCGCGGGCAGCGGCATCGCGGCGGGACACCAGATCCCGGGCGTGGCGAAACAGGCTGCCTACGCCGCGTTGCGCTGGGCGCCCTCGCAGGGCTGGCACGCGGGCGTGGAAGGCCGTTACCTGAGCAAGATCTACGTGAACGACGCCAATAACGACGCCGCGCCTTCGTACTTCGTGGCGGCGATGTCGGCCGGCTATCTGTGGCACGTGGGCCCCTGGACGCTCGATGCCTTCGCGCGCGTCGACAATCTGTTCGACCGCCGCTATGCCGGTTCGGTCATCGTGAACGAAGGCAACGCCCGCTACTTCGAGCCGGCGCCGGGACGCACCTGGGGCGCCGGCCTGACGGCCTCGTACCGGTTCTGATCGCCGCGGATTTGGCGCACCAGGCCGGGCGCCGCGCACCGCTAGCCGCGCGCCGCTAGCCGCGCGCCGCTAGCCGCGCGCCGCTCGCCGCGCGCCGCTCGCCTCAGTTGGCGAAGCGCAGGCGGGCGAAGCTTGCGAGGCTCGCCACGCCGGCGCATGCCACGCCCAGCCACAGCGCGGAGACCGTGCCCTGCTGGCCCGACATGTGAAAGCACGCGGCGACCAGCGCGGCACCCGACGACTGGCCGAGCAAACGCACGGTGCCCACCATGCCGCTCGCGCCGCCAGCGCGGCCCGGCGGCGCCGCGCTCATGATGGCGCGCAGATTGGGCGATTGAAAAAAGCCGAAGCCCGCGCCGCAGACGGCCATGCGCCAGGCGATGTCCCACACCGACGGATCGGCGGGCATCAGCGCCAAGGCCAGCATGCCCAGCGCCATGACCGCGAGCCCGACACCGCCGAGCAGACCCGCCGGATGCCGATCCGACATGCGGCCGGCCAGCGGCGCGACCAGCGCCACCACCACGGCCCACGGCGTGATCAGGAAGCCGGTCTCGACCTGCGTGTAGCCCAGGACCTGCTGAAACAAAAACGGCAGCGACACAAAAGCCAGTGCCTGCGTGGCGAACGAACAGATCGCCGTGGCGGCCGACAGCGCGAAGACCGGACGGCGCAGCAGATCGACCGCGAGGATCGGCGCGGGATGACCGGCCTGCCGCCACAACAGCAGCGCCAGGCACAGCGCGGCGCCCGCGAGTTCGGCCGTCACGCGCAACGGCGGCGCATGATGCGCCAGCTCCGAGAGGCCCAGCACCAGCAAGGCCAGAAAGCCCGCGCACAGCACGGCCGCGCGGGCATCGAAGCGGTGACCCGAACGTTCGGTCGCGGGCAGGCCTCGCAAGCCCAGCACCACCGCGATCAGACCCAATGGCACGTTCACGAGAAACAGCCAGTGCCACGAGCCGTACAACAGGATGACCGAGGCCACGGTCGGACCCGCCGCGAAGGCCAGCCCCACGACCAGCGCATTGGTGCCGAGCGCGCGCCCCAGCGAATGCGACGGGTAGATGAAGCGCACCAGCGCGCCGTTCACGCCCATGATGCCGGCCGCGCCCAGCCCCTGCATCGTGCGGGCCAGCACCAGCTCCGGCAGCGTGGTCGAGAGGCCGCAGGCCAGCGACGAGGCGCTGAACAGCAACAGCCCGCCCATATACATCTTGCGATGCCCGTAGACGTCGCCCATCGCGGCGGCGGGCAGCAGCGCCGCGACCATCGCCAGCTGGAACGCGCTGATGACCCAGATCGACGAGGAATCGGCGGCGCCGAGGTCGCGCGCGATCGTGGGCAGCGCGGTGTTGGCGATGGCGGTATCGAGGCTGGCCATCGCCACGGCGATCATCACGGCCAGCATGGCGCCCAGGCGATGCTCTGCGGGCAGGCCGTCGCCGGCCGGGTACAACTCGTTGCGGGAGAAGGACAGCATGATCGGACGCGCACGGGCACCCGCGCGGCGTGGTCGGAAGGGAGGCGAAGCGCTGACTATACTCCCGCCCCCGCGCCGCCTGCTCAGGTGTCGGCGTCGGGCGCCGAGCGCAGGCGCGCGCGCAACTCCAGGCTCGAGCGCCCTTCTTCGGCCAGGAACTCCACCAGGGTGGGCAGGGCCGCGCTGACGGGCCGATGGTCCTGCTGGCGCATCACGTAGCCCCACGATCCCGCCATGCGGGCCTGCGGCACCAGCGGCACGAGACGCCCGCTCGCGAGCTCTTCGTCGATGAGCGGCGAGCGGCCCAGCGCGATGCCCACGCCCGCCACGGCCGCGGCCACGAGCGTGCTCATGCCGCTCAGCACCACGGGCTCATGGGCCTGATGGTCGGGCAGATCGAAGCGTGCGCACCAGGTGCGCCAATCGGTTTCGGGGCTATCGATGTGGCGCTCGGCCAGCCAGCGATGTTCGAGCAGCACCGCCGGGTCGGCGCGGCGCGACGGCGGCACCAGCTCGGGGCTGCAGACCGGCACCACCGTTTCGCCCAGGAAGGGCAGATCGCCCGGCGCCGGCCCGCGCGGGCCGCTGTCGCGCACATGCAGGAAGGCCAGGTCGATGTCCTGCGTCTGCCAGGCCGGATCGAGATTGGCGTGCAGGAACACCTGCACATCGATGCCCGGATGCAGCGCGATGAAGCGGCCGATGCGCGGCGCCAGCCAGAGCGCGGCGAGCGAGGGGTTGACCGAAAGATTGAGCGTCTGGCGGCCGCGCCCGGCAGCGGCCGCGCGGGTGTTGCGGCAGGCGGTGGCCAGCAGCGTGAGCGCCTGCCGGACCGAGGCCAGCAGATCCGCGCCGGCTTCGGTCACCTGGGCCCGCCTGACGGTGCCGCCTCGGTGCAGCAGGATTACACCCAGGTCGGCCTCCAGCCCGCGCAACTGGTGGCTGACGGCGCTTTTCGTGACGTGCAGTTCGGCCGCCGCGCTGCTCAGGCTTCCCAGGCGCGCAACGGCCTCGAAGGCACGCAGGGCGGCCAGCGGCGGCATGTGCTGCGCGGCGGAAACGGGCGGGGTTTTGGGCATGGGTTGAGTCTATCTCAACCCACGATTGAAAAACTATCGATTTTCAGGCGGCGCCGGCTCAAGCAAGATGCGCGCATGGAAAGGAGTTGCCATGTACTTTGATTACCGTCTCTGGCTCATGACCGCCGGACTGCGTGCCCGCATGGCGGGCGGCGTGCTGCTCGGCCTGGCCGCGCTGCTGGCCGGCATCGCGCGCTACGTCTTCCTCGGCCAGTTGCTGGCCCGCGTCTTCGCCCAGCAGCCCTGGCAGAGCTGGGTCACGCCCGCCCTCTGCGCGGCGCTCATGGTGGTGCTGCGCGCCGGCCTCGATCATCTGCGCACCCGCGCCGCCAACCGTTGCGCCACCGCCATCCAGCAGACCCTGCGCGGCGGCCTCTACGACCGCATCGTCGCGCTCGGACCGGCCTGGTTCGCCAATCAGCGCACCGGCGGCATCATGCTGAGCGTGGTCGACGGCGTCGAGCAGTTGCAGACCTTCTTCGGCCGTTATCTGCCGCAGGTCGCGATTTCGCTCATCGCACCGATCGCCATCTTCGCCGTGATCGCCTTCTGGGACGTGCCCACGGCGGCGGTGCTGCTCGGCGCCGCTTTGTTCGCCCTGTTCGGGCCCTCGGCGGTCCATGCGCTCGACCGCCGCGCCAGCCGCGCGCGCGCCGCCGCGCTGAACGATTTCGGTGAAGAGTTCCTCGACGCCGTGCAGGGCCTGCCCACCCTCAAGGCCTTCGGCCAGGGCAAGAGCTTCGGCCGGCGTCTGGCCGAGCGGGCACGCCGCCTGTCGGACCATACCTTCTGGGTGCTGTCGGTCAGCGTACTGACGCGTGGCATCAGCGATCTGGGCGTGGCGCTGGGCGCCGCGCTCGCCATCACCCTCGGCGCAATGCGCGTGGCGCAGGGCGACATGAGCCTCGAAGCCCTGCTCATCGTGCTGATGGCCGGCACCGAGATCTTCCGGCCCTTGCGCGATCTGCGCGCCGTGCTGCATCAGGGCATGCTCGGCCAGTCGGCCGCCGCCAGTATCCATGCCCTCAACGACGCCCGCCGCGAAGACGCCCGCCCCGCGGCCGCCACGGGCCTGGCGCCCGAGCAGCTCGCGCCCACGATTACCTTCGACAACGTGACGTTCGCGTATCAGCCCGAACGCCCGGCGCACCGCGGCCTGAGCTTCGAGATCGCGGCCGGCGAGCGCGTCGGCGTGGTGGGCCCCAGCGGCGCCGGCAAGTCCACCATCGTGCGGCTGTTGCTGGGCGAAGTCACGCCACAGGCCGGCAGCGTGCGCGTCGGCGGGCACGACGTGCGCGACCTGGCCCACGATGCCCTGCTGTCGCGCATCGCGCTGGTCAGCCAGGACATCACGCTGTTCCACGGCACCATTGCCGACAACATCCGGCTCGGCCGGCCCGATGCCACGCAGGCGCAGGTCCGCGCGGCGGCGCGTTCGGCCAACATCGATGATTTCATCATGGCCCTGCCCGAGGGCTACGACACGCGGCTGGGCGAGCGCGGCCTGCAGCTCTCCGGCGGCCAGCGCCAGCGCGTCGCCATTGCGCGGGCGCTGCTGCGCGACGCACCCATCCTGATCCTCGACGAGGCCCTGTCGTCGGTCGACTCCGAAAACGAAGCCCTCATCCAGCAGGCGCTCGATCGCCTGATGGCCGGCCGCAGCACCCTGATCCTGGCGCATCGCCTGGCCAGCGTGATCGGGGCCGACCGCACGCTGGTGCTGGACCAGGGCCGCGTGGTCGAGTCGGGCACGCACGCCGCGCTCATGCAGGCGCGCGGCCTCTATCACCGGCTGATGCGCGAGCAGGCCGAGCGGCCGCCCGCGGGGCAGCCCGCCGCCGAGGGTGCGGCCGCGCCAGCGGCGTTCGCCGGCGCCGCCACGGCGGCCCACGACACGACACCCGACGCCGGCGCGCCCACTGGCGCCACGCCGCGCGCGCTCGACGACGACGCCGCGCACGTGGGCTGGCGCGGCGTGCTGGGCACGCTGTTGTCGGTGGTGCGGCCATGGCGCGGCACGCTGGTCGCCACGATCGTGCTCGGCGTGGCCCGCGTGGCGGCCTTCATCGGCGTGGGCGCGCTGAGCGCGCTGGTGGTGGCGGCACTGCGCAACGGCGAGCCCACCGGGCTGCTGATCGGCGCCCTGCTCGTGGTGGCTCCGCTGGCGGCCCTGTTTCACTGGCTCGAGTCGTGGCTGGCACACGCCATGGCCTACAAGCTGCTGGCGGACATGCGCGTCAATCTCTACGACAAGCTCGAACAGCTCGCGCCGGCCTACCTGCTCGAGCGACGCTCGGGCGACCTGGTCGCGCTGGCCACGCAGGATGTGGAGATGATCGAATACTTCTACGCGCACACCATCGCGCCGGCCATCGTGTCGGTGCTGGTGCCCGCCACCGTGCTCGGTTTCCTGGCCGTGTACAGCTGGCCGGTGGCGCTCGCGCTGCTGCCCTTCCTGGGCTACGCGATGCTGTCGCCGGTGCGCGGACGGCGGCGCGTCGACGCGCTGGGCGAACAGGCTCGCGCCGCGTTGGGCGAGATGAGCGCCCACCTGACCGACACCATCCAGGGACTGGCCGACCTGACCGCGTTCCAGGCCACGGACCGCCGCCGCGCGCAGTTCCTTGCGCTGGCCGAGCGCTACGGCCAGCGCCGCCAGGCGATTCTCGACGACCTGTCCGCGCAGAACGCCTGGTTCGAAGTGGCGATGGGCCTGGGCGGTCTGGCGGTCGCGGTGACGGGCGCGCTGCTGGCAGGCGCCGGCGCGCTGGATCCGGCCATGGTGCCGCTGCTCGTGCTCGTGGCGCTGGCCACGTTCCTGCCGGTCTCGGAGATCTCGCAGGTCAGCCGCCAGCTGGCCGACACGGTGGCCGCCAGCCGCCGGCTGCACGTGGTGTCGCACGAGCCGGTGCCCGTCACCGACGGTCCGCGCCAGCTTCCGCGCGCCAAGGGCGGCCTGCCCATCGCGTTCGAACAGGTGGGCTTCCGCTATCCGCGTGCCGCGCGCGATACCCTCACCGGCCTGAGCTTCGCGATCGCGCCGGGCACCACGGTGGCGCTGGTGGGCGCCTCCGGCGCGGGCAAGAGCACAATCGCCAGCCTGCTGCTGCGCTTCTGGGACGTGAACCAGGGTGCGATCCGGATCGGGGGCGCCGACGTGCGCGAGCTGCAGCTCGACAATCTGCGCGACCACGTGGCGCTGGTCACCCAGGACACCTATCTGTTCAATGACACGCTCGCCGCCAACATCCGCCTGGCCCGCCCCGACGCGAGCGATGCCGACGTGCAGACCGCGCTGCACCGCGCGGCGCTGTCGGAGTTCGTGGCGGCCCTGCCGCAAGGGCTCGCCACGCCGGTGGGCGAGCGCGGCATGCAGCTGTCCGGGGGCCAGCGCCAGCGCATCTCCATCGCGCGCGCCTTCCTGAAGAACGCGCCGATCCTGATCCTGGACGAGGCCACCTCGCATCTCGACACCCTGAGCGAGGTGCAGGTGCGCGGCGCGCTCGACGCGCTGATGCGCGAACGTACCACGCTCGTGATTGCGCATCGCCTGTCCACCATCCGCGAGGCCGATCAGATCCTCGTGCTCGACCAGGGCCGACTGGCCGAACAGGGCACGCACGCCGACCTGCTCGCGCGGGGCGGGCACTACGCCCGGCTGATCCGCCACCAGGCCCTGGGCAGCGTGGCGGCCTGACGCCGCGGCGACTCTGTACGAAACTGATTCATTTGGTTAAACATCCGCCCCCCGTCCGGGGGGCGGCTTGCTTATGATCGCGCCATGACAAGCAACGACCCGGTCCACGATGCCGGGCAAGAGCCCTTATATCCATGGCGCAAGCGTTCGTAGCGTTATCGGCCTGGCAGGTCATGCTTGCCGGCCTGCTGTTCTTTGGCGGTATCTATCTGGTGTTCGGCGCCACCACATGGCTGCTCACCCACCACATCCTGCCGCGTCTCGGCCTGGGTCGCCCGCTCGACACGCGCCCGCTCGCGCCGGGCCAGCTGCGCCGCGAGCTGTCGCAGTCGGCGCTTTCGATCCTGCTCTTCGGCACCGGCATGATCTTCCCGTGGGGGCTGCTGCAACTGGGCTGGGCGCGCCTGGACTACGACGCCGGCTGGCAGCAGATCTCGCTCGAGATCCTGTTCCTGCTCGCCTGGAACGACGTGCATTTCTGGGTCAACCACCGCCTGCTGCACACGAAGCTGCTGCGCCGCTTCCATCTGCCGCACCATCGCTCCGTGGTCACGACCCCGTTCTCGACCTACAGCTTCCACCCGATCGAGGCGCTGATGCTGGGCAACGTAATCCTGCTGCCCATGCTGCTGCACGACTTCAGCTTCTGGTCGCTGCTGTCGGTCCCGCTGTTCAGCCTGTTCTTCAACTGCATCGGGCACGCCAACTACGATTTCTTTCCCAACGTGTCGTACGCGCACTGGTTTGCCGCCAGCCGCCGCCACCACCTGCATCACGCCTGCTACAACGGCAATTACGGTTTCCAGTTCACGTTCATGGACCGTCTGTTCCGCACGCGGCTGCCGGCCGATGCGGCCGAGCGCCAATGGCAGGCGGCCCGCCAACGAGGCGCACATGGCGCGCAGTCGTGACCCGGGCGGCCGGCCGAGCGCCTCGCCCGGACCGCTCGCCCTGCGCCATCGGCGCGACCTGCAGAGCCTCGCCTACCTGCTGCTGACGCCGCTGCTCGCCATATGGATGTGGCGCAACGGCTTCTCGTGGCCGCTCTATCTGCTGTTGCTGTTCCTCACGCTGGGCGTGGGCGTCATCCATCACAACCATACGCACCTGCGCATGTGGCGCGGGCGCGGCGCGCGCGCGGCGAATCGCCTCACCGATTTCTGGATCACGCTGCTGCAAGGGCATCCGACTTTTGTCTTCTGGCCCGCGCACGTGGGCAACCATCACCGCTACAAACACGGCGCGCGCGACGTGGCGCGCACCTATCGCTTCGGCGGTGACACCAATCACCTGTGGGGCTACCTGATCCATCCGGTGCAGGCGGTGTGGGTGCTGTTTCCGGTCTTCTTCGGCTGGCTCGCCCGCATGCGCCGCCGCCATCCCGGCGTATGGCGCTACTGCATGGCGCAGTATGCGGTGTGGCTGGGCCTCTGGGGCGGTCTGCTGGCGCTCGACCCGGTGAAGGCGCTGCTGTATGTCATCGTGCCGCAGCTGCACGGCCTGCACTGGCTGCTCGCCACCAACTATCTGCAGCACGCGCATGCCGATGGCGGCCCGCGCGCGCAGGCCGGGCTCGATTACGCCCGCAATTTCGAGGGCTGGGTCAATCCCCTGCTCTTCAACATCGGCCTGCACACCGCGCACCACGAGAATCCGCGCGTGCACTGGGCCGACCTCGCCCGCCTGCACCGCACGCATTACCGCGAGCGCGTCGCGCCCGAACTGAACGAGCGCGGCCTGGTGCCCTACATGCTGCGCGTCTTCGTGCTCGCCAACGTCATGCCCCGCCTGCGCTCGCGCTCGCGCATGGCCGCCGAACACGTCCGCTGACTTTCACAAAAAGAGATCCGACATGCCTATTGCGTTCGACCGCGTGTATCTGCAAAGCGCCGGCTACTTCATGCCCGGCGAACCCGTCGACAACGAAGCGATGGATGCGTACATCGCACCGCTCAACCGCATGTCGACCCGCATTAAGACGCGCATCCTGGCCGAGAACGGCATCAAGACGCGGCACTACGCCATTGACACCGATGGCGGCACGCGCCACACCAACGCGCAGCTGGCCGCGCAGGCCATCCAGGACTGCCTGGGCCGCGCGGGCGGCGAGCTGGCGCAGGTGTCTTATCTGGCGAGCGGATCCTCGGGCGGCGACGCGCTGATGCCCGGCTTTGCCAACATGATCCAGGGCGAGCTTGCCGCGCCGCCGATGGAAACGCTGTCGGTACACGGCATCTGCGCCGCCGGCGTGAGCGCCATCCAGAGCGCCGCGCAGGCCATCCAGGCCGGTGGACACGAGCGCGCGCTCGCGGTCGCCGCCGAGCTGCCGTCCCGCCTCTTCAAGCGCTCGCGCTTCGCGGCGCGCGGCTACGACGCCGACTTCGATTCGCACTTCCTGCGCTGGATGCTGTCCGACGGCGCCGGCGCCATGCTGCTCGGTTCGGACGGCAGCGCGCTGCCGGGCGCCTCGCAGGGCATCAAGCTCAAGCTCGACTGGATACACCAGCGCTCGTTCTCGGGCGACTATCCCGTCTGCATGCAGCTGGGGCTGCCGGCCGACCGCAAGCAGGGGCATCTGGATTACCCCTCGTGGCAAGAGGCGGAAGCCGACGGCGCGCTGGCGCTGCGCCAGGACATCCGGCTGCTGCCGCATCTGTTCGACATCGGCATCCATGAGTACGTGAAGCTCGTGCGCGAAGAATGGATCGCGCCGGGCCAGGTCGATCACTTCCTGTGCCACTACTCGTCGGAGAAGTTCATTCCGGTGGTCGCCGACCTGATGGAAAAGGCCAACCTCGAGATCCCGCGCGAGAAGTGGTACAGCAACCTCGCGTGGCGCGGCAACACCGGCGCCGCCTCGATCCTCATCATGCTCGCGGAGTTTCTCGAGACCCGTACCGTCAAGCCGGGCGAGCGGATCTTCTGCTATATCCCCGAGTCGGGCCGGTTCATGACGGCGTACATGTGCTTCACGGCGCAGGCGCTCGACGACGACCGCGTGCAGGTGGCCGTGCCGGCCCGCCGCGCCGCCGCCCCGCTCGGCGACGATGCCGACGACATCGCGCCGCCGCACGATCCCGCCTATGCCCCGCAGGGCCTGTCGCAGCTTCTCACCGAGCTGGCCGCGATCTGGCATGACTACCGCTCGCGCGTGTGGCGCACGCCGGTGATCCAGCGCCTGCGCCGGCGCGAGTTCGAGACCGCCGATTATCTGCGCTGGATGGAATGCTGGGTGCCGCAGGTGCGGGAAGGCAGCAAGTGGATGCGCGAAGGCGCCGCCTCGCTGGGCCCGCAATACGCCCCGCTGGCCGAGCTCATCGGCATGCACGCCGGCGAAGAACAGAACGACTTCATGATTCTGTTCGAGGATTACCGCAAGGCCGGCGGCCAGGCCGAGAACATCGACGCCCTGCGCCGCAATCCCGGCGGCGAGGCGCTCAACGCCTACCTGCACGCGCTCGCGGCCACGAACGATCCGATCGGCCTGCTGGGTGCGATCTACATCATCGAAGGCACGGGCCAGCGCATCGTGCCCGCCCTGCTGCCCCTGCTCAAGGCCAGCCTGGACCTGCCGCCCGACGTCTTCCGCTTCCTCGAGTACCACGGGCACAATGACGAGCATCATCTGGCCCGCTGGCTCGCGGCGGTAGAGCTCGCGCTCGACTGCGACGAAGACGGCCAGGCCGAACAACGTATCATCGACACCGCACGCCGCACGGCGGCGCTGTACCTGATGCAATTCCAATACGTGATGGAGCAGGCCCCGGCATGAAAGAACCGGCGTTTCTCGTCGACGGCCACGACATGGCCGACCCCAATCCCTGGCTCGCGCTTTACCTCGACCGCAGCACGCCGCTGCCCGACAAGGTAAAGAAGGCCTGGCTCACCGATTCCAGCAGCGGCTCGCGCCAGTACCTGCTGCCGTTCGTGCGCCCGATCGCGCGGCTCTTCATCATCCTGATCCAGGTGATCAAGACCTTCGTGCCGCGCCGCTGGTCGCACTCGCGCCTGCTGCACCGCATCCTGGCGTGGGGCCTGAACCGCTTCGTCTCGCCCGAAGCCAACTGGCTGATCCTGCGCCACTTCCACCTCGGCGCCCAGATCCTGGCGTTCATTGCGGCCAACGCGCCGGTGCGCGTGGGCACCACGCCGCTCGAGCCGCGCACGATCGACGATCTGAAGGACGAGCTCTTCGTCAAACACGATCTGAACCTGTTCAACTTCGTCATCCGGTTGAACCAGGCCATGCGCGATGCCGGCGTGGAGATGCACGCGCCCGAGCGGCTGGATTTCTCGATGATCCAGGATCCAGGCCTGCGGCTCGAAGACATGCCCCAGGGCCGCTGGAACAAGCTCGACCTGCAGAGTGCGATCGAGCTGTTCACGCCGCTGTATCAGCTGATGCTGACCGACAACGATTTCTGGCGCGCCTGCAATTCCCTCCAGCTCGACGAGACCATCGGCATCTATTCGGCGCAGTTGCTCGGCGCGCCCCAGCATCTGGTGCTGGTCAACAACAAACATCCGCTGGTGCCGATGTCCACGCTGCGCGCGGGCTATCGGCTGGTGCTGCACGGCTTGTCGACCGAAATGCTGCACAGCCTGCTGATGGCCGAGCGCCACGCGCAGGAAGGCGACGCGCCGCCGCCCGCTCCCATCGCCTGAGCGCGACGCGCGTCATATTCCGTCGTATCTCGTCGGATCCGCACGCGAAACACGCCAGGGCTTTCAGAAAGTTGAAAGTCGCGCGCCCAGACAATGGGCGCCGTTTTCAAACCAAGGAAGCCCTGTCATGCGTGCCCTGCTGCGCCACTCTCTTCTCGCCCTCACCCTCGCGCTGCCGCTGTCCGGGTGGCCGCTCGCCCCCGCGCACGCGCAGAACGCCGCCGCGCAACAGGAGATCGAGGCCGCCGGCAGCGCTGCCATGGCCGCGGCCCAGGAAGGCCCCGCGGACATCGCCCTCGGTGACCAGGCCGTGCTCAAGCTGCCCGCCGACATGATGTTCGTGCCCAAGCAACAGGCGCAGCGCCTGATGCAGGCGCATGGCAACGGCAAGGATCCCGACATGCTGGGGCTGGTGCTGCCGATGAACGAGTCGGCCGACTGGGTCGCCACCGTCAACTTCGAGAAGGCCGGCTACATCAAGGACGACGACGCCAAGAACTGGGATGTCGACGAGCTGCTGCAAAGCCTGAAAGACGGAACCGAGTCCGGCAACAAAGACCGCCGCGAGATGGGCTTTCCCGAACTGACCGTGGCCGGATGGGCCGAGACGCCCAAGTACGATGGCGAGAAGCGGCGTCTGGTCTGGTCCGCCATCGCGCAGACCAAGGGCGCGAGCGGCGAAGACGCCTCCGTCAACTACAACACCTATGCGCTGGGCCGCGAAGGCTACATCTCGCTCGATCTGATCACCAGCCAGAGCCAGGTCGCGGCCGACAAGCACAACGCCCTGCAACTGCTCGACGCGATCCAGTATGTGGACGGTAAGCGTTACGACGATTTCAATGCCTCCACCGACAAGGTCGCGGAGTACGGCATCGCCGCGCTCGTGGCCGGCGTGGCCGCAAAGAAACTCGGTCTGTTCGCCATGATCGCGGCCTTCGCCGCGAAGTTCGGCAAGGTGCTCATCCTCGCGCTGGCCGCGCTCGGCGGCGGACTCTGGACCCGCCTGCGCGGCAAAAAGACCCCCGCACGGTGAAAGTGGGCGGCCAGCTGCGGGCGGCTAGCTGCGGGCGGCTAGCTGCGGGCGGCTAGCTGCGGGCGGCTAGCTGCGGGCGGCTAGCTGCGGGCGGCTAGCTGCGGGCGGCCAGCTGCGGGCGGCGAGCCGCAGACCGCCCTCTCGGGCGCCTAGCGCCCGACGTTCGCCGCGAGCGCCACGATATCGTCCGCGCATTCGTCGGGCGATAGCCGCGCGGTGTTGAGCAGCATGTCGGAAAACGGCCGCGCCTGATAACCCTCGTCGTACATCTGCGCCACCCGCGCGCGCTCGGCGTCGGTCAGGACGCGGGCGCCGCGGTCCGACAACGCCACCTCCAGGGGCGGCGACAGCGTCACGACGAGCAGGCGCGCGCCCGCCTTGTCGGCCTTTTCGTGCAGGCGCTCGTACAGGGCCTGGTCCATCGGGTAGCCGACGACCAGCGTGCCCTCGGTCAGCGCGGCGATCGCCGCCTCGATGCGCCGACGCGCGGCCTCCCATTGATCGGCCAGCGGCAGCGACGGATCGGCGCCGTGGTCATCGCCGTCGAGCCAGACGGCCTGGGACAGGCGTGCCGCGACCAGCGGGCCCACCGTGGACTTGCCGGCATTCACCGGACCATTCAGAAAGATGACGCAGGGCGGGCTGACGGGAAGCGACATGATGGCGACCAGAGTAAGTGTCCAGCCGCCATCGTAACGCGCCATTCCCGGCGGCCGAACCGCGGCGCTCGCCGTACCGCGAATCGGCCCCAGGCGGGACTCATGCCTGGCGGTAGTACACGCAGACGCGCTGACCGTCGATCTCGTGCACCCGGATCGGCAGGCCGTACAGCGTGCTCAGCAGCTCCGGCTCGATGATCGCGTCGGGACCGCCCTGATGCGCCACCCGGCCGTCGCGCATGGCGACGATGTGGTCGGCATACGCGGCCGCGAAATTCAGGTCGTGCAGCACCACCACCACCGACTTGCCCAGCTCGTCGGCCGCCCGGCGCAGAATGCGCATCATCGCGACGGCATGCTTCATGTCCAGGCTGTTGAGCGGCTCGTCGAGCAGCACATAGCGGGTGTCCTGGCACAGCACCATCGCCACGAACGCACGCTGCCGCTGGCCGCCCGACATCTCGTCGAGATACCGCTCGGCCAGGGGCTCGAGCTCCATGTAGGCGATGGCCCGGTCGATGTGGACCTTGTCGTCGGCCGTGAGACGGCCACCACTATGCGGAAAGCGCCCGAACGCGACGAGATCGCGCACGGTGAGCCGCAGCGGCAAGTGATTGTCCTGACGCAGAATCGCGAGACGGCGCGCCAGCTCGCGACTGTCGGCGCGTGTGACATCGAGCTCGTCGATCCGCACCTGTCCGGCCGACAACGGCAGCAGCCGGCTCACCATCGACAGCAGCGTGGACTTGCCCGCACCGTTGGGACCGATGATGGCGGTGATGCCGCCCGCCGGCAGGGCCAGCGTCACGTCGTCGACGACGACGGTTTCTTCATAGCGCTTGGTAACGCCTTGGACTTCGATCACGGGCGCCTCCTGCGCAGGATCAGGGCAAGGAACAACATGCCGCCCACGAACTCGATCACCACGCTGACCGTGGTGTTGAGGGCCAGCACGCGTTCGAGCACGGTCTGGCCGCCCACCAGAAAAATCACGGCCCACAGCACGGCGGCGGGCACGGTCTGGGCATGGCGGTCCGCGGGCATGGAGTGATACGCCAGATTGGCGACCAGCAGGCCGAAGAAGGTCACCGGCCCGACCAGCGCGGTCGAGACGGCCACCATCACGGTCACCGCCGCCAGCGTGGCCAGCAGCGTGCGGCGATAGTCTACCCCCAGATTGACGGCGAGCTCGCGGCCCAGCGCCACCACGTCGTACCGGCGGCCCATGCGCCAGAGCACCAGCGTGGCCAGCAGCGCCGCGCCGCCCGCCAGCGGCAGCAGTCCCGTGCGCACGCTGTTGAAGCTGGCGAACATCCGGTCCTGCAATACGAGAAATTCATTGGGGTCGATCAGGCGCACGACGAAGCTCGACAGACTGCGGAACAGCAGGCCGAAAATGATGCCGACCAGCATCATCAGATGCAGGCTGTGCGCCCCGCCCGTGAAGAGCCAGCGAAACAGCAGGCAGGCAAAGCCCGTCATGGCGGCCACCTCGAGCAGGAACTGCCACAGCGGCTCCTGCGTGGCGACGGCGGACAGGCCGAAGCTGAACACCACCACGGCCTGGATCAGCACATACAGGGCGTCGAAGCCCATAATGGCGGGCGTGAGAATGCGGTTGTGCGTGATGGTCTGGAACAGCACCGAAGACACCGCCACGCAATACGCCACGAGCAACATGGCCAGCAGCTTGCCGCCCCGAAACGCCAGCACGAAGGACCACTGCCCGGCCGCGCCCCAGGTCATGTAAGCGATGCAGCACAGGGCCGCCAGCACGCCCAGCAGCGCGAGGCGCGCGCCGGCGCTCAACGGAATGCGGCGTTCCAGGCTAGGCAAAACGGCCTCTCCGGCGCAGCAGCAGCCACAGGAACAGCGCGCTGCCGATCACGCCGACCACCGTGCCGATCGGCACCTCGTACGGGTACAGCAGCAGCCGGCCCAGGATGTCGCAGGCAAGCACGAACACCCCGCCCAGCAGGGCCACCCACGGGATGGCGCGCCGCATGTTGTCGCCGAACATGAGGCTCACCGCGTTCGGCACGATCAGCCCCAGAAACGGAATGCTGCCCGCGGTCACCACGACGACCGCGGACACGGCTGACACGATCAACATGCCGATGAACGTCAGGCGCGCGTGATTCACACCCAGACTCGAAGCGAAGTCCTTGCCCATGCCGGCCAGCGTGAAGCGGTCGGCGGCGATGTAGGCAATGAGGGTCAGCGCCAGCCCGATCCACAGCAATTCATACCGGCCGCGCAGCACCCCGGAGAAATCCCCCGTGGTCCAGGCATGCAGCGACTGCAGCAGATCGTGGCGAAACGCGATGTAGGTGGTGGCGGCGTGAATCACGCCGCCCAGGATCAGGCCGACCAGCGGGACCAGGAACGGCGAGCGCAGCGGCACGCGCCGCAGCAAGGCCAGGAACAGCAGGCTGCCCAACAGGCCGCTCACCGTGGCGGCGGCCATCTTGCCGAACACCGGCGCCTGCGGCGCCAGCAAGGTGACACAGAGAATCCCGAACGTGGCCGACTCGATCGTGCCCGCCGTCGACGGCTCGACGAAGCGGTTGCGCAGCAGCATCTGCATGATGAGGCCCGCGACGGCCAGCGACATGCCCGCGAGCAACAGCGCCAGCGTGCGCGGCACGCGGCTCACCCAAAGCAGTTGCCAGGCGCGTTCGGCCTGCGGGCCGCCCAGCAGGTCGGCAAAGGAAAACTGCCCGGCGCCCAACGACAGACTGGCCAGGCAGAGCCCGGCCAGCAGCAGTGCCATGGCCACGAGCCCGGCGGGTCCGCCGAGCCAGGCCATGCGGCCTCTGGCCGGAGTCAAGGGCAACGCGGGCACGGCCTCGTGCTCACTTGGCGCCGTCGATCGCCTTGGCGACTTCGTCCACGCTCTCCTGCAACGCGGTCAGGCCGGCCGCGCCGAGCGAGTACCAGTTGCCGGCATTCAGATAGACCACGTGTTCCTTCTTCCAGGCCGTCGTCCCGCGCACCAGCTCATTGTCGAGCAACTGGCGCGCGGCCGTGCCCTCGCGGCCGATGGCGGCATCGCGGTCGATCACGAACAGCCAGTCGGGATTCGTCTGGGCGATGAACTCGAACGACACGGCCTGACCGTGGTTCGACTGCTTCAGATCGGCAACGGCCGGCTTGATGCCGAAGGCGTCGTGGATCACGCCGAAACGCGAACCCGGACCGTAGGCGCTCATCTTGCCGCCGGTGGTGAGCACGATCAGCCCGGTGCCCGCGTGCGCGCCTTTTGCCTTCAGCGCGGCGATCGAGGTGCGGAGCTTGGCGAGCTTGGCATCGGCTTCGGCCTGCTTGCCGTAGATGCTGGCCACGAGCTTGGCGTTGCGTTCGACGCTGGCGACCAGGTCGCCCGGCGTGACCGTGAGATCCACGGTGGGCGCCATCTTCGACAGATCACCGAACTTCGGCGCCGAGCGGCCGGCCACAAAAATCAGTTGCGGCTTCAGGCGGTTGATCTCTTCGTAGTCGGGCTCGAACATCGAACCGACCTTGGCGTACTGCTTATTGCCGTACTGCGAAAGATGCGCAGGCCAGTTGACGGCGGCAGGCACACCGGCCGCGGTCACGCCCAGCGTGTGCAGGGTGTCGAGGACGGCCAGATCCATCACCACGGTGCGGGCGGGCTGCGCAGGCACGACACGGGTGCCCTGTGCATCGGTGATCTGGACCTGGGATTGGGCGTGGACGGCCAGCGGGGCCAGCGCCAGCGTGAGGGCGGCGCCGCAGGCGGCGGCCCAGGAGGGCAGTGCGAAGTGAGGGTTCATGAGGGATCCTGGCTCGCGCCCGGGCGGGGGCGCGCGCTGGCGCATCCCGGCTGAGCGCCTCGCGTTCAAACAAGAATGATATTCAATCCTATCATGCGTCCGGCGTGTCCTTGCCGACAGAAGCCGGGTGCGTGGCGCGCGACGCGTGACGTTGCCGGATGATAACGACAATAGGAACCAATCCGCTGCGCGCCGCCCGGGCGTCCGGACCAGGATGGTGGCGCCGCAAAGGGATACGGTGATCGCGCAAAGGAAGCCCACCCGGTGGCGCCGCCGGACCACCCCGCCGATGCCGCCCAGGTCGCACCGACGTGGTGCAGCGGCGAGGCATCCGCGGCGCGCGAACGCGGCATGTTGGCCGAAGATCGCGCGAAATTAGTTGCGCGCGCAAATTCCCGCAAACGTGAGAATGATTTTGTAACCCCGGCCGCGAGGCCCGCTACGTAAGATTCGCCTCCCGTCATTGCTGCACCGTCTCATGTCTTTGCAACGCATCGCAAGCCATCTGATTCTGAGTCTGTCGTTTCTGCTGCTGCTCGTGCCCGCGCTGGCGCCGGCGCAGAACAACGCCGACAGCGCGATGCCGCGCGTGACGCAGAAAGCGCTGGTCTTCAGCGCCGGTTCGCAGGGCGACGAAGTGGGTGTGATCGTGCTGCGTCAGCGGCCGCGCGAACCCGAAGCCGTGATCATGCCGATGGGCGTGGACCATCCGCTCGATCATGCCTCGCTGATCGCGGACATCACAACCAGTGCGCACGACACGCGCTACGTCATCGATCACGAGGGCCAGCCGCACACACTGCTGGTGATCACCGGCGACACCGCCGAACTGCGCATGCCGGGCGCCGACAAGCCCCTCACGCTGCGCTACGCCGCCGAGCTCTCGCAACGGATGTCGCAGCAGCTCTGAGCGCCGCCGCCCGCGCTCGCCGCGCACCGGCCACAACACACCGACACGACGCGTGCGCCCTGCACACGCCCTCTCGCCCTTTTACCCCCGCGCGGTGCCGCCGCGCATTTTTACCCTGAACCGAAAGGATCCATCGATGTCTCCCAAATACGCATCGCGCATGCTGGCCGCCATGGTCTGCGCATTGGCACTGAGCGCATGCAGTGACGAAGCGAAGAAGCCCGAAGCCCCCAAGGTGTCGGCGAGCCAGGCCGAGATCATGAAGTACAACGAGTACGTGAACGCGGCCAATCGCGCCGGCGACACCTACGAGCGCGCGCTGGAAAAGTGGGAAAACGACCTGGCGCCGAAGTTCGCCGGCACCAAGCCGCTGAAGGACATGTACGTCAACGACGGCTCGCCGCACGCGACGCCGCAGATCAAGGAATCGCTGGACAAGGCGCTGGCCATGAAGCCCGCCATGGACGACCTCGATCCGCTCGCGCGCGCCTACAGCGAAGCCCTGGGCAAGTTCCTGCCGGTCAGCACCGACATGAACAACTACATCAGCGCCAAGACCTACGTGAGCGACAAGGGCGCGCACGGCAAGGAAATCCAGGCCGCCTATGGCGATAACCTGAAGGCCGTGGTCACCACGCAGGCCGCGTTCTTCGGCGGCATCGAAGTGAAGGATCGTGCCCGCACCAAGGCCGAATTCGAGAACGCCAAGAAGGACACCACGGAATACTTCCGCGCCGGCCTGATCTATCACAGCAAGGAAAGCATCAACATGGCCGACGGCCTGTTCGAAGGCACCGGCCTGGGCGATCAGCTCGATCCGTTCTCGAAGTCGCTCGACGAAGTGAACAAGATGGCCGTGGCCTACGAAGGCAAGCTGCGCGAAGGCAACCAGAAGGGTTGCCCGAGCCTGATGTCGAACGTGAACTCGTACCTCTCCGCCGGCCGCACCGCGATCGAGCACACCACGGGTGGCCGTTACGACGAAGAGGCCAAGCGCACCGGCATCCACGCCCGCGTCATCACGCGCTCGATCGAGACCGACGCCAACAACCTGCGCCGCACCTACAACAGCCTGGTCGGCGCACTGAACCGCAATAGCTGCTAAGCGAGAAGCACCGGGCGGCGTCGAGCACGCCGCCCGCGCGTCGCTGTCGCAACGCGCTTTGCACAGGGGCCCCACGGGGCCCCTTTTTCATGTCCTCTTTCGAGGCCCTCTCGCCGGCCCCCGCTCACCCTGCCATGGCAACACCCGCGACGGACACACCCTCAGCGAGCACCCCGCCCTGCGTGCGCCCATGAAAAAACCCGCAACGTTCGCACGTTGCGGGTTTTTAACTTCGGTGTCTGTCGCCAGGCACCGAAGCGGTGTCTGTCGCCAGGCACCGAAGCGGTGTCTTGGCGGAGACGGAGTCATCAACACTCAATGTATAAATATCTGATTTTAAATGATTTTTTTGTTCTGAAAAAAAATATACCATCAAATATACCAGCTAAAGTTGCGGAAAAACTGATCGAGTTGCACCTCAGCATGGCGCCTACTATGCGACACAGCCCTCAACTCGACGTATCATCTCGTCACGATTAGACCGATACAGGGCGGCCCCTGAGTCACCAGGATGCTGCGCGAGCCGCACCGGAACATCCCAATTCCCTCTGATATATGCAACTCTCGATCGCGTGGTGGAATACCAGTTTGTCACCAGTCAAGGCATCAACGAGAGCAACAGTCAAAGACCAGAGAATTGCTGCTCGTGTAATAGAGCTACTAGGCACTGAGATGGACGTTGACATCATCTGCCTCGGTGAAGTCAGCGAGGCAGATGTCACCAGACTACTCAAGCTTCCATGCCTTAAAGATTATGAAGTCTTTAACGGAACTGAGAAGGCGGGGAGGAGCAGATTCGACGTTTGCGTGTTCTTCAAACGCGGCGCAATGCGAAAGTCAGCTTCAAAGCAGCTTTTGATGTTCAGCGGCGAATCGGTGCTCAAAGTTGGTCAGCGCATTGACCTCGATCTGGTAGATGACGAGACCCGGCTACACATCTTCATCTCGCACTGGCCCAGCCGCCTAATGTGTGATGAACATCACGTTGATCGCCATACCCTTGGCATTTACCTTAGAAGCGCAGTTACGGATGCCCTGGGCGAGGATCACTCTGGCCACGCGATAGTTCTGGGTGATTTCAACGATGAACCTTTCTCCCCCTCCCTTCACAACCATCTGATGGCCAGCCGAGATCGCAACCTAGTCGCCACGCGCAAGCCCCACCTGCTTTACAACCCATTCTGGAAGCATGTGGCTCCTTCAACGGCCGAGCCCGGGCCGGAGAGCGATGCACTGTGGCGCGGGGGAAGCCACCACTATGGCGCAGGTCAGCTCTCTAGATGGCACATGTATGATCAAATCATCTTCTCTTCCGCATTCCTCGGAAGATCATCCTGGATGCTCCAGGACGAAACGGCAGGGGTGGTGGACTTCCCGCCATTTACCGGTCTCGTTTTAAACAAAAAGAGCAAGTTCGATCACATGCCAGTAGTTGCGACTATTGCAAGGAAGAAGAATGGTTGACTTCATCAAATCTTTCAGAACAGGCGTCCACGCGGCGCAAACGGCTGAAGAGAATAAAGCGGAGATTAACGCTGTTTTCGATGAGCTGAACGCCCAGTTAGCGACAGTCACGGAGAACAAAGTCAGGATTCTGCCGCTTCAATTTCAGGAACATTTTTCTTGGCACAACCTGTCGAAGAAAGAAATATTTGAACCTTATTGGGGGATCGGAGTGGTCCGCACGTCCGGAGGCGAAGCTACGGAGATAGCAAGATGGAGCGTCTCTGAAACGGGGTACCCATGCGCGATCAGCTCAAGCTCTGGCAAATTCATGTGCTCTGACCGAAAGGGGCTGGAAAGTGCGTTGGCCATGCTGCTTCAGCATGCTAGCGTTGGACAGACGATCCTTGAAATGCTATCTCCGCCCACCTCAGCGGAACCCGCGCCGTGAGCGGAAAAATTGGCGAATGTATCACTCCGGCACCGTCGATCCTTGCGGTGGGCACGGAAGTCATCATCGTAAATCCGAACCATCCAAAGTATGACGCGATTGGCATTTTTGCAGGCTACGCAGACACATTAAATCGGCCCCGTCTGCGCGTACTAGTCGAAGGTCAAAGCTTTTTTTGCAGTCAAGACGAGGTCATAGAAAACTAACGGCGGAAACAGCCTGCAAGCTGTGACCGATGAAGACCAAGCACAAGCAGCCTTATTTACCAACCGAACCACGAATCCGAGAGCCACATGGCAAAAGTGATCTGCCTTTTCAACCACAAGGGCGGCGTCAGTAAGACTACGACTGCCTTCAACTTGGGATGGATGATGGCCCGAATGGGAAAGAAAGTCATCCTTGCGGATTTCGATCCACAGTGCAACCTGACGGGCTTGGCTCTCGAGCTTGATTCGGACGACGGGGACCTTGAAGACTTTTACAGCGCGAATCCGCCTAACAACGTGAAGGACGGATTGGCACCGGCTTTTGAGTCTCAGCCTCGATTGATCGCTGGCGCTGACTGCTATCAGGTAGGAGATAACCCAAACCTGCTGCTCTTGGCGGGTCATATCGGTCTTTCGGAGTACGAGACTAACTTGGGCGTTGCTCAAGAGCTGAGTGGCTCTCTGATTACGTTGCGCAACGTTCCCGGCTCTCTGAGGTATTTGTTGGATCGAACAGCCGAGGACTATCACGCAGACTACATTTTGGTAGACATGAGCCCTAGCCTTGGCCCGGTCAATCAGAATCTGCTGATGACTTGCGACTACTTTATGGTTCCCATGCATCCCGACTATTTCTCGGGCATGGCGTTGAAATCGTTAGCCCGCACCCTTCCCAAGTGGAAACACTGGGCCGAAACAGCGTATCGCTTGGACATCCTCGCAAACGCGGATTACCCCTTCCCGCGGCCCCACCCGCAGTTCATCGGCACGATCATTCAAAAGTATCGCCCCCGGGGGGGGAAGGCGTCTAAAGCCTTTCAGACCTGGATCAACCGGTTGAAGGAGGACGTTGGCAATGGCCTGTTACCCGTCCTCATCTCCACCGGCATGCTCGATACAGCAGATTACATAGATAAGGTTCATCAAGAACCTTATGAGCCCATCATGGAAGTCGCCGACTTCAATAGTCTTATCGCTTTCTCTCAGAAGCATCGGGTTCCCGTCTTTGAAATCACGGAGAAGCTAGCCGAGCAAGCAGGATCCGTTTGGGCGCAGACGAAGAGAAACAAGGAGGCATTTGAGGCTGCGTTTCGCCTCTGCGCCAAGCGAGTGTTTGCTTTAACTGCTTGAGCTGGAAAATGTCGATAGCTCAAGGTATTTTTCAAACAGTCTGGGCACGTTGCGACAATATGGCTACGCTGCGTGGCGCCCTTATTGCCCAAACTGCTGCTACCGACGTTGACGACCTCCTGCGCGCCGAATGGGCGGCGCGGGTTGCGGCGCTTGACCTCTATATCCACGAGCTCGTGGCCGAACGCATGGTGGCGATTTTTGCTGGACAGTTAGCCGAGCCGAAAGCATTTTCGAAACTGAGTCTTCCTGTTAGTGTTTGCGAACGCATTCGATCAGCTACCTCGGCCCCTGACGCCGTGGCTGCGTTCGACTTGGAAATCCGTAGACAGCTTACATTGGTAACGTTCCAGTTTCCGGACCAGATCGCGGACGGCATCAGGATGACCTCCGATGTCGAGCTTTGGAAGGCAATCGCGCAGAATCAGGGGGCAACTACGCGCGCTACCGACTCGAAAGCGAAGGCTATTCGCGCCAATCTGAAGTTGATAGTTGAAAGGCGGAACAAAATCGTCCACGAGGGAGATTTAGCTCCCAGCTTTCCTCGTGCGCCCTGGCCCATCGGTCAAGTAGAGCTCGCCAACGCGGCCGCCTTTCTGTTGGCATTGGTCACGTCAATCGAATTGGTCGTGACATGATCACTGTGCGTTCATAGTGCGTCATTCTGCGTCACCATTTGAGTCCCACAAGCTGCCCTTAGAGGCACGCCAACGCTGGCGCCAGGGGGTGACGCACCCATGAATCTTTTCTCGCACATTTAGCGCGCAGGCGCGGAGGGGGGAGAACTGCGCGCCAGGGGTCAAGGGCACCCGTGATACTGTATGTACATACAGTGTTTTTCGGAAAGACCATGAGCGTCCTGGACCATTCCCCACGGCCTCGCCTCTGTGCGGCCTCTATACGCGTCCTGCACGAAGCGAACCCATCACCCCAGACCGTTGCCCTGGCTTGGGAAATTTGGCGCCTCCAGCGGGCTGTAATCGCGCTTCAGGCCGGCATCCGGCACGCGCACGGCTTGCGTCATCGTCAAGATGTGGCAGACCACCTGGCGCAGCTACTCGAGTTCATCCAGGATGAGCCATGCTTGAACGAGCGCGCGGCCGTGCTACCCGGTCACAAGCGCGGCGGCGAGCCGCCGGCCACGCCGCGTTGAGTGGGCGTAAAAAAGCCCCGCGTCTGCGGGGCTCAGGTGTGTGCAACGGCGAGGCCGTCCGGCGCTAACTGCCGGACGCGCTCGTGATTTCGTAGGGCTTGAACTTCACAGCTTCGACGCCCAGCCATTCATTGATGCCCTTGAAGACAGACTGAAGTGGCTCCAGCTCGTTACGGGCGAACACGCGAGCGGCATCGACCGGGCCGCCAAACCCGCCTGAGTTGGAGGGCACGATGCCGATAAGCTGGGGCGGCACGCGATGCGCCGCCAACACGTCGTCCCGCGACACGTTCTTGATGTTGAAGAAATCATCGCGCGCGGCGACCTCGCTCACCGGGATGATCTGCAAGCCGTCTTTCTTGCCGCCAGGCGCGTACACGAACAGATTCCGGAAGTTGCCCGGCCCTTTCGCGTTCTTGAGCGCGCTTCGGATGTCATCGACATAGCTGGCATCTTGGATCGTGTCCGTGACGTACATGACGAAGCCGGCATGGCTACCGTTGAGGTAGTACTTGCGGCGGAAGAGCGTGGCGGACTCGTTGAGCCATGCCCAAAGCGCCGCCAGAGGTCCGGCAGGCTATAGATCCGATGGTAGGTGTCGGGTTGAATTGGCGCGCAGACCGACAACGTGAGCAACGCAGAATGAAAAAACCCGCAACGCTTGCGCGTTGCGGGTTTTTAACTTCGGTGTCTGTCGCCAGGCACCGAAGCGGTGTCTTGGCGGAGACGGAGGGATTCGAACCCTCGATGCAGTTTTTAGCCACATGCTCCCTTAGCAGGGGAGTACCTTCAACCTCTCGGCCACGTCTCCGAAGAATCCAGGATTCTACACTAATTTTTTCGCGTTTCGCTTGAGCCCAGGGCTCGCGCCGCAAAAAAAGTGAGAATCCGGACCGGAAGCCATGCACGCGTCATGTCTTCCGGAATCGGACCGGTGCGTCAGACCTTCTCGCCGGGCGCCTGATCCAGCTCGAAGGCCTTGTGCAGGGCGCGCACGGCAAGTTCCATGTACTTGTCGTCGATGATCACCGAGGTCTTGATTTCGCTGGTGCTGATCATCTGGATGTTGATGCCCTCTTGCGAGAGCGTCTGGAACATCAGGCTGGCGACGCCGACGTGCGAGCGCATGCCGATGCCGACGATCGAGACCTTGGCGACCTTCTCGTCGGTGACGAGCTCTTTGGCGCTCACGGCGGGAATGACTTCGCGCTTGAGCACGTCGACCGTGCGCAGGTACTCGTTGCGGTTGACCGTGAACGAGAAGTCGGTGGTACCGGCCACGGACTGGTTCTGCACGATCATGTCGACATCGATGTTCGCGGCGGCGACGGGGCCCAGGATCGAGTAGGCGATGCCGGGTTTGTCGGGCACGGCCAGCAGGGTGATCTTGGCTTCGTCGCGGCTGAAGGCGATGCCGGAGACAACGGCGGCTTCCATTTTTTCGTCTTCCTCAAAAGTAATCAGCGTGCCCGAAACCATTTCTTCTTCGAGCGGGATAAGCGGGTCGGTCAGCGACGACAGCACACGGGTCGGGACACGGTACTTGCCGGCGAACTCGACGGAGCGGATCTGCAGGACCTTGGAGCCCAGCGATGCCATCTCGAGCATTTCTTCGAACGACACCACGGGCATGCGGCGCGCTTCGGGCACCACGCGCGGATCGGTCGTGTAGACGCCGTCGACATCGGTATAGATCAGGCACTCGTCGGCCTTGATGGCGGCCGCCACGGCCACGGCCGAGGTATCGGAGCCGCCACGGCCGAGGGTCGTGATGTGGCCTTCTTCGTCCACGCCCTGGAAGCCGGTGACGATGACCACGCGGCCGGCGTCGAGATCGGCGCGGATGCGGGCATCATCGATCGAGTTGATGCGGGCCTTGGTGTAGGACGAATCGGTGCGAACCGGCACTTGCCAGCCCGCGTAGCTGCGCGCGGCCACGCCTTCGGCTTGCAGCGCGATGGCCAACAGGCCGCTCGACGCCTGCTCGCCGGTGGCGGCGATCATGTCGAGCTCACGGCCATCGGGCTGGGGCGCGAGCTCGCGCGCCAGGCCCAGAAGGCGGTTGGTTTCGCCCGCCATGGCCGAGGGGACCACGACGACCTGGTGGCCGGCGGCGTGCCACTTCGCGACGCGACGCGCCACATTCTTGATGCGCTCGACCGAGCCCATCGAGGTACCGCCATACTTATGAACGATCAGGGACATCTCGTACTCTGGC
Source organism: Bordetella genomosp. 5 (assembly GCF_002261315.1). Classification (NCBI taxonomy): domain Bacteria; kingdom Pseudomonadati; phylum Pseudomonadota; class Betaproteobacteria; order Burkholderiales; family Alcaligenaceae; genus Bordetella; species Bordetella genomosp. 5. The sequence continues at coordinate 124,616 of NZ_NEVP01000011.1, forward strand.
TGGAGGCCCGCTTCAGGGTGGGTAGGCGGGCAAAGCGGATGATTTTAACAAGACGGTGAAAATTTGCGCAGCCCATGCGGATTTTTCCGCAAAATTGCGGCCGAATCCGGGGAAAACCGCAGGATTTGCGCGCGTTAATGCCGTTTTCGGCCTTCACATTTCAGCGCGTCGCGGCCTCGCCGCCCGGCTCGATCCAGACCCGCGCGCGATGGCAGCGGATCACATGGCCGTCGTGTGCCACGCGCAGATCGCGGTCGTGACCCAGCTGATGCAGCCCGCGCAACTGCCGCATCAGTTCGGCCAGACGCGCATCGGCCGGTGCGCGCAGCCCCTGCCGATCCAGCCAGAAGCGCAGCACCTGCGCCTGCCGCGGCGGCGACAGCGCCCGCCAGGCCGCCAGACCGAAGCTGCGGCCATCGTCGGCCGGCTCGAGTCCGGCAAAGTCCGTCCGGGCCACCTCGGCGAGGATCCGGGCGGCCTCGTCCATGTGCCGGGCATGGCGCGCCACGATGGCCTGCCAGCCGGGCCAGCGCGCATCCAGCACCGGCGCGAGTTGCGTGCGCACCGCGGCGCGGGTGTAGGCCGGGTCGGCGTTGGTCGGATCCTGCACCGGCTGCCAGCCGGTACGCGCATGAAACGCGGCGGCGGCCTCGAGGATGCGCGCACGATCGATCTCGAGCCAGGGGCGCAGGTACACGATGCCGTCGCGTTCGCGCGTGGGCCGCATGGCGCCCATGCCTTGCAGGCCCGCACCACGCAGCAGGCGCAGCAGCACGGTTTCGGCCTGATCGTTGCGATGGTGGGCCAGCAGCACATGCCCCACGGATTCGGCGCGCGCGAGCGCCGCGAGCGCGTCGTAGCGCGCCTGCCGCGCGGCCGCCTCGATGCCCTTGCCGCTGTCGTCGGCCACCTGCACGCGGGCGCTGCGCACCGGCACGGCCAGCCGTGCGCCGAGCGCCTCGACCTGGACCTGCCACTGGTCGGCCGGCGCCTGCAGCCCATGGTGCACATGCAGCAGCACCAGCGGCCGGCCCAGGCTGGCCGCGGCCACGGCGAGCATGGCCGAATCGGCGCCGCCACTGACCGCCACCGCCACGCGGGCGTCGCGCGGCCAGACCGCGCGCAACGGCGCGGCCAGCGGGGCGATCAGCGGATCATCGAAGACGTCGGACGGCATGGGATCGGCGGGACGAAAAAAAGCCAGGCGCGGGGCCCGGCTCTCGTGCTGCGGCGGGCGTGCCGTTCCGAGCATACCCGGAAGGCCGCGCCTTGAGCGCCTGTCTCAGGCGCGCACTTCCTGGAAGCGGCCGTAGGACATCACGCGGTCGAGACGCTGCTGGATCAGCTGGTCGGGCGTGAGGCCTTGCAGCTGGCGCAACGAATCGCCGAGCGCGCGGCGCAAGAGGCGCGCCATCACGCGCGGGTCGCGGTGCGCGCCGCCGACGGGCTCGTTGACCACGCGGTCGACGAGGTTGAGTTCTTTGAGGCGCGGGGCCACGATCGCCAGCTGCTCGGCGGCCTCGGGGGCCTTGTCGGCGCTGCGCCACAGGATCGACGCGCAGCCTTCGGGCGAGATCACCGAGTAGGTCGCGTATTGCAGCATCAGCACGGCATTGCCCACGGCGATCGCCAGCGCGCCGCCCGAACCACCTTCACCGATGATGGTGACGATGACCGGGACTTTGAGTTCGGCCATGACGAACAGGTTGCGGCCGATGGCTTCGGACTGGCCGCGCTCTTCGGCGCCGATGCCGGGATACGCGCCCGGGGTATCGACGAACGTGAAGACCGGCAGGCCGAACTTCTCGGCCAGGCGCATCAGGCGCAGGGCCTTGCGGTAGCCCTCGGGACGCGGCATGCCGAAATTGCGCGCGGCGCGTTCTTTGGTGTCGCGCCCCTTCTGGTGGCCGATCACCATGCAGGCCTGGCCGTTGAAGCGGGCCAGACCGCCCACGATGGACTGGTCGTCGGCGTACATGCGGTCGCCATGCAGCTCGTGGAAGTCGGTGAAGATCTCACGCACGTAGTCGAGCGTGTAGGGCCGCTGCGGATGGCGCGCCACCAGGGCGGTCTGCCACGGCGTCAGCTTGCCGTAGATTTCCTTGGCCAGTGCCTGGCTCTTCTGCTGCAGACGGCCGATTTCATCGGAGATGTCCACCGCGGAGTCGGCCTGCACGTAGCGCAGCTGCTCGATCTTGTTTTCAAGCTCGGCGAGCGGTTGTTCGAATTCCAGGAAAGTATTGCGCATGAAGTGTGGTTCCGTTGTTGGGCGCGGATCGATGGATCAGTACTGGACCGGGGTAGGTTCCAGACTGCGCCACAGATACCAGGTCGCCACGGTACGCCAGGGCTGCCACGCCAACGAGACCTCACGGGCCTCGAAGCGCGATACCGGCTCGCCGCTGAAATAGTGTAACGAGATTGCCTTGAGCAACCCAAGGTCGTCCAACGGCAGGATGTCCGGCCGCTGCAGATTGAAAATCAAAAACATCTCCGCCGTCCAGCGTCCGATGCCGCGGATCGCGACCAGCTCGGAGATGACGGCCTCGTCGTCCATCGTGGCCCAGCGCTCGGGATGCACCTTGCGCTGGCCGAAATGCTCGGCCAGGTCCTGCACGTATTCGGCCTTGCGCTGCGACAGACCGGCGGCGCGCAGATTGGCCACGCCGGCCTTCAGCACGGTGGCGGGCGTCGGCCGCTTGCCGACGGTGTCGGTGAAGCGGTTCCAGAGCGCCTCGGCGGCCTTGGTGGAGATCTGCTGACCCACGATGGCACGCGCCAGCGTGACAAAGGGCGTGCCGCGCGACGACAGCCAGGTGTCGGCGTGCTGCGGAATGATCTTCTTGAGAATGCGGTCGCGGCGCATCAGGTGCGCCACGGCCTCTTCCCAGTAGTCGGGTTTGACGAGTTCGATGTCGGTGCTGGGCATGTCGGCGGCTCGTCGGTCAGGCACGGCGCCACTGGGTGACACCGCCCGGCTTGTCGTCGAGCTCGACACCGGCCGCGCGCAGCTCGGCCCGGATCGCATCGGCGCGGGCGAAATCGCGCGACTGCTTGGCCTGGGCCCGCTCGGCGATCAGGGCGTCGATGCGCTCCGCATCCAGGGTCTCGGCGGCCCCGCCCTGCTCGATGGCGGCCGCGGAATAGCGCGTGGCCGACTGAAAATACACCGCGGGGTCCTGCTGCAGCAGGCCCATCAGCGCGGCGAGCGCCTTGAGCTGGCCCGCCGCGCGCGCGTCGGCGCCCCGATTGGCCTGGCTCGCGAGTTCGAACAGGGCCGCGATCGCGCCCGAGCTGTTGAAGTCGTCGTCCATGGCGGCCTTGAAGGCCTGCGCCTGGGCGTCGTTCCAGTCGATGCCCTGCGCGTCGGGCGCGACGTTCTGCAGCGTCTGGTAGAGCCGGTCGAGCGCATTCTGCGCGTCGATCAGATTGTCGGGCGTGTAGTTCTGCGGGCTGCGATAGTGATTGCGCACGATGAAGAAACGCAGCATTTCGGCTTCGCGCGGATTGGCGCGATAGCTGGCGTCGGCGTCCGACGGCTGGCCGACCGAGATGGTCTGGCGGATCGTGCGGAAATTGCCGAGCGACTTCGACATCTTGTCGGAGTCGACCATCAGCGGGCCACAGTGCATCCAGACGTTGGCGAGCACGCCACCGAAGGCGCCTTCGGTCTGGGCGATTTCGTTTTCGTGGTGCGGGAATTTCAGGTCGGGGCCGCCGCCGTGGATGTCGAGCGGCAGACCGAGCAGGCTCTTGCTCATCGCCGAGCACTCGATGTGCCAGCCCGGACGGCCCAGGCCGTAGGGCGACTCCCATTTGGTCTCGGGCGGCTCCTCGGCCTTGGCCGATTTCCAGAGCACGAAGTCGAGCGGATCGCGCTTGGCCGAGCCCACCGCCACGCGTTCGCCGGCGCGTAGGTCGTCCAGCGTCTTGCCGGAGAGCTTGCCATAGCCTTCGAAGCCGCGCACGGCGTAGTTCACATCGCCGTCGTCGGCCTGATAGGCCAGGCCGTTCTGTTGCAGCCGGCCGATGATGTCGAGCATCTCGCCGACATACTGCGTGGCGCGCGGCTCGCGGTCGGGCGATTGCACGTTGAGCGCCTGCTCGTCGGCGTGCATGGCGTCGATATAGAACTCGGTGACGTCGCCGATGCGGCGGTTGGTCTCGACCGCGCGCCGGATGATCTTGTCGTCGATGTCGGTGATGTTGCGCACGTAGTCGACCTGATAGCCGCTGGCCCGCAGCCAGCGCTGGATCAGGTCGAACGAGATCAGCATGCGCGCATGCCCGAGGTGGCAGTAGTCATAGACGGTCATGCCGCACACGTACATGCGCACCTGCCCGGCATTCACCGGCTTGAAGGGTTCTTTGGTACGCGACAGTGTGTTGTAGATGTGCAGCATGGCGAGTTCGGAGCTGATCGTGGATACGGCGGAGTCTGGAGACGGAAGGCGTGGTGGCAAGGCCCCACACACTCCCCGGCCGCGGGAGACGCGGCGCGCTGGGCGCTAGTGAAAGGCGCGCAAGCCTGGCGGGCGGCAACAACAGCGTGTGACGCCGACCCCGGCATGCAAGGGCGGCGCAGCCCGCCAGCCGCGCACGGCGCGATCCGCCGTCTGCGCGGCCACGGCGTGTGGCTCAATCCAATGCGATCCCATCATCGTGATCCTGTTGTTGCGTCCCGTACCGATCCGTGGACGACCGCCAGCCTCGCTTGGGCAATAGCTTAGGCAACCGCCCCGGCAACCCGCTTTGGCAACCACCCCGGCTACCGCTTTGGCAACCACCCCGGCAACCGCTTTGGCAACCGACCTGGCAACCGCTTTGGCAACCTTCCGACGCATCCGGGGCTAAAATGGCGGTCGTCAAGTATAACAAGCGGCCCGCCGGCGCGTGCAGTCGGTCTTGCGCCCACCCTTTTTACGGATGCCTTCGTGATCTCCACGCGTCTTTGCATCACCGTGCTTGCCAGTGCCCTGGCGCTGCTGCCCGCGACCGCCAGCCTGGCCCAATCCATGGGCGGCGGCATCGGCGGCGACGGCAACAATAACGTCAACTCCCGCACCAAGCTCGACCCGATCCCGCCCGAAGGCGGCTGGGACGGCCTGGCCCGGCTCCTCGAAGCGGCCAAGCCCGGCGTCGACACGCGCCTCGATCCCTCGCCCTCGCAGATCACCGATCACATCGAAAACCTGCTCGCCCGCGGGCAGAACGAGGCCGCGCTCAAGATGATCGAACAGCGCATCGCCAGCACGCACGACCGCCGTGGCGGCACCGACGTGCAGCTGATGTTCCAGCATGCGCGCGCGCTGCATGCGCTGGGCCGCGACGACGAGGCCATCGCCATCTACACCGAGATGACCACGCGCTTTCCCGAGCTGCCGGAACCATGGAACAATCTGGCGGCCATCCGCGCCGACCGGGGCGATTTCGACCGCGCCCAGGACGCGCTCAACATGTCGCTGCGCGCCGACCCGAATTATGGCGCTGCCCGTGCCAACCTGGCCGATCTGCAGCTCATGATCGCCCTGCGCACGTACCGCCAGGAGGCCGCCCGCGGCGTGCCTGGCATGGCCCAGCGTGCCAAGGAACTCGAGACCCTTCTCAAGGACAAGCAGAGCAAATGAACGCCCGCTATTCCCCTTTCCGACTGCTGCGCCTGACGGCGTGCTCTTTCCTGCTGGCGGCCGCGCTGCCGGCAGGCGCGCTGGCACAATCCGCCAGCACCCCCACCACCAACTCCAAAGGCACTACATCCATGAGCTCCACTCCCCGCGTCAAGCTGCATACCAACCAAGGCGACCTGGTGATCACGCTCGATGCCGAGAAAGCGCCCAAGACCGTCGAAAACTTCCTGGGCTACGTCAAGGACGGCTTCTACAACGGCACCGTGTTCCATCGCGTGATCGACGGCTTCATGATCCAGGGCGGCGGTTTCGAGGCTGGCATGAAGCAGAAGCCCACCAAGAGCCCCATCGAAAACGAAGCCAACAACGGCCTGAAGAACGACAAGTACACGGTCGCCATGGCCCGTACGAGCGACCCGCACTCGGCTACCGCCCAGTTCTTCATCAACGTCGGTGACAACGACTTCCTGAACCACACCGCGCCCACGCCCAACGGCTGGGGCTACGCCGTGTTCGGCAAGGTCACCGAAGGCACCGACGTGGTCGACAAGATCAAGGGTGTGAAGACCGGCAACAACGGTTTCCACCAAAACGTGCCGAAGGAAGACGTGATCATCGAAAAGGCCGAGATCATTGAATAAGCTCGTTCTCCCGGGGCCGGTCTGGCTGGCCTCCGACCTGCATCTGGGGCCGGCCACGCCGGCCACTTCCGAGGCCTTCCGCGCGTTTCTCGACGCGGCGGCCGACGAAGCGGCCGCGCTGCTGCTTCCGGGCGACCTGTTCGACGCATGGATCGGCGACGACGTGGCCGCGGCCGCGCCGCCCTGGCTGGCCGAGGTCCTGCAGGCCCTGGCGCGCACCGCCGCCCGCATTCCGGTCTGGCTGGGCCGCGGCAATCGCGACTTCCTGATGGGTCAGGCCCTCGCCGACCGCGTCGGCGCCAAGCTGCTGCCCGAGCCGGCGCTCTTGCAGACCGACTTCGGCGACATCCTGCTCACGCACGGCGATGAGTTCTGTACCGACGACGTGCCCTACCAGCAGTTCCGCGCGATGGTGCGCGATCCGCGCTGGCAGGCGGAGTTTCTCGGCAAGACCATTCCCGAGCGCCTGGCGCTGGCACAGCAGGCCCGTGGCGAAAGCCAGGCTGCAAACCAGACGAAGTCCATGGAGATCATGGACGTCAATGCCCAGGCCATCGAAACGGCATTCCGCACCAGCGGCGTGTCGGTGATGGTGCACGGCCACACGCACCGGCCCGCGCGCCACGTGCTCGAGGTCGATGGCAAGAAGCGCGAACGCTGGGTGCTGCCCGACTGGGATTGCGACCACGCCAACCCGCCCCGCGGCGGCTGGCTGGTAATCGACCAGGACGGTCTGGTGTTCTACGACCTCGGCGACGAGGACTGACACCTCCCGCAGTACCAACGACAAGGCCACCCGCGAGGGTGGCCTTGTTCATTCGGAGCGGGCGCGTCCGCGGCTGCCGTCAGGGGCGAGACGCGCGGATCAGACCTTGGTCCAGAGCCAGACGGCCACGACCAGGCCCAGCGCGATGCGGTACCAGGCGAAACCGCGATAGGTGTGGTTGGCCACGAAACGCAGCACCGCCCGCACGATGAACAGCGCGCTCAGGAACGACGCGACGAAGCCCATGGCGATGCCGGAGAGCTCCTGCGATGTCAGCAGGTCGTAGTTGCGATACAGGTCGTAGACCGCGGCGCCGAGCATGGTGGGCATCGCGAGAAAGAACGAGAACTCGGTCGCGGTCTTGCGCTGGATGCCGGCGATCATGCCGCCGATGATGGTGGCGCCCGAGCGCGACGTGCCCGGAATCATGGCCAGGCACTGCGCCGCGCCGACGCCGAGCGCCTGCTTCCAGGTGATTTCTTCGAGCGAATGCGCGGTGGCGCGCCGGTCGGATGCGGTGTCATCGGACGCGCCCGGCGCGTCGCCCGGCGTGTGACGCGTGCGCCGCTCGACGTAGAGCATGATCAGGCCGCCCAGGACGAGCGTGACCGCCACGACGCCGGGGTGATAGAACACGGACTTGATCGTCTTGATGAAGATGGCGCCGATCACCGCCGCCGGCAGGAAGGCCAGCAGCAGATTGCGCGTGAACAGGACCTCCTGCCGCACGCCGGTGAGCGTGCCATGGATCAGTTGCCACAGCCGCGCCCGGAAAATCCACATCACGGCGAGAATCGCGCCCAGCTGGATCACCACCTCGAACACCTTGCCGGCACCCGACTCGAAGTTGATCAGGTCGCCCACGAGGATCAGGTGGCCGGTCGACGATACCGGAATGAACTCCGTGAGACCTTCGATGATGCCGAGGAAGAATGCCTTGATGAGATAGAGGGTGCTGTCGGTCATGGATCCGGGTTGTGGTGTCAGTCTTGGTCGGTCGTGTCGGGGTCTTCGGTCGGGCCGAGATAATGGCGTTCGACCCGGACCGAGGCGATCCGGCGGCCATCCATCTGCAGCACTTCGAAGCGGAAGCGGTAATACGGCGTATCGAACACGCAGGCGTCGCCGGGCTTGGGCAGATGCCCGAACCGGCTCAGCAGATAGCCTGCCAGCGTGGAGTAATCCTGCGATTCGTCGATCAGGCCTTCGGTGTCGAGCACCTGCTCGACGTGGCGCAGGTCGGCGGCGCCATCGATCTGCCAGGTGTCGTCACCCACCGGAAGGATATCCGGCAATTCGTCTTCGTCGGGGAATTCGCCCGCGATGGCCTCGAACACATCGATCGGCGTGACCAGGCCTTCGATGGCGCCGAACTCGTCGGCCACCAGCACCAGCTGGCCGCGCGAGCGCTTGAGCGTGTCCATCAGGCGCAGGATGCCGATCGACTCATGCACGATGATGGGGTCGCGCAGGCGGTTGCGCCGGATGTGCCCCTCGGTGATGAGGTCGGCGACCAGATCCTTGGCGCGGCCGATGCCGACCACTTCGTCGAGCGTGCCGCGGCATACCGGAAAGAAACTGTGCGGCGCGCCCATGAGCTGCTGCTTGATGAGCTCGGGATCATCGTCGATGTTGACCCACGACAGATCGGTGCGCGGCGTCATGATGGACCGGATCGAACGCTCGGCCAGCGTCAGCACGCCGCTCACCATATTGCGCTCTTCGACCCCGAAGGCACCCGGCACCGACGGCGTCGTGGCGCTGGGCTCGACGGGCTCTTCGCTCTGCGGGCGCTTGCCCAGCATGCGCAACACCGCCACGGCGGTGCGATCCCGCATGGGACGGCGCGCATCGAGCTTGAGCAGATTGCGCCGCGCCACCTGATTGAGGGCCTCGATCATCACCGAGAAACCGATGGCGGCGTACAGGTAGCCCTTGGGCACGGCAAAGCCGAAGGCCTCGGCCACCAGCGAGAAGCCGATCATCAGCAGGAAACACAGACACAGCACCACCACGGTCGGGTGGGCGTTGACGAAGCGCGTGAGCGGCTTGGAGGCCGCCAGCATGATCCCGATCGCGATCACGACGGCGATCATCATGATGGCGAGGTGGTCCACCATGCCCACGGCCGTGATGACCGAGTCGAGCGAAAACACGGCGTCGAGCACGACGATCTGGGTGACGGTGACCCAGAAGCTCGGGTAGGCGCGCGACGCGCCCTGGCTCTCGGCATGGCCGCCGTCGATGCGCTCGTGCAGCTCGATCGTGCCCTTGAAAAGCAGGAAGAAACCGCCGATACCCAGGATGAGATCGCGGCCCGAAAACGCGAACGGGCCCACGGAGAAGAGCGGCTCGGTCAGGGTGACGAGCCACGACATGACGGAGAGCAGGCCCAGGCGCATGACCAGGGCGAGCGACAGGCCGACGATGCGCGCGCGGTCGCGCTGCGAGGGCGGCAGCTTGTCGGCCAGGATGGCGATGAAGATCAGATTGTCGATCCCGAGCACGATCTCGAGGACGACAAGCGTTAGCAGGCCGACCCACGCAGCGGGGTCCAGCAGCCACTCCATCAGGCGCTCCTGAAGTTACAAGACCGGTAATCGTACATGGAATCCCAGTGACACGCCGGTGACAAACCTTTGCGATTCACGGGCGCGGCGCGCACCGTGCCGCGGGGTGCCGGCCGGCCGAAAAATGAGGCCGCACCATACCCGTGCCAAGCTGACACGGGCATGAACGTGGCCCGACGCAAGCCGTGGCCAGGAGCAAGCGGCGTACCCCGCGCGCCAATGACAAAGCCGGCCGCGAGGGCCGGCTCAGGCATGCCGGGAACGTGCGATCAGGCGGCCGGACGCGGCGTGATCGAGGTCAGCATCTGGGTGAAGACCTTGGGCGTGCCCGCGAGCACATTGCCCGAATCGAGCCAGCCCTGTTCGCCGTCGAAGTCGGAGACCAGGCCACCCGCCTCGAGCACCAGCAGGCTGCCGGCGGCGAGATCCCAGGGCTTGAGCTTGACGCCGCAGAAGCCGTCGAGGCGACCGCTCGCCACGTAGGCCAGGTCGAGCACGGTGGAACCCATGCGGCGCACGCCGGCGCAGCCGTCGGTCATGTCACGGAAGCGATCCGACGTGGGATCCGATGCCGTGGGCCAGTGGGCGCCCAGCAGCGCGTCGTGGTAGCGGATGCGGCCCGAGACGCGCACGCGGCGGTCGTTCAGGAAGGTGCCGCTGCCACGGCTCGCGGTGAAGAGCTCGTTGCGGGCGGTGTCGTACACCACGGCCTGCGTCACCTGGCCACGCTGCGTGAGCGCGATCGAGATGGCGTAGTTGGGGAAGCCGTGGATGAAGTTGGTGGTGCCGTCCAGCGGATCGATGATCCACTGGAACTCGGCCTGATCCGGGCCCTGCAGGCCGAATTCTTCGCCCAGGACCGCGTGATCGGGGTATGCCGTGCGGAGCACTTCGACGATGGCCTCTTCGGAAGCACGGTCGACTTCCGTGACATAATCGCGCGGCCCCTTGCGGGCCACGCTAAGCTTGTCGAGGTCCATGCTGGCACGGTTGATGATGGTGCCGGCACGGCGAGCCGCCTTGATGGCGGTGTTGAGCATCGGATGCATAGAATTCCGTACGAATGCGGTGGTGGCTGTGCCCCGCATGTCCCCCCTGTCGGCTTGGCGACAAAGCAGGCTGCGCAGGGCGTGGCGGCTCGGCAAAATCAACCCGAAACCAGGAATGCACGTAAGCCAAACGGGCTATTTTAAATGACTCAAGGATTTTCACGCGTAAGGTTCGTCATGGTCCAGCCCAGCCACCCCGGCAACGTGGGTTCGGCGGCCCGGGCGATCAAGACCATGGGCTTTGCGGAATTGGTGCTGGTCGAGCCCAAATTGCCCGACATGACGGCCCATCCCGAGGCCATCGCGCTGGCCAGCGGCGCCAGCGACGTGCTCGAACAGGCGCGTATCTACGACACCCTCGAAGAAGCCCTGGCGCCGGTCACGCTGGCCTTCGCGCTCACGGCGCGCGTGCGCGATCTGGGCCCCCCGCCGTGCGACATCCGCGAGGCCGCGACCCTGGCGCGGGCCCACCTGGACGAGACGGCCGGCGGCGTGGTCGCCATCGTGCTGGGCACCGAGCGGGCCGGCCTGACCAACGCCCAGATCGGGCTCTGTCACCGTATTTGTCATATCCCGGCCAATCCGGAGTACAGCTCGCTGAACGTGGCGCAGGCGCTACAGTTGGCCGCCTGGGAGGTCCGTTACGCGCTGCTGGCGGCGGCCGGCGCACCGTTGCTGCCGCCCTCGCCCGCCCACCAGCCCGACCCGGGCGCGGAGCCGGCCAGCGGCGCCGCGGTGCAGGCCCTGCTCGCCCACTGGGAGCAGGCGCTGGTCGCGGTGGAGTTCCTGGACCCGTCCCATCCCAAGAAGCTGGTGCCGCGCATGCGCCACCTGTTCGGCAAGAGCGCGCTCACGCGCGACGAGGTCGATATGCTGCGCGGTGTCTGCACCGCGATGATCGGCATCGCGAAGCGCGCCGGCCCGCGCTGAAGGCGCGCACGGCCAAACAAAACGCCCCGGGGTGCGCTGAGCTCCCCGGGGCGTTTTGCTTGATGCGAAGGACGATCAGTCGACCTTGGCACCGGAGGTCTTCACGACCGGAGCCCAGCCGTCGACTTCCGACTTGATGAACGCGCCGAACTCGGCCGGCGTGGTCTTCTGACCCACCGCGCCCAGCGACTCATAGGCCTTGAGCACTTCGGGCTTGTCGAGCGCCTTGTTCATGGCGGCGTTGAGCTTCTCGATCACTTCGGGCGGCGTGCCGACCGGAGCGATCATGCCGAACCACGACGACACGTCGAATTTCTCGAAGCCGGATTCCTGCATGGTGGGCAGGTCGGGCGCGCTCTTCGAACGGTCGGTGGTGGTGACGGCCAGCGCGCGCAGCTTGCCGCTTTGCACGTGGGGCCACGACGACGGCATGTTGTCGAACATGAACTGCACCTGGCCACCGATCAGATCGGTGATGGCCGGGGCGCTGCCCTTGTACGGCACGTGCAGCACATCGATGCCGGCGCGCTGCTTGAACAGCTCGCCCGCCATGTGGATCGAGGTACCGCTGCCCGACGACGCGAAGGCGAGCTTGCCCGGATTCTTCTTGGCGTAATCGACCAGCTCCTGCACCGACTTGACCGGCACCTGCGGGTTGATCACCAGCACGTTGGGCACCTTGGCGCCCAGCGCCACCGGCGTGAAGTCTTTGGTGAGGTCGAAGTTGACGTTCTTGTAGAGCGTCTGGTTGATCGCGCTGGTGACGGCGACGAACAACACGGTGTAGCCATCGGGCGTGGCGCGGGCCACGTAGTCGGTCGCGATGTTGCTACCGCCGCCCGGCTTGTTTTCGATCACGAAGGATTGACCGAGCTCCTGAGTGAGCTCCTTGGCCATGATGCGCGCGATCACGTCGGTCGTGCCGCCGGCGGAGAAGCCGACGACGACGCGCACGGGCTTGTCGGGATACGCAGCCTGGGCGGTGGCGCTGAGGGCGAAGGCGCTGATCACACCGGCAGCGACGCCGGATACCACACGCGCCAGACGAGGCTTACGAGCCTGAGTCATGGTGTCTCTCTCCAAAAAGCTGTCCATCTAATGGACATATAAAAATTATTCGCAATGAATGATGCGTTATACACTGGGGGACCATCAAGGTACAGTCCACGCTACGGACAATGGTTTTCCCGATGTTTCGGTGTGGTTGCCGACAGTAGATAGAGATATCCATGCAAGAAAGCGAGACAGCGGCCGCCGGGCCGCGCACCCTGCGCCGCGGCCTGACCGTGCTGGCGGCGCTGCGAGATCAGGGCACCGCCGGTCTGAGCGTCACCGACATTGCGCGCCAGACGGGCATCCAGCGCCCCACGATCTACCGCCTGCTGGCGGCGCTGCTCGACGCCGGACTGGTGAGCACGATCCAGGGCACGAAAAAATATCGCGCCCAGCTCGCGCCGGATGTGGACGCCACCTCGCCCGATCCGCGCGTGCGGCAGATGCTGCCCGTGCTGCGCCGATTGGCCGAGCGCACCGGCGACGCGGTGTTCCTGGTCGTGCGCGAAGGCGACGAATCCGTCAGCCTGCATCGCGAGATCGGCAGTTATCCGGTGCAGATTCTGGCCACCTACGCCGGCAAGCGTCAGCCGCTGGGCGTGGGCTCGGGCGGCATGGCGCTGCTTGCCGCCCTGCCCGACCCGGTGGCGCACGGCATCGTGGCGCGCAACTCGGGCCTGCTCGACGAGTACGGCGGCATGACGCCCAACGAGATGCATCGCCTGATCGAAAACACGCGCTCGCGCGGCTATTCGGTGGTGGGCAACCACGCCGTGCGCGGCGCGCTGGGCGTGGGTTGCGCGCTGCTGGACGCGCAGGGCGCGCCGCTGCTGGCGGTGAGCGTCACGGCCATCATCGACCGCATGCCGGCCCAGCGCCAGCGCGAGATCGCGGGCTGGATCAAGGCCGAGCTGGGCCGCCTGAGCGTCAAGACCTAGCCGGCACTCCCCTCAGGTGCCCACGCGCAGCGGGCTGCCGAGCTTGCGCAGGGCCGCGATCACGCTGAGCGCGGTGATGCGGCCGGTCTTGGGGTTTTCCGAAGGCACGTTCTGGATTTCCATCGAGAAGCTGGCCGAATCGGCGTCGACCTCGACACGATGGATGTTGCGCGAGACGCCCGGATCGGCCCAGATCTCGAGCGTGGTGCGATCCGGCCCGATGCCGGCCAGCGAAATGCTCACGGCCACGTTGAGATTGGCCGGAAAGCCCACGGCGGCCTCGCGCGGCGAGCCGCGGAAGATCAGGGTGGGCTCGGTGATCGCGTCCACATCGATCGCATGGGTTTCGAGGTACGGCGCGCCCTTCAGGCCACGCGGCGGCTTGCGCGTAATCATCGTGACCGACCGGATCTCGGCCTCGGCGGCCGCGGTCAGGGCGTCCAGGCCCAGGATCGCGCCCGAGGGCACGATGATCTGCGCGCCGCGCTCGCGCGCCGCGTCGATCAGGTCTTCGTTGGCAAGCAGCGCGCCCGAGCTGAGCACGACGAGCTTGCCGCCGGCCGCGATCACGGGCTCGGCCAGCTCGCGGAACACCGCGGCGGGCGCGCACTCGACCACCACGTCGCAATGCGCGGCGAGCTCGGCCAGCGTGGTGTAGCGCGGTGCGGCGCCGCGCCAGGTCACGGCGGTGGAGGGTTTGGCCGGGTCACGCACGCCGACGGCGGCCAGCGACAGGCCGGGAATGCCGGCGTCCAGTGCGCGTGCCACGGCCTGCCCGATGGCGCCAAACCCGGCGATGCCGACTCGATAGGTGTTCATACTGCGTCTCTTCCTGTAGCTGATGAAGGAGCGGGCGCACCGCAACGGCGGGCCCGCGTCGATGCCTGGGATGCTAGGACATGGCCTGGGCCGCGACAAACGATTCCTTTTGCGGCTGCGCATGAGCGGGGCTCATGGCGGCCGCGCGGGTGAGCGCGGCTTCGCGCAGCACCCATTCCCTGAAGATGGTCACGGCTTCGCGTTCGCTCGCCGCCGCGTGCGTGAGCACGTAATACTCGCCCGCGCTGCACAGCCGCGCGGCGGGCCGCCACGGCACCACCAGCTCGCTGGCGCCCGGATAGCCGTCGAGCAGCACATCGGGAATCAGTGCGATCCCCTTGTGTTCCTGCGCGGCACGCAAGGCGATGTAGAAATGGCCGTAGTCCAGACCGCTCTGCTGCGTGGGCGGGCTCGCGCCCAGGGCCCGCAGCCAGTCGCGCCAGGCGTGCGGCCGGCTGGCGGTATGGATCAGCGGAAAGGTCAGCAGTTCGTCGAGCGTGTCGATGGGCCCGCCCTGGGCCAGCAGCCGGCGCGACATCACCGGCACCAGCACGTCGTCGAACAGCGGATCGGCGCAGATGCCGTCCCAGCGCTGCACCAGCGTGAGATCGATGCCCGGCAGGTGGCGCGCGTAGCGCCGCCCGGCCAGCGGACCCACGCGGATGGCCACGTCGACGCCGTCGGCCTGCATGTCGAGCGGGCGGATATCGGACACCACCCGCACCTCGATATGACGATGCGCGGCGCTGAACGCGGCCAGCCGCGGCATCAGCCAGAGCTGACCGATGGTGGGCAGGGTGTTGACGATCAGGACCTCGCCGCGGTCACGGCTCATGAGGCGGCCGGTGGCATGCTCGAGCTCGGCCAGAAGACGGCGGCAGGCTTCGTAGTACTGCATGCCCGCGGGCGTGAGTTCGACCTTGCGCGCCAGCCGCACGAACAGCTTGCGGCCCAGAAACGATTCGAGCTTACGCACCTGCAGGCTCACCGCGCCCTGGGTCACCGCCAGCTCTTCGGCGGCGAGGGTGAAGGAGCGGTGACGCGCGGCTGCCTCGAACGAGCGGACCGACAACAACGGCGGCAGGTTGCGCGAGGCAGCCATGGGGCGGAACTCCCGGGGTTATTGCACCTCGATGCCGGCCTGTTTGATGACGCCGGCCCAGGTGGTGTTCTCGGACTGCACATAGGTGTCGAACGCCTGGCGGGCCAGCGGCAGCGTGTCGATGCCACGGGAGCGGAAGTCGGCGGCGAGCGCCGGATCCGCCAGTGCCGCCTGCAGCGCGTCGGACAGCCGGGCCACGACGGGCGCCGGTGTGCCGGCGGGCACGAACAGGCCGAACCAGGTGCTGGCATTGTAGTCGACCCCCAATTCCTTGAGCGTCGGCACGTCGGGCAACAAAGGCGAGCGCGCCTCGGTGGTGATGGCCAAGGGCCGCACCCGCTGGCCCTGCACGCCGGCCAGCGTGGTGGGCAAGGGATCGACCATCAGATCGATCTGGCCGCCGATCAGGTCGGTCATCGCCGGCGCCCCGCCCCGGTACGGCACATGCATGAAGCGGGTGTCCGCGCGGATGTTGAGCAGTTCGGCCTGCACATGGTGGCTCGTGCCGGCGCCGGCGGACCCATAGGTGAGCGCGCCGGGCTTGGCCCGCGCGGCCGCGGCGAGGTCGGACCACTGCTTGTAGGGCGACTGGCTCGCGACGATGAGCACGCTGGGCACCGAGGCGATCCCGCCGACGGCGATCAGGTCGCGCGCGACGTCGTAGCCCACGTTCTTGTAGAGATTGGGCGCGACCGCGATGGTGCTCGCCGCGCCCAGCAGCACGGTATAGCCGTCCGCCGGGCTGGTCACGGCCGATTGGGTGCCGATGGTGCCGCCCGCGCCGGGCTTGTTCTCGACCACCACGGCCACGCCGAGCTTGTCGGCCAGGGTCTTGAACAGCAGGCGGCCGATGGTGTCGTTGATGCCGCCCGCGGGGAACGGCACGACGGCGCGCACCTGGCGCGCGGGATAGGCGTCCTGTGCGGTGGCCGCCAACGGCGCGACGGCACAACAGAGGGTGGCGAGACTGAGCGTGAGGCGGCGGTACAGGCGCATGGCGCGGCTCCAGGGACGGCAGGACGGCCTCGAAAGGCAGGATGTCCGGCGAGTCTAGGAGCGCGCCCGGGGGGCCGCAAACGATTAATTGTGGCGCACGAATGAGCCAGACTCATGCATCGAAACGGCTCATGCACCATGACGGCGCAGGCCCAGCCGGAGGCGGATCCCGGCGGGGCGGCGCCGTCAGGCTCAGTCGGCGGCGTGCTGCGCCGCGGGGGCGGCGGGGCCGCCTTCTTTGGCCTGGATCTCGCGCACCGGGATCGGCGGGCGGAAGCCGGCCTCGCCCATCTGCTTGCGGATCTGGTGGAACAGGTCCCAGCGCAGGTCCCAGTAGTTGGCGGCCTGCGCCCAGGCGCGGACGTTCACGACCGTGCCGTTGTCGCGATATTCCATGGCCTTGACGACGGGCGCCGGGTCCTGGTTGACCAGGGGATGCGCCTTGACCATGGCTTCGAGACGCTGGATGGCCTCGCCCACGTCATCGCCGTAATGCACCACGACGGGGATGTCGAGGCGGCGCGTGACGTTGCGGCTGTAGTTGGTGATGGTGGCGTTCCAGACCGTGCTGTTGGGCAGCGTGATGTGGATCCCCTCGCCGTTGACCAGCCGCGTGAGGAACAGGCCGACCTCGGCCACCGTGCCGTCGGTGCCCGACGACAGGGCGACGTATTCGCCGGTGCGGATGGGGCGCAGGATCAGCAGCATGATGCCGGCCGAGATGTTCTGCAGCGTGCCTTGCAGCGCCAGACCGATGGCCAGACCGGCGGCACCGAGCACGGCGATCAGGCTGGCCGTCTGCACGCCGAAGCGCGCCAGCACGGCGATGATCGTGAAGATGCGCACGACCCAGACGACGGACGCCTGGAACATCGGCACGATGGTGGGATCGATGCGGGTGGAGCGCGTCGCCGCGCGGCGCACCCAGCGGCCGAGCAGCGCCGAGGCCCACCAGCCTAGCGTCAGGATGAGCAGGGCAACGATCAGATTCAGGCCCAGATCGAAGAACCGGGGGGCCAATTCGGCGAGGCCGTTGTAGGCTTCTTGCATGGGATCTCCTGCGGAAAAAGAAAAAGCCGGCGGGCTTGTCGCGCGCGGCACGCGTTTACTCTAGCAGAAGCCCGAGGCGCGCCACAGCGCCGCTCTCACGGGATGCGTCAAAGTTTGTAAACGCGGCGCCGCCGGCGCCCCGCTCAGATCCTGCGGAAGTGGTTGTCCCAGGCCTGACCGCCCGGGGCCATCAGCGGCTCGGGCTCGGCGCCCGGCTGGCGGGCATGGACCATCGCGCCCAGGCCGCTCGAGAGCAGGAAGCCGCCCGCGCGGTGCGGCGCCACGCCGCAGCCATCGGCCAGGCGGGTCAGCCCGAGCTGGCGGCCGCTGTCGGCATCCCAATAGAGCACCTGCCCGCCCACCGGGCTGGACGTGGCGATGATGCCGCCGCCCGGATCGGCCGAGACCGATCCCACATAGTTGCGCATGTCGCGCAATACGTCGGCCGGCCCCTCGAACAACTCGGGCGCCCGGCCGCGCGCATGCCGTCCGACCAGCGCGGGCCGCTCGCCGGCCGGGCCCATGTGCTGGCAACCGAACCACACGCGGCCGCGCCCGTCGAGCGCCAGATGACGGATCGAGAGGCGATGCCAGCGCGCATCGAGCGTGACCTGTTCGAGGACCTCGCCGCTGTGCGCATCGACATAGGCGAGCGAGGGCTTCATGGTGTCGAGGTTGAGCTCGAGCTTGCCGTAATCGGGATGCGTGAGAATGCCCCCATTGGCCACGCACAGTGTGCGGCCATCGGGCATCAACACGACTTCGTGCGGACCGATGCCGGCGCAGTCGAACTCGCCGATGCGCTTGTAGCCGCCGCCGCGCGAGACATCGTAGATACCCAGCACGCCGCGGCCGGCCTCGTAATCGTTTTCGGTGGCCAGCATCAGCTTGCCGCCGGGCAGGTACACCCCATGGCCGAAGAAGTGCCGGTCGGGCGCCGCCTCGATCGCGAGCGGCGCGCCGCCGCGCACGTCCAGCGCCATGGCGAAGAAGCCCGGCTGGCGACCGAACACGGTCACCCGTCCGCCGGCCGCATCGATCGCGAAGCTATGTCCGCGGTCGGGCATGGCGTGCGCCTGTTGCTCACGGCCGCGCTCGTCGATGATCACGACTTCGTTGCGGCGTTCGCGCTGGCGCGCGGTCACATACAGCGGGCCGGCCTCCGGACTCGCGAGCACGCGCCCCGGCGCCAGCAGCGCCGTGGCGCCGAGCGCCATGAAGCCGCGCCGGTCAATCGCCATCGAGTGCGTTGAAGCCGATGGTCACGCCCAGCGCCGGCGCGATGTTCTGATCCACCACGTCCTTCAGGTTTTTCAGCACCATCACGGCCAGCATGAGGTCGGCGCGCGTCGCCTCCTGCGTGACCGCCGCCTCGGTGTCGGCGGGTTGCTCGGCCGTGAGCCGGATCGCGGTATCGAGTTCGCTGCGCAGCGACGCGTCGAGACCCTGCGAGCCCGCGCCGAAGGCGAACTGGCCTTGTTGGTAGAAGGCACGGATGCCACGCAGATTGGACACGAGCGAGTTGAAGCTCTGGCCGCTGCGCCAGAAGATGGCGCGCTTGGGCCGCGCGGCCTGCGCCGAATCGCCCAGCACCGGCATCAGCTTGATGTCGCGCGCGAACTGCAGGCCGGTCGAGATGGCCTTCATGGCTTCGGCGGCCACTTCCTGTTGGCTGCGATACAGATCATTGGCCGGCGCCGGACGCGTGAACTGCCGGCCGAATTCGCCCTCATCGCTCCAGGCCTGCTTGAGCTCGGCGGACAGGGTCGAGACATTGCCCGCCACCGCCTTCGCGTAGCCGCAGGCATAGCCGGCCGCCTTGGCGTCGGTCTGTTTGAGCAGCTCGGGCTCGCCGTACAACACGTACTCGAGGGCCGGCAGCCCCTGCACCGCGACGCTGCGCGAGGCCAGCGCGCCCTCGGCGAGCAGCGCGGGATTGGCTTCTTTGAGCAGCGCCTGCACCTGGCGCGGCATCACCCCGCGCGTGTCGGGCCAGAAGGCCATGCGCTCGAAGCGGTTGGCTTCCACCAGCGGACCGAAGCGCAGGAACTCGACGAAGCCCCAGGCCTCGACCAGCTCCTTCCAACCGGTATCGACCTGTTCCGCGCGCGCCTTGCCCGGCGCGGCGCAGTAGGCGTCGAGCGCGCCACGCATCTTGATCGCCTGCTGCGCAAGATGATTGAACGCCGGCCGGATCTGGCCATTGGCCAGGTTCGAGCCGAGCTGCGCCGGCACGGCGGCCTGCGCGGCGCCGGCGGCGACGGAAAGCGTGGCGGCCACGCAGAAGGATCGGAATGCTGCCATCGATGTCATGCCGCGGGCAGGCCGCGGTCTGCCTCAGAGTGATTCAAGGAAGCGGATCAGGTCGGCCCGCTCTTCAGGCGTCATGGCCACCACGCGATCGCGCGCGGCCTGCGCCTCGCCACCATGCCACAGAACGGCTTCCAGCAGCGTGCGGGCGCGGCCGTCGTGCAGGTAGGTGGCGTTCGGGTTGACGGTGGCCGTGAGCCCGATGCCCCACAGCGGCGGCGTGCGCCATTCGCGACCCGTGGCGTCGTGTTCCTGCACGCCGTCGGCCAGGCCATCGCCCATGTCGTGCAACAACATGTCGGTGTACGGCCAGATCAGCTGAAATTGATGCTCGGGCTGCGTGGCATTGCGGCTCGTCACGTACTTGGGCGTATGGCAGCCGATGCAATTCGCCTGATAGAACAGCTTCTTGCCGGCCAGCACGCGCGCGTCGTCGGGATCCCGGCGTTGCGGCACCGCGAGGTTGGTCGAGTACGCCGTCACGAAGTCCATCAGGCGCGCCGGCACTTCATGCTCGCCCAGGTGCGGCTGCGCCCCGTGCGGCATGTCGTAACAGGAGGCCTGGCCCGGCTTGCGGCAGTCGCCGTAGTGGTCCGGGAACAGCGGCGACGACAGACCCATGTCGTTGTGGAAGGCGGCGGCGCTCTGCTGCTCGACGGTCGGCTGGCTGGCCTTCCAGTTGAAGCGGCCCAGCACCTTCTTGCCGGCGCGGATGTCATAGACCCAATTGGGCTTGCCGCTGATGCCGTCGCCATGATCGGCGGCCGCATTGGCCAGGATGTCCGACTCGTGGATCGACTCGAGCAGGCCCAGGCCGATCATCGGCTGCGCCAGGCGCGGCGAGATCTGCACATCGTCGCGCATCGGGCCATAGCCCAGGTCGGTGATGCGATAGGTGGGCTTCATCAGGGTGGCGGTCTCGCCCCCGTTGAGCTTCACCAGCACCGGCTCATAGCTGATCTCCATGCGCCCCTCGGTCGGCAGACCGGCGACGGAGAAGTTCTGCAGTTGCACGCCGTAGGTCGGCTCGGGCAGGAACGCGATCTCTTCCTGCGTGAGCTTCTGGCGGTCGGCTTCGGTGACCGGCGGCACGGACAGGCGCAGCAGCAAGGCCACGGCGTCGAACTGTTCGAGCGGATCGAAGCCCGGAACGGTGCCACGCCCGTCCTTCACGTGACAGGCCTGGCACGAGCGCGCATTGAACAGCGGCCCCAGGCCGTCGGAGGCCTGCGTCGACGAGGGCGACGAGACCCAGTCCTTGCGGAACAGGCCATTGCCCACCAGGAAGCGCTGGCGCCCCTCGAACGACAGGTTGGCGGAGGGGTGCGAAAAGATGTCGGCGTTGAGCAGTTTCTTGATGGTCGTCGCGCCGGCCTGCATCATCTCGAACGGCTCGGCCGCCGAAAAATCGGCGGCCGGCGCGGTAATGCTGGTGACGCGCTCGCGGTCCTCGGGACTCAGGTCGGTGCGTCCCGGGGCCGGCCCGGCGGCGCCGGCTGGCTGAGCCAGCAGCGCCGCCAATACTGCAGCGAGCGGTAAGGCTTTGATCACTTGAAGACGGCATCCGGTTGGTCGAGACTGTCCGAACCTTCGATCTGGATGTCGCCCAGGTCGAGAACGGCGATCACGCGCTCGAGGCTGCGGGTCTGGTCGATCAGGCGATCGATGGCGGCCTGCACCACGGCGTTACCTTCTTTGTTGCCTTCGGCGATCATCTGGTCGTAGGTCTCGACCTTCTCGGCACGATCACGCATGGCCTGCATGGCGGCGACGGTGGCGTCGAGCTTGGCGCGCACTTCGGCGTCGAGCTTGGCGTCCTTGGCCTTGACCAGATCCGAGATGCTCGCACCCTTGGTCGTCTTGCCGTCCGGACCGGTGTAGGCGCCGAGGTAGACGTTGCGGATGCCGATCTGGTTGTAATAGTGCGAGTTGTGCGTGTTGTCGGAGAAGCAATCGTGCTCTTCTTCGGGATCGTGCAGCATCAGGCCGAGCTTCATGCGCTCGCCGGCGAGTTCGCCGTACGACAGGCTGCCCAGACCGGTCAGCATGGCGGTGAGGCCGGCCTTGGGATCTTCTTCGACCGACTTACGGGCGGCGCCGTTGCCTTCCCAGTTGCCGACCATTTCCTTCAGGTCGTCGACCAGCAGCGTGGTCACGGCGCGCAGGAACTCGATGCGGCGTTCGCAGTTGCCGCCGGTGCAGTTCTTGGGATCGAAATCGGTGTGCGGGCGGTCGCCGGCATGGCGTTCCTGCGGCGTGCCGGTGCGATCCTTGGGCGCCGGACCGGAGCCGTTCAGATCCTGGCCCCACAGCAGGAATTCGATGGCGTGGTAGCCGGTGGCCACGTTGGCCTCGTTGCCGTCGGCCTCGTGCAGCACTTCGGAAAGCAGCTCGGGGGTGATCTTGCTTGCGTCGATGGTCTTGCCACCGACCGAGATCTTCGAATTGGCGATCACGTTGACCGAGTAGAACGCGTTGGCGTCGCTCTCGGTGCCATAGGAGGCATCCACATAATCGATCAGGCCTTCGTCGAGCGGCCAGGCATTCACGCGGCCTTCCCAGTCATCGACGATCGGGTTGCCGAAACGGAAGGCTTCGGTCTGCTGATACGGCACGCGGGCGGCCAGCCATGCCTGGCGAGCGGCCTTGAGCGTCTCGGCGCTGGGCTTGGCGATCAGGGCGTCGATGGCCTTTTGCAGTTGTTCGGCCGTCGTCAGCGCGTCTTTGTAGCCCGCGTGCGCGATGTCCGCGTAGGTCTTGACCACCGCCTTCGGCTCGACGGCCGCCTGCGCGACGCCACCGAAAATTCCACCCGCCAACATCGCCGACAGAACGGCGCCCTGCAACAACTTACGCATCAAATACTCCCGTATCAGCGAGGGAGGACTCCGCTGTCGCCCTTCCCTCTCGTTCGCTCTCTATTTGCGATCGCAAGTGTAAACAATTTTCGTTTGGGTTTCAGCGTCAAGTCAGTTTTAGCTCAGGTTGGCGTCAATTCCGCGGAATTAAGACGAGTCCGAAACCGGCACCAGAACAGGGGGCGGATGGCACCAGCGCGGTGCAGCGTGACCCGTCGCAGTGCCCGATTTCGCAGCTCACCCGGGGGAAATCAGGGGGGCAAAAGTTGGCATGGGTATTGCTTGAGGGACATGTATACAAGCTTGTCCTCAAGCCCGATCCCCACCTGGAGTCCCGTTCCATGACCCAACGTTCCGCCATCAACGTCACGCGCCGCCGCCTGATCCAATCCGCCTTCGGCGCCGCCGCCACCACGGCCCTGGGCGTGCCCGGCCTGGCCCTGGCGCAGAGCGGTCCGACGATCCGCATCGGCTTCTGGCCGGTGGCGGCCGGCCTGCCCTTCTACGCGGCCGTCGAGAAGGGCTACTTCAAGGAAGCGGGGTTGAACGTCGAGCCGCAGAAATTCGCCGGCGCGCAGCAGGTCATGGAGGCGATGCTGGCCGGCCGCTCCGACGGCAGCGCGAACGGCACGGGTTCGGCCAACCTCGCCATCGGCGAGATCGCCTCGCCCGGCCTGTTCAAGATCTTTGCCTCCAATCCGAGCAACGCCAAGTTCGTCCTGGACGAGTTCATCGTCGCCAAGGACAGCCCCATCAAATCCATCGCAGACCTCAAGGGGAAAAAGGTCGGTTCTGGTCCCGGCATCCAGAATTCCACGCTGGCCAAAGCAGTCCTGGAGCGCGCCGGCGCAACGGGCGCGACCGTGGTCGAGCTGGCGATCAGCCAGCACGTGGCCGCGGTCGCGGCCGGCCAGCTCGATGCGTGCTACACGCTCGAACCCACCGGTACGGTGGGCCGCCTGAACGGCACCACCCGCGTCCTGGAGGCGGGCGTCATCGCCAAGTACGTGCTGGGCGATCCGATGGCGCCGTGGTTCGGCGGCTCCGCGTCGCTCACCACCGCCTTCCTGAAGAAGCATCCCGAAGAGGCCAAGCGCTATATCGCGGCCTACGCGCGCGGCATCGAGCTGGTGCGCAAGTCGCCCGACGAGGCGCGCCAGTTCATGAAGGGCTACACCGCCATCGAAGGCCCGATGACGCAGGAGGTCCCGCTGGCGGCCTACACGCTCTACAACGAATTCACCGACAGCGACGTGCAGTACTTCCAGAAGTTCTTCGACCTCTTCACCGAGAAAGGCATCTTTGCCCAGCCCGTGAACGTGGCCAACATGCTGTACAAGGGCTGAGCATCATGAACACCGCCGCAACCGCCGCAACCGCCGCCGCGCCGGGCAAGGCGCCCGGCAAGCGTGATTATTCACGCTGGCTTCCGCTCATCGGCCCGCTCGCGCTGTTCCTCGTGTGGGACCTGGTCGTGCGCCTGTCGCTCGTGAGCCCGGTCCTGCTGCCCACCCCGGCCGCCACGCTCGCCGCGCTGGCCAAGGGCATGTCGGGCGGGCCGCTGCTCACGGACTTCATCGCCTCGGTGATCCGCACGCTGCAGGCCTTCTTCATCGCGGCCGTGATCGGCGTGCCGCTCGGCGTGCTGCTCGGCAGCAACGAGCGCCTCTACCGCAGCGTCGAGTTTCTGATCGACTTCTTCCGGTCCACTCCGTCCTCCGCGCTGATCCCGCTGTTCCTGATGATCTTCGGCGTGACCGACATGAACAAGGTCGCCATCGCCGCGTTCGCGGCCGTGCTGGTGATCCTGTTCAACAGCGCGTATGGCGTGATCAACGCCCGCAAGCAGCGGGTGATGGCGGCGCGCGTGATGGGCGCGAGCCGCTGGCAGATCTTCAAGGACGTGCTGATCTGGGAAAGCATGCAGCCGACGTTCGTCGGCCTGCGCAGCGGCGTGTCGATGGCCCTGGTCATCGTGATCGTGGCGGAGATGTTCATCGGCGCGGAGACGGGCCTGGGCAACCGCATCATCAATGCGCAACAGGTGCTGAACGTGCGCGATATGTACGCCGCGATTCTGGCGGCCGGCGCGCTGGGCTATGTGCTCAACGTGCTGTTCCTGGTGCTCGAAAAACGCGTGGTGCACTGGAGCGGCCGCTGATCATGAATACCGTCGTGAATCCTCTTATCGCACCCGCGCCGAGCGTGCCGTTCGTGCCGGGCCCCGTGGGCACCCACATCACCATCCGCGGCCTCACCAAATACTTTGCCGGCTGGCCGCTGTACGAAGACTTCGACCTCGACATTCCGAAGGGCAAGATCGTCTCCGTGTTCGGCCCGAACGGCTGCGGCAAGTCGACGCTCATCAACATGATCGCGGGCCTGATCCCGATCGATGCGGGCGAGATCCTGTTCGACGGCAAGTCGCTCGCGCAGACCAAGATCGGCTACGTGTTCCAAAACTACCGCGAAGCCATGTTCCCGTGGCTGCGTACGATCGACAACATCGCCTATCCGCTGCGCCTCGAAGGCAAGAGCCGCGGCGAGGTCGACGCGCGCGTGCAGGAGCTGGTGGCCTCGTTCGACGTGAAGTTCGATCTCAACCGCTACCCCTACGAGCTCTCGGGCGGTCAACAGCAGACGGCCTCCATCATGCGCGCGCTGGCGCCCCGCCCCGAGGTGCTGTTTCTGGACGAGCCCTTCTCGGCGCTGGATTTCGAGATGACGCTGTTCATCCGCGAGAAGCTGCAGGAGGTCTTCATGCAGACCGGCACCACGATGCTGCTGGTCTCGCACGACCTCGAAGAAGCGGTGTACCTGGCCGACCAGATCCTGCTGCTCACCAAG
The DNA here is from genome assembly GCF_002261315.1 of Bordetella genomosp. 5. Lineage (NCBI taxonomy): Bacteria > Pseudomonadati > Pseudomonadota > Betaproteobacteria > Burkholderiales > Alcaligenaceae > Bordetella > Bordetella genomosp. 5. The sequence continues at coordinate 150,172 of NZ_NEVP01000011.1, forward strand.
CGCCCCACGCAGGTCGCGCAGATCCTGGACTACGCCGACGCGCGCCCCCGCACCGTCGAGACGCTCAGCGAGCCCGGTTTCATTCGCATGAAGAAGCAGAGCCTGGAGATCTTCCAGCGCGAAGTCCGCAAGTAACGCCATCCGCGAGGTGACCATGACGCAAGACACCATCGACCAATACGTGCGCAGCGCGCTGCTGCTGCAGGGCTTTCGTCTCTCCGAAGACGAGACGCAGGACGTGATCGGGCAGTTCGCGCGCATCGAGGCGATCGCGCAGGAAGTCACCCGCGAGGCGCTGCCGCTCGACCTCGAACCCGCGCCGGTCTATCTGCCATGATGGCCAGCGCGCACGAGATCGCCCACCGCGTGGCGCGCGGTGAAACCACCGCGCGGGCCGTGCTCGACGCCACCCTGGCGCGTATCCGCGACAAGGATCCGGGCATCAACAGCTTCGTCACGCTGACCGAGAGCCGCGCCCGCGCCGAAGCCCAGGCGATCGACGCGGCGCGCGCGGCCGGCACGCCGCTGCCGCCGCTGGCGGGCGTGCCGTTCGCCGTGAAAAACCTGTTCGACGTGGCGGGGCTGCCCACGCTGGCCGGCGGCAAGGTCAATGCCGATGCCCCGCCTGCCACGGCGGACGCCCCGCTGGTGGCGCGCCTGCGCGCGGCGGGCGCGGTGCTGGTCGGCACGCTCAACATGGATGAGCACGCCTACGGCTTCACCACCGAAAACACGCACTACGGCGCCACGCGCAATCCGCACGACCCGTCCCGCATCGCGGGCGGCTCGTCGGGTGGCAGCGCGGCCGCGGTGGCGGCGGGACTGGTGCCGATCACGCTGGGTTCGGACACCAACGGTTCGATCCGCGTGCCGGCCTCGCTGTGCGGCATCTTCGGCCTGAAGCCGACGTTCGGCCGCCTGCCGCGCAACCGGACCTTTCCGTTCGTGCACAGCCTGGATCACCTGGGGCCGTTCGCCGCCAACGTGGCCGACCTGGCGCTGGCCTACGATCTGATGCAAGGCCCGGACCCGCAAGACCCCGCCTGCGCCCCACGGGCCGCCGAGCCCGTGCGCGAGCAGGCCGACACGGCGGCCGGGCTGCGGGTGGCCGTGCTGGGCGGCTACTTCCACGATCACGCGGGCGAGCAGGCGCGCCGCAGCGTCGCGCTGGCGGCCGACGCGCTGCGCGCCAGCGCGGTCGTCGAATTGCCCGGCGCCGCCCAGGCCCGCGCCGCGGCCTTCATCATCACGGCCGCCGAGGGTGGCGCGCTGCATCGCCAGCGCCTGGCCACGCATTACGCCCACTACGAGCCGCATTCGCGCGCGCGGCTGGTGGCGGGCAGCCTCGTGCCGGCCACCTGGGTGGTGCAGGCGCAGCGGGTGCGCCGTCGGTTCCTGGCGCAGGCGCTTGCCCTCTACGAACACTACGACGTGCTGATCGCGCCGGCCACGCCGGTGCCCGCGCCCGTCATCGGCACCGAAATCCTGACACTCGACGGCCGCGAGCTGCCGGCCCGCGCGAGCATGGGCCTGCTCACGCAACCCATCTCGTGTATCGGTCTGCCGGTGGCGGTCGCACCGCTCTGGCAGGGCCGGGACGACGACCGGCACCTGCCGCTGGGCGTGCAGCTGATCGCCGCACCCTGGCGCGAACACCATAGTCTGGCCGCGGCGCACGCGCTCGAGCAGGCCGGTCTGGCGCATGCCCGCGCCGTGTCGACGGACTGAGGATTGCGCCATGGACCGGCTCTCCCCCGCCCCCGACTCGCCGCCGCGTTCGCGCGCCGACTCCGTCTACGAAGCCGTCAAGCAGGACATCCTGGATTACCGGCTCGCACCCGGAGACCGCTTCACCGAGACCGAGGTCGCGGAACGCCTGCAGGTCAGCCGCACGCCGGTGCGCGAGGCCTTGTTTCGCCTCGAACGCGAGGGCTACCTCGAGGTGCGGCATCGCAACGGCTGGCTGGTGCGACCGCTCGACTTCAACACGCTGGATCATTTCTATGATCTGCGGCTGGTGCTGGAGCAGACGGCGGTGCGCCGCCTCTGCGCCCGCGAGCCGGCACGCACCGCCGATGGCCGCAACCCGCTATCGGCGCTGACGGCGATCTGGCTGGCGCCGGTCGCGGAACGCATTGACGACGGCGAACAGGTGGCGCGTCTGGACGAGAGCTTTCATATCGATCTCGTGGCCGCCGCCGGCAACCCCGAGATGGCCCGCGTGCATCGCGCCGCGACCGAACGCATCCGCATCGTGCGCCGGCTCGACTTCACCCAGACCGACCGCATCGCCAAGACCTATGACGAGCACGGGATGATTCTGCGCGCCATCCATGCGCGCGACGCCGCCCAGGCTTGCGCGCTGCTGCGCGCCCATATCGAGGCCAGTCAGGCGGAGGTGCGCAAGATCACGCTGCACCGGCTGTACTCGGCGCGGCGGGTGGCCGCCACGCCGGTTTCATGAAGGATTCAACCGCGCAGCGCGCGCACGCGGCGCGACCCGCCCTGGCCCGGATGCAGCCAGAAGTGCAGCAGGCGGGTGATGACGGGGATGCACACGAACGAAAGGATCGGCGTCATGCTGGCCGTGGTGACGAGCACGCGCCAGAACAGCGGCATGGCGCTCAGTTGTTCATTGAGCAGGAAGGAAAACAGCAGCAGCATCGGGAAGTAGGCGATCCAGATGCTGATCGCCTGCTTCCAGCGCGGCGGCGCGCTCTTTTGCGGACCGAACCAGCTGTCCATGCCGCTGACGCGATGCACATGGCTGTGGCGGACCAGTTTGGCGCCGCGCTCGAGCCACATGCGGCGCGGCAGGGACTTCTCCCACCGATTCAGGCTGTCTTCGTCGGTGAATCGCAGCACGATCTGGTATTGATCGCCTCCCTCGGGCGGCTGCAATACCCCCGAGCCCAGAAAGCCCGGAAAACCCGCCGCCAGGATTTCTCCCTGTCGCATCCACGCCAGAAAATCGCCATAGTTCTCGGGGGCGATCCTGCGCGTGACGAGCATGGTGACGGGGGCGGGGACGGACATTACGGCGGCGGACATGGGGCGACTCCTGTGCAACGGGGCGGGCCTGAGGGGCAAATCAGGCTCCGTACTTACCCTAGCAAACCGCATGCCAACTTTGCAGCGCAGCATTTCCCTGGCCAGACACGTACGCCCGCAGCCTGGCTTATTTATTTTGCACCGCAACAAACACCATCTTGGTGATTACCCTAGTCTCCCGCACCATCCTGGTGCCTACCGATCGAGCCCGTCATGCCAACGCCCGCCATCAACCAACCCGACATCCACGCCGAAGTCAGCGCGCAGTTCGCCCGCTACGAGCAGGCCCTCGTGACCAACGATGTGGCCGTGCTCGACGAATTGTTCTGGAATAGCCCGCACACCCTGCGCTACGGCGCGACCGAGAATCTGTATGGCTACGACGAGATCCAGGCGTTCCGGGCCCAGCGCCCGGCGCAGGGGCTCGCCCGCACGGTCAGCCGCAGCGTGGTCACGACATACGGCAACGACTTCGCCACCACGCACATCGAATTCACGCGCGAAGGCTCGACCCGGACAGGCCGCCAGAGCCAGACCTGGATGCGCACGAGCGAGGGCTGGCGCGTCGTCGCCGCCCATGTGAGTCTGATGGCGTGAGTGCGCGGGCGCGCTTCATTGAGTGAGGCCCGCGCCCCGTCTACACTGGCTTTTTACCCTCATCCGGAGCCGCTCCATGAGTACCGTCAAGATCGCTGTTTTCGTCGGCAGCCTGCGTGCCGCCTCGTTCAATCTGCAACTGGCCCGCGCGCTCGAAAAGCTGGTGCCTGCCCATGTGAAGTTCGATTACGTCAGCCTGGGCGACATCCCGCTGTTCAATCAGGACATCGAAGACGACATGCCCGCCCCCGCCGCCAAGATGAAGCAGCAGATCGTGGACGCGCAGGCCGTGCTGTTCGTCACGCCCGAGCACAACCGTTCGATTCCGGCCGCGCTCAAGAATGCGATCGACTGGGGCACCCGCCCGTGGGGCAAGAATGTCTGGGCCGGCAAGACCGGCGGTTTGCTGGGCACCTCGCCGTCGGCCGCCGGCACCGGCATGGCCCAGCAGCATCTGCGCAACGTGCTGGCCGCGGAGGGCGTGAACCTGCTGACCACGCCCGAAGTGTTCATGCAATGGAAGGAAGGCCAGATCGACGCCGACGGCAACATTACCAACGACGGCACCCGCAAGTTCCTGCAGGGCTGGGTCGACAACTACATCGCCTGGATCGAACGCCTGGCGAAGTGACGGGCCCCGTCAGTCGGGTGGCCCCTGGCCGGGGCACCCGGTCAGGGACACCCGGTCAGGCCAAGGGCACCCCTAGCCGGGCGCCCCTAGCCGGGCGCCCCTCGCCGGGTGCCCCCGCCTCCAAGCGCCGCTCCCCTGTATCACCGCCGCGCCGAAGGCGCGGCCAGCCTTCCGGGGTTATCCCCGCCAAATGTGGAAAACGTTGAGGACAGCCTGAGGGCAGCTCCGAATTCCACTTTGGAATCATGCGCTTGCGAGCGCCGGGCAATGATTGCCCAATGCCGTCCCGCTGTCATCGATTTGTCCCCAGCCTGTGTGGACAAGGCCGGGAACACCTGGCTAACAAGCCGGAAAAAGAGTGTCGAATCAGCAGCTTGGCGCGTGCGCTCAAGAATTGAGCAGCGCCGGGGAGCGTGACTGCGCAGGCGGGCGCACGGCCGCGCACCCCGGCCGCCCACACTTATCCCCGCCCGATGTGGAAAAGCTGAGGATGACTGGCGGCACAACTCCGAAATAAGCTGTGCAATCAAGGAGTTCCGAGCGCTGGTCACAGATTGCCCATTCGCACCAGCGGCGCCCGCGTCGCGCGACGCCCGCGTGGGCCTGGGAATTATCCCCGCCGAATGTGGACAAACTGTTGAACAGGCTGCTGACAAGCCAGAAATTGCCTGCCATCTCAATGACTTGGAGCGGGCGGTCAAACATTGACCACCCGTCTCTCGGGGCGTTATCCACGCCGAATGTGGACAACCCACTGAACAGTCGCCTGACAAGCCGAAATTCCGGCTTAAGATCAGGGACTTGCGCGGGGTGCGCAAGCTTTGCGCACCCGCACCGGACCGAACCGAACGGGACGTCCGTGGTCAGTCGTCCTCTTCCAGGCGCATGCCAACCTTGAGGCCGACCTGCCAGTGGGCGATCTTGCCGTCCTTGATGTGACCACGCACCTCGGTCACTTCGAACCAGTCCAGATTGCGCAAGGTGGACGAGGCGCGTTCGATGGCGCGTTCGATGGCGTCGTCGCTCGACACGGCGGACGAACCGACCAATTCGATCTGTTTATACACATGACTCATGGCGCACCTCCTGAGAGATCCGGGACATCGACCCTGCCACGGCATGCGGCAAGGCAGCCCTCGATTTCATTGAATCATGCATGCCGCGCCGCGGCCACCCACCTGGGGCGGCGCCTTGTTACCGCATCCTTCGGCGTTCAGGACGCGTCGGGTACGCCGTAATGCGCGAAGCGCGCCTGCAGGAAGTCGCGCAGCCTGCGTACGGCCGGCGACAGGCTGGCCCGGTGCACGCACAACAGATACACGGGGGTGGACTCGGTCACATAATCGGGCAGCAGCGGCAACAGCCTGCCCGCGGCGAGATCGGCGGCCACGTCGAAGCCCGATTTGTAGGCAATCCCCGCGCCCTGCACCGCCCAGCGCCGCACCATGTCGCCGTCGTCGCCCGCGCGATCGCCGTTCACGGCCACCGTGGTCGAACGGCCCTCCTCCGACACGAACGTCCAACGATCGTGCACCGCGTCGCCCAGCATGAAGGTCAGGCAGTTGTGGGCGCGCAGGTCCTGCGGCGTGGCCGGCGCGCCATGCCGGGCGATGTAAGCCGGCGCCGCGCACAGCACCCGGCGGTTATGCGGCGCCAGCGGCAGCGCCACCATGTTGGAGTCGTCGGGCGTGCCATAACGGATCGCCAGATCGACCGGCTGACGATAGAGATCGGCGAGCCGGTCGCTGATGAAGACGCGCAGCCGCACCTTGGGATGCTCGCTCTGGAACGCATCGAGCCAGGGCAGCAGCACGTGCCGCCCCAGATCGGACGGCATCGACAGCGACAGCGTGCCGGCGACGCCGTCGTGCTCCTGCTCGACCGCCTGCCGGCCGCGCTGCAGCGCCGCGAGCGCCTGCCGCACATGCTCGCAGTAGCGCTCGCCGTCGGCCGTCAGCCGCAGGCTGCGGGTGGAACGCGCGAAGAGCCGCACGCCCAGCGCCTGTTCCAGACGCTTGATGGCGGCGCTGGCCACCGCGGGCGTCAGGTCCAGGTCGCGCGCCGCCTGCGAAAAGCTGCCTGCGTCCGCCGCGGCCACGAGGAGCCTGAGATCCTCCAGTCTTTCTGCAGTCATTTTCAAATTCCCTTTGAAACTGACTGCGATGCTAGCCCCTTTTTCAATCCATCGGCACAGGCGATGATGGCCCATCGCTCCTAATTGAGACCTTTGCCATGAAAGCCATTGCCTACACCCGCAACCTCCCCGCCGACGACCCGCAAAGCCTGCAGGACATCGAACTGCCGACGCCCACCCCGGGCCCGCGCGACCTGCTCGTGCGCGTCGAGGCCATTTCGGTCAACCCGGTCGACGTCAAGATCCGCGCCAATCGTCAGCCCAAGGAAGGCCGTCCCGAAGTGCTGGGCTGGGACGCGGCCGGCGTGGTCGAGGCCGTCGGCGCGCAGGTCAGCCTGTTCAAGCCGGGCGACCGGGTCTGGTATGCGGGCGCGCTCGACCGGCCGGGCGCCAACAGCGAACAGCACGTGGTCGACGAGCGCATCGTCGGCGCCATGCCGGCGTCGCTGTCGTTCGCGCAGGCCGCCGCCCTGCCGCTCACGGCCATCACCGCCTGGGAATTGCTGTTCGACCGTCTACGCGTGCTGGACAATCGCGGCCCCAGCGGCCGGGCGCTGCTGGTGATCGGCGCCGCGGGCGGCGTGGGCTCGATTCTGGTGCAGTTGGCACGTCAGCTCAGCGGCCTGACGGTGATCGGCACCGCCTCGCGGCCCGAAACGCAGGAATGGGTCCGGCAGGCCGGCGCGCACCATGTGATCGACCACACCCGGCCGCTGGCCGATGAGCTCGCCCGCATCGGCATCCCGCAGGTCGAGTACATCGCCGGCCTCACCGCCACCGACCAGCATTTCGAGGCGATGGCGCAAGTGATCGCGCCGCAGGGCGCCATCGCGCTCATCGACGACCCCGCCGCGATCGACGTGCGCAAACTCAAAGGCAAATCCGCCGCGCTGCACTGGGAATTCATGTTCGCGCGTTCGATGCACAAGACCGCCGACATGCAGGCGCAGCACGACCTGCTCACCCAGGTCTCGCGCCTGATCGACGCCGGGCTGTTGCGCACTACCCTGGGCGAGCACTACGGCAAGATCAACGCGGCCAACCTGCGCCGCGCGCATGCCTTCATCGAGAGCGGCCGCGCCCGCGGCAAGATCGTGCTCGAGGGCTTCGGCGCCTGAGTGCAAGGCCTGGACAAAGCGCGCGCGGGCTCGGGCCTGCGCGCGCTTTTTCTATTGGCGTGTGGTGAACGGGACGACGGCGCGCGTCGTCGCACGAGGCGGGCCGTGGCTCTCTAATCGTGCTTATCGAGTCGTGCCTCTGGAGCCATGCTCAAGACGACGGCGGCTGTCTGCGATGGAACATGCCGGCCAATATGAGTGCGAGCAATGCCGGCAAGCCGAAAACGCCGGCGTGCACCGCCAACTCCTGCTGGAACCCGAAGGCCGCTACGCGCGTGGCGTAGCTGAAATGCGCCACGCAGAGCGCGAGCCAGGCCGCGATGAAGCCATAGCAGGCGACCCGCCGGTTCGAGCGTCCGAGCAGCACGAACACCCCCAGCATGGCGAAGCCCGCGATCAGTGCGATGAGTGGCGGCATGGGGCACTTCCTTTTGCGGCACGGAACAGGACCAGGGTAGCGCATGCGGCGCCGGCGCGGGTGTCGTCCGTGCGGAACCTTGCGTCTACAATGACGCCCGACTCAGCGCGCATCGCACGCGCTCACGCACCGCCGGCCTGGCTCGCGGTGCGTTGCCTTTTTCGACCTCTTTGCGTGCCGCGCCCCGCCCTCCGCGCGCGGGCCGTGGCACCGATAAGTGTTATCCGACATGACGCAAGCTGTTGATTCCCAACACACTCCCATGATGCAGCAGTACCTCCGGCTCAAGGCCGAGGCCGGCCCGCTGCTGCTGTTCTATCGCATGGGCGATTTCTACGAGATGTTCTACGAAGACGCCGAGCGCGGCGCGCGTCTGCTCAATCTCACGCTGACCAAACGCGGCAGTTCGAATGGCTCGCCGATTCCGATGGCCGGCCTGCCCGTGCATGCGATGGAGCAGTACCTGGCCAAGCTGGTGGCGCAGGGCGAATCGGTCGCCATCTGCGAACAGATCGGCGATCCGGCCGCCTCCAAGGGCCCGGTCGAACGCCGCATCGTGCGCATCGTCACGCCGGGCACCCTGACCGACGACGCCCTGTTGCCGGCCAAGGCCGATCGCGCGCTGGCGGCGGTCTGCGTGTCGGGCAAGGCGCGCGATCCGCGCGCCGGCCTGGCCTGGCTCAACCTGGCCAGCGGCGACTTCCACGTCACCGAGTGCAGCCCGGCCCAGCTCGAATCCGAATTGCATCGCATCGCCCCGGCCGAGGTGATCTACGCCGACAGCACCGAGCTGCAGCTGAGCTTCGACGGCGCGCGCACGCGCGTGCCCGACTGGCATTTCGAGGCCGATGGCGCGCGCGGGCATCTGCTCGCGCACTTCAAGACCGACAGCCTCGCCGGCTTCGATGTCGAAGACATGCCGGTGGCGGTGTGCGCGGCCGGCGCGCTGCTGCGTTATGCCGCACGCACCCAGTCGCACGCGCTTGCCCACGTGCAGACCATCGCCGCCGAACGCGCCGGCCTCTATGTGCTGATGGACCCGGTCACGCGCCGCAATCTCGAGCTCACGCAGACCCTCTCCGGCGAAGACGCGCCCACGCTGTTCTCGCTGCTCGACGACTGCCGCACGCCCATGGGCAGCCGGCTGCTGCGCCGCTGGCTGCATCACCCGCTGCGCGACAACGCGCCGGTGCTGGCGCGCCAGGAGGCGATCACCGCGCTCATGACGGCGCGCCTCGACATGGACCAGACCTTCGGCGCCGCGGGCCTGCTGGAATCGCTGCGCGGCGCGCTGCAGGTGTTTCCGGACATCGAACGCATCGCCGCGCGGCTGGCGCTGCGCTCGGTGCGCCCGCGCGAGCTCGCCAGCCTGCGCGACGCGCTCGCCACGCTGCCGCAGCTGCACGCGCTGCTCGCCCCGGCCACCGGCGCCGCGCGCGTCGCGGCCCTCGCGCGGCACCTCACGCTCGATCCCGCGATTGCCGAGCTGCTTCAGCGCGCCATCGCGCAGGAGCCCGCGGTGGCCATTCGCGATGGCGGCGTGATCGCCACCGGCTTCGATGCCGAGCTCGACGAACTGCGTGCACTGGCCGCCGACGGCGGAGAGTTCCTGATCCAGCTCGAAGCGCGCGAACGCGAACGCACCGGCATCAGCAATCTGCGCGTGGAGTTCAACCGCGTTCACGGCTTCTATATCGAAGTCACCAAGGGCCAGACCGACAAGGTGCCCGACGACTACCGCCGCCGCCAGACCCTGAAGAACGCCGAGCGCTACATCACGCCCGAGCTCAAAACCTGGGAAGACAAGGTGCTGTCCGCGCAGGACCGCTCGCTGGCGCGCGAGAAGTGGCTGTTCGAACAGGTGCTCGACGTGCTGGCCACCCATGTGCGTCCGCTGTCGGACTGCGCCGGCGCGCTGGCCGAACTCGACACCCTGGCGGCCCTCGCCGAGCACGCCCGCCGCCACGACTGGGCCGCGCCGGAGTTGTCCGAGCAGGCCGACATCGAGATCGAGGCCGGCCGCCATCCGGTGGTCGAGAACGCGATCGAGCGCTTCACGCCCAACGGCTGCCGCCTCGACCCGACGCGCCGCATGCTGCTGATCACCGGCCCCAACATGGGCGGTAAATCGACCTACATGCGGCAGGTGGCGCTGATCGTGCTGCTCGCGCGCACCGGCAGCTTCGTGCCCGCCGCGAGCGCGCGCATCGGCCGCATCGACCGCATCTTCACCCGCATCGGCGCCGCCGACGACCTGGCGGGCGGACGCTCCACCTTCATGATGGAAATGACGGAGGCTGCCGCCATCCTGGCCGCCAGCACCACGCACAGCCTGGTGCTGATGGACGAAATCGGCCGCGGCACCTCGACCTACGACGGCCTCGCGCTGGCGTGGGCGATCGCGCAGCGGCTGCTCACGCACAACCGCGCACTCACGCTGTTCGCCACGCATTACTTCGAGCTCACGCGCCTGCCGTCCGAGCAGCCCACCGCGGCCAACGTGCATCTGGCCGCGGCCGAGTCCGCCGGCGGCATCGTCTTCCTGCACGAAGTGCGCGAGGGCCCCGCGAGCCGCAGCTACGGGATCCAGGTGGCGCAGCGCGCCGGTGTGCCCGCCGCCGTGATCCGCCAGGCGTCCCGCGAACTCGAGCGCCTCGAAGCCCAGGGCGCGCCCACGCCTCAACTCGGCCTGTTCGCCGCGGCCATCGACGCCGAGGCCCAGAGCCAGGCCAGCGCCGACCACGACGCGGCGCTGGACGCCCTCGCCGCGCTGCGCACCGAACTCGCCTCCATCGATCCCGACAGCCTCACCCCGCGCGAAGCGCTGGACGCCCTGTACCGACTCAAGGCCCATCTCGCATGAAAACCGACCTGCCTCTCACTCTGCTCGGCGGCCTGTCGCCCGACACCTTCATGCGCCGCTACTGGCAGCGCAAGCCGCTGCTGATCCGGGGCGCCGTGCCCGGCATGCGTCCGCCCGAAAGCGTGGCCGCACTCAAGAAGCTGGCGCGCCGCGATGACGTCGAATCCCGCCTGATCTGGCGCGAGGGCGGCGAATGGAACATGGAGAACGGCCCGTTCGCGCGCCTGCCCAAGGTCAACGAGCCCGAATGGACGCTGCTGGTGCAGAGCCTCGACCTGCACAGCGACGCCGCGGCCGCGCTGATCCAGCAGTTCCGCTTCGTGCCCGACGCGCGCCTGGACGACCTGATGGTCAGCATCGCCTCCACCGGCGGCGGCGTGGGCCCGCACTTCGACAGCTACGACGTCTTCCTGCTGCAAGGCCAGGGCCGGCGCCGCTGGCGCTGGGGCCGCCAGAAAGACCTCTCGCTCGAGCCCGGCCTGCCGCTCAAGATCCTGTCGAACTTCGAACCCGAAGAAGAAGCCATCCTCGAGCCCGGCGACATGCTCTACCTGCCGCCGCAGGCCGCCCACGACGGCGTGGCGCTCGACGACGACTGCATGACCATCTCCATCGGCTTTCGCGCCCCGACTCAGGCGAATCTGGCCCGCGGCCTGCTCGAAGCCGCGGCCGACCAGGCGATGGCGCGCGTGGGCCTGCTCGGCGGCCCCTACGGCGAGCCGGCCCTGCCCGGCCCGCGCCTCGACGGCATCTACCGCGATCCGGGCCAGCCCGCCACCGGGCAGCCGGCCGCGCTGCCCGACGCCCTGGTCGAGGCCACGCTGGCCACGCTGCAGAAGCTGCGCTTCGACGATGCGCTGGCATCGCGCTTCCTGGGCTGCTGGCTCACCGAGCCGAGCCAGCTGAGCGTGTTCGACAGCCCGGAGGACCCGGTCGACCTCGAAGACAGCTGGCCCGAGGCCGGCCGTCTGGTGCTGGATCGCCGCAGCCGCATGCTGTATCGCGGCCGTCAGCTGTTCATCAACGGCGAAACCGCCATGGTGCCCGCCGATGCCGCCCTGCGGGAGCTGGCCGATGCCCGCGAGCTCGCCTGCGCCGACGCCCGTTGCCGCAAGCTGTCCGACGATGCCCGCGCCTGCCTGGCCGATTGGCTGGACTCGGGCTGGCTGCACTACCGCCCCTGAGCGCAGCGCGGCTGTGGCGGCGCGCTTGCATGACATCGCCAAGGGCCGCGGCGGCAGTACCTCCGAGCTCCCGCCGCCGACCGCCCCGCGCGGCTGAACCTGTCTGGCACGCATCGCCCCGGCTCGCCGGGGCGATTGTCATTGCGGCGGCCAATGCGGGGCCGCGCATGCAGGGGCCCCTGTCATCCCTGCGGAGCCGCGCATGCAGGGCCTTTGTCTTCCCACTGCTTGGCCGCGCATGCGGGGCCTTTTGTCATCCCGGCGTCAGCGATTGCATGAAATGCGCGAAATCCGCATTCTTGAGGGTGTCGGCAGGCTCGTTTTCGTACGATCTGGATACCCAATCGTGTCCATCCCACACAGAACGCTAATTACTCTTTAAGCGCGGACACGTTTGGATATGGGATACACATAGCAGTAAGAATTGTTGCACTTGGGATGCCACCTCTTTAATTTCCACACGCAAGCGGCGGAATGATTCCTGTAGCCTGAATTCTGGTTTCCCCTAGGTCGTGGCGTAGAACCCCCTGCGCCCGCGGCCCGAGGGGCCTGGTTTCCCCTTCCACGGGACCACGATTTTCAATCCAACAGGAGTCTCGACATGATGAGCAAAACCCTGATTGTGGCTTCGGTTCTGGCCGTTGCCCTGACTGCTTGCAATAAGAAGGAAGAAACCGCGGCCCCGGCCGGCGGCTCGGCTCCGGCCACCACGGCACCGGCTCCGGCCCCCGCCCCCTCGACCCCGGCTCCCGCCCCGGCTCCGGCCCCCGGCAGCTCGGCTCCGAGCGGTGGTTCGACGACCCCCGCGTCGTAAGCGCAAGATCCGCCGGCGCGGGATCCCGACCCCCGCCAGCACCAGACACCCGGCCTGCGAGGGAGCCCCACCGCAGCAGGCCGGGTCCCGACAAAGCCGGCAGGCATCAACACCTGCCGGCTTTGTTTCGTTTGCGGCGTGCAACGTGCGGCGTGCAACGTGCGGCGTGCAACGTGCGGCGTGCAACGTGCGGCGTGCAACGTCCGGCGTGCAACGTGCGGCGTGCAACGTCCGCCGTGCAGCGCACGACGCACTCCCCCAGCCGCGGACGAAAAAAAACCAGACCCCGAGAGGTCTGGTTTTTTCATGGCTGGCGGGGAAGCCCCCGCCCTCCGGCAGGACTTACATCTTGTCCTTCAGCACGCTCAGCATGCGCTGGGCGGTGGCGCTGCTGTCGCGCTGGCCATTGCCGTCGAGGACGGTGACCTGCGTGGCATCGCCTGCGGAAGACAGGTGGATGCGGTACTGCGCGGCCGCGGCCTTCTTGTCGCCGCCGAAGATACGGCTGAAGAAGCCCGGCTCTTCCGACTTGGCGCCGGTGTCGGTGTCGACATAGCGCACGTAGTAGTCGCCGGCCGAGCGATCGCGATCGTCCACCGCGAAGCCGCCCGAATCCAGCGCCACGCCGACACGGCGCCAGGCGCGGTCGTACGACTCGCTCACGACCAGCATCGCGCCTTCGGCACGCACGGTCTGTTGCACGGCCGGGCGCTGCGGAGCGGCTTCGGCCTGCGCGACCAGCTTGCGGGCGGCATCGATATCGGTACCCAGATAGACCATCAGGCGCGCCAGCATGGCGGCATTCAGGCCCGGATCTTCCTTGCCGTTTTCCCACTGCACCTGGCCGCTGTCGGGACCGGTGCGCTTCTCGAGCATCTGCTGGTGGCTGATGTAGATCTCGGTGTGGCCGTTGACGCGTTCGACGCGGGTGCGGAATTTCTCGCGCTCGCCGCTATCCCACGCGGTTTCGAGCACCGAGCCCAGCACCTGGCGCAGCCAGCTTTCGGGGATCTTGGCGCGGTTTTCGGCCCAGTCGGTTTCGACCAGACCGGCTTGCGGCGAGTTGGTCTTGACCGTGAAGCCGGTGTCCGTCCAGAAGTCGACGACCTTCGGGAACACCTGCTCGGGCGGACGCTGCACGACGAGCCAGCGCATGTTGCCGTCGCGCTCGACCTTCATGTCGGCGCGCTCGGGCAGCACGTTGGTGTTTTGCGGCTGAGCCACGGCCTGGGCGCCCTGCTGCTGGTACTGCGAATACGTGGTCGTACCCGAGGCCGGCGCACGGTAGCGCGGATCGGAATTGGCCTGAGTGAGGTCAGGCGGAATGCTCAGCGGCTCGCCGCGGCGCGTACTCTTGTAATCGACAGATTCTTCATTGCCCAGCATCTGGTTGATGTCGGAGCAACCAGACAACAAAGCCAGGGCCATCAATGCCGAAATCCCGGCATGACGTTTCTTCATACGCGTCCTCATGTTCAAAGCAGGCCCGTTTCGTTCAGGGCGCGGCGCACGGTGTCGTGGTGAGCCTCGCTGAGTTCGACGAGCGGCAGGCGGTAGCCCAGCGCGGTACGCCCCATCTGGGCAAGCGCCCATTTGACGGGGATGGGATTGGCTTCGATGAACAAAGCCTTGTTGAGACGCGCGAGCTTGGCGTTAAGTTCACGCACGCGCGGCACGTCGCCAGCGTACGCGGCGGCACACAGGTCGGCCATGAGGCGCGGAGCCACGTTGGCGGTGACCGAAATGTTGCCGCGCGCGCCCAACAGGATCAGGGCGGCGGCCGTGGGGTCGTCGCCGCTGAAAACCTGGAAGGAGGCAGGCGCCTCGCGCAGCAGCAGAGCGCCGCGCGCGATATCGCCGGTGGCATCCTTGATGCCGATGATGCCGGGCACCTGCGTCAGACGCAGCACCGTCTCGTTGGACATGTCGGCGACCGTGCGGCCCGGCACGTTGTACAGCACCGTGGGCAGATCGACCGCTTCCTGGACGGCGCGGAAATGACGATAGATGCCTTCTTGCGAAGGCTTGTTGTAGTAGGGCACGACCGACAGGCCAGCCTGCGCACCGACCGCCTTGGCATGGCGCGCGAGGTGGATGCACTCGTCGGTGGAGTTGGCGCCGACGCCGGCGATCACCGCAATGCGGCCCGCCGCATGCTCGACCGCCACGCGGATCAGCTCGGCATGCTCTTCCATCGACACCGTGGGCGATTCGCCCGTGGTGCCGACGACGACCAGCGCGCTGGTGCCTTGTTCGACGTGCCAGTCGATCAGCGCGCGATACGCGGCGTAATCGAGGCTGCCGTCGGGCTGCATCGGGGTGACCAGTGCCACCATGCTGCCCTGAAAACTAACATCTGCGGTCAATGCAGTGGATGCCATAGTAAGGAGAGGCTCCGGGGCCCGCCGCACCATGCCGCAGGCCAGAATCGATCAAGCTGGCGAGTTTAACGGATATTGCCGGAAAACCTAGAGAAACCAGCTCACCACCACCCTTCCAAATGCCAGGAAGGGCTCCATGAAAAAGTGCAGAGTGCCCGTCACCAATAAAACAATGACGATCACCATGCCGTAGGGCTCGATTTTCGAGTATTGCCAGGCCATGCGCTGCGGCAGCAGCGAAAACAGCACGCGGCCTCCGTCCAGCGGCAGCAGCGGAATCAGATTGAGCGCCATCAGGACCAGGTTGACGACCACGCCGGCCTGGGCCATCTCGTACCAGAACCCCTCCTGCACGCCGGTCGCGATGTAGACCCGGAAGGCCAGCACCCAGAGGATCGCCATGAACAGATTCGACAGGGGGCCCGCCAGCGCGACCCACAGCATGTCGCGCTTGGGACGGCGCAGCCGGCCGAAATCCACCGGCACGGGCTTGGCCCAGCCAAACAGCAGGCCGGCACCGCCGGTGAGCTTGGAGATCAGCAGAATCATGGCCGGCACCAGCAGCGTGCCCACCGGATCGATATGGCTGATCGGGTTGAGCGTGACGCGGCCGGCCTGCCAGGCGGTGGGATCGCCGAACAGACGCGCCACGTAGCCGTGGGCGGCTTCGTGCAGGGTGATGGCGAAGATGACGGGAATCGCGTAGACCGCGATCGTCTGGATCAGATCATTCATGGCGGGCCATTGTAGCGGCAGACACAAGTCAGACAGTGGCGCGGCGCATGCGTTCGCCCCGGCATGCTGAGAGGCCGGGTGCGGACGGCTCCGGGGGAACCGTCAGGCGAGACCGAGCGTGGCGGGGTCGCCGCTGCCGCGTCG
The DNA here is from genome assembly GCF_002261315.1 of Bordetella genomosp. 5. NCBI lineage: Bacteria > Pseudomonadati > Pseudomonadota > Betaproteobacteria > Burkholderiales > Alcaligenaceae > Bordetella > Bordetella genomosp. 5. The sequence continues at coordinate 166,242 of NZ_NEVP01000011.1, forward strand.
CAGCACCTCGGGGGTGGCGCTGGTCAGGTCGATCACGGTGGTCGGCGCCAGCGGGCAGGCGCCCGCGTCGATCACGGCGGCCAGCTCGTGGGAGTAGCGCGCGGCGATGTCATCGGGATCGTTCAGCGCGTCGTCTTCGCCCTTGGGAATCAAGGTCGTGGACAGCAGCGGCGCGCCGAATTGCTCCAGCAGCGCCAGCGTGACGCCGTGGCCGGGCACCCGGATGCCGATGGTCTTGCGCGACGGATGCGACACCCGGCGCGGCACCTCGCGGGTGGCCTCGAGAATGAAGGTGAACGGGCCCGGGGTGGCCAGCTTGAGCAGGCGGTATTGCTGGTTGTCGACCCGCGCGAACTGCCCGATCTCGGCCAGATCGCGGCACAGCAGCGTGAGGTGATGGCGCTCGTCGAGCCCGCGCAGGCGGCGCAGGTTTTCGGCGGCCGCCTTGTCATCGAGCCGGGCCACGACCGCGTAGCTGGAATCGGTGGGAATCGCGAGCAACCCGCCGTCGGTCAGCCACTGGGCGGCCTGCTTGAGCAGGCGCGGCTGCGGATTTGCGGGATGGATGGAGAGAAGTAGAGCCATGGGTTTATCCTAGCACCAGTCACTCATCAGGAACACCGTGCGCCCCCAGGCGCCAGGAGACGCACATGCGCATGGACGACTCGCGCGAGAGCAAAAACATCGAAGACCGGCGCGGCCAGGGTCCGCGCCTGGGACGCGGATCGATCGGTCTGGGCACCATCGTGCTGGCGCTGGTCGCCATGTACTTCGGCGTCGATCCGTCGGTCGTGCTGCAGATGGCCGAAGGCCCGCCGCAGACGCAGCAGGCGCCGGGCCAGCCGCCCGCCCAGGACGCGCAATCGCGTTTCGTGGCGCGCGTGCTGGGCGAAACCGAAGACACCTGGACGCCGATCTTCCAGCAGCAGCTCAACCGCACCTACCAGCCGCCCACGCTGGTGCTGTTCCGGGGCGCCACGCCCACGGCCTGCGGCACGGGCCAGTCGGCCATGGGGCCGTTCTACTGCCCCGCCGACCAGAAAGTCTATCTGGACCTGAGCTTTTTCGACGAAATGGAGCGCAAGCTCAACGCGCCCGGCGACTTCGCCCAGGCCTACGTGATCGCGCACGAGGTCGGCCATCACGTTCAGCACCTGCTGGGCGTGGCCGACCAGGTCGACGCCCAGCGCCGCCGCAACCCCGGCCAGGCCAACGCCCTGTCGGTCCGCATGGAGCTTCAGGCCGATTGCTTTGCCGGGCTGTGGGCGCGGCGCGCCGACCAGGCCCGCAATATCCTCGAGCCGGGCGACATCGAAGAAGGCCTGAACGCCGCCAGCGCCATCGGCGACGACACGCTGCAGCGCAAGTCGCAGGGCTACGTGGTGCCGGACGCCTTCACCCACGGCAGCTCGGCGCAGCGGGTGCGATGGTTCAAGCGCGGATTCGACTCGGGCGACCTGCGCCAGTGCGACACGTTCGGCGCCAACAGCCTCTGAAAGCCCGCCCCGCCTGCCTTCTTGTAAACTTATGCCCCTTTGCGGCCCACCGGTCGCCACGCGCGCCCTCCGCCCTGTCGGCCGGCGCGCCTTCTGTTTTTCCGCTGTTTCTCCATGGCCAATAAAGTCGAGCCCCTAATCACACCGGATGAGGTCCAGGAAATCCTGGCCGCGCCCAAGGAAACCACCAAAGCCATCGCCTGGTCGGGCAAGCCCGCCGGCGGCGGTCCGGCGCAATGGATGGAGTTTTCCTGTGCCTGCAAGGTCGAGGGCGAGGTCCGCGACGACGTGACGTTTCGCGTGATCTACCGCGCCGCGCGCACCGACGTGCACGGCCAGGCCGCCGTGATGCTGGGCGAGACCTTCTCGGCCAGCCTGTTCGTCGGGCCGCACCGCGTGCTGGGCGTGGACACGGACGATTCGTTCCACACCAGCGTGGTGGGCGCTGACCTGCCGCACTTCCGCAAGCCGCTGACCGCGCGCTCGCACCTGCATGTCTGGGTGGCCGAGGGCGAGGGCTATGCCGAGCCGGTCACGCCGGATCTCGCCGATATCGGCGCCCTGATGGACCACTTCCTGCCGCGCGCCAATCTGAGCCTGACCGGCGGTTTCGTGCATCCGTACAAGGGCCGTCAAATCGAGCTGATCCTATGAGCCACTTCCTGGAAGCCTCGGGCTGGACGGTCCGGCCCGCCGGCGAGCGCGCGATCCGCGCCGTCGCCCCCATGACGCTCGGCCTCGATGGCCAGCACGCCGCCTTCTTCATCGCCTACCCCGACGACGCGACGTTCTTCCTGACCGACGCGGCCGAGACGGCGATGCACGCCGCCACCTACGGCATCGAGCTGCCGGCCAAACGCATCGAGCTGCTGAACCAGACGCCCGGGGTCAGCCTCGCGCGCTTCGACGACAGCGGCGCGATCGTGGCGCGCGGCCCGATCGAACAACTGCAGGAAGCCCTGTGGGATGCGGTCAAGCTGGCGATGGCGCTGTCGTTCTCGAGCGTGAAGTGGATGCCCAAGTTCAGCCGGCTGCGCTTTCGCGCGCAGGTGGGACGCACGCTGGCCGAAGCCATTGGCCAGCCGCGCGTGGTCAAGGGCGCGCGCACCAAGGGCAGCAGCGGCCACGCGGCGGATTTCGCGTTTGGCGTGCGCGCGGAGCAGTCCAGCGCCCTGACCTTCATCGAGCCGATCGCGCTGAAGGCCGGCAAGAAGATGGACTGGACGCAGGTCTACCAGACCCACGGCAAGATGTCCGACGTGAAGATGGCCGACGCGCGCAATGCGCGGCTGGTGATTCTGGAAGACGGCGCGTCGACCGAAGAGTTCAAGAAAGCCGTGGCGATCCTGGAACAATCGGCCACCGTGCGCACGCTCAACAAGACGCGCGACTGGACCGAACTCTTCGCGGGCTGACAGCGGTTGCGCGCGCAATCAATGCGCGCGCGATTCGACCTAAGGCCTGCGATATATCACGCATTACGCGCGACGGGCACCGGGCAATCGGTGCAAGATCTGGCGCATCGGATCCGGCCGGCTAGGCCGTTGCGCCGTGTAAACCGTCGACGATTTCTCTGCCATGCGTGATGGCCGCATGGACCGCCTCGCGTGGACTGAATACGTGTCCGCCGCCCGCAAAGCAAGGCACCGGATATTCATCGCCTGTGTCTTGAATGGAATCTGCCTGCACAACCATCACCGTGGCCGTGAACTGCGGCCCCGAGGCCGCGGCCATCGCCGCCCCGGCACTTGCCCGGGCAATTTTGGCTGTGAGGCGATATCCCTTGTAAACCGAGTTATTTGGAAGCACTGGGACGCCCTCTCTGAAATTCAGCATACCCCGCTGATATGACAGTCACGCGAGATATTTTGTAACGGCGGGGACAAATGGAAACAGAATCCACCGCCTATACGTGCCCGCGCGTCGCGTCCGGGTCTGCGCTGTCAGAGAGCGGGATCCGGGTAACCCCTTAGCCTACGCGCGCCACGAAAACGACCATTGCGGATTCGCAACATCTCGGGCAATTGGCCGCCTCGAGAGGCACGATGCGCCCACGAATCGGACGGGCGCGCGGCGATCACTGTCAGGAGGGGATGCCGGGCGCGGCGGGAATATCCACGCCCGCGCCACCGGGCAGGCCGGACAGGCTCAGCGCGGTCACGTCCTGCGCGATCTCGCCGATCTCGCGCGACGCGGTCTCGGCGTCGCGGCGTGCCGCCTCGTCGCCCTCGCGGATCTTCGCCTGCGCCATCGCCAGCAGGGCCTTGAGCGCCCGCAGCGCTTCCTCGAGCGCCTTGGCGTCTTCGCGCCGCTGAGCAGCCTCGGCCTGACGCGCCTGTGCCGACTGCGCCTGGGCGTTGACCTGCGCCGCCGTACCGGGTGCCGGGTCAGCGGCATCGGTTTCGTCCGAGTCGGCGGCCGGCGTTCCGGCGGCCGGCGATCCGGCGGCCGGCGTTCCGGTGGCCGGCGATCCGGCGGCCGGCGCACCGGCGCCCGGCTCGACCGGCGTGGAGGCCACGGCGGCGTACATGGCGGCTGCGGCCGTGGCGCCCGACGTGGGCGCGGCGGCGTTCGACGGGTGGTCGGAACCGCCTTCGTGCCCGGCGTTCGCCCCCTGCCCCGGGGCCGTCTGCGCGCCCAGGCCGGCACCGGTATCCGCGGTGGCCGTGGCGGTTTCACCCGCGGCCTGAACCGGCGGCACCGTCACGCCGCCGCCCCCGCCGCCGCCCTCGCGCAGCACCGACGCGGCAGCGCCGAGTTCGCCCGCGAGCTGCTTGATCTCGCGCAGGATCGCGCGCGCGGCCGAGTCGCCCAGCATCATCAGGAGCTTTTTGAGGGTCTCGATGCGTTCCTTGATGCGCTCGACCTGGGTACGGGCGTAGTCCTTGCGCGACTGCGCGGATTCGATCGCGAATCGCGACAGGGCTTCGCGCGCGGCGAGCATGCGCTCGAGCGCGTCCTCGCTCAACGCCACGCTGAAGGACGATGCGGTCTGCCGGGGAGTCTGAAGGGAATCGGAGGGCTGCGTGCGATCGGGCTCACGCCCGGTCTCTTCACGCTTGGCTAGGCTGGATTGCTGGGCGCGCACCTTATCGGTGGCCGACACGCTGGATGACATCTGTTGCTCCTTCAACCCCGGTCTTACCGCGCCGGGGAACGCCTTGCACGACATGGCGATCGCACACGGCCGCCTACTGAATGAGATAACGGTCTCTTTCTTTGCGAACTTAAGCTTCGTGTCAGCCTTTATGCCCTGGGGCGCGCTGCGGCGGGCGCCCTTATGACTCCCGGTTTTGTTCGACCCGGAAGGCCACCGCACTCCCCCGCGGGAAGACGGCCTACGCCGGATTCTCGGGGGATCCGCGCGTACCGGACGAGGATCGGCCGCGGCCCCGGGGCTCGGGCGGCACGATACGCGCGCTGCCGAGCGGCGTGAGCAAGGGCGCATGCTGCGCCATCAGCTCGATGACCCAGTCGATGAACACCCGCACCTTGGCGCTCACGTGACGGTTGGGCGGATAGGCCACGTACATCGGCATCGGATCGATCCGCCAGTCGGGCAGGACGTGCACGAGCTCGCCGCTGGCCCGGTACGGCTCGGCCATATAAGTGGGCAGCCACAGCACGCCAAGACCGGCCAGACCGGCCGCGAGATAGGCATTGCCATCATCGGCCGCCACCACATAGCGGCCCTGCACCTGCACCGTGTCGGCACCCCGGTGCAGGATCAGCGGCACGATGTCGCCCGCGCGCGAACGCAGATAGGCCACGTAGCGATGCGGATCGGCGTCGAGATCGCGAGGATCCTGGGGCTCGCCGGCGGCCTCGAGATAGGCCGGCGCGGCGTAGGCCTGGATCGTGAGCTCGCCCACGCGGCGCGCCACCAGCGACTGGTCGGCGACCTCGCCCCCGCGGACCACGCAGTCGACGTTGTCGTCGATCAGGTCCACCTTGCGGTCGCTCACGCCCATGTGCAGCTGGATATCGGGGTGGCGCGCGTGAAAGGCGGGCAGCGCCGGCATCAGGATGAAGCGCGCGAACGGGCTGGGCACATCCACGCGCAGGCGCCCGCGCGGCGCGGCCGCCGCGCTGGACAGGCTGGTCTCGGCGTCGTCCATGTCGGCAAGCAGCCGCACGACGCGCTCGTAATAGGCCGCGCCGTCGGCGGTCACCTTGACCTTGCGGGTGGTGCGGTGGAGCAGCTTCACGCGCAGCCGCGCCTCGAGTTGCTGCACGAGCTGCGTCACGCTCGCCCGGCTGATGTGCAGTGTCTCGGCGGCCCGCGTGAAGCTCGCGGTCTCCACGACCCGGGCATAGGCCTGCATGGCGTCGAAACGGTCCATCTCCGCTCCTCGTGTCAGTCGGTGATCGGTTCGATTGTTTGGATTCTACAAACAATGCTGGACGCGCTTGCGCATTTATCGCGACCGCGCCCGTCTCTACAGTGGATGCATGGACGGCCAACCGGGCCGGCACCCACCCCTAAGGAGCTTTCTCATGGCAACACGCGACGCAGTTTTCCCGCCTGGCCGACACGCGCTGTACGACAAGCACCGCTACTCGCCGGCGATTCGCGCCGACGGCCTGCTGTTCGTATCGGGCCAGGTCGGCAGTCGGCCCGACGGCACGCCCGAACCCGACCTCGACGCCCAGGTCCGGCTCGCGTTCAAGAACCTGAACGACATCCTGGCAGCGGCGGGCGCCCGCTTCGACGATGTGGTCGACGTGACGATCTTCATGGTGAATCCGCACGAGGAGTTCGAACGCATCTGGGAGGTGGCGGCGGAGTTCTGGGGCGAGGCGCCCTATCCCACCGTGACCGCGCTGGGCGTGACCTGGCTGAGCGGTTTCAACTTCGAGATCAAGGTGGTTGCGAAGCTGCCGCAAGGAAGCTGAGCCCACGGCTGCGCCAATGAAACGGCGGCGATCCGGGCACATCGGATCGCCGCCGTTTTGCCGTGCGACGCTCAGTCGACCTTGGCGCCGCTCTTCTTCACGATGTCGCCCCAGCGCACGCGCTCGCTCTCGATCTGGCGGCGCAGATCGTCGGGGCTGCCACCCACGGGCGTGGAGCCGGTGCTCAGAATCTGTTCGCGGACCTTCTCGTCCTGCAGGGCGGCGTTCACTTCTTTGTTGAGACGGGCGACGATCTCGGGCGGCGTGCCGGGCGCGGCGACGAGCGCGCCCCATGCCGTGATCTCGAAGCCGGCAATGCCGGCTTCCTGCATCGTGGGCAGGTCCGGAAAGTTTGGCGAACGCGCTTTCGACGTGACCGCCAAAGCGCGCACCGCGCCGCTCTGCACGTTGGGCCCGGCCGAGGAAAAGTTATCGAACATGTACTGCACCTGATTGCCCACCAGGTCGTTCATGGCCTGCGCGCCCCCTTTGTACGGCACGTGCACCGTGCTGATACCGGCTTCGGTCTTGAACAGCTCACCGCCGAGATGGCCCGAGGTGCCCAGGCCGCCCGAAGCGAAGAACACCTGGTTCGGCCGCGCCTTCGCGTACGCGATCAGTTCCGGCACGGTCTTGACCGGCAGGTCTTTGTTCACGACCAGGAGGCTGGCGGTGAGCGTGAGCTGCACGATGGGCACCAGCGTGGCCGGATCGTAAGGCAGCTTGCTGAACAGGAATTCGTTCGTCGCCAGCGTGGCGTTGTTGCCATAGGCGATCGTGTAGCCATCGGCCGGAGCACTCACCAGCGCCTGCATGCCGATGTTGCCGCCCGCGCCCGCACGGTTTTCGATCACGACCGACTGGCCCAGCCGCTTGCTCAGCTCGGCACCGATGAATCGCGCCAGAATGTCGGGGCTGCCGCCCGCGGCCGAGGGCACGATGATGCGGATCGGCCGGTCCGGCCAGGCGGCCTGCGCGCCGGCGGTCGCGCAGAACAAGGTGGCGGCGGCCAGCAGCCGGCGCGTGATGGCGAGCTTCATGAGCTTCCCCGTTAATGGTTTTATGGTGTGGCCATGGTGTCGGCGGACGCCGCCTGCGTCCAATGAAAAAAGCTGGGCAACCATAGATTGAGGTTATGGTCTGGCGTGCAGCTCTACAGCGTGCCTGTCGCGGCATAACCCAGGGTTAAGGGATCAGCCGCTTTTGTCATTGGTCAGTGGCGCCGCCACGGGGCCACACTGGCGATCGATGCGCGCCCCTGCCCGGATGGCGCGCCCACGAGAATGCTGCCCGAGCAGCCTGAACAGGGGTTTTGCATGCGAGTCTTCAGCGCCGGCATCGGCACCGAAACCAATACGTTTTCGCCCTTGCCCACCGGACTGGACGCCTTTCACGCGAGTGGGTATTACCCGGCGGGCACGCACCCCGCGCAGATGTCGCGCTATGCCGCACCGCTGCTGATCGCCCGCGACCGCGCCCGCGCCGAGGGCTGGACGGTGCTGGAAGGTCTTTATGCCCATGCCCAGCCCGCCGGCCTCGTGACGCGGGCCGCCTACGAGGCGCTGCGCGACGAGCTGCTCGAGGATCTGCGCCGCGCGCTGCCCGTGGATGTGGTGCTGCTCGGCATGCATGGCGCCATGGTGGCCGACGGCTATGACGACTGCGAGGGCGACCTGCTCGCCCGTGTCCGCGACATCGCCGGCCCCGAGGCCATCATCGGCGGCGAGCTCGATCCGCACGCCCATCTCAGCCCGCTGATGGTGGCCCAGGCCGATCTGCTGATCGCCTACAAGGAATATCCGCACACCGATATCTACGATCGCGCGCTCGAGCTGGTCGACCTGTGCGTGCGCACGTTTCGCAAGGAGATCGCACCGGTCGCGGCGCTGGTGGACACCGGCATGGTGATCCCGATCCACACCTCGCGAGACCCCGGCCGCGCCTTCGTCGATCGGGTCCAGGCGCTCGAGGGCCACGACGGCATTCTCACGGTCTCGCCAATTCAGGGATTCGCCACCGGCGACGTGCCCGACATGGGCACCAAGGTGCTGGTGTACGCCGACGGCGACCCGGCGCGCGCCGAGCGCCTGGCGCAGCAGCTCGCCGGCGAACTCGTCGCCGACCGCGACCGCTATCGCGTCAACTATCTCTCGATCGACGACGCGCTGGATCAGGCGCTGGATCCGGCGCGGCACGCTGACGCGGCGCCGGTCATCCTGGCCGACCGCTCGGATAACCCCGGCAGCGGCGCCGCCGGCGACGCGACGTTTATTCTGCACCGCCTGATCGAACGCGGCATCGACAAGGTGGCGTTGGGGCCGCTGTGGGATCCGATCGCCGTGCAAATGGCGTTCGCCGCGGGCGAGGGGGCGCGCCTGCCGCTGCGCATCGGCGGCAAGATCAGCCCGCTGTCGGGCGTGCCGGTCGACGCCGATTGTCTCGTCAGGGCGCTGCGACGCGGTCACGTCATGACGGGCCAGAGCGGCGAGGCGGTGGACGTGGGCGACGCGGCCCTGATCGATATCTCGGGCATCGAGTGCGTGCTGATTTCCAAGCGTGCGCAGGCATTCAACACGGACGTGTTCACGGGTTTGGGCTGTGATCTGGCCGCCCAGCGCATCGTGGTGGTCAAGTCGGCCCAACACTTCTATGCGTCGTTTTCGGCGCTATCGCGGCATGTGCTGTACGTCGGCGCGCCGGGTGCGGCAACGCCGCGGCACGACCTGCTGACCTACGCGAAGGCGCGCATGCCGAAGTGGCCGATCCGGCAGGAATGATCAGACGGGTTCGACGTCGATCGCCCTGACCTGCGCGCCCGCGAAATCCTCGCCCTGCGCCAGACGCAGCAGCGGCAGGCGTTGCGACTCGCCCGGTGCCGTCGTGCAGAGCGTCATCGCAGCGGGAGCAGCAGCGGCATCCGACGGGGCCGACAGACCATGCTGGTCCAGCTGTTGCGCCACGCGCTGCGCGATGGCCGTCGCCGTTTCCACCAATGTGAAGCGATCGCCGAAGCGACGGCGGATCGCGGGTATCAGCCAGGCGTAGTGCGTGGACCCAAGCACCAGGCTGTCGGCGCCCGCATCCAGCATGGGTTGCAGGTACTGCGCGAGCAATGCGTCCACCGCCTCGCCCTCGGCCTCGCCATGCTCGATCCGCTCGACCAGCCCATGACCGGCCTGGCAAACGAAACGGCACGTGCCGGCATGCGCGGCCAGCAGGCCTTGCAGCTTGTCGCTGCGCAATGTGGCGGCCGTTGCCAGCACGCCCACCACCTTGGAACGCGAGCCCAGCGCGGCCGGCTTGATGCCAGGCTCCACGCCGATGATGGGCAGGTCGAAGTGCTCGCGCAGGTGCGCGATCGCGTGCGTGGTGGCGGTGTTGCACGCCACCACCAGCATCTTGGCGCCGCGCTCGATCAACCCGCGCGACAGTGCCTCGCTGCGCGCGCGGATGAACGCGTCGCTTTTTTCGCCATAGGGCGCATAGCGCGAGTCGGCAATGTAGATCAGGGGTTCGGCCGGCAGCCGCTGGCGGATCGCCCGCACGACCGACAGACCGCCCAGGCCCGAGTCAAAGACGCCGATGGGCGCGGCGCCGCGTTGCATGAGGTCGGACATGGTGGAGCGGTGAGGCGAGAGAATCGATGATGTCGGCGGATTCTACTCTCGCGGGCTGGCGGGCGGCTGACCGCCGCGCGCCCCGGCATCAGCGTGTCTTGGTGCGCGCCGCGGGCATCGCAGATAGCTCGGCTTCGTCATCGCGCACCAGCGCGCGCACCGGCGGCTGCTTGCGTTGCAGGCGAACTGTCGTAAGTGTCCTAGAGGAGTTTCCGCGAGCGCCGGGAAAGGTCCTCAGCGCCGCGGACCACTCAGATGGCAGGCCGGGCGCAGCGCGGCGCGCCGATCCTGCAGCCGCGTCCTGGGCGGCGGCAGGCGGCGATCGGCGTCAGAGTGCGTTGTTGCCGTGCGTCGGCGGGCTCAGTACGAACTCGCGGTGGTACCGGTCGGCCAGGCGGAAGATCGGCACGGCGTCGGCGTTTTCCAGCTTCAGCCCGAGCACACTGGCCATGACCTGGCTCTTGAAGGCGTCGAGCTTGAAGGTGGCCAGCGTGTCGGGGTGGTAGCCCTCGCCATCGCTGCGCCAGTCCCCCAGCGCGTCTTCGAAGCTCGCGTCGATCTTGTCCATCACGCCCTGCTCTTGCAGTTCCTTGAACACGCGGGCGAACTCCCTGCCGAGGTCCTGGTAGGTCTGGTGGAGCTTGGGATCGAAGGTCTTGGTCTCGCGCGTCACCAGCTTGGTCGGATCGAAGGTTTCGCCTTCCTTGAGCTCGCCGTTGTAGACGTCAAGCACGTAGGCCAGATTGAACTTCGGCATGGTCAGCGTGCCGTTCTGCAGGTCGCGCAGTTCGATCTGCCCCGTGAAGGTAGTCTTCAAGGGCTGGGCGCGCAGGTTCTTCAGGGTCGGCAACGACGGCTCGCCCTGTTCCCCGCTCTCCTTGAGCGCGTTGGCAATCAGATCCTTCACGCTGATGAAGAAGTACCCTGCCGTCTTGCCCAGGGTCACGTTGATGCGCACCTGACCCGTCTGGTGCAGGCTCTTGACGCCGACTTCGGTCTGGGCGGTGGCCTTGCCCGCATGCACCTCGAGCGAAGTCACCCGGCCCGTGCCCACATTGACCTGAAGCGCCTTGGCTTCGAGCTTGCCTTTGACGTCGAGGTACGCCGATTTGGCGGCCTTCTCCAGCGTGGCGATACCGTAGCTGTGCTCGGTGATCGACCCCGACGTGTAGCCCAGCTTGTCGGCATCGATGACCGTCTTGGTCTCGCTTTTGTACCGATCGAATTTGATGGCGTTCCACAGGGCCGTCAGATATTGCCTCGTCCGGCCGGCGTCCGGCGCGCCCGAGGGGCGGGCGCGGTCGGCGAGCGACTTGCCGGGCCCGGCATCGGTGTGCATGCTGCGCACGCCGCGGTTGGCCGAGCCCATGCCGACCAGATTGCGGCTCTGGTTGAGCGTCTTGCGCGCCACCGTGCCGCCCCCGCGCACCATGGGCGTACCGAATTTATTGATCGCGAGCTGCATGGCGTCCTCCTCAGGCCAGATCGACGGGCATGTGCGGCGCGCCCTGCGGCGTGGCCGGGGGCGCCGGCTCCACTTCCTGGCGCGCGGCCAGCAGGTAGCCCTGAGTCTGAATCGCGACGCCGATGAACTTCTGCACGGCCGCCTCGAAACCGTCGGCTTGCAGGCCGTCGACCGGCACGATTTCGTTGAGCACCAGCGCGCCGGTGCGACTGTCGATGGCCAGCACGGCGCCGGCGAGCGGCAGCTGGAACAGGTTCAACGTCAGGGCTTCCTGCAACACGCGGTACGACAGCGCATCCGGCGTGGCGAAAATCGGGGCGTAGAGGCGCAACTGCGCTTCATCTTCCGCCACTTCGAGCAGGACGTTCACCCCTTCTTCCGACGTGATCTCGAACGTGCCGGACGCATCGAGGGTGTTGCCCTCGCCCCAGACAGCGGCCAGGGCTCGATTGACGGTATCGCGGGCTTCGGCGGTATTCATAGTGCATCTCCAGGGGGATCGGAGCGCACGCGACGCGCGCCCGCTCAACCGCATGAGTGACAGGGCGGGGGCTGGAGTTCCATCGGCGTTCGACGGCAGCGGGCGGCCCCCTGCCATTTATCGCGATGGCTTGGGGTGACGCTTCCGTCCCATCGCAACCCGGCAGACCCCGGCCGATACTTAGGACTAGCGGCCCCAAAACAGGCCATTGCCTCGAACACTGTTGCGACGCCCCTCTCGACAGCCGATCAAGTCAGCGACGGCTCGGCGAGTCATGCCGAGAGCGCCTGAGCGAGCGTAGTGTGTATAATACACACCATCATGCACCGCTGAACGCACGAGCGCTCAAGGAACTGCATGAACAGCAAGGACATCGTCAGGCTACTGGAGCAACGGAGCAAGGTCATGAAATACCCAATCGCAATCGAACCCGGCGGCGACACTCAGGCATGGGGCGTCTTGGTGCCTGATCTGCCGGGATGCTTCTCTGCCGCGGACGACGGCATCGATCAGGCGATCGAGAACGCGAAAGAGGCGATCGAAGCCTGGATCGAGGCCGCCATCGACAGCGGCGATCCCATTCCTTCCCCCAGCAGCATCACGATGCTGCAGCGCGATCCCGCCTATGACGGCTGGATCTGGGCGATCGTTGAGATCGATCCCGCCGTCATGGACGACGCGGTCGAGCGCGTCAATATCACCCTGCCGCGCCGCATCCTGGCGCGACTCGATGCGAAAGCGCGCGCCGCGGGCGAAAGCCGCTCCGGCTTCATTGCGCATCTCGCCCTCACGCACCGGGCACCCTGAGGGGTCGCGGGTACGATAAATGCTAGAGCCCTTGCGCAGTGACTCGAACACCGAGCGAAACGTCAGCACCAGCGTTCAGGAAGCGTTCAGACCGCCTCCCCGCCAGCGATGACCGGGATCACCCCGCAGTGTCGAGTCCTTCCAAAGGGAACATCATGCAGACCTCACAATCCGTACCGGCTTACGCAACGCCCGGCGTCGAATCGCCCTTCTCCGCGGTGTCCTGGGGTGCCGTCATCGGCGGCGCCATCATCGCCGCCGCCGTCTCCGCCATGCTGGTCACGGGCGGCACGGGGCTCGGGTTTCTTACCATGTCGCCCTGGCAGAACGAAGGCGCGTCGGCGTCCGCCATCGCGATCGGTTCCGTCATCTGGCTGCTCGTCAGCCAGATCATCGCCTACGGCGTCGCGGGCTACATCACGGGCCGTCTGCGCACGAAATGGACCGGCGCTTCGCGCGACGAAGTGTTCTTCCGCGACACGGCTCACGGCTTTCTGGTGTGGGCGCTGAGCGCCGTGGTCGGCCTGATCCTGATCGGCTCGACGCTGGCCTCCGTCGTGTCGGGCACCGCCAAGACCGGCGCCGCTCTGGCGGGTGCCGGCGTGACGGGCGCGACCGCCGCCGTCGGCCAGGCCGCGCAGTCCGGCTCCGGCCCGATCTCGCTCGACTACTTCACCGACACGCTGATGCGTCCGAACGACCCGGCGGCCACCGCGCCGCAGGGCGATACCCGTCAGGAAGCGTCGCGCATCCTGGCGCGCAGCGTCGCCAACGGCAAGCTGTCGGACGAGGATCGCGCCTATCTGGTCAAACTGATCGCCCAGCGCGCCGGCGTGGACGAAGCGACGGCCCAGCAGCGCCTGACGCAGGTTGAGGAACAGGCCAAGCGCGCGGCGCAGGAAGCGGAGCAGAAGACCCGCGAAGCCGCGGACGCCGCCCGCAAGGCCGCCGCCGCATTCGCGCTGTGGGCCTTCGTGTCCATGCTGGTCGGTGCCTTCGTCGCGAGCTTTGCCGCCACGATCGGCGGACGCGCACGCGACCTCTAAACGGCTGACAGGAACGGCGCCCCCGCATCGCGCGTGGGGCGCCGTTTTTTTGCTAGGGGCGCGGCGGGCGCTGCACCGCGCGCACCACCGCCTCGTTGGCGCCGCCGCAAAAGAAGCGGTCGCGTCCATCGAACTCCAGCCCCGACACCGCGGCGCCGGCCGGCAGGTCGAGCTGCTCGAGCAGGCGGCCGTCCTGCGGGTCGATGCGGCGCAGGTCGCTGGTGCCGGCCTCCCAGGTGCCATGCCAGAGTTCGCCATGCGCCCAGCTCACGCCGGTTACGTGCCGCGCCACGGGCAAGCTGCGCAACACAGCGCCGGTCAGCGGGTCGACCTGCAGGATGCGGTTTTCTTCGTAGCGGCCGATCCACAGCGAGCCTTCGGCCCAGGCCATGCCGGAATTCTGCCCGCCGCCGGGCGCCGGCACGACAGCGACGACGGCGCCGCTGTCCGGGTCGATCTTCTGAATGCGATCGCCGGCGATCTGATAAAGATGCCTGCCATCGAAAGCCGTGCCGGCATCGGCCGCGACCGGCAAGTGGCGCACCTGTTCGCCCGTATCCGGGTCGAAGGCACGCAATCCGTCGTCGGCGGCAAACCAGACGTGCTTGCCGTCGTGCGTGACGCCATGCACACCGGTCGGCACCGCGAACGGATATTCGCGCAGGATCTGCGCGGGAGAGGGAGTGGGGGATGAGGTCGTGTTCATGGCTTCATCCTACGGCGGCGGCGCGAGCGGCGGGAGTAACAATCCTGGCGCGAATCCGGGCAGCGGCGCGATGCGCCAGCGCCGCTGCCGGCCCCGGCCATAGGGCTGCACGCGTTCGCGCGCGGCCAGGGCATCGAGCCCGCGCTGCACGCTGCGCTGGCTCAGGCCCGACGACAGCGCCAGCGCCGAGCTCGGCCAGAGTTGGCCGTCCGCCAGCAGCGCGAGCAACACGCCATGCGGCTCATCGTCGGGCCAGGCCAGCACGGCGGCGTGCTCGCCCTCGGCCAGCCGCAGCGCATAACCGTCGCCTTGCGCGGCGATCGCCACGCCCTGCGGCATCAGGGCGCGCAGACGCCCCACCTCCACGCGCAGACGCGCGCGCAGCGTTTCGTCGGGACGCGCGATGCGAAAGAGCCGCTCGATCAGCCTGCCGCGCGCGGCGGCGCGAGGCCAGGCCTGCGCCAACTCGACGGCCAGCGCGAGCAGCACGGGCCGGGATGCCAGCGCGATCTGGCTGCCGCGCGCCTGGATCGACCCGCGGCACAGATCCACCAGCCAGACCGGCTCGGCCCGCAGAGCCTCGATCTGCGCCGCCGTGATCGGCGTGGCGGTGCCGGCGCGTCGCAGGGTCGCGGCGGGAAGCGCAAGCTGCGCGCGCGCGGACGCGACTTCGCGGGAGAGCGCGGGAATCGCCGCGCTATCGGCTGCCGCCTGCGCCATGGCCAGCGCGTGCAGCGCCTGCGCGACGCAGCCGCAACGCAACGCGAGCTCCGCGCGCACGAGTGCCTGCATGGCCTGCCAGGCGGGCGGCATGCGCATGCCTTCGAGCGGACGGAGCCTTTCGGCGGCCGCGGCCGGCTGGCCCAGCAGCGTGAGCCGGCGCGCCGCCAGCAGGCGGCCATGGGTGGCGTTCAGGGGATCGCCGTGGCCGGCCAGCAGCACGCAGGCCGCCTCCAGCGTGTCGGCGTCGGCTTGAAGATCGCGGGCGGCGAGCGCCACATCGGCCAGGGCCACCTCGCAACGCGCACGCGCCATCGGATCGTGCCGGCCAAAAGCGCGCGCGGCGCGCAGCAGCAGGCGGCGCGCGGGGTCGAGATCGCCCAGCTGCGCCAGCGCGCTGCCGCGCAACGCCAGCGCGGCGGCGTCGTCGCGCACCGCGAGCTGGTTGAGAGCATCGAGCGGCGCACCGGCGGCCAGGGCCCTCGCGGCGGCCACGAGCATCGGATCCATGAGGGTGCCGAATAGACGGTGACAGCCGAATCTAGCATGGCGCGCGCAATGAGGGCCGCCGCAGTGAGGGCCCAGGCGGTCAGGGCCTCATCAGTCAGGGCCCCCGCAGTCAGGGCCCCCGCAGTAAGGCCCCCCCGCAGTGAGGGCCCCAAGGACGGACGAAAAAAAAAAGCACTCGGGCTCGCGCCTGAGTGCTTTTTTAAGCGATTGCTCGCAAATTCTGGGGTGGCTGATGGGGCTCGAACCCACGACAACTGGAATCACAATCCAGGACTCTACCAACTGAGCTACAGCCACCGCTGCAAAGAGATCGAACTATAGCATGATTTCATGAACGTGCGCCAGTCGGAGTGAAAAAGTGGCCGGATCGGACCGGGGTGGCCCCGGCGTCGCGCCGGCCCCCGCCAGGGCTTGCTATCCTTGCCGCACGACAACAGGTGCCGCATGGCCGCAAGGCCGGGCACGGCGCCTTTCAGAGCCTGGCCGCGCCACGCGGGGCGCCGGCTGGCCGCCCCTTCCGACTCAGGGATCATGACGATGCGGATCGAAGCGCTGCTGCAAGAGTATTGGCCTCATATCGTGTTCGTGGTGAGCTTGATCGCCGGGACGGGCGCCGCGGTGCACGCGGCGATGACCAAACAGGACGTGCGGGCCGCCATCGGCTGGGTCGGCGTGGCGCTGTTTTCGCCGTTGTTCGGCGCCCTGCTCTATTTCGTGGCGGGCATCAACCGCATTCGCCGCACCATCGTGTCGCAGCAACGCGACGAGGCGCTGCTCGCCAACGTGGATCCGCTCGATGCGGCCACGGTGGGCAATGTGGTGCCCTACAGCGGCCCGCAGTTCGCGTCGTTGCGCACGCTGGGCGATCGCGTCACGTACTTTCCCCTGCTCGGCGGCAATGCGGTGCGCCCGCTGGACGGCGGCGACGAAGCCTATCCCGCGATGCTGGCCGCGATCCGGTCGGCGCGACATTGCATCGCGATGCAGAGCTATATCTTCGACAACGATCCGATCGGCCGCGAGATGGCGCAGGCGCTGATCGAGGCGCACGAGCGCGGCGTGCAGGTGCGGGTGCTGATCGATGCGGTGGGCAGCCGCTATTCGCATCCGCCCATCGTGCGGATGCTGAAGTCGGGCGGCGTGCCGACCGCGCGATTCATGACCAATCCGCTGGGCGTGCTGCGCATGCCTTATGCCAATCTGCGCAGCCACCGCAAGGTGCTGGTGGTGGACGGCATGCAGGGTTTCAGCGGTGGCATGAACGTGCGCGCGGCTTTCGTGACGGCGCTTTCGCATGAGGCCACCAACCGCGATACGCACTTCGCCTTCAACGGGCCGATCGTGGGCCAGCTCATGTCGGTGTTTGCGCACGACTGGAACTTCACCACGCACGAAACGCTGATGGGCACGCCGTGGTTTCCGGCGGAGCAGGCCGACGCCGCGGGCGGCGTGCCCGTGCGCTGCGTGCCGTCGGGCCCGGACCGTGCGATGGGCAGCACGCACAACATGCTGCTCGGCGCGCTGGCCGTGGCGCAGCGCCATGTGCGGATTCAATCGCCCTACTTCCTGCCCGACCAGGCCTTGATCGGCGCCCTCGCCACGGCGGCGCGCCGCGGCGTGGCGGTGGATATCGTGATTCCGGGCAAGAACAATCTGCGGTTGGTCGACTACGCCATGACCGCGCAACTCGACCAGGTGATTCGCACCGGCTGCCGCGTGTGGCGCACGCAAGGGGCCTTCGATCACTCGAAGCTGATGACGGTGGATGACGCGTGGTCGTATGTGGGCTCGTCGAACCTCGACCCCCGCAGCCTGCGCCTGAACTTCGAGCTGGATACCGAGATCTACGATCCGGCGCTGGCGCGCTGGATCGGCGCGCGTATCGATGTGCAGATCGCACAGGGGCGGCGCGAGAGCCTGCGGCGGCTGTATCGCCTGCCGTTCGTCAAGCGCCTGCGCAACCGCCTGATCTGGCTGGCCACGCCCTATCTCTGACGCGCAACCCCGGCCATAACAAGGCCGGGAGGTGCTGGCAGCGCGGCGGGCACGAGGCCCGCCCGTGCATCAGGCCAGCTTGGCGAGCGCGTCGGCGCGCGTGTCGGCGACGTTCAGGATGGCGAGAAAGCCGCTGATGTCGAAGACTTCGCGCACGTGCGGCTGCAGACCGCACAGCACCAGCGTGCCGGCGCCCTGCTTGAGGCGCTTGGCCAGCACCAGCACCACGCGCAGGCCGGCGCTCGAGATGTAGTCGACGCGGCTCATGTCGAGGGCGATCTTGCGCTCG
Organism: Bordetella genomosp. 5; assembly: GCF_002261315.1. Lineage (NCBI taxonomy): Bacteria > Pseudomonadati > Pseudomonadota > Betaproteobacteria > Burkholderiales > Alcaligenaceae > Bordetella > Bordetella genomosp. 5. Next base: position 184,270 of record NZ_NEVP01000011.1, read on the forward strand.
CCCTTTTCGACGTGCGCGAGCAGGTCGGCTTCGACCGCGGCGGCATTGGCGCTGTTGATCTGGCCTTCGGGGGCAACGACGAAGACATCGCCGCTTTTTTCGGTCGCGAGATTCATGAAATTTCCCGTTGGGATATCGGGCGGTACGGGTGCCGCCCGGAGGATGGAGCATCATACGCGAAGCCCATGACAGCGCCATCCCCGACGGATTGCGCGCAACTGGCTTCGCGTTGGCCGCTAGGGCATACTGCGGGCTGCACTTCGACCACTGACCCACGGCCCATGCCCCAGCAGCCCGAAACGCTAGACATGAACCCCGCCACCGACGCCGTGACGCGTGCGTTGCAGTGGCTGGAGGAAATCGCCGAGCGCGAAGGCTGGTCGCCCAAAATCACCTTCGGCCTGACGCTCAGCGTCGACGAAGCGCTGACCAACATCCTCTCCTACGCCTTTGCCGAGGCCAAGCCCGAACACGTGCCGGCCGTCAGGCTGTCATATTCGCGCGATAGCGTCGGCATCGTGATCGAGATCGCCGACAACGGCGTGCCCTACGATCCCACCACGACCGCTCCGCCCGACCTGGCGGCGAGCCTCGACGAAGCCGATCTGGGCGGACACGGCGTGCGCCTCATGCGCCACTACCTCGATGACCTGCGCTACGAACGGCGCGGGCCATGGAACCATTTGCGGCTTGCTGTCCACTCAGCCTGAAGACGCGCGCCGGCTGCGCCCGTCGGCGGCCTCACGCGGGGCGCGCCGGACGGTGGCCGCGCGCCCTCATCCGCCCCCGATCCGGTTCGTGCCGGCCGGGGTGGAGCCTGAAAGGAGTGCTGCATGTCCCCCCGCATTGTTTCCGTCGCGCCCCGGCGTGGCCCCCTCCGATGAGCGGCGTGATGCCCGCGCAACCGCGGGTCGTCGCCCGCGTCGACGCCGGCGCCGTCGCGCATAACCTGGCCACGCTGCGCGGCTGGCTCGGCGCGCCGCAAGGCCGCGCCCCGCGCATCTGGGCCACCGTGAAAGCCGATGCCTATGGCCACGGACTCGCACATGTGCTGCCCGGCCTGGCCCAGGCCGATGGCCTGGCCGCCCTGAATCTGGCCGAGGCGCAGGCCTGCCGCGCCGCGGGTTGGCGTGGGCCGGTGCTGGTGTACGGCGGGCTGCATGAGCCGGCCGATGCCGAGCGCCTCACGCAGGATGACCTGCATCTGGTGATCTCGCATGCCGCGCAACTCGATTGGCTGCGCGACGCCGCCACAGCGCCCGCGCGGCCGCCGGCGCTGTGGCTGCGCTACTCGGGCGATCTGAATCTATCCGGCTTCGATACCGCCGAGTATCGCGATGCGTACGAGCGGGCGCAGGCGCTGGTGCGCCGGGGCCGCGTCCGTGCGGTGCATCACCTCAACCATTACGCCGCCGCCGAAGACGACGACGGCGTGGCACAGGCCGACGCGGCGTTCCGCGCCGCCATCGCGGGCCTGCCGGGCTGCGTGTCGACCAGCAACTCGGCGGCGCTCGCCCGGCATCAGGCCCACGCCGGCACCACGGACTGGGTGCGGCCGGGGCTGGCGCTGTACGGCGCGAGCCCGCTGGCCGGCGCCACCGGCGCCGAGCTGGGACTGCGCCCGGCCATGTCCTTGCACAGCCGTCTGATCGCGACGCGCCGCGTCGCGGCCGGCACCCATCTGGGCTATCGCGGCGCGTACGTCAGCGAACGCGACATGTTGGTGGGCATGGTCAGCTGCGGCTACGCCGACGGCTATCCGCGCCTGGCGCAGACGGGCACGCCGGTGCTGGTCGATGGCGTGCCCACCCGGGTGGTGGGCCGCATCTCGATGGACATGATGGCGGTGGATCTCGATCCCGCGCCTCACGCCAGGCCCGGCGCCGACGTGCTGTTGTGGGGTCCAGCGTTGCCGGTCGAAACCGTGGCCGCGGCCGCCGGCACCATCGCGGCGGACCTGCTCACCGGCCTGACCGGCCGCGTGCCGGTGCAGGCCGCCGCCGCTCAGGCCGCCACCTCCTCGCGCGAACGCGAGGGTGCGAACAGCAGGAACAGCGCGGTCGCCACCAGGTAGATCACGCCCGTGATCGCGAGGCCGGCGCCCATGCCGGCCGCGCCGAACATGGCGCCCACCACCAGCGGGCCCGCCATCTGACCAAGCTTGTCGGCCGCGCGCATGACGCTCGTGGCACCGGCGGCGCCATAGCGCTGCACATCGGGCAAGGCCAGCATGTAAGGCGATTGCGACGCGCCGGCGAAGCAGCTCGCCACGGCCAGCAGCAGCACGGCCACGGCGGCGGCCGCGAGCCCGCTGTTGAAGTACAGGCCGAGCATGCCCACGCTGCCGATGAGGCCGCCCAGCACGATCCAGGTTTTCTTGATCGACGAGCGATCCACCAGGCGTCCCATCAGCGGACCCACATAAATCACGCACAGACCGTAAATCATCAGCACGCGGCCGATGCTCGATGCGGCCACCCCTTCGGCTTCGAGGTACAGCGGCAGCGCGAACGACAGCAGGCCGACCTGCGCGATCGAGAACGGAATCACGCTGCCCACCAGCAGCATGCCGAAATCGCGCGTGAACAGCAGGCGCAGCGTGGCGCGCAGGCGTCCGCCGGCAGCCGCGGCGGCCGCCGGGGCGGGCGCGGGCGTGGCCGAAACGGTTGCGGGCGCAACGATACCGGCGCGGCCCATGTACGGGCGCATCAGAACCAGCACGCCCAGCAGCGGCAGCACCAGCATCACGGCGCCGACGCCGAACACCGCGCGGAATCCCATCTGCTCCATCAACATCGCACCGACCGCGGCGCCCGACAAATGACCCGCGAACAGGCCGGCGATCACGCCCGTCATGTTGCGGCCGCGGTACTGCGCCGGGCTGCGCGTGACGATGAAGCCCTGCAGTCCCATCCAGGTGAGCCCGTAGCCCAGGCCCACCAGGCCGCGCGCCGCCGCGAAGAGCGGCAGGTTGGGCACGAAGGCGCACACCACCATGCCCAGGCAAGACACCGCCAGGCCGGCGAGCACCGGCGTCTGCCAGCCGCGCTTGTCGGTGAGACCGCCCGCGAGCAGCGCCGTGAGCAGGCCACACCCCATCTCCACCGAAATCGGCAGCGCCAGCATCAGATTGGCCGGCAGATCGAGCCCGCCGGTGGGCAGGCTGCGGGCATACAAGGGCAGAAAGCCCAGCGGCAAGGCCCACGCGAACAGGAAGCCGAACATCACCGGACGCGCGATCCGGCCGATATCGGAGCTGCCATCGGGCGCGAGACGGGTGCCGTCCTGCAGCCGCCCGCGCGACGCGAAAGCGCGATTCATGAGCAGCGAGAGCAGCAACAGCATTTCGATCGCCGCGACCAACGCCACGCCCACCACCGTAATGGCATCGAGGGCGCGGCTGCGCACGCCGGCCGCGATCACGTCGCTGGCGAGCCGCACCACCAGGCGGCCCTGCGCGGCGGGACGGCCCAGCTCGCTGCCCAGCGGCAGCACCAGCGTGTACTCGCCGGCCTGCGGCGGCGCGCCGGCGGTGGCGGTGACCGGCAGCGCGCCGGACGCATCGGCGCGGTTCAGCACGCGGCCATCGCGATCCACGAGCTCGATCGTGGCGATCGCCGACGAGGTGGCGGCCAGGCGCGCGAACGGCTGTTCCACGCCGCGCAGACGTTCGATGTCGAGGCCGTAACCCAGCACCCGATCGAGGTCGCGCTGCAGGCCGTCGGCCAGCACCGTGACGTTGTCACGCGTGACCTGAAGCGCGGCGCTGCGGAAAGTGGACACCGTGTAGACGGCATAAATCCCCTGCGCCAGCATCAGTGCCAGCAGGGGCACGACGAAGCGCGTGCGTCCGCCGGCGGCCAGCGTGGTGAGCGGGATGGCGTATTTGAAGACGGCGGCCAGCCCGAGGCCGACCGCCGCGGTGACCAGCGCCAGCACCTTGAGGTTGTCCCACAGCACCGCCCGTCCGCCGGCGTTGTCGCGCGGCACGGCCAGCACCACGGCGCCCAGGGTCTGGCCGCGTTCGACCAGCGGCACGGCCACGGCAACCTGGGTGTCGCCCAGTGCGACCAGCGCGCCCGACGCGCGTCGCGTGCTGGGCGTTTCGTCGACGGGTGGCTGGCCGGCCAGCGCGCGCGCCAGCGCCGCCGCGGCGGGCACCGGATCGCCCAGGCCGGCAACCCGCCGGCCGTCGGCCATGACCACCGTGGCGCCGCGCACGTCGCGCGAATCGCGCAGCCCGTCGGTCAGCGTCTCGCGCAGCCCGAAGTACTGGCCCAGGGGCTTGCCCAGACGCAGGCCGTTTTCGATGTTGCCCGCGACCTGCCGCGCCACCACTTCGACACGATCGGCCGTGGTGTCGGCGATCAGGCGGTTGAGCGCCGACAGGCTGAGCGCGCCGATCAGGGCCTGGGCAAGCAGCAGCACCCCGAGGCAGGCGAGCGTGAGCTCGAGTACCGGCCGCCGGCGCAAGCCATCGAGCAGGACTTGCAGGGGTTCCAGACGTTTGGCTGTCGTATCGGAGGCCATGATTCGTAAGTAGACGCAAACATTCAACACACAGCCGACAATGGTATTTACAATTGGTGCACTTTGCATCTATTGATACGCAAATTGCATTCCCCTGTTTCAATCAACAGGCCTTGCGCCCCCCATTTCCCTTGTCCATGCTCCGATCGCTACGCAGCAAGATCTTCGTCCTGATTCTTGCGATTCTGTTTGTCGTGGCGAGCATCGTGATGCTGGTGTCCCAACGCGACGTCACCCGCACCGTACGCGCCGGCGAACTCCACGCCGTGAGCAACGTGATGGACCTGCTGATGCGCGATACGAGCGCGCGCTGGTCGGCCCTGCTGGACGATAAATTCGCCGCCGCACGCGGTGGCCGCCATCAACTGGTCGAGGTCGCCTCCACCACCCTCACCATGCTGAACATGTTCGCCGATCTGGCCGAGCGCGGCGTGGTCACGCCGGGCGCGGCCAAGGGCATGGCGCGCAACTGGATCAATCAACTCAAACTGTCGGGCCGGCGCTACGCTTTCGTGTACGACGCGAGCCACTCGGTGCTCGCCAGTGGTAACCGCAACATGATCGATCGCGACATCTCGGCGATCGAAGACATCAAGAACCGCCGTCTGGCGCAGGCCATGTACGACGAGAGCCGCCAGTCGGGCCACGGATTCGCCTTCTATCGCTGGCAGGCGCCCGACACCGCCGGCGAGCCCGAGGCGCGCTACGGCTACTTCGGCTATTTCCGCCCCTGGGACTGGGTCTTCGTGATCTCGTTCGATGCCCAGGACATGATCGACGAAGTACAGGCCCGCCGCCGCAAGGTCGAAGACGCCGTGCGCGCCACACTCACGCGCCTGACGCTGGCGCGCTCCGGCTTCGTGTTCGTGGTGGCCGACGATGGCAACTTTGTGGTGCCGCCGCCTTCGGCGCAGAGCGATCTGCTCGACATCCAGGATGGCGGCACCTATCACACGCTGCGCGGCCTGCTGCGCGCGGTCGGCACCGACGCGCCCGAGTCGTTCGCGTTCGATGGCGGCGCGGCCGGCCGCTACGAGATCCAGGCGCAGCGCTACAAGCCGCTGGGCTGGACCATCGTGGCCGCCGTGCCCGAGAGCGATCTCACGGCACCCGCCAAGCAGCTCATCAATCGCCAGGCCATCATCTTCGGCGCCGCGCTGCTGGGCGCGCTGCTGTTCGCCTGGGTGGTGGCCAGCCATATCGTGCGGCCGCTCGGCATCCTCACCCGCTATGCGCGCGAGCTGCCCCTGCAGGACCTGACCGCGCCGCGCGCCGTGCCGCAGGCGGTGGCCGAGCTGCCCGCCCGCCTGCACGACGAGGTGGGCCGCCTGGCCGAGTCGTTCCTCTTCATGGACGCCAAGCTGCGCGAGAACATCACGCGGCTGATGCGCGAGACCAGCGCGCGCGAGCGCTTCGAGAGCGAGCTCAACATCGCCCGCGACATCCAGCTCGGCCTGTTGCCGGTGCCGCTGGAGAGCAGCACCCGCAGCCTCGTCGACCTGACCGCCGTGATGCAGCCGGCCAAGGAAGTGGGCGGCGATCTGTACGACTACTTCATCCTGCCCGACGGCCGCCTGTGTCTTGCGATCGGCGACGTGTCCGACAAGGGCGTGCCCGCGGCGCTGTTCATGGCCGTGACGCGCACCCTGATCCGCGCCACCGCCGAAGACGAAACCGATCCCGCGCTCATCCTGCAGAAGATCAATAACCGCCTGTCCGAGAACAACCCGAACATGATGTTCGTGACGCTGTTGCTCGGCGTGCTGGACCTGCACACCGGCGAGCTGACCTGGGCCAATGCCGGCCATCTGCCGCCCGCCGTGATCGGCCTGGACGGCGAAGTGCGCCTGCTCGAGGGCCGCAGCGGCCCAGCGTGCGGCGTCCAGGAAGACCTGGTCTATCGCTCGCTGAACGCCCGCATCGGCGCCGGCGAGGCGCTGGTCGGCTACACCGACGGCGTCACCGAAGCCGAGAGCCGCACCGGCGAGCAGTACGGCGATGCCCGCATGCGCTATGTGCTGTCGCATCCGCCCGTGAGCGCCAACGACATTTCCCGCCGCCTGCTCGACGATGTGCATGCCTTCGCCGACGGTGCCGAACAATCCGATGACATCACGTTGATCGTGATCCGACGCTCATGATGAAGTCCTTGTCCGCCCTGCTCCTGGGCGCCTCGCTGGCGCTGCCCGTTGCCGTCCAGGCCCAGGCATCCGCCCCGGCTGCCCCCGCGAGCGCCGCCGCGCAGGCCAGCCACGTCTTCCCGACCACGCCCGCGCTCAAGCCCGATGGCCGCAAGTGGCGCCTCGGTTATTTCGAGAGCGGCGACTACAGCGAGTATCCGCGCACGCTCAAGGTGATCGTCGCCGGTCTGCAGCAGCTGGGCTGGATGACGGTCCCGGCCTTGCCCGACGGGCTGAACGGCCAGCAGATGTGGAAATTCCTGGCCGAGCAGGCCAAGAGCGACTACGTGGAATTCGTGCCCGACGCGTGGTGGCAGCCCGGTAATTTCAACGCGCAGATGCGGCCGGCCACGCGCAGCGCGATCTCCGAGCGGCTGGCGCAACGCCGCGACGTGGACCTGATCATCGCGATGGGCACCTGGGCCGGCCAGGACATGACCGCGCTCGGCGCGCCGGTGCCGACGGTCGTGGCCTCGACCAGCGACGCGGTCGGCGCCAAGATCGTCAAGAGCGTGCAGGACAGCGGCCTGGACAATCTGCATGCGCGCGTGCAGCCCGAGCGCTATCAGCGCCAGGTCCGCCTGTTCTATGACATCGTGCCGTTCAAGACGCTCGGCCTGGTCTACGAAGACAGCCCCGAAGGCCGCACCTATGCGGCCGTGGACGCCGTCGAGCAGGTCGCGCGCGAGCTCAATTTCAAGGTGGTGCCGTGCCTGGCGCCGTCCAACGGCATCGCCCAGGAAGACGCCACGCGCAACGCGCTGGAGTGCTATCGCGAGCTGGGCCCGAAGGTCGATGCCGTCTATGTGACCGTGCATCGCGGCATCACGCCGGCCACCATCGCGCAACTCGGGCAGATTCTGCGCGAGGCCAAGGTGCCGAGCTTCGCGATGCTGGGTTCGGACGACGTGAAGGCGGGGCTGCTGATGAGCCTGGCGCAGGCCGATTACTCGTACGTGGGCCTGTTCCACGCCGAGACCATCGCGCGCATCTTCAACGGCGCGCGGCCGCGCCAGCTGAGCCAGATCTGGATCGATCCGGCCAAGATCGCGCTCAATCTCGAAACGGCGCGCGTGATCGGCTTCGATCCGCCGGTGGACATCCTGCTGGCGGCCGACGAGGTCTACGAGGCCAAGTAAGCCGCCCGGCAAAATGGCGCTGCCGCAATCGGCAGCGCTTTTTTTTGGCACGCGAACCAGGCGCGGCGCCGAGGAGCGCGGCGCTCAGGCGGGCAACTGCAGCATGCGCTGCCGGTAGAACACCTCGCGCGGCGACCCGCGCCACAGCCGCAGCATGGCGTCGGCCGCCGTGCTGCCCACGTCCAGCACGTAGCGCGGATAGGCCAGCCAATGCTGGTCGGCGGCGTCGAGCCCGCCGCTGGCCACGGCCAGCACATCCTGGCACAGCGCCCGAACCTGCGCATCGTCCAGCGCGTGGCACAGCGCCGGGGTGCGCAGGCGCCGCAGGGTCAGCCAGCCCCACTCCCGCACCAGCGCCTCGGCTTCGGCCAGATTGCGCAGCAACCCGAGCTGCAGCGCCGAGGCGCCCATCACGGCGGTGGCGCAGGCCTGCGGCCCGGCCTCGGCCTGCATCTGCGCGTCCGGAAACACCGCGCCGAACGCCCGCGCCTCGATATAGCCGTCGCAGCCGCAGGCGTCGAACAGGGTTTCGATGCCGCCCGGTTGCGCCCACGCGGCCAGCAGCGCGTCGAGCGCCGGCACGCGCTCGAGCCGGTAGCGCCAGCGCGCATCGAGAAAGTGCGCGAACTGCGAATAAACGAAATGCTCGCCGCGCGGCACGAGGTCGACGTGTTCGCCGGTGTCGCCACGGCGGCCGCGCCAACGCGGCGCGCGCAGGAATTGGCCCAGCGCGGGGTTGCCGTCCAGATACACGCTCACCGCCGACTTGTAGTCGTCGGCCGGATTCCACGACAGCGCGCGGCTGGCGGTCTGGGGGCCGAACATCCAGCGGAAGTGGTCGCCGAGATCCCGGAACGGCCGCTCGGGCAACTGCTGCAGATAGTGGTCACCGGCAAAGCGCGCGTGGCGGAACATGCGGTCCCAGAGGCGCATGCGGTTTTCCTTGGCACCGGTGTCCCGGCCTCCCTGCAGCGGGCTGTTGGCATAAAGCGCCATGAGCGCGGGCGCCAGCGCCAGGCTCACGTTCAACGCCCGCGCGGCCTGCCCGATCGGCACCGAGGTGCAGGGGCCGTTCTGCGCCTTGGCGTCGATGCCGGCGCGGTGCAACCAGCCGCGATATCCCTCGAGTTCCCGATAGATGGGACGCGGCACGCGCATCTCGCGATACCAGACGTCGTCGAGCGTGCAGTCCGGATGCTCCGCGGCGTTGAGCACGGCGGCGCCGTCGGCGGCCAGCGCCGTCTCCACATCGGCGAGTTCTTCGCGCACGGCCGCGTCGAGCCGCGCCAGCCCGCCCGGTCCGCCCGCGACCGGCGCGAAGGCCGTCTCGAGCAGATTGAAGCCGTTGTCCAGGCCGCTCTCGCCCAAGGGGCCCGTCACGCCAACAGGGACATCGCCGATGTGCACCAGCTCGACCGTCTGGCCGCGCGCGCGCTTGAGCAGCGCCAGGGTCTCGAAGTAATGCGTGACCGCGCGGCTGCGACCATCATCTCGCGCCGCCACGGGCATCTCCAGCTCCAGACCCAGTTTTGCGCCCGCCACTTGCGTGCTGATACCCACCGACACGTTGTCTCCTCTCGTTCGCGCCTGCCCTTGGACTACAATCTGGCGCATGTTCAGCAATGCCGGAAATCGGCAGGAACCAAAGCCTCGCGGATGTTACTCAGGCTCTGACGGGATGAAAAATCGCCGTCCTCTCCACCAACCGCGGGGTCTACTGGCCGCATGACAATCAATTCAGTATCCTCTTCACCCGGCTTCGTCAGCCTCGACGCCTTTGCCCAGGCCGCCGAGCAAGGGGGTGATGTCTATGTAACCGTTGTCGGTGAACAATTCCATGTTCTCGGCACCGGCACGACGCCCAGTGGGCGCTCGGTGGCCTGGGTGGCCGCCGACGCCGATACCACCGCCCTCTTCTCCGACGCCCTCGCCCGCACCTACGGCAATGGCATCGCCAGCGCCGTCTCTCGCGAGCTCGGCCTGTCCGGCAGCCCCGGTACCCCGCTCTCCGCCCGTAGCATCAGCCTCGCGCTCGACATGGCGCAGACCTCGCGCGACGCGCTCGACGGCGTGGACTTCATGACCCGTCTCGATCACAGCGCCGCCGCCGGCTCGGCAGGCTTTCGCGCCGTGTGCGACCACCTCGGTGTCGCGCCCGAATCGGTCTCTCCCGCCCAACGCATGGCCATCGACCTCGCCATGGAACAGCGTTTCAACGACAACGCCCAGCGCGGCCCGGTAAGCGCCGACATGGCGCGCCAGTGGCTCGCCGAGCTGTTGCCGCAACACCGGGAAGTCTGACAACTGCCGGTTGCGGTTTCACGACGAGCCGCGATTTCGCCGCCCTGATCCACCCTTTGGCGGCAATCGTTTCCAAATATTATTGCGCGTCTTCTCCATGCAACGCATGGAGATTGTTTGGCATGGCGATGTTACAGATAGAAATTTCAAATTCAAATGATTGCGGTTGCGGGCAGATATGTAGTAATTTCTCGCCAAATATACAAGCGGTAGTCGTACATCTTCGACACACAGACCGTCGTTCGCTTCCTGGCTCGCACCTCACCTTCCCCTAGACCATGTCCGCTTCTTTGGATTCGATCGCGACTTCGCCCGAAGTCCCCTCGCAGCCCGGCTGCGGTGAGGGGACCTGGGACGCCAGCGACGACACCCTGCTGCGCGACCTGGTGCGCGAACATGCGGGACGCCTGCAACGCTTCATCGTGAAGCACATCGGCAACACCAGCGACGCCGAAGATCTGGCGCAGCAGGCCTTCCTGGAAGCCGCGCGCTCGTACCGCTCGTTCCGCGGCGAGTCGCAACTCTCGACCTGGCTCTACGGGATCGCGCTCAACCTCGTGCGCAATCATCTGTCGCGCGCCCCGCAGCGCCGCTACGACTTCGTGTCGGACGAGGCGCTCGAACAGCATGCGTCGTCGTCGCTCACGCCCGAGCAGGCCGCCGAACAGAACCAGACCATGAGCCTGCTGCAGGAAGCGCTGGCCGAGCTGCCGCCCAACATGCGTGACGTGCTGCTGATGGTCGGCATGGACGACGTGTCGTACGAAGAAGCGGCCGCGTTGCTGACCGTGCCCGTGGGCACCGTGCGCAGCCGCCTGTCGCGCGCCCGCTCGGCGCTGCGCGACAAGCTCGCCCTCAAAGGGCTGCACCTGGACAACTGATCCAGGCGCGCCCGCCCGGCTGATTCAAGCGGCGTTCAGCGCCCCGGCACGCGTCCCGTATCGGGCGCGGCCACGGGCTCCACGCGCAGGATCGGCCGGCCATCCGAACGCAATGCCTCGCCCACCGGCAGCGACTGCAGATACACCGGCGACACGCGCACGGGCCCGCCCGGCACGGCCGGACTCGCGTTGCGCTCGAACTGCACCTGGGTGCGCTGGCCCTGGATCAGGTCGAGGTATTCGCCCGCCGTCATGGGCGACTCGATGCCGCCCCACGTCCTGTTGACCATGTCGCCCGCACGCGCCTGCGCGCGCGGCTGCGCCACCACGTTGCCATTGACGGCCACCACGCGCGGCCGGATCAGGAACAGCCGCTCGCGGCGCTGCACGGTGGTGGACTTGCTCGAGAACAAGGCGCCGATCAGAGGCAGGTCGCCGAGCAGCGGCACCTTGTCGACGCGCTCGCTGTCCTGGCTGCTGTTGTAGCCGCCGATCAGCAGCGTCTGATCGTTACCCACGACCGCCAGCGTGCTGATGGTGCTCTTGCGCACGGTGGGCAGGCGGTCGATCTGCCGCTCTTCCTGGATGCGACCGTCCTCGATGTCGACCGTGAGCTCGACTTCGGTACCGCTGGTGCCGGAGATGTAGCGCGGCGTCACGCGCAGCGATGTGCCGACGGTGATGGGCGTGACCGTCGCCACGCGTTCGCCGACGGTCTGGATGTAGAAGGTGTCCGACAGGTCCAGCACGGCGCCGAGGTTATCGGTGGTGAGCACCGAGGGCTGCGACAGAATGTTGGCCTGGCCCTGCCCCTGCAGCGCGCGGATACGGGCGGCCAGCGTGCTGCCCACGCTGATGCCGATGGTGCCGGGCGCCAGGTCGGTGCCGGGCGCCAGCGGCAGACCGCTGGGCGCCAGATTGAAATCGCTGTAGCCGAACGAGGCCGAGCCGGCGCGCGCGCCCCAGTTCACGCCCAGCTCGCGCACCAGATCGGAATTCACGTCCACGATCATGGCTTCGATCTCGATCAGCGTGCTCGCCACGTCGAGCTGCTCGATCAGGTTGCGGTAGATCGGTATGCGATCGGGAATGTCCTGCACGATGATCGCGTTCAGGCGCGAATCGGCCTGCACGGTGGGCTCGCGAAAACGCAAGCCGCCGGCGCGCTGCACGCGTCCCGCGCCTGCCGCAGCGGCGCCCGCGCCCACTGCCGGCGCGCCGCCCGCCGCGCTGTCGGCACCGGCGAACACCGGCGGCGCATCGCGCAATGGCGCCGCGATGGCCGCGAGCGTTTCGTTGTTGTTGCCGCTGCCGGAGCCCAGAATCAGGTTGCGCAGCACGGTGGCCAGGCCCGGCGTCACGACCTTCTGATCGCGATAGCTGACCGTGCGATCATTCACCGACGCGTGCTTCAGGCGAAACACCGCCACCTGCTGCCCGCCCGCGCCCATCGGCAGGGCGGCCACGGTGCGCTCCACCAACTCCACATAGCCCGGCGGCCCCGAGACCAGCGCGATACCCTGGTCCGGCAACTCCCCCCAGCCGAAGCGGGGATCGAGCACCCCCAGCTGCTGCAGGGCCTCGCGCAGCGACACGATCGAGCTGCCCATCGAGGACACCGAGCGCGTGATCATGTCGCTCGACCGGCTCACGAACAGCGTGCCCGCGTACACGAACCAGTTGAACCCGTAGACGCCGCCCAGCCGATCCATGAATTCGGTCGGCGTGTTGGCGTTGAAGCGGCCGTTGACCACGCCGCTCACGTTCGGCCCCAACTGCAGCGAGAGCGAAAAGCCGCCGGCGAACTCGCGCAGGACGTTCTGCAGGCTCTCTTCCTTGGCGTAGTAGCTATAGGGCGCCATGGGCCAGTTCGGTGCCGCCTGGGCCGGCCCCAACAGGGCCAGCATCAGGGCCCCCGCCAGAATCGTGCGCTTCAAAGTCTTTCTCCCCGGGCTGCGTTGCCCGTTTCGGTATGCATAAGGGGTCATGCGTAGCGCCGCGCCACGGCCTGCCAGAACGACAGTGCATTGGCGAACTGGCCCACGGCCTCGTCGACATCCAGATCGCTGGCGTCGGGGCGTATCAATTGCTGCAATCCCAGCGTTTCTTCGCGCGGATCGGCGCTCAGCGTGCTGGCGTGGCCCGCCAGCATGCCGGCGGCGAACTCGCCCATTTCCACCAGCAGCGCGTCGCGATCGCGCCCGGCCGGCGGCAGGTCCAGCACCCGCGCCTGCAGGGCCAGCCAGCCCTGCGGCGCCGGCGCGAGGTGGACACGGAAGCGCTCGTCGATCACCACCGTGGCCCGGCCGTCGGCGCGCAGCGCGTCGGTGAGCTGGTGGCGCTGCACGTAGCGCTGGATCAGCGGATGCGTGGGTTGACTCATGGCGTCTCCTGTTCGGCGGCGAGTTTGCGCACCAGGCGCAGGACCTCGGCCACCGGCTCGATCAGTTCGCTCGGAATGTATTGGTCGGGCTGGGCCTGCGCCATCAGGGCGCGCGCCAGCGGAATGTTCTGCATCACCGGCACGCCTGCCTCGCGCGCGGCCTGCATCATGGCCTCGGCCAGCGTGCCCTCGCCCTTGGCGAGCACCAGCGGCAGCGGCGTTTCGTCGGGCTCGTAATACAGCGCCACGGCCAGGTGAGTGGGATTGGTGACGACGACGGAAGCCTTGCGCGCCTGCCCGGTGGCCCCGTGCATCACCATCTCCTGGTGCAGGTGTTTGCGCTTGTGCTTGATGTGGGGGTCGCCCTCCATCTCCTTGTATTCCTGCTTGACCTCTTCCTTGCTCATCATGAGGCCCTTGCGATGCTGAAAGCGTTGCCAGGCGAAGTCGGCTAGCGAGATCACCACATACGCCACGGCGATATTCACGATCAGCGTGCGCAGCATGCCGCCCACGCCGGTCTGCAAGCCGGCCAGACCGCTGTAGGGCACCGACATCAGCTCGGGCAGCGCATCGCGCACTACGATGGTCACGAGCGCCGACAAGAAGGCGATCTTGAGCGTGGACTTGAGGAACTCGACCAGATTCTTCTTCGAGAACGTGTTCTTCAGATTGGTCATCGGGTTGAGCTTCTGTCCCGACGGCTTGAGTTTCTGAAACGCCAGCACCACGCCCACCTGCAGGAACTCGCCGAACATCCCGACGATCAGCACGATGAGCACGAATGGCAGCACCAGCGTCGTGGCTTCGCGCAGCCCGGCGTCCAGGGCCTGCGGCAGCGCCACCTCGAACGGCATGCCGATGAGGTCGGCCGGCAGCAGCATCAGCCGCCCCAGCGACTCGATGATGTTCTGCGCGTTGCCCAGCATGTAGCCGAACAGCGCCAGCACCAGCAGCGTCTGGGTGAAGTCCTTGCTGTGCGCGACCTCGCCCTTGTTGCGCGCATCGCGCAGCTTCTTGTGGGTTGGCTGTTCTGTTTTTTCGCCGCTCATCGCGCCTCCTGCCACTGGCTGTCGAGGAACGGCACGATGGTGCGGATGTGCTCGGTGGCGTCGCCCGCGTATTCGAACAGGGTGCCCATGTAGAGCACCAGCACCAGCAGGGCCAGGCCGCTCTTGATCGGCATGGCCAGAAAAAACACCTGAAGCTGCGGCGCGAAGCGGCTCACCAGCGCCAGCCCCAGCTCGGCCAGGAACATCGCCACGATGGCCGGGGCCGCGAAGAGCAGGACCAGCCGCGCGAAGCGGCTGAGCTGATCGAGCATCAGCGGCACACTCTCGCGCGACAGCGTGGGCGCCCACGAAAACAGATCCCAGAGCCGGAAGCTGTCGTACAGCATCGTGAGCATCAGCATGAAGCCGCCGCCCGCCAGGAAAAACACCATGAAAGCCTGATTGAACAGAATGCCCATGGGCGAGGAGTCGTTACCGGTGGCCGGGTTGATGGTCGCGCCCAGGCTGGCGCCGCGCTGGTTGTCGATGACGAAGCCCACGGCCTCGAAGATCCAGAACGGGATCGCCACCAGAAAGCCGAGCACCAGGCCCACGAACACTTCTTTGGCGACCAGCAGCACCAGGTCGATCCAGCTCGGATCGAACGCGGCATAGCGCGGCATCAGCACCGGCACGATGATCAGGCCGATCGCCGCCGCCACCGCGTAACGCAGCATGCCGGGCATGCTCTGGCGGCTGAAGATGGGCAGCATGACGCACAGCGCGAGGATGCGAGGCTGGGTGAGCGCGAGCGTCCCCAGGAATATCTTCGCCTCCGCATACGTCACGCCTGAAAACATGTGGGCTCCGTCCTAGCGAATCTTGTAGAACAGGTCGAACACGGCGATCGTGAAGTTGTACAGCTCGCCACTGATCCAGCGCGCCGTCAGCAGCAGCGTGGCGAACACGGCGATCAGCTTCACCGCGAACGACAGCGTCTGCTCCTGGATCTGCGTGAGCGCCTGGAACAGGGAAAAGAGCGTACCCACGATGGCCGCCACCGCGATCGGCGGCAGCGACAGCCAGAGCACCAGGTACAGCGCCTGGGTCATGTAGGAGACGAGATCGACGGTGCCCATTATGCGTACGACAGCACGAGGCCCTGAATCAGGCGGGTCCAGCCGTCGACCATGACGAACAGGAACAGCTTCAGGGGCATGGAAATCGTCACCGGCGAGACCATCATCATCCCCATGGCCAGTAGGATGTTCGAGACGATCAGGTCGATGATGACGAAAGGCAGATACAGCAGAAAGCCGATCTGGAACGCGGCGGTGAGCTCGGACAGCAGGAACGCCGGAATCAGCACCAGCAGGTCGTCTTCCTTGAGATTGCGGGCCTGTTCCTCGCCCCACAGGGTGCGCGCCGTACGCACGAAGAAATCACGCTGTTCGGCGCGGCTGTTCTTCAGCATGAATCCGCGCAACGGTTCCGCGCCGCGGGCCACGGCATCCAGAATGCCGGTGAGCCGGCCGTCGCCGTCGGCCGCGGTGGCCGCGGCGGGCGTGGCATTGTCGAGATGCAGCCTGCCGCCCCGTTCGGGCGCCGCGGTCTCGGGCACGGGCGCGGCGGGCGCCGACTGCGCCTGGCCCGCGCCCACCGCGCGCAGCTCGGTGCTCATCTGCATCACCACCGGCCCCATCACGTAGGCCGACAGGATCAGGGCGAGACCGTACAGGGCGATGTTGGGCGGAACCTGCTGCACGCCCAGCGCGTTGCGCACCAGCGTGAGCACGACCGCGATCTTAAGGAACGAGGTGGTCATCACCGCCGCCAGCGGCACCAGCGCGAGCAGCGCCAGGACGACGGCCAGGCTGATGGGATCGTACGAGCTCATGCGGCGGCCGATCCCAGGGTGGCGATCACCACGCCGATGCGCTCGTCGATCTGCACCAGATTGCCGGTCCCGACGAGCGCGCCGTTGGCGCGAATCATCACCGGGCCGTCGGCCAGTGGCCGTTGCAGATCGAAGGTGGCGCCCACCTGCAGCGACTGCAGCTGGGCCAGGGTCACGCTGCGTTCGCCCAGGTCGAAGGTGAGCGTGACGGGAATGTCGGCCACGGCCAGCGGCGCGGCGCTGGGTTGCGCCTCGGGCTGCGGGGCGGCGTCGGCGGGGGTATCGGTCATGAGGGAGGTCCAGCCTTGGGTCACGATGTAGGTTGAAGCGTCGGCGCGCACGCGCAGGCCCTGGCCCTGTCCGGCGGACAACCAGAGCTCGCCCTGCTCGCTCACGCGGTAATGGTCGAGCAGGAGCACGTCGCGGGCTTGCAGCGTGCCGAGCTCGGCGGCCGTGAGGGTCACGGCGCCGATTTCGGCGCGCACGCGCACGGGCAGCGTGTCGAGCGCCAGGCCGTTGGCGGGCGCCGCGCGCTGGGCCAGCAGGCCGGCGAGCAGCATCAGGCCCAGATCGTCGGCGGCCAGGCGGGCGTAGATCACGTCGCCGCTGCCCTGCGCGCGGGCGCTCAGCGTCCAGACATGGGACAGCGGCGGCAGCTCGGCACCCGCCACGCCGACGCGCGCGGGTCCGGCGGGCGACAGGCCGGCCACGCTGGCCTGGATGTCGGCGAGCAGCGATTCCAGCGCCAGCGCGGCCAGCGCATCGCTCAGGGGTGCGGGTTCGAGTTCGGGATGACGCGCGGCCAGCCAGGCGGTGGGCGCGCTGCGCGGCAGGCTCAGATGCAGGCGCGCGCCGGCCCATTCGATCTCGGCGCCGTAGGCGTCGGCGGCCAGCAGCCCGGGCGCGACGCCGGGCGTCAGGCTGATCTGCCAGGCGGCGGGCACGCCTTCGTGCTGGCCCAGGATCACGTCGAGGCTGGCGGCGTGGCGCGCCACCAGATCGAGCGCGCGTGCCTCGTTGCCCGACAGGCGCGGCAGACGCGCGGCGATCTGCACCGGGCTCGCGCCGGCCACGGACATCTCCAGGCTTGCGGTCATGCTGGAAGCGGATTCGGAAGAAAGTTTCACAGGGTGCTCGGTTGCGCGGCGCCGGCGTCAGGCTCGGCGCGCGTCTCGGTCAGGCAGGGGTCTTCGGGATCATCGGTGCTGACGCGCACCAGCGTGGCGCGCGACAGGCTGGCGGCCAGTTCGGCGGCCAGCGCCGCGGCGCCCTCGTTCATACGCTCACGGGTGGACTCCACCGCGCAGACGAACGCGGCGACCACGCGGCCGCCCTCTTCGAATACGGACACGGTCAGCCCGGGTAGCCGCTCGTCATCGAGCGTGACGCGCACCTCGCGCCGGCCCTGCGCCCCGTCGTCGACCAGCAGCTGCCGGGCAGCGGCGCTCAGGTGTTCGCACAAGGCGCTCGCCAGCGCGCTCGCGCGGGCCTGGACGGCGGCATCGGTCTGCGGCGCGGCGGCGAACAGGCCGAACGCGCCCGTCGGCGTCGCGGGGGCCGGGGCGCTTTTCTGTGCGTCGCCCGCGTCCTGCGCGAGTGCCCGCTCGAAAGCCTGGCGGTCGCCCTGGCTGGCCTCACGCCGCGTGCCCGTGCCGCTGTCCGACTGGTTCAGGTCGGGCATGCCCTGCGCGATGGCGGTATCCAGGCTGATGCGTCGATCGATGCTCATGCGGGCTCGTACTCCTCGTGCTGCTCCCAGTCGTCGCGATCGCGCGCGACGCTGGCGGCCTCTTCCATCTCCATGTCTTCCTTGCGCTCGGCTTCTTTCATCTGCGCGTCGAAATGCAGCCGCGCCAGCTCGACGAATTTTTCGCTCAGGCGGCTGGCCTGCCGGTGCTCGTCGCGGCGCTCGCCCAGCGCCTGTTCTTCGCGGCGGGTGGTCTCGCGCGCGCTCTCGAGCGACTGCTCGTGCTGACGCTCGCCTTCCCGCAGTCCGGCCACGTCCTGCAGCACGGCCTCGATATCGCGCACGCGCACCGTGCGCCGGCACAGGTCGCCGTACAGCTCGCGCTCGTGCGTCTCGGCCCAGTCGCGGAACGCCACCAGACGCGCCTCGGCCTGGACCTCGCCGGCCTGGGCGTCGTGGTGGACCTGGCGCTGGCGCGCCACGGCGAGCTCGGCCTGGCCTTCGCGAAAGCGCTTGATCGCCAGCAGTTCGTCGAACACGCTCATGCGGTCCCCACGATCTGCTGCATGCGCGCGAGCGCCTCGGCCAGCGTGGTGCGCTCGTCGGTGCGCTGACGCAGGAACGTATTGATGGCGTCGATCCGGTCGATCGCTTCGTCGGTGACTTTGTCGCCGCCGCGCTTGTACTCGCCGATCTTCACGAGCAGCTCGACCTCCTGGTACTTGGCCATCAGTTCGCGCAGGCGGCCGGCCATGCGTTTGTGTTCGGGCGAGATCACCGCGTTCATCACGCGGCTGGCCGAGGCCAGCACGTCGATGGCGGGATAGTGGTTGGCCGCGCCCAGGCGGCGCGACAGCACGATGTGGCCATCGAGAATCGAACGCGTCTCGTCGGCGATGGGTTCGGTCATGTCGTCGCCCTCGACCAGCACCGTATAGAGCGCCGTGATCGAACCATGCTGGTTCATGCCGGCACGCTCCATCAGCTTGGGCAGCGTGGCGAAGACCGACGGGGGATACCCGCGGCGGGTCGGCGGCTCGCCGGCGGCCAGGCCGATCTCGCGCTGCGCCCGGGCAAAGCGCGTGACCGAGTCCATCAGGAACAGCACGCGCTTGCCCTGATCGCGGAAGTATTCGGCGATGGCGGTGGCCACGTAGGCGGCCTTGGCGCGCTCCATCGACGACTTGTCGCTGGTCGCGCAGACGATCACGCTCTTGCGCCGGCCCTCGGGGCCGAGCTCGTGCTCGAGAAACTCGCGCACTTCGCGGCCGCGCTCGCCGATCAGCGCCACCACGGTCACATCCACGTCGGCGCCCTTCACCAGCATGCCCATCAGCGTGGACTTGCCGCCGCCGGCCGCGGCGAAGATGCCCATGCGCTGACCTTCGCCGCAGGTGAGCACGCCGTCGAGCGCCCGCACGCCCAGCTCCAGCGGGTCGGCGATGATGCGGCGCGTGAGCGGATCGGGCGCTTCGGCGAACACCGGATAGAACTTCTTGGCCTCGAGCGGGCCCAGCTCGGCCTCGTCGAGCGGACGGCCCAGGCCGTCGAGCACGCGGCCCAGCAGGCCGGGACCGACCGGCACCATGTGGGCGCGGCCGGTCGGGATGACCTCGGTCGCCGACGAAATGCCGTACATGTCGCCGATGGGCGTCAGCAGCGCCGCGTCGCGCGCGAAGCCGACCACCTCGCCCTTCATCTCGAAATCCTCGCCGGGATTGCGCAGGATGCAGACCTCGCCCACTTTGACCGTGGGCACGACGGCCTTGATGATGGTGCCCACCACCTGGGTCACGCGGCCCTTGATGCGCAGGGTGGGCGTGTCCTGCAGGGCCACCTCCATCATTTCGGTGATGTAGTCGAACTGACGCATGCCCTGCCCCTAGACCCGGCTGCCCAGCGTGCGCTGGAACGCGGTGCGCAGCGCCTGGATCTGGTTCTCGAGGCTGGCCTCGACCATGCCGATCTCGCTCTCGAGAATGCAGGCGCCGCGCGCGAGGCGGCCGTCGGCCAGGATGTCGAGGTAGCCCACGCCCGGATAGGCGGCGAGCAGATCGTTGATGTGGCCGCGCACGGTTTCGACTTCGTCGGGATGCAGGCGCAGCGTCATCTGTTTCTGATTGCGCACCACGGCGAGCGCGTTGCGCACCACGATCATGACCTTTTCGCGGTCGTCGAAGCCATCGATGACCTTGCGCACGGACGCCATGACCAGATCGACCATCTCGTTCTCGACGCCGGCGAAATATTCGATGGTGCGGCCGACGGTCTCGATCATCCGTTCGGCCTGCCCCATCAGCGCCTCTTCCTTGCCATCGGCGTAGCCGCGTTCACGCTCGGCCTCGAAGGCGGCCTGGGCCTGCGCCATGATGGCATCGGCCTGCTCGCGCGCGTGCGCCACGAGCGCGTCGGCCTGCAGCAGCGCGGCATGATCCGCGGCCCGCAGGATACGCGCGGCGGGATCGATACGCGGGGCGGCGGACGGCGTCAGGCCAGCGCGGGGAAGGAGGAAACCCATGTCGGTTCAGCGTATTTGAGGACGTCGAGCGCCAGCGCCAGCGCGGCCGGCGCCGCGAGCGGCGCGGCCACCGCGGCGGCGGCGGGCAATTTGAGTTCGGCGCGCAGCGCCAGTTCGGGGCCGGCGCCGGTGAGCGCCTGCCATGCGGTGGCACGGCCGAGCGCGTCGACGGACTGCACGGTCTGCGCGAGCGGCCAGGTGCCGGCCTCGGCGAGCGCGGCTTGCGTGAAGCGCCCGCCCCGCGCGAGTTCGAGCACGTCGGGGCCGAGCGCGGCCATCACTTCGCGCACTTCGGCGCCGGCGATCATCCGGCGCAAACGCGCGCCGCACAGCGCCGCGCCGATCAGACGCAGCGTGCGCGCCAGCCGCTCCGGCGGCAGCAGGGCCAGGGCCAGCTCGGGGCGCGTGCCATCGAGCACCGGCCGTTCGGCCAGGCCCAGGCGGGCCAGGATCTGGCCCGACCAGAGGCGGTGCCAGGCGGCCTCCATGCCGGCGGGCGCACGCGCACCCGGCGGCGCATGCTCGGCATGGCGGCTCGGGTGCAGGGTGCGGCTCGGCAGCTGGTTGAATTCCAGCAGCGGCGCGCTGAACAGCGCGACGCTCATGCCGCGCCGCCCGCGGTACCGGGTTCGTGGCGAGGCTTGCGCGCGGTCGCGGCCGGACCACGGCGCAGCAGCACCCAGATCAGCGCACCGCCGAGGCCGGCCACCAATACGGCCAGCACGGCGAGCGCCGCCCACAGCCCGGTGGCGGGCACCGACACCGGCGCGTCGGCCGCGCTGGTCATGGCGGGCTGGGCCGACACCAACGCGATCGACACGCGGTCTTCGGTGAGACCCGGGATCGCGTGGGTCACCAGCTTGCGGATCTGCGGCTGCAGCGCGTCGAGGTTGTAACCCGTCTGATGCTTGATGAAGACCGCCGCGGTCGAGGGCGTGGTGTTCTCGCCCACGCCGCCCCGCTCCGGCAGCACCACGTGCACGCGCGCGGCCAGCACGCCGTCCATCTGCGACAGCGTGTTGGTGAGCTCCTGCGAGAGGGCATAGATATAGCGGGCGCGCTCTTCGAGCGGCGAGGACACCAGCCCTTCCTTGCGGAAGATCTGGCCCATGCCGTCGAAGCGTTCGCGCGGCAGACCCCGCGAACGCAGGATGTCGAGCGCGCGCGCGACCTGGGCGCTATCCAC
Source organism: Bordetella genomosp. 5 (assembly GCF_002261315.1). NCBI lineage: Bacteria > Pseudomonadati > Pseudomonadota > Betaproteobacteria > Burkholderiales > Alcaligenaceae > Bordetella > Bordetella genomosp. 5. The sequence goes on from NZ_NEVP01000011.1 coordinate 205,964, forward strand.
CGACACCGCGACACCGGCCTTGGTGACGCTCTTTTCGGCGCGGATGCCCGAGTCGAGCAGGACCGACAGCAGCTCGTTGGCCTCGCTTTCGCTGGCGGCGGAAAACAGCTCGACGCGCGAGCCGCAGGCGGCCAGCAAGGCGATCAACAGCGCCGCCGCCAGAAAGCGCAGGCGGGTCCAGGAAAGCGGAAACAGCGAAGACACAGCTTGCATTAGGACATCCTGACCAGCGTATCGATGTTCTGGGTGGTGCGGGACACCGCCTTGCCCACGAGTTCGTATTGCACCGACACCTGCAGCAACTCGCCCTGCAGCCGCATCATGTCGGAGAGGGAGCTTTGGGCGCCCAGGCGATCGAGGTTGCCCGCGATGCCCTGCCACTTCTGGGAAAACTCGGCCGTGGTCGATTGCAGGCCCGAAAGAATCTGGCTGCCCAGCGTGGCCGGGCCGGTGGCCTGAACGGGCGCCGCGAAGGCGGCCTGCAGCGCGGCGTGCACGCCGGTCGGGGCGGCCACGTCGACGTCGGGCGCGCCCATCACGCGGGCGAAGCGTTCGGTGGCCTCGGCCCCCGGTTGCACCGTCGGCGTCTTGAGCGTGTCGAGGGCCGGCGAGAGCGCGGCGGAAAGCGCGGAGATGTCCATGGAAGTCCTAGCGAGTCATGGATTCGGAAGCGCCGTCGGCGGATGCGTCCGCCTCCGGCGTGATGCCCAGCAGGGCCTGTGCGAGCGAGGCGGCCTCGCCGGTGCCTCGGGCGCAGACCTGCAGCAGACGCAGGCTCTCGGCATTGCGGCCGGCCAGTTGCAGCGCGAAACCACGCCAGGCCGCCAGCAGCACGGCTTCGTCGCCATGCGCGCCCACCAGCACCGCCTCGCCCTGTTCGAGCACGGTCACGGCCTCGGGCGCGCGGCCGGCATTCAGGCGCGCCACCGCCAGCCCGAGCCAGGGGTAGGCCCGCGCGGGGCGTATGGTACGCAGCGCCTGGAAGATGGCATCCGCGCGCTGGACGTCACCGCGGCCCGCGGCCAGAAAGCCCATCTCGGTGAGCATGCGCGCCTCGTCCGCATCAAGCACAAAAGCCGCCTCGGGGGAGGCGGCCGTGTCGGGCAGGGTTGCCGGACTATCGTTCATGCGAAACCCTCCTCATGCGTGCGCCTCGCGGCCCAGCGCGGCCAGCAACATCTGGGCACGCGGAGCGAGACCGGCATGGGCCGGGTCTTCGCTGGCCGCCGCCAGCACCTGCTCGAGCGACTGGCGCGCTTCGTCGGCGTGGGCCAGCGCGAGCTGGCATTCGGCCACGCGCAGCGTCGCCTCGGGCGCCACCGGAAACAGCGTGCCCACGAGCGAGTAGATGCGGATGGCTTCGTCGTAGCGCGCCTGCATCTGCAGGCACAGCGCCAGGCCCGACAGGTAGTGCTTGCGGGTCGGACCGTACTGCGACAGGAAGGCGAACAGCGGCAGGGCCTGCGCGTACTGGCCCTGCGCCACGTGCGCGTAGGCCAGCGCGTAGATCACCTCGAGCTGCTCGGCGCTCAGCCGCTGGCTGCCGTGCAGGCTGTCCAGTCCGTCGAAAAGCGCCTGGCCGAAGGCCGTGCGGGAGACGGGGGAAGTCGATGTCGTCACGTTCAATACTCCGTTGTGCGCGCGGTTCAAACCATCGCGCGCTTGCCGATGTTGGCGGTGATCTGGGTCATGCTGTCGGCGGCGCCGGCGATCATCTTGCTGACCAGCTGCATCGCCTCGTCCATCGCCTGGATCACTTCCTTGATCTTTTCGCGGTCCTCTTCCATCGAGGCCTGCAGCTTGGTCATCATGGCCTCGAGCGCCTTGCGGTCGGCCAGCACCTGGTCGGCCGCCTCCTGCGCCTTGGCGCTCTGGATCGACTCGGCGCCCGTGGCGATGCCGCCCGCGCCCTTGGCCACGGCCGCGGCGCCCTGCGCCACCTGACCGGCCGTCTTGGCGGTATCCGCGACGGTGCGCATGGTCTGCGAGGTGATATTGCCGGCGACATTGGCCGCGGTGGACACGGTGCCCGCGCCGAACGAGGCCACCGCCATCACCACGCCCACGGTGATGGTGGCCGCCAGGCCGATCGCCATCGCGATGTAGCCCGCCGTCTGCGGATCGGCGCCGGCGACGGTCGCGATGGCGCCCGCCATCTTGCCCAGCGCGCCGGGCTCGACCAGGATCGCGCCGGTCATGACCATCGACGCGCCCGCCACGATGTTGCCGATCCGTTCGGCCAGCTCGGGCTCCACGCCGAACGCCTGCAGCAGCTTGCTGACCGCCTGCGTGACCATGTTGCTGATGCTGATCTCGGGACCGCCCACCTCGGTGGATATCTGCGTCGCCAGCAGCGAGACGGCCCCGGTGACCGCGATGGCGGCCAGCGCGATCATGGCGGGGCCGGCCGCGCCGCCCGTCACGGCCGTTGCCGCCACGGCTGCCACCACCATCAGCGCGGCCGCGATGGCCGCCACGATGGCTCCGATCCAGCCGAAGATCTTGCCGAGCAGGCCGCCCTTGTTGGCCTCCTTGCTCTTCTGGATCCATTCGTCGATCTTGCGCGACTGCTCTTCGTTGTTCTTGGCCTGCTCGATGCGGTTGTTCTCGACGTTTTCCTTGGCGCTGCGCAGTTGCGCTTCCTGCGTCTTGCTCTGCAGGTTACGCAGCAGGTCGACCATCTCGGACGCGGAAAACTCTTTGGTCGGCGCGGCGATCGCCGGCTTGCCGTTGGCGTTGCTCACGCCATCGCCGCCCGCGCCACGCAGCTGCGCCATGTCGGCCGCCCATTGCGAGGCCAGCGCGCTCAGATCGATACCGCCGGCCGCGCGCATCGCGGCCGTCGCCATGTCGGCGCCTGCCTGGCTCGGCTGGTCCAGCCCGGGGGGCAGCCCGGGGGTACCGGTGTTGCGGATATCCATGGAATGGCTCCCCGGGGCTCAGACTCTGCTCGCGATGCCGCGATTGGTCTCGACGCGGCTCTGCTCCATCGCGCTGAGCTTCTCGCGCACGTCGCGGATCACGTCCATCATCTGCTGCATCAGGTCGTTGGCCTGTTGCACGCCGGACTCGAACACCTTGGCGGACGCTTCCAGCTCCGCGCGCTCGGCATCCTTGGCGCCGGCGGCGCGATCGAAGCCGGCCTGCGCCATGCTGCCGATGCCGCCCGCGATGCCGCTGGCGCCCTGCCCCAGGCCCGACGCATTGGCGGCGAAGCCGTCCAGGCCGGTCTGAAACTTCGTCTGCGCCGCCGTCAACGGGCTGGAGGTCGTCGTCATGTTGACCGACTTGAGCGAGGCGCCGACCGCGCCGGCACCCGCCGCGACCTGCATCGCCCCACCGATGATCTGGAATGCCCCTGCGACCATCGCGCCCTTGAAGCGTTCGGCGGCGGCGTCGCGGATCGCGTCCGCGGCGGACATCAGGGTCTGCACCTGGGCATCCATCGCCGCCGCGCGGTCGGCGCGGGCGCTGTTGCGCTGCTCCTGCGCGAGCTTCTGGAACAGCGTCATCATCGCGTAGATGTCGGCCTGGACGTTCTGCTCCAGGCTACCCAGCGCCTTGGCCGCATCGGGCGGGCTGCCCGCGCCGATCGACGGCGGCGTGAGGCCCATGGACAGCAGCTTGTCGCCCACGACGCCCTTGGCGATGAGCTGTGCGGCGTCGAGCTGCTTGACGCCGGCGGGCGGCGCAGCGGCCGAGCCGGTATCGAGCGGGTTCAGCAGGGCGGGATTCAAGCCCGCGGCGGTGTTCAGGTTGATCATGCTTTTTTCTCCTTGGCGCCCCGGGCGGCCAGCGCGTCGCGCAGGGCTTGCGCACGCTCGGCCAGCACGGCGTGGGTGTCCGGTTTGCACATGGCCAGGGCCAGGTCGCAGGACTGCAGGGCCGCATCGAGCTGGCCCATGTCGGTCAGGCATTGCGCGGCGTAGAACACCGGCGCCGGCTCGAGCGGGTCGAGCAGCGTGGCGGCCATGTATTGCTGCAACGCGTCGGCATGCTTGCCCAGGGCCTGGGCGGTGGCGCCCAGGGCCACCAGGTAGCGATGCTCGGTGTGATTCAGGGCGACCAGGTACGACAGCACCTTGAGCGCATCCGGATAACGGCCCTTCTCATACAGACCGTAGCCCAGGCTGTAGAGCGCCTCGCACTCGTCGGCCGTGATGCCGCTGAGCTGGCCCAGCGAGCCGCCGGCGGCCAGTTGCGCCACGATCTGGTCGTGCAGCGCGCCGTATTCCTCGCTGCTGATGTCGGGGGATGCGCTCATGGGTGTCGCTCCAGAATTCCGGGTCAGACCATCGCGCGCAGACGCTTCACCCCGCCGCTGGCGCGCGGTTCGCTGCGCTGGCGGGCGTAGTTGGCTTCCTGCTCGACTTCGCGCTCGATGTCTTCCATGTCCTGGCGGTACAGCTTTTCGGCTTCGGCGCGCTGCGCCTCGCTCAGGGGCTGGACGGCCAGCACTTCGCGCACCTTGGCGGGGTCCAGGCCCAGCCGGCGCAGGCGCTCGTCGGAATCCTCGATTGCGCGCTGGCAGTTGCGCACCACTTCGTCGGCGCGCTCGATCAGCGCCTGGATGTTCAGTTCTTGTTGGTTGTCGGCCATGGCCGTACTCCGGAATCAGGTAGAGATTTAAATTCGAGGAAGGAACGGCTCAACGCATGTTGCCGATGATGGAGCTACGGCTGTCCTGCATCTTCTTGACGAAGTTGCTCATGACGTCGAAGGCTTCATTGCGCTTGTTGCTCAGGCTCTGCAGACGCAGCATGTCCATCTGCTGAGAATTGCTCGCGCTATCGATCTCGGACTTGATCGAATTGATCATCTTCTCCAGCGCCTCGCGGGTGGGCAGGCTCGAGATCTGGCTGGCCGACACGGCGTGGTCTTTGCCGATCTCGCCGCTCACGCCCACGGGCGAGGTGTCGCGCTCCAGGCTGTGCGAGTGCGACGCGAACTTCGCGGCCAGGGCGCGGTTCTCCGGCGTGTCGCTCACGCGGTCGTCCGGCTTGGGATCCTTGCTCGGCAGCGCCGCTTTCATGCCGTTGAGCGCGGCTTGCATGTCGTTGAGCGAGGCCGTGAGCTGATTGCGGTTCTTCACTTCCTGGATCTGGTCGTTCAGGCTCTTGTCCAGCAGACTGACGCGCTGGCTCTGCACCATCATCAGGGCGGTCTCGAGGTCCATGCTGGACAGATCGACCAAGTTGATGCCACCGACGTTGCTGGTGTTGACGTTCATGTTCAAGACGGGCTCCCTGGCCGGCATGGCCGGCGTCGAACGAAAGAATGTTGAAACTGGTGAGTGAGTAACGGCCGGGCGGGTTCGGTTCCGTGGCGCCGCGGCAAAATTCACCGCGGGTCGGGCGCCGGCCGCGGGCGCAGCCGATACCCCGTCAGCGCATGTTTCCGACGATCGAACTGCGGTTGTCCTGCATCTTCTTGATGAAATTGGTCATCACGTCGAAGGCCTCGTTGCGCTTGTTGCTCAGGCTTTGCAGACGCAGCATGTCCATCTGCTGGGAGTTGCTCAGGCTGTCGATGGCGTTCTTGTTGTCGGCGATCGCGTCGTTATTTGTCTTGATCGTGGCGGTATTTGTCTTGATGCTCTCTTCCATGCCGGCGATCTTCGCGCCCAGCTGGTCGATGAAGCTCTGCACCACCCAGCCCTTGGCATCCATGGTGTGGTTGCCGTCGACGTTGCGCGGCGCGTTGTCGCCGCCCGGGATGTCCAGGCCGGCCGCCTTGATCTGGTCCAGCGTCTTGAACGACAGATCGCCGTTGTCGCCCTGGCCGAACGACAGGCCGTACCAGCCGTCGGGATCCGGGCACTTGCTGGCCGCCAGGCGGTCGGCCAGATCCTTGTACTCGGCGATCTTGGCCGTCATGTCGACGTTGGCCGATTCCATGTCCGTGTTGGCATTGCGCAGGGCGGCGCTCTTCTCGTTGAGCCCGGCGATGTCCTGATTGCGCTGATTGACCGCGTCCATCTGGCTGCGCAGCGTCGAGTCCAGCAGCTGGGTACGCTGCTGCTGCACCTGCATCAGCGCGGTTTCCAGGTCCATGGAGGACAGGTCGATGGACTGGATGCCGGCGGTATTGATGCCATTGATGCTCATGGGTTTCTTCCTCGGGAAAGTGCGCCGGACCCTCGCCTGGCGCATGCCCCGTTCGTAACGGCGCCTCGGCGTTTGGTTCCACCGCCCGCGTCAAAATAATTTTGCGCATGCGATGGAACCAAAGCCCGGCCACGGTTACTACGCACTGGCACCTGCCGGCGTCCCCCGGGTCCGGCGGGCCGCCCAGACGAAAACCATGAATCGAATCGACGCCGGACTGCCGAACCACGGGTTCAACGCCACCACCGCTCACGGAGACGCCGCCTCGGCGCGCCAGCAGGCGGGCATGATGCTGGGCGAAAAGACCGTGACGCTGGCCGGCGAGGTCTCGCTGGCCGATGGCGCCGAAGAGCTCAGCCTGCACATGGCCGAGAAGACCGAGGACAAGCACCACGCCGAGCGCAAGGTGAAGTCCGACCGGCCCCTGCAGTTGCTCGATACGCAGGAGATCGTCGAGTTCCTCGACGACACGCACGACGCCGATGCCCATGAAAAGCTGGTCGAGCTGACCAAAAAGCTGCTGTCCGGCCAGGCCTCGCCCCGCCAGGGCGCCGCCCAGGCATTTGGGGACGTATCGCAGCAGTATCTCGGCCTGCAGTACGCGTTGCGCGAGGGAGAACGCCAGGGCGCGGACCCCGCGGCACTGGAAGCGATCCGCGACGCGCTGGCCGATCTGGAAATCGAACGCGGCCCGGAAATCCGGGCGGGGCTGAATGCCCTGAAGAGCGCCGGCCAGTTCGCGGCCGACCCGGCCGGCGTGGCGCGCTTCCAGCAGACCTACCGCGACGTGGTGCTGGGTGAGACCACGCTGTCCAAGACGCTGGCCCTGGCGCTCGAGCGCTTCGGCGACGCCGATCTGGGCCGCGGCCTCAAGCAGCTGATCGCCGCGCTCGGCCACGATCTCGCCGCCGCCCGGCCGTCCACCGACACTGGCCGGCTGCAGGTGCTGGTCAGCGACCTCTATCACCTCGAAGTGGCGGCCACCGTGCTCGATGGCTGCGCCGACCTCGGCGCCCGCCTGTCGTCCCGCCACGGCACCGGCCTGGATGCCCCTCGCCTGATGCGCGACCTGATCGGCATCACCGGCGAGCGCTGGGTGAGCGACTCGCGCTTCACCGCGCTGGCCAGCCAGCAGAACGTCATTGCGGTCGACGCGCGCGTGGTGTTTCTGGCCGGCGTGAAGAGCATGGTCAAAGACCTGCCGACCCAGATTTTTCCCGACGCCGATGTGCGTCACAGCATTCTGAGTGCCGCTCAGCAAGCCCTGGACGTGGCCATCGACGAGGAAGACGCATGAACAACGCCGATCAGGCCCTCGCCGCGCTGGGTCAGGAATGGGGTTTCGGCCCGCTGGCGCTCGACGAGCGCGGGTCGCTCGCCCTGCAGGCGGAATCTGGCCGACGCGTGGGCATCGAACGCACCACCGGCGGCCTGGCCGTGTACGTGGCGGCCCCGGTCGAGTACGACGCCGGTGCGCTGCTGCTGCGCGCCTTCAAGCGGGCCCACCACACCCGCCATGAAGGCTGGCCGGTCCAGGTGGCGCTGCGCAATCAGGGGCACCGGCATTGGCTGCTCGCCCTGACCCGCTACGACGAAGACACCGTGGCGCCGGCCGGACTGCGCGCCGGCGTCGACTATCTGAACCGCTGGCTCGACGCCGTGCGCGACTCGGCCTACTGACAGGCGGACACCGACCATGAACGACTTGAGAATCGGCGGCTTCGCGCTCGATCGCGGCATCGAAGGCATCAGCTATGCCGGCCGCGACAGCGGCAACGCCCATCTGCCCGACCGTCAGGACCTCACGCCGGCGGCCGACGGCATGCGGCCGCAGCTCGAAGCGCTGCTCGACAAACCGGGCATGGACCGCAGCCTCGACCAGGCGCTGCGGCCGGCGCTCAACCATCGCGACCTGCTGATGCCGGCCCGCTTCGCACAGCTGCTGGGCGAAACCCAGACCCTGCTGTCGGAGGCGGCCGACCAGGCCGCCGCGCAGGGCGACGACGCCGCCCGCACGCTGAACCGTGCCGTGCGCCTGCTGCGCGAGGAATCGGGTCTGCGCGACCTCGTCGGCATGTATCGCAGCGCTCTGTACCAAGGATGACCGCCATCGCTTCCGCCCTGAACGACACGCACGCCGAGATGCTGAGCCTGCTTGCCAGCATCTATATGGAGAACAACCGCCCCGAGAAGGCGGCGGTGCTGCTGGCGGCGCTCGACACTCTGGGCCTGGCCCAGCCGCGTCAGCGCGTGGCGCTGGCGTTGGCGCAACTGCGCGCCGGCAAGCCCGCCGACGCGCAGGCCACTCTCGAGCGCGTGGCCATGAGCGGCGCCATCGACGGCGCCTTTCATCTGGTGCGCGCCCAGGTGCTGACCGTGCTGGAGCGTCCGCAGGAAGCGGGCGCGGCGATGCGCGCCTATGTGGCGCTGCGCGGCGCGACCACCCCCACACCCGTTACCGCCTGACCCTGATGCACGCCCTCAATCGCATTGTCGCCCTCGCGACCAGCCGCAACGACATCGTCCTGGCGATCCTGATCGTCTCGATCATCTTCATGATGATCCTGCCTCTGCCCACGACCCTCGTGGACGTGCTGATCGGCGCGAACATGACGATCTCGGCCGTCCTGCTGATGGTCGCCATGTACCTGCCGTCGCCGCTGGCGTTCTCGTCGTTTCCGTCGGTACTGCTGGTCACGACGCTGTTCCGGCTCGGCATCTCGATCGCCACGACCCGCCTGATCCTGCTGCAGGGCGACGCCGGCCACATCATCGAGACCTTCGGCAACTTCGTGGTCGGCGGCAATCTCGTCGTCGGCCTGGTCGTGTTCCTGATCCTGACCATCGTGCAGTTCGTCGTGATCACCAAGGGCGCGGAGCGCGTGGCCGAAGTGGCGGCGCGGTTCTCGCTCGACGCCATGCCGGGCAAGCAGATGTCGATTGACGCCGACCTGCGCGCCGGCACCATCGACATGGACGAGGCGCGCCGCCGCCGCAACATCGTCGAGAAAGAAAGCCAGCTTTATGGCGCGATGGACGGCGCCATGAAATTCGTGAAGGGCGACGCGATCGCCGGCCTCATCATCGTGGCGGTGAACCTGCTCGGCGGCATGCTGATCGGCACGATGCAGCGCGGCCTGAGCGCCGGCGAGGCCGTGCAGGTGTACTCGATCCTGTCGATCGGCGACGGCCTGATCTCGCAGATCCCGGCGCTGTTCATCGCCATCTGCGCCGGCATCATCGTGACCCGAGTGCAGACCGGCGACGGCCCCTCCAACGTGGGCAAGGACATCGGCAATCAGGTGCTGGCTCAGCCGCGCGCGCTGCTCATCGCGGCCGCGATCGCCGTGGGCATGGGCCTGATCCCCGGCATGCCCACCTTCACCTTCCTGGCGCTCGCCGCCGTGGTCGGCACCATCGGCTTCGTGCTGATCCGCGGCTCGCGCAAGGTGGTGGACGAGAAGACGGGCGAGATCACCGAGATCCCGGCGCTGGCCGCCGACGGCCAACCCGCCGTGAGCAAGCCCCGCAACGACGGCAGCGCGGAGTTCGCGCCCACCCTGCCGCTCATGATCGACGTGGCGGCGGGCCTGCAACGCCACTTCAATCCCGACGAGCTGAACGAAGAGTTGCTCAAGATCCGGCGCGCGCTCTACTTCGACCTCGGCGTGCCGTTCCCCGGCATCCAGCTGCGTTTCAACGAAGTGCTGCCCGAGCAGACCTACAACATCCTGCTGTCGGAGGTGCCCGTGTCGCAGGGCCGGCTGCGCCCGGGGCATGTTCTGGCGCGCGACAGCGAGCAGAATCTCCAGGCCCTGCAGGTGGCGTTCGACCCCGACAAGCGTTTCCTGCCGGACGTGCCGACGCTGTGGGTGGCCGTCGAACAGGTGCCGACGCTCGCGGCCGCCGGCATCCCGTATCTCGATGCGCACCAGATCCTCACCTGGCACCTGGCCTTCGTGCTCAAGAAGTATTCGTCGGACTTCATCGGCATCCAGGAGACGCGATTCCTGCTCTCCGCGATGGAAGACCGCTATCCCGATCTGGTCAAGGAAGCGCTGCGCGTGATGCCGGTGCAGAAGGTGGCCGAGATCATGCAACGCCTGGTGTCCGAAGACATCTCGGTGCGCAACCTGCGGGCCGTGCTGGAAGCCCTGATCGAGTGGGGCCAGAAAGAAAAAGACTCGGTGCTGCTGACCGAATACGTGCGCGTCTCGCTCAAGCGGCACATCAGCTACAAGTATTCCAGCGGCCAGAACATCCTGCCCGCCTACCTGCTCGCCCCGAATGTCGAAGAAACCGTGCGCGGCGCGATCCGCCAGACGTCCGCCGGCAGCTATCTCGCGCTGGACCCGAACGTGTCCAAGCGCCTGCTCGAAAACATCAAGCGTACGGTCGGCGACCTGACGGCCGCGGCGCGCAAGCCCGTGCTGCTCACGTCGATGGACATCCGCCGCTACCTGCGCAAGATGATCGAACAGGATCTGTACGACCTGCCCGTTCTCTCCTATCAGGAGCTGACGCAGGAAATCAACGTGCAGCCGCTCGCGCGGGTGGACCTGTGAGACCCGGAGCCCCCCTCCCATGAGCGCGAATCCGAACGACATGCTGGAACTGCGCGTGCTCTCCGGCCTGCACCGGGATGCGCGCTGCGACGCGCGCGATGGCGCGGTGCTGGGCGCCGATCCGGATTGCGACATCGTGCTGGCCGACGCCGGGGTGGCCCCGCAGGCCGCACGGCTGCGTCTGGGCGCGCGGGGCTGGTCCATGCAGGCGCAGGACGCCACGGGCACGCCGGCCGAACCCGACACACCGTTCAACCAGCCCCTGCCGCTGGGCCCGCTGTGGATCACCGTGGCTCACCGCGCCGATCCCTGGGCCGTGCTGCCCGCGGCGGCCAACGATGCGGACGGATCGTCGCTCGTGGGTGCGGTGTCGAACGGGGCCGCCCTTGAGGGCGCGTCGGCCTCGGCCGCCACTGCTTCGGGCGCCACTGCTTCGGGCGCCACTGTCTCGGCCGCCGCGGCCTCGGCCGCCACTGCATCGGCCGCCGCGGCACGAGCCGCCCCCGTCGCGTCGCGCCCGCCGCTGCCGGCCGCCGCCCCGCGCAACCGCGAAACCTGGCCCATGTGGGTCGGCATCGGCGCGGTCGTGCTGACCATTCTCGTGGCGATCGCCATGGCCTGGTGGCTGCCCGCCGAGCCCAAGGCGCCGCCCCGTCCGGACCCGCGGCTCGCGGCCGAGCAGTCGATGAGCCAGATATCCGCCGCGATCGAACGGCTCGGCCTGGCCTCGAGGCTGCATGTGGCCATGTCGCGCGACGGCACCGTGCGCGTGTCGGGCTGGGTGCGCAATCGCGCCGAACAGGAACGCGTGGCCGCCGCGATGACCCAGATCTGGCCCATGCCGGCCCTGCAGGTCAGCGCCGAAGACGAAGCCCTGCAGACCGCCGCCAATGCGCTGCGCGGATTCAGCGTGCGCTACGCGCCGCGCTACGACGGCGACGGCCGGCTCAGCGTGCAGGGCATCGCCGGCAGCGCCCGCGAACGCGCCAGCGCGCTCGACGCGGTGCGCGCGCAGCTGCCGGGCATGACGGTGCTCGGCAACGACATCCGGCTCGCCCCGGATGTCGCGCAGGCGTTTTCGAAGGAGCTGGTCGACGCCGGCCTGAGCGGCATCGGCCTGGCCTGGCAAGGCGACCGGCTCGAAGCGGCCGCGGCCGGCCTGGACGACGACCAGATGGCCTTGCTGCAGACCGTGATGGCGCGCTTCAACACCACGCACCTGGGTGTGGTCGCCCTGGCCGGACCGGGCGAGCGCCAGTTCGCCGACTCGGTGCCGTTCGACATCCGCAGCATCGTGGGCGGCCCGCAGCCGTTCATCGTGCTGGGCGACGGCAGCAAGCTGCTGGTGGGCGGCACCTACCGTCAATACCGCCTCACCGCGATCGAACCCAAGCGCATTATTTTTGAAGGGCCCAGGCCCGCCATCGTGGTACGTTAGCGTGCCGCCGAACCCCGCCGGAGAACCGCCAGCATGAGCTCGCACACCGCCCTCACCGATCTCGAATCCCGTCTTGCCGCGCCCGATGGCGCCGTGCAGCGCGATGCGATGATGGCGCGCACCCAGGGCCTGGCCAGGCGCCTGCGCGCCGAGCTCGACGCCGGCCTGTCACGCGCCGACTTCGCCGCCTACAGCGCCGTGGCCGCGGCGGCCGACGCCGCGACCGCCGTGCTCGCCGACTATCCCCTGTCCCCGGAGCGCGGCGGCGACGCCAGCGCGCCCGCCAACGCCTTCCCCTCTTTTTCGCCTCGCTAAGGAGCGCACGCCATGGCCATCAGCGGTCTGTCCGGTTCGTCCGGCCTGAACTTCAACACGATCAACGACACGCTCTATCAGGGCATCCGCAGCCAGGAAACCCAGCTGCGTTCCACCCTGTCCACGCTCGGCACCAACGCCGACGGCACGGTCAATCAGGCCGACCTGCTGGCGATGCAGCAGCAGGTGCAACAGTGGACGATGATGATCGATATCCAGAGCACGATCACCAAGCAGGTGGCCGACTCGCTCAAGGGTGTGATTCAGAAATCCAGCTGATGCGTGCGCGGCCGCGACGGCCGCGTGCTCATACCGACTGGAAGAACATCGGCGCCGACATGCGCGACGCCGGTGCGGCCTCGCGCGCGAGCCGTTCGTTCCAGCGGTCGGCCTGGTCGAGCAGGGCTTCGACCGCGGCCATCAGCGCGCTGGGCGCGCACTCGACATACGGCAGCGCCAGCTGGATATGCGGTTTGCCGTCGGGGCCGACGCACAGCACGGCGCCCCGGCCGGCCTGCATGAAATTGGCTTTCGCCATCAATTCGGTCTGCGCCGCATCCGCACTGGTCGGACCCAGCAGGCACGAAAGCAGCACCTGTCCACGCGCGCCCATGCTGATGAGGCGCAACACATGCCGCCCGTCGAACACGAGCTGGCACACCCCTTCGGCCGACGGTTGCAGACCGCCCATGCCGAGGCTGGAGCCAAATTCGGAGACTATCCGCGCGAAGGTCGGATCAGGCATGGGATTGGACGTGGCTTAGGCCGTTCCGAGAGGGAACCGGCCAGACGGAAACAGGGTGCGATATTACCCCGCCTGGGTGCGAACTCCCCAGGGCTGGATGCAACCGATACATATTTTTGAGGAATCTTGCGCAATTTTGACAGGACTAGCGCGAAGTGAGGTCAAGAAATTGCAAAGATCGCGCCTCCATATCCGTGTAATCCCGTAGGCGCTCACGCCATCGGGCCACGCCAGGGTCGGTAAGATCGACGGCGGTGCACAGGCACCGCAATCAAACCAATAAGCCCACCCTGGGCAGGAGCAGTGGAAGATGACGACAGTCGGAATGGCAGGCATCGGCCTCATGGGCCACGGAATTGCCAGCAATCTCGTCAAGCACGGCCACAAGCTGACCGTGCTGGAACACCCGGGCAATCAGCCCATCGCCGATCTGCTGGCAGGTGGCGCGACCACCTGCACCGACGGCGCGACGCTGGCGGCCCGATCCGACGTCATCATCCTCTGCGTGACCGGCAGCCCGCAGGTCGAGGCCGTCCTGCTCGGGCCCGGAGGCGTGCTCGAAGGGCTGCGTCCGGGCACGGTCGTGATCGATTGCTCGACCGCGATTCCCTCGTCCACGCTCAAGGTCGCCGACGCCGTGCAGGCGCGCGGTGGCCGATTCCTCGATGCGCCCATGACCCGCACGCCCAAAGAGGCGGCGGAAGGCCGGCTCAATCTGCTGGTCGGCGCAGACGCGGCGCTGTTCGAGGAATGCAAGCCGCTCTTGTCGGCGTTCGCCGAGAACATCACGCACGCCGGCCCGGTCGGCGCCGGCCACCGCATGAAGCTGCTGCACAACTATGTGTCGCTCGGACTGATCGCGCTGATTTCGGAGGCCGCGGCCTGCGCCGGGCGTGCCGACATCGATCCGGCCGTGTTCGCCGAAGTGCTGACCAAGGGCGGCGGCGGTGGCGTGGCGCTCGAACGCATCAAGCCCTATCTGCTGTCGCAGGACACGTCGTCGCTGCGCTTCTTCATGTCGAACGCGCGCAAGGATCTCGACTACTACAACACCATGGCCGCCGAGACGGGCGCGGTGCGCGACATCGGCGCGGCCGTGCTCGGCACGTTCGAGCAGGCGGTCGAACAGGGCGGTCCGGATCGCTACGTGCCGGAGCTCGTCAGCCTGCTGACCGAGCGTCCCGCGCACTGATCCACACAACGGGGCGGCAGCGCGCCGCCCCGGTCGTTCATGCGCGCGCCAGCACGGTGCCGCGCTCGGGCAGCCGCAGCGAGATCAACGCGGCCGCCACCAGCAGCGCGCCCGCCATGCCGAACGCGATCCAGTGCGTGCCGAACACGTCGAAGGCCCAGCCGCCGAGCCAGGAGCTCAGCGTGCCGCCGACCTGATGGCCGAGATAAGTGAGGCCATAGAGCACCCCCACCAGCTTCACGCCATAGACGTCGGCCAGGATCGCCGACGACAGCGCGATGCTGCCGGCCCACACGATGCCGCCCACCGCCGCGGCCATGTAAAGCTCCCAGTGCGCGCCCACCATCACCAGCGCGAAAAAACCCAGCCCACGCACCAGATAGATCACGGCCAGGATGTTGCGCCGGGGCAGCACGTCGGACAGGCGGCCCAGCACCAGGGTGCTGAAGATCGCGACCAAGCCGATCAGGCCGATGCCCAGCGCGCTGGTGTGCGCGTCGAAACCGTGGTCCATCAGCATGGGCATGCCGTGCGTGCCGAGCAGGTTCATGCTGAAGCCGCAGGCGAACAGGCCGAGCATGATGCCCCAGAAGGGCGCGGTGCGCAGCGCGCCGCGCACGCCCGCCTGCGCCAGCGGCGCGGCCGGCCGGTTGACGCCGCCCGCGCCGCCGGCGGCGATCTGTTCGGGCAGCAGGTCGGTATGTTGCGGCGCCTGATCGCGGATCACCAGAAACGCCGTGGGCAGAGTGATGAGCGCGAACAGCACACCGAAGGCGAGCAAGGTCGGGCGCCAGCCCATGAATTCGATCGCGAACGTGAGCGTGGGCGTCATCAGCGCGATGCCGGCCATCGAACCCGTGGAAAGAAAGAAGAGCGCCATGCCGCGCTGACGCGTGAACCAGCGGCTGAGCACCGGCGTGAGCGCCACCGGGCTGGTGAACGCGAGGCCCACCGACAGGCCGATACCGAAGGCCAGCAGAAAGCCGATCAGCGACGTGGCGGTGATGGTCCAGAGCAGCGACAGCACCACGATGACGGTGCCGCAGGTCAGGACGAAGCGCGTGCCGCGCACGCTGACGAGATATCCGGCCAGCGGCATCGCCAGGCCGTAGACCAGCATGCCCGCGGCCACGATGCCGGCCAGCTCGCTGCGGCTGAAGCCGAGGTCGTGCGCCATCGGCAGGAAGAACGGACCGATGCCCATGCGCAGGCCCACGGTCAACATCGTGAGAATCGTGGCGGCCGCCACGATGTTCCAACCAAAATACCAGCGCCCGCCCTGTCCGGCGCCTTCTGCTTCCCTGCCCACGGCTGTCTCCTCGGGATTGTCATCTTATGGCGGCCGATCGCGTCGGCCTGGCCAAGATGATACGCCCGGGGAGGGTCAGCCGCGGCACCGGATGCGCGGCCACCGTACGGTGGCCGGACGTCCGGCGCGTCCTTCAGTCGAGACGGATGTCGGTGGTCTTGACCACCTTGGCCCAGCGGTCGCGCTCGGTGTTGAAGAACGTCGCCAGTTGGGCCGGGTCGCGCACCACGACTTCGGCGCCCTGCTCGTTGAGCTGCTTCTGCACCTCCGGCAGGTTCACGATCTTGGCCAGATGCTGGGCCAGCTTGGCGGCGATGGGATCGGTCACGGCCTGCGGACCCATGATGCCCTGCCAGGTGCCCGACTCGAAGCCCTTCACGCCCTGTTCGGAGATGGTCGGGATATCCGGGATCAACGACATGCGCTCGCCCTTGGAGATCGCGATCGGACGCAGCTTGCCGGCCTTGATGTGCGGCAGCGTGGCGAGCAGGCCGTTCATGATGATCTGCGTCTGACCGCCGATGGTGTCGGTCACGGCCTGCGAACCGCCCTTGTAGGGCACGTATTCCCACTGCGCGCCGGTGGCCTGCTGCACGGCCACGGCGGCCAGGTGCGGGGCGCTGCCGATGGCCGTCACGGCGAAGTTCAGGCGCTGCTTCTTCGACAGCTCGACCAGCTCGGGCACGGTGCGCGCCGGCACGTCGGGATGCACGGCCAGCACGTGGGGCGAGTACGCCAGCATGCTGACCGCGCGCAGGTCCTTGGACGGATCGAACGACAGCTTGGTGTAGACGGACGGGCTGATGGCCAGCGCGCCCACGTCGCACAGCAGCACGGTATGGCCGTCGTCATTGGACTGCACGACCAGACCCGCGCCCAGGTTGCCGTTGGCGCCCGGCTTGTTCTCGACCACGACGGTCTGGCCCAGCGCTTCGCTCAGGCGCGGCGCGACCAGGCGCGCGATGATGTCCGACGAGCCGCCGGGCGGGTAAGGCACGATGATGCGCACGGGGCGCGTCGGCCACTTGGCCGCATCGGCCGCGTTCGCGGTGGCCGCGCGGGCCCACGCCGGCACCCACGGTGCCACGCACAGCGCCGCGCCGGCGCTCAGCAAACGTCTCTTGCTCGAATCCATATCGTCTCCGTCCTGTTATTGATCGATGAGGTGCGGCGCGCTGCTTCAGACGGCGCCGCGGGTTTCCACGTAAAGGGCGTACAGCGAATGGCTGCTCGCCATGAAGAGGCGGTTGCGCTTGGCGCCGCCGAAAGTGAGGTTGGCGCAGCGCTCGGGCAGGCGGATATGGCCGATGGCCTTGCCCGCCGGGTTGAACACCATCACGCCGTCGAGCTCTTCCGGCTTGGCGTCGGCCGAGCCGTTGCTGCCCCAGCCGCACCACAGGTTGCCGGCCTCGTCGCACTTGATGCCGTCGATCGCGCCGGGGCCCTGCGCGTCGACATGCAGGCGCTTGCCCGCGAGCTTGGCGCCGCTGCCCACGTCGTAGGCCCAGATGACGCGATTGGGCTGATGCCGCGACTCGACCACGTACAGCACCTTTTCGTCGGGCGAAAAGCACAGGCCGTTGGGGCCGGCGAGATCGTCGAGCACCTTCTCGACCGCGCCGCTTGCCGGATCGATGCGATAGACCGAATGCGGCAGCTCGGGCTTGGCCTTGTTGCCTTCCCAGTGGCCACCGATACCGAAAGGCGGATCGGTGAACCAGATCGAGCCGTCGCTGCGGCACACGATGTCGTTGGGCGAATTGAACGGCTTGCCATCAAACTTGTCCGCCAGCACGGTGATGCTGCCGTCGTATTCGGTGCGCGTGACGCGGCGCGTCAGGTGCTCGCAGGTCAGCAGCCGTCCCTGGCGGTCACGCGCCAGGCCATTGCTGAAATTGGCGGGCTGGCGGAACACGCTCGTCTTGCCGGTGGTCTCGTCCCAGCGCAGGATGCGGTCGTTCGGAATGTCCGAGACCAGCAGGTAGCGGCCGTCGCCGAACCAGACCGGCCCTTCGAGCCAGCGGAAGCCACTGGCCAGTTGTTCGACGCTGCTGCTGTAGATGCGGTATTGCGCGAACGAGGGGTCGAGGATCCGGACCGAAGGATCCGGATAGCGTTGCTGCGGCGTGAACGAAAACGACTGGGCATGAGCCAGGGCCGGGCCTAGCGCGAGAGCCGCGCCCAGCACACGACGCCGGCCCGCCAGCTCGGGCGGGACATTTGCCATCGGAGTCTCCTTCTGTCGGTTTTTTTTCGATGGTGCTGCGTGACGAGATCGCGCCCGGCTGCCGGTGGCGGCGTGGGCGCGCGGCCTCTCCCCTTGGGGCCGCACAATGCTTTCGTTTTGCCTTCACGTTGTACGTTGTCGTACAAGATGGCGCATCGTAGCGAGGCCGCTTCGTGTTCACAACCTAGGGAATATCCGGGGCTGAGTCCGACTAACAGGGAGACGACCGTCTCCGCGTATGCCGTGCGCGTATGCTGCCAGTCCGGCCATTACGAGTTGTATGATAAGTCGACCAAAATAACAGGCGGCGGGGCCACTCATCGACCTCTCCCACCGGGCTGCCGGCACGGTCCGGACGGCCGTTCTGCTTTAGCGGTAGAATTCCCGCCGCGCCGTCTCCCGGCGCCAGAGGCCCGGCCCCCGCAGACCCGCTCGCGAACCGCCCTCGCCCCCAAACCACTGCCAGATAGAGGTCGCAGGCACCCCCTGACCGGTCGGATTTCTCCGCCACACGCCCCCACCGCCGCGCACTGCGCCGCCTTCGTGGACCCGGCTTCGCGTTTCCCGACGGCACAGACCTCATCCCCCCACCATGCCACCGCGCGCCTGCCTCACCCGGCATGCGTCCGCACGCGCGGACGCGTGCGAACGACCGGACCCGACCCGGCGCGACGCCGCGCCGTCGCGGTCCGTGGCGGCACCGCGCGCACGCCCCTCGCGGGCCGCGCTTCCGTTTCCCTACCCGCCCCGCCCGGCCTCCGGCCAGCGTGGCGCTGTTTCACCTTCGCTTCTGTTTCATCGAGGTCTTCATGTCACGCCAATTGCTGGCCATGGCACTCGCTCCCTTGCTCGGGCTCTTCATCGTCTGCATCGGCAACGGATTTCTGTCTTCGCTCACCACGCTGAGGCTGGACGCCGCGGGTGAGTCCGCCACGATCGTGGGCGTGGTGTCATCCGCCTACTTCATCGGCCTGACCCTCGGCGCGATGTTCAACGATCGCCTGATCGTACGCATCGGCCACATCCGCGCCTACGGCAGCTTCGCCTCGCTCATCGCCGTCACCATCCTGCTGCAGGGGCTCTATTTCGACGCCTGGGCCTGGGCCGTGCTGCGCCTCGTGAATGGCTGGGCCACGGTCGGCGTGTTCCTCGTGGTGGAAAGCTGGCTGCTGCTCGCCGCCGATCAGAAACGCCGGGGCCAGGTGCTGGCGCTCTACATGATCGCGCTCTACGGCTCGGGCATGCTGGGCCAGATCAAGCTCGGCGCCATCAACGACTGGAGCGAAGCCGCGCCGTTCATGCTGGCCGGCATGCTGGCCGCGCTCTCGGTGCTGCCGATGGTCATCATTCCGCGCATCTCGCCCCAGGTCGAACGCGTCGAACCCCTGTCGCCGCGCCAACTGCTGCGCGTCACGCCGACCGGCGTGATCGGGTGCTTCGGATCGGGCATCGCGATCGCCGCGATTTACACCCTGTTGCCGCTGTATTTGCAGCGCGTGGGCCTGAACGTGGACGACATCGGCCGCATGATGGCCGCCACGATCCTGGGCGCCATGGTGCTGCAGTATCCCGTGGGCCGCTGGTCGGACCGCCAGGATCGCCAGGTGGTGCTGATCGCGCTGGGTGTGTTCTGCCTGGTGCTGAGCGCGCTGCTGTTGCTGGTCCCCGCCTCGTCGCCGCTGCTCATCGTGCTGCTGTTCCTGCTGGGCGGCGGCGTGTTCGCGATCTATCCCGTGGCCGTCAGCCACTCGGCCGACCGGGCGCCGGCCGACGCGCTGGTGCGCATGATCCAGGGCCTGCTGCTGATCAACTCGCTCGGCTCGGCCATCAGCCCGCTGATGATCTCGCCGGTGATGACGCATGTCGGCGAGGCCGGCCTCTTCTGGGCCTTCGTCCTGCTCAACGTGCTGCTGACCGTCAGCTTCATGTGGCGCCGCAAGGAACGCCCCGCCCCCGCCCCGGTCGCCCCGTTTGCCTCCGCCGCGCTGATGTCGCCCACCGGCGCGGAACTGCGCGTCACCGACGACCTGGTGCAGGGCGCGCGCGAACACGAACAGGCCGAAGACCTGTCGGACGTGGTACCGGATATGGACCCCGCAGCGGCAGGCGCGCGCTGAGTGCGGGGTTGCGCGGCGAGGCGCGGCAGTTTTGACGCGTGATCTCGCAGTCACATTGCCTCGCGGCCCGAAAAAGTCCACTATCAAGTATCTTTTTCGGCCCCCTTCGGAGAGGCGATATGGAACACGTCCTGGCTGCCCGGTCCGTCAGCATCGCCGAGCTTAAACGCAGTCCGAATGCAGTGTTTGAAATGGCCGCCACAGAGCCGGTGGCGGTACTTAACAACAACCGCCCTGCGGCCTATCTTTTGTCGCCGGAAGTGTACGAGGCCATGCTGCGCAGACTGAACGTCGACTTGCGCGACGCGATTCAGGAAGGCATCGACAGCGGCCCGGCCATTGCCGCCGATACCGTACTAAACGAACTCGAAGCCCGCTATGGGGCAGAGTCCAAGCCGGCGGCGAGCCAGGTAGCGGACACCGCAACGGCGCGCCGCAAACGCCAGACGAAGTAATGGCCGCCCCGGTCACGTTCTCGCCGCGGGCGCTCGAGGACCTGATGGAAATTGGCGATTACATCGCCAAAGACAGCCGCGCCAATGCGCTGCGCTTTGTATCCCAGCTACGCGAGCAGTGCGTGCGCATCGGGCGAGCGCCCCTGGGCTATCCCAGCCGCGCGGATCTCGCACCGGGTCTGAGAATGGCGCCTCTGGGCAACTACGTCGTGTTTTTCCGCTTCCGTTTCCGGGACGGAACGGTCCGGATCGAGCGCGTCCTGCATAGCGCCCGCGATCTGCTCGCGGTGTTCCACAAGGACGCCCTCCGTGCAACACGCGCGACCAAAGGCACACCGGAATGATGACGCGTTAGCGCGTTGACGATGATCCGCCTGGCAGAAGCAACTCCCAGCGCGGCAAGAATTGGCCCGCCCTACACGATTCGAACGTGTGACCGCTCGCTTAGAAGGCGAGTGCTCTATCCAACTGAGCTAAGGGCGGAATGCGGCAAAGCGCGCAATGATAACGTGTAGGCGATCCCGTTGCAGGGAAGCCGGCGTCATCCGCGGTCGCGATTTTACCCTGCCTGCTCCAGCGTGGGCGCCGGATCGGCGTCCAGGGCGTCGGAGGTCGACACCCACAGCACCAGCGCGTCTTTCTTGCTGCGGCTGATCACGCGATGGCCCATGCGGCTGTCGATATAGAAGCATTCACCGGCCTTCAGGCGCGCGGGCGAGTAGAACTCGGTGTGCAACTCGATCTCGCCCTCCAGCACATACACGAATTCCTCGCCGCGATGGCGGCTCCAGTCGTGGAACTCGTCGAACGAACGCGCCTTCACACGGGTGCGAAACGGCATCATCCGCTTGTGCGACAGCGCGGTGCACAGCAGCAGGTGGTCGTAATACGGGGTTTCGTAGGGCCGGCCTTCGGCGCCGTGGTTGACGCTGCGGCGGCCGGTGCCCATGTGCTCGTCGGGCGGGGTGAACAGCTCGGCCACGTCCAGCTCGAGCCCCGCCGCGATCTTGAGCAGGTTGTCGTAGGTGGGCGACAGCAGGCCGTTCTCGATCTTGGACAGGGTCGAGGCCGCCACGCCGCTCGCCTCTGCGGCCTGCTTCAGCGTCCAGCGCCGCTCCTGGCGCAAGGCCCGCAATCGCAGCGCCAGCGCGCTTTCCCGTTTGTCTTGCATCGCCTGTTCAGCCTCGTCATCCGCGCGCCTGCCGTTCTCGTAGCCAGTCGCGCGCCTGGTACGACCAATATGTAAGCTGGACTGCCGCGGTGCCGAACGGGCCGCCGTTCCAGGCCAACCCGAAGGGCTCGAACAAACGGTAGCGCTCCGACTCCCCGGCGATACCCTCGGCGACGACCCGTCCGCCAATGGACGTGGTGTTCATGCCGTGGCCGCCGAAAGCCGTGCAATACCAGGTGCCTTCGCCCAGCTTGCCGATCTGAGGCATGAGGTGCCGGGCGTAAGCCATGCGGCCCGACCAGGCGGCCTCGACGCGTATTCCCTCCAATTGGGGATAGACCGACAGCAGCTCGCGACGCAACGATTCCGCCAGGTCGGGCGGATCGCTGATCCGGGTCGTGATTCTACTGCCCCAGCCGATGCGCCCGCCGGGCAGCACCCGGTAATAGTTGCCCGCGCGGCGGTTGTCGCCGATCGCCGCGTCGGTGCGGATGGCTTCGCGGACCCGCTCGCCCAGCGGCTCGGTCAGCATGATGTAGGTGGCGATGGGCAGCATGGCGTGCCGCAGCTTGGGCACCAGACCCTCGGTGTAGCCGCCCGTGGCGAGCACCACCTGGGCCGCCTGCAGCGTGCCGCCGGCGGTGGTGAGCCGCTTGACCGGGCCCTGCAGCGCGGCCGAAGTGACCTCGCTGTTTTCGTGGATCGACACGCCCAGCCGCACGCACTCGCGTGCCAGCGCGCGCGCGTAGTTGAGCGGATGAAAGTGAAACGACGTCGGATCGTCGATGCCCTGAAAATACACGTCAGACAGCAGGCGCTCTTGCACCTGCGCGCGCGACAGCACCGACACCTCGCGGCCGAACACGCTGCGCTGCTCGTCGCACCAGCGCTGCAACTCGGCCGTGCCCTCGTAGCGGACCACGCGCAGGCGCCCGTCGACCTTGTGCGCTTCGGTGATGCCCAGCGCTGCGATGTTGTCGCGAATGATCTCCACGCCTTCCATCGAGAGCCGGTACAGCGACTGATAGTGCGATTCGCTCACGAAGCGCCGGATCTGGTCGGCGCCGGCCGAATAGGCGGGCGAGACCGAGCCGCCGTTGCGCCCCGAGGCGCCCCAGCCGAGGCGGCGCCCTTCCAGCAGCGTGACCTTGCGGCCGCGGCGCGCCAGCTCGAGCGCGGTCGACAGGCCCGCCAGGCCACCGCCCACGACGGCGATGTCGGTGTCCGCCGACCCCGCCAGCGCGGGATAGCGCGTGTCGGGATCCGCAAGCGTACGGGCATACCAGGTGTCGACGTAGGCGGCGTCCATCCGCGCTCCTGTCAGTTGAGCGAGACCGGGGCGAGCCGGCCGGTCACGCGGCGCTCGACCCAATTGGCCAGGCGCAGCAGGGGGTAGCAATACACGAAGTACACCAACGCGATCATCGCGTAGATGAACAGCGATTTACTCGGGAACGTGATCATCAGCACCTCGCCCTGGTGGGTGAGCTCGGACAGCCCGACCACGGCCAGCACGGCGGTGCTCTTGATCAACATCACGTAGACACCGCTCATGGGCTGCACAATCAGACGCATGGCCTGCGGCAGAATCACCAGCCACAACACCTGCAGCGGCTTCAGACCCAGCGTCATCGCGCCTTCGGTCTGGCCGCGCGGCACCGACTCGATGGCGCCCCGCACGATCTCGGCCACGTAGCTCGAGGTGTAGATCGACAGCGCCACGAAGGCCGCTGTGCTGGACTCCCAATGCAGCCAGTCGATGTCGACCTTGGGCAGCACGAAGTACACCAGATACAGCTGCACCAGGAACGGCGTACCGCGCAGCGCATGGATATAGAGCCCTACCAGCGTGTGCACGACCGGGATCCGATAGCTGCGGATCACGCCCAGCACGAAGCCCAGCAGGGATCCGGCGATGATGGAGACGAACGAGATCTTCAGCGTGACGAGAAAGCCCTTGAGCAGGAACGGCATCACCGTAACGGCGGTATCGATGTATTCCTGCATGCTTACCTCGCGTTCCAGGCCGGACCGGCCAGCCAGATGCGCACGCCTTTGGACAGCATCAGCATCACGGCATAGATGACCAGATAACCCGCGGCGATCGTCAGGAAGCTCTCGCTGGGCACCACGCGCTCGCTATTCATCAGGACTCCGGCGGCCACCAGCTCGAACACGGCGATGAGCGACAGCAGCGACGTGTCCTTGATCAGGACCGCGGCCTGCCCGATGAGGGGCGGCAGCGTGTTCACGAACGCCTGCGGCAACACGATGTAGCGCAGCCGTTGCAGGTAGCTCATGCCAACGGCCTTGCCCCCTTCGATCTGGCCGCGCGGCACCGACTCGATGCCCGAGCGGACGATTTCGCTCACATACGCGCCGTGATGCAGCGTGAGCGCCACGATACCGAACCACATCTCGCTCCAGCCCTTGGAGGCCGGAATGATCTCCGGCAGCGCGTAATAGACGAGATAGATCTGCACCAGCAGCGGAGTCGCACGCACGAACTGCACGTACCCCGCCACCGGCCGCCAAAACAGGGCGCGCGACGACATGCGCGCCAGCGCGAGCGGGACACCCAGCATCACCGCCAGCACCAGGCTGGCGCCGGCGGCGATCAGGGTATTGCCCAGCCCGCGCAGGAATGGGTCCGTGTACTGGACGACGATGCGCCAGTTGTAATAATCAAGCAGCCAATTCAGCAACCAGTCCATGGACCCGATCCCGCGTCAGTGATCCTTCTTCCACTCGGTCGAGTACCAATACTCCACGGTCTCGGGCAGCGTCTTGTCGGCCGTCTTGAGGGCGTGCCAGTTATCCAGCCAGAGCTTCAGGCGGATGGCGTTGGGGCCCACGGCGAAGGCGAGCGGCTCGCGCACCATCACGCCGTCGAGCACCCGCAGGTTCTTGAAGTCGGCCAGAAACTGGTTGGCGGTCGAGAGCGACATGATCCCGGCGTCGAGACGGCCGGAGGACAGCGCCTGGCCCACCGGCGCACTGCCGCCGGAGAACTCTTTAAGCGTGGCCTTGGGCAGCATCTTCTTCGACACCTCGGAGTACGTGCTCGCGCCCAGCGCGCCCACGGTCACGCCCTCTTTGTTGAGGTCGGCGTAGGCCTTGTGCGGCGAGTCTTTCGGCACCACGGCGACCGTGTCGGCATAGAACATCGGCACCGAGAACAGAATCTGCGCCGCGCGCTGCGGCGTGGGCGTCATGTCGGCAGCGATCATGTCGGCCTTGTTCGAGAGCAGCGCCGGGATCAGACCCTTCCAGTCGTAATCCTGCAGCACCAGCTTCACGCCCAGGTCGTCGGCCATGCGCTGCGCCAGCACCACCGCCAGACCCGTGCGCTTGCCGTTCTTGTCCATGAAACTCATCAGCGGACCGGAGGTCTGGACCGCCACGCGCAGCTCGCCGCGCTTGAGAATATCGGCCAGCTCGTCGGCCCGCGCCCCCGTGCTGGCGCCTATCGCGGCCACGGCCAGCGTGGCCAGGCCCAACCAGTGTTTGATCTTGCGCATCGTGATACCCCTTATCGCCTTGGTGATGTGAAAGCCGCTACGTGGCGGCTGCCGGCCTCTCTGCACCGGTTCCGGAACTGCTGGCACTGCCCTGCACGACGCCGCGACGCGGCGCCGCTTCAAAGAATCTGGTCGAGAAACGCGCGGGTGCGCGGATGGCGCGGCTGGCTGAAGAAGTCGGTGGGCGTGGCGCGCTCGAGCACCCGGCCGGCGTCCATGAACATGATTTCGTCGGCCACGTCGCGCGCGAAGCCCATCTCATGCGTGACGACGGCCATCGTCATGCCCTCGTGGGCCAGCTCGCGCATCAACGCGAGAATGCCGCCGACGGTTTCGGGATCGAGCGCCGAGGTGGCCTCGTCGAACAGCATGACCTTGGGTTGCATGGCCAGCGCGCGCGCGATCGCCACGCGCTGCTGCTGGCCGCCCGAAAGCTGGCTGGGATAGCGATCGCCCAGCTCGCCGATGCCGACGCGCTCGAGCAGCGCCTGGGCGCGCTCGCGTGCCTCGGTGGCGCCGTGGCCCCGCACCACGCGTTGCGGCAGCACGATGTTGTCGAGCGCGGTGCGATGCTGGAACAGATTGAAGTGCTGGAACACCATGCCCACGTCGGTGCGCCAGCGATTGAGGTCGGTGGACGGGTCGGTGAGCGACACGCCGTCGATGCGGATCGAACCCGAATCGATCGACTCGAGCGCGTTGAGCGTGCGCAGCAGCGTGCTCTTGCCCGAGCCGGAGGGTCCGATCACGACCAGCACCTCGCCGCGATCCAGTTCGCAATCGACCTCGGTCAGCGCGGCATGCGGCGCCTGGCCGGGACGCGCGTAGGTCTTGCTTACGGACTGCACCTGCACCAGCGGCTGGGACATCGGTAGACCTCTCCAAAACCCCGGCGGACGATGCGCGAAAAAGATTTCGCATTTGACGCCGGAGTTTCGTATAGTAAATTTTTTCTCCGAAAAACGACTTAGGCTTTACCCTGAATCCGCTCACCCCAACACGAGGAATGGCCATGGAAACGCTTACGGCGCTGTTGCGCGAACTCGGCCTGGACCCGGCCGCCCTGTCGAATGGCAGCCTGCCCGCGCGCAGTCCCATCGATGGCGCCATCCTGGCGCAGGTCCCGGAACACACGGTGGCCCAGGCGCACGCCGCCATCACGCGTGCCCGCCACGCGAGCCACGCCTGGCGCGACGTGCCGGCGCCGCGCCGCGGCGAACTGGTGCGCCTGTACGGCGAGACGCTGCGCGCGCACAAATCGGCGCTCGGCCGCCTGGTCGCGCTCGAGGCCGGCAAGATCCTGGCCGAGGGCGAAGGCGAAGTGCAGGAGATGATCGACATCTGCGATTTCGCGGTCGGCCTGTCGCGCCAGCTCTATGGCCTCACCATCGCGTCCGAGCGCCCGGGCCATCGCATGATGGAAACCTGGCATCCGCTGGGCGTGGTCGGCGTCATCAGCGCGTTCAACTTCCCGGTTGCCGTGTGGTCCTGGAATACGGCGCTGGCCCTGGTGTGCGGCAATGCCGTCGTCTGGAAGCCTTCCGAAAAAACGCCGCTGACCGCGCTGGCCTGCCAGGCGCTGTTCCAGCGCGTGGCGCAGCAATTCGGCGATGCGCCCGCGGGGCTCTCCGAGGTCCTGATCGGCGGCCGCGCGCTGGGCGAAGCCCTGGTCGATTCGCATGACGTGGCGCTCGTGTCGGCCACGGGCTCCACCCGCATGGGCCGCCAGGTGGGCCCGCGCGTGGCGCAGCGCTTCGGCCGCGTCCTGCTCGAACTCGGCGGCAACAACGCCATCATCGTGGGCCCCAGCGCCGACCTCGACATGGCCGCGCGCGGCATCGTGTTCGGCGCCATCGGCACCGCCGGTCAGCGCTGCACCACCACGCGCCGCCTCATCGTGCACGCAGACGTGGCGGACGCACTGCTCGCCAAGCTCAAGCGCGCCTATGCCAGCGCCACCGTGGGCAGCCCGCTCGAGCCGTCCACGCTGGTCGGGCCGCTGATCGACCAGAGCGCGTTCGATGCCATGCAGGATGCCCTCAAGGCCGCGCGCGAACAGGGCGGCACGGTGACGGGCGGCGAACGTCTGCTGGCCGACAGCTATCCCCAGGCCTGGTACGTGCGCCCCGCCATCGCGGAAATGCCCGGCCAGACCGATGTGGTGCGCCACGAGACCTTCGCGCC
This sequence comes from Bordetella genomosp. 5, assembly GCF_002261315.1. NCBI lineage: Bacteria > Pseudomonadati > Pseudomonadota > Betaproteobacteria > Burkholderiales > Alcaligenaceae > Bordetella > Bordetella genomosp. 5. Next base: position 233,310 of record NZ_NEVP01000011.1, read on the forward strand.
CATCCTGTACGTGCTGCGCTACACCGATTTCAACGAGGCGCTCGCGCTGCAGAACGACGTGCCGCAGGGCCTGTCGTCGGCGATCTTCACGAACGACCTGCGCGAGGCCGAGACCTTCCTGTCCGCGTCCGGCTCCGACTGCGGCATCGCCAACGTCAACATCGGCACCTCGGGCGCCGAGATCGGCGGCGCGTTCGGCGGCGAAAAAGAAACGGGCGGCGGCCGCGAGTCGGGCTCCGATGCCTGGAAGAACTACATGCGGCGCGCCACCAACACCATCAACTATTCGCGCGCGCTGCCGCTGGCCCAGGGCATCAAGTTCGGCGAATAAACGGCAAGGCCGGAGCGGCGCCGCCGCTCCGGTGATGTGGTTTCGAGACGCTTCTTACAAGCGGTAGCGGTGCGTTGCGTGCCGAGTGCTACAGTGCCTCGTCATCGTTATCCCTCCCCCTGACTCATGGTCCAGTCTCGTCCCGTGCGCCGCTCCCGCGCCGCGCACCCCGCCCTGCTCGTGCTCGGCGCAGCCGCACCCCTGTTCGCCGCCTTTGCGGCCCAGGCCGGTGTTTCCTACCGTCTCGACCGCCCCGCCGCCGCGCCCGGCGATACCGTGCGCGTCGAGGCCGTCTATTTCAACGATGGCGACGCCCGCTCGCGCTGGCAGCCGCCCGCGCAGCTGGTGCTGCAATGGCGCGGCGCGGACGGCAAGACCGTCCGGACGCTGGCCAAGTTGCAGGGAGAGACCACGCCGCTCAGCGTGCCGGTCAACAACTTCGCGCGTCTGGCCTGGACCGCCGAGGTGCCCGCCGAGGCATCCGGCCTGCAGGCGGTGTCGATCGAGGGCGAAAGCGCCATGATGGCGCTGGACACGACCGGCGCCGTCCATGCCGGTGCCGCGGTCGCGGCCGCGCCCGCCGCCGTGCCGGTCACCGAACCCGCCACCGGCGAGCCCGTGCCGCCCGCGGTCGTGACGGCGGCCGGCGCCCAGCCCGATCAGGGTCCGTCGCCGGTGCAGGTCGCCCGCGTCGAAGCCCGCACCGGCACGCCGAGCTCGGCCTTCGACAACTTCCGCTCGGCGCTGTCCGAGTACCAGCCGATGTACTTCTCGATCGGCACGCGCGACCAGACCACGGCGCGCTTCCAGCTCAGCGCCAAATACCGTCTGTTCAGCCCCGCGGGCGACCGCCCGGCCACCTGGGGCGAGAACTTCTATCTCGGCTATACCCAGACCTCGCTGTGGGACCTGCAGGGCGACTCGATGCCCTTCATCGACACCACGTTCAACCCGAGCGTGTTCTGGCTCAACAACAGCCTCTGGACCTCGCAGAGCCAGAACTGGCGCGTGGGCATGAACACCGGCGTCGAACATCGTTCAAACGGCAAGGACGGCGAGGATTCGCGCTCGGTGAACGACGCTTATATCGAACCGGCGCTGTTCTATCGGTTCGATAGCGGCAGCACACTGTCGTTCGCGCCGCGGGTGAAAAGCTACTTCGGCGTCGCCAGCGAAAACCGCGACTACTCCGACTACGCCGGCCACGTCGACTGGAAGCTGCGTTGGGAGCAGGACGGCGGCGCCGTCGTGTCGGCCATGTACCGCCAGGGCGACGCGAAGCGCCGCACCACGCAACTCGATTTCAACTGGCCGCTCAAGCGCACGTTCCTCAACATGAACGGCTATCTGCATCTGCAGTATTTCAACGGCTATGGCGAAACGCTGCTGGGCTACAACCAGCGCAACGAATCGCAATTCCGTATCGGCCTGTCGCTGGTGCCCTGACGACACCGGGGTGCGGCGGCATGCGGCGCCGCACCCGCAGCCATAACTCGTAAAGCATTCCTGCAATCGGAAAGCGCCTGGCCTGACATGATGGTCGGCCGGTCTGTAGGATGGCCCTACCGACTTTCACTGTAGGAGCCTCGCGCATGTCATTCCGTACCGCCAAAACGACAGCCGCCGCCCTCAGCCTCGCCTTGGGCGCGCTGGGCCTGCAAGCGGCCCACGCCGCCGACCCGGTCGCCGCAGCGCCGGGCACCGCAGCGCCGGCCGCCCCTGCGCCGGGCGTCACTACGCCGGGCACGGCGAAACCGGAAACCGCCAAGCCAGAGGCCGCCAAACCGGCCGCCCCTGCGCCGGGCGTCGCTACGCCGGCCGCCCCCGCTCAACTGCAGCAGGTGAGCGCGCTCGGCGGCAAGCTGAACTTCAAATTGCCGCAGTCCTTCACGGCCAGCGACCTGCCCGCCGGCACCGCGCAGAACGGCACCGCCGGGGCCGAAGGCAAGCTCTACGTGCAGCAGGAGTCGCGCCAGGTCATCGTCGTCAGCGAGACGCCCACCATGAGCGGCGTCGAGACATCCGATAACGATGCGGCCTTCCTGACCGGCGCGGCCGTGGGCTTCATGGAGCAGCAGAAACAGATCTCCGCCGACTACAAGAAGACGGGCGAGAAGTCGCTCGTGAGCAAAGGCCTGGGCCTGCGGCAGATCGACGCGACCAGCACCATGAACGGCGCGCCCATCGTCTCGACCAGTCTGCTGGCGGGCTCCGGGCCCAAGCTGGCGGTGGTGCAGATCGTGTCGCGCGCCGATAACGCGCAAGGTCACCAGGCGCTCGTGCGTCAGGTGATCGAGTCGATGCCGGCCACGCCCGCGCCGTAACCCCGCGCACGACGGCACCCGGGCGGCCGGGCGTTCGTGCGCCGGGCGCCCCCGGCGCGGCAGCGGGCCCTGCCCCGCACTGCGTCAGCCCAAAAAAAAGTGCCCCGGGCGCGAAGCCCGGGGCCAACTCGAGGTTCCTATTGCGAATTGCCGCGACCGGTTCGGGGAAAAGCCGCGGCAGAACCATAGTAGTTACGCGCCCCGGCCCGGGCCTTGATCGAGGTCAAACATGCGCCAATCCGGCCAAGGTGCCCTATAGTGGAGGTCAGGGCGCGAGCAGCGCCCGCTCGCCGGAGATTCCCATGCCTTTGCGTATCGGTATCGTCGCTTGTTCCGCCGAAGGGGCCGCACTCTGCTATCGCACGCTGTGCGCCGAGGCCCCGGGTCTGGCGGGCCGGCCCTATGCTCACCCCGACATCCTGCTGCACGGCCACTCGCTCGCCGATTACGTGCAACGCCTGCAGGCCGACGATATCGACGGACTCGGCGCGCTGATGCTCTCGTCGGCGCATCACCTCGCAGAAGCCGGGGCCGAGTTTCTGATCTGCCCCGACAACACCATCCATCAGGCACTGCCCCATATCGAGGCGCGTTCGCCGCTGCCGTGGCTGCATATCGCCGACGAAGTGGCGCGCCACGCCGCGCAGCAAGGGCTGCGGCGGGTCGCCGTGATGGGCACCCGCTGGCTCACCGAAAGCGAGGTGTACCCGACCGCGCTGTCCGCACGCGGACTGCAATGCGTGCGCCCCGATGCCGACACGCGCGCGACGATCGACCGGATCATCATGGACGAGCTGGTCAAGGGCGTGCAGCGCTCCTCGTCGATCGACCGGCTGTGCAAGATCGCCGCGCAGTTCCGGCTCGATGGCTGCGACGGCATCGCGCTCGCGTGCACCGAGCTGCCCCTGGTTCTGGACGATACGAATTGCGGCATGCCCACGCTGGACTCCACGCGCCTGCTGGCGCGCGCGGCCCTGCGCCGGGCCTACCGCTGAGCCCCCGGCCCCCGACGGGATTCTTCACCCGCCCGGTGCCGCCACGAACGCGCGCTGCGCGTTTCCTGGGCCAGGCGGGTCTTCGAGCAGGAGATCACCATGAGCAAGGAAAATGTTCTGAAGCTGCTGGATCTCGCCGCCACGGACGCGGAGCTGGCGGGTTATCTGCTGGCGCTGGAGGCGCTGGATATCACCGCCACCGCCCAGGCCATGGCGCTGCTGTCCCATCGGTTCAAGGTGCCGTTCGAGCCCTGTGACGTGATGGCCATGATCGCGGACCCCGAGCTCGTGACGCCACGCGCGTCACTGCCGGGGGTGCCGTTGCATTAGAAGGGAGCGGCGCGCTCACCGGCGCGCCGCGGGCTCAATTGCCGCGCTGGCGCGCGATCTGCTCGCGCTGCAGGTTGTTGACGTAGGCCTGGATGCGGATGCGCGTGGGGGCCTCGAGATTCACATACGAGCAGCCGACGCGGCGCAGGGTCTTGCCGCGGCTGGCCTCGTGATCGTTGTGATGGACCACGCGCAGCGTGATGGCGAAAGCGCCGATGTCGGGCAGGCTCAGGACGCCCTCGAAATCTCCGCCGGGCGTGACGTCGAGCTCCTGCGCGTCGTCGACCAGCGCCAGACCCGTGGAGCTGATGTCCTTGAGCGACAGCGTCAGGCGGCGGCCCGACATGGACCAGGTGGCGGGCTTGAGCACCGGCACTTCGATGCGGAAGGAGTCGCGGCGCTGCATGCGCGAGACCGATTCCGGCAGGGGCATGATCAGGGCCGGACGGCCCTCGTACTCGCCTACCCGCACGTTGCGGCCGGAGAAGGCCACGCGGATATTGTCGAGTGCGGTCTCGAACGACACGCGATCGCCGGCGGCGATGCGTTCGTTGATCGCGTGTTCCTGGGCGGCGTCGAGCACCAGGGTGCCGCGCTGCGCGTCAACGGCCAGGATCGAGGTCACACTGTTGATCGGGCGGCCCGGAACATGAACGAACACCAGACTCTGGCGTTGCAAAATGGTGAGCATCAGGTGCGCGATCTCGAGAGGCGTCGTCACCAGGTAATCTTCTTGGTCCATGGCCGTGGCTGCGGGGTAAATAGTGAGGAAGCGCGCAAGTCCAGCTCAGTCGGACGGCGGCGCGTCCGGGCGCTGTCAGCATGCCCACAAATTGTGACAATTCCACTTAGAATTTACGAGAGTTTACACCCGCGCCCGCTCGCCCACTAAGCGCAAACTTGCAACAACGCGCCATTTTGTCGACATAACGCAATATTTCGGCGATTTGTATCTGGCCGCTGCCGCATCCGCGCGCGCCATGAAAAACGCCGCGACAGGCGCGGCGTTGGGGGTGACGGCAATGTCAGTGGCGCGGCGGGGGGTCTGCCGCGCCCGGCTCGAGGCCGTCGCCCGCCCCGGGCTCGCCGCCGACGACCCGGTTGCGGCCCTGGCGCTTGGCCTGATAGAGCCCGCGATCGGCCACCTGGATCAGCTCGGTGCTCGGGCGCTCGCCGTTGGGCGAGAGCGTGGCCGCGCCGACGCTGATGGTGAGCCACTGGCCGCTGCCGCCCGCGTGCGGGATCTGCATGGCCTCGACCGCCCGCCGCAGCTTTTCGGCGATCAGGCGGGTGGCGCCCGAGGATTTGCCGGGCAGCACCATCGCGAACTCCTCGCCGCCGAAGCGCGCGGCCAGGTCGGTGGAACGATCGCAGCAGGCGAAGATGGTGCCGGCCACGCGCTTTAGCGCCTCGTCGCCGGCAATGTGCCCGTAGATATCGTTGTAGGCCTTGAAATGATCGACGTCGATCATGAGCAGACTGATCTCGCGCCCGTCGCGCGCCGCCCGCGCCCACTCGGCGCCCAGATACTCATCGAGATAGCGCCGATTGCCCAGGCCGGTCAGGCCGTCGGAGTTGGTCAGGCGGCGCAGCTCCATATTGCTTTCGAGCAGTTGCTGCTGGCTCTGCCGCAAGGCCTGATAGGCCTCGTCGCGCTGGACCATCGCCAGGTACGAGCGCGAGTGATAGCGCAGGCGCGCGACCAGCTCGATCGTGTCGGGCAGCTTGACCAGATAATCGTTGGCGCCGGCACTGAAGGCCGCGCTCTTGATTTCGGGATCCTCTTTCGTCGAGAGCACGATGATCGGGATATCGCGCGTGACGGGATGCGACCGGTACGCCTGCACCAGCGTCAGGCCATCGACGCCCGGCAGCACCAGATCCTGCAGGATCACGGTGGGGCGCGTCTGAATCGCGACCTGCAGCGCTTCGTGCGGATCGGAGCAGTAATGAAAGTCGACATTGGGCTCGGACGCCAGCGCACGCCGGATTGCCTCGCCCACCATGACCTGGTCATCCACCAACAACACCATCGCGGCATGCGGTTGCACAACCGCCTGCTCTGGCCGATCGTCGTTAGGAGGGTACATAGTTTGAGTTCCTTGATGTCATGATGACGACGCGCGTCAGGCAAACGCCTGCACCAGTCTCGGCGCGATCGTCTCCAGCGGCTTGATTTCCTTGGCTGCGCCCAGCGCCGCCGCGGCCTTGGGCATGCCATACACCGCGCTGGTGGCCTGATCCTGCGCGATGGTGAGACAGCCGCGATCGCGCAAGGCCTTCAGTCCCTGGGCGCCGTCCTGCCCCATTCCGGTAAGCAGCACGCCCACGACCGAGCCTCGCCAATGGCGCGCCACGCTGTGGAAAAACACATCGATCGACGGCCGGTACAGGCTCTCGCGGGGCTCGCGGGTATAGGCGAGCCTACCATCCTCCTGCATCACGAGGTGATCGTCGGTGCCGGCCAGCAGCACTTCGCCCGGTGCCGGCATCTCGCCGTGCGCCGCCAGCCGCACCGGCAGCGCCACCTGGTCGTTGAGCCAGCTCGCCATGCCGGCCGCGAATATGGCATCCACATGCTGCACCAGCACGACAGCCGCCGGAAAGTTGACCGGCAGCGCGGACAGCAGCTTGGCCAGGCTCGGCGGCCCGCCGGCCGAGGCGCCGATGACCACCATGCGCTGCGACCCCGGCGACGACGCGCTGGCCGTGACCGGCGCCAGCGTGGGTCGGGTCTTGCCGTAACGCCCGATCAGCCAGCCGATATTGCGGATCTTGCGCAGCAGCGGCTGGGCCGCGGCACGCGGGTCGGCGCCACCCAGCACCGGCGTATCGACGGCGTCGAGTGCACCGTGGCCCATCGCCTCGAACACGCCCGCCGTGTTGCGCGTCATGTCGGAGGTGACGATGACGATGGCGCAGGGCGAGTCGGCCATGATGCGGCGCGTGGCCTCCGCCCCGCCCATCTCGGGCATGATGAGATCCATCAGGATCACGTCGGGCCGGTCGTGGGCGCAATGCGCCACGGCCTGCGCGCCATCGGTGGCCACCCAGGCGACGGTGAAGTCCGGTTCCAGCGACAACGCGCGCCGCAAGGTCTCGACGGCCAGCGGCATATCATTGACGATCGCTATTCTCACGATCCAGGATTCCCGATCAGGTCTGCGACGGCGTCCAGAAGGGCGTCGTCATGGAAGCTGCCCTTCGCCAGGTAGTAATCAGCACCCGCATCCAGCCCGCGGCGCCGATCCTCCTCGCGATCTTTGTAAGAAACCACCATCACCGGCAAAACCTGCAACTGCGGATCCGCCTTGATCCGCGAGACCAGCTCGATGCCATCCATGCGCGGCATGTCGACATCGGTTACTACCAGATCGAACGGCTCGGCACGCAGCATGTTCCAGCCATCCATGCCGTCGACCGCGACCGCCACATCGTAACCTCGGTTGAGCAGCAGCTTGCGCTCCAACTCACGCACCGTCAATGAGTCGTCGACCACCAGCACGCGCTTGCGTCGCGACGCGACCCGTTCCTGGGCCCGGTGTTCGACCCGGCCCACCCCGCCGCCGTCGATCAGCTTCTGCACCGAATGCAGCAGATCCTCGACGTCGAGAATCAACAAGGGCGTGCCGTCGTCCATCAGCGAGCCTGCCAGCACGTCCTGCACCTTGCCCAGGCGCGGATCGAGGGGCTGCACCACCAGAGTTCGCTCGCCGATGTACCGGTCGACCGCCACGCCGTAGAACTGGTCATGGTCGCCCAGCACCACCACCGCCACCTCGTCGCGGGACGCGGCCTCCCCATCGTAGCGCAGCAACTGCCGTGCCGAAACCAGGCCGATCTGGCGGTTCTGGAAGCGGAAATGCGGATGCCCCTCGAGCTGCTCGATGTCGGCGACCGGCACCTGCAGCGCGTGCGCCACGTACGCCAGCGGGAATGCGTAGATCTCGCCGCCCACCTCGACCAGCAGGCTGCGCACCACCGACAGCGACAGCGGCATCTCGAGCACGAAGCGCGTGCCCTGCCCGAGCGTCTGGTGCACCCGCACGGTGCCGCGCAGCTTGCGAACCATGGTCTGGACGACATCCAGACCCACGCCGCGTCCCGAGATCTCCGTCACGGCCGACCGGGTCGAGAAACCGGACAGGAAAAGGAATTCGAGCAGCTCGGCTTCGCTCAGGCGCTCCGCCGTCTCGGTGGTGGTGAGCTTGCGTTCCACCACCTCGCGCCGCAGCCGGTCGAGGTCGATGCCTCCGCCGTCGTCCGCCAGTTCGATCAGCAGCATGCCGGCGCTATGGCGCGCCGACAGCGTCACCACGCCCTCGGCGGGCTTGCCCGCCGCCGCGCGCGTGGCGGCATCCTCGATACCGTGGTCGACCGCGTTGCGCAGCAGCTGCATGAGCGGAGCGTCGAGCTTCTCCATGATGTCGCGATCGACTTCGGTGGCTTCGCCGCGGATCTCCAGGCGCACCTGCTTGCCCAGCGAGCGCCCCAGATCGCGCACCATGCGCGGCATGCCACCCAGACCATCGCCGAATGGCCGCATGCGGCAGGCCAGCGCGGTGTCGTAGAGGCGCTGCGCCAGGTGCGACATGCGCCAGCCGAAATCGTCGACCTCGCTCAGACGCGAGGTCAGCTCCTGCTGGCACTGTTGCAGCAGGCGCGTCGCGTCCTGCAAGGCGGCCTGCGCCAGCGCGCCTTCGCCTTCCGCGCGCACCACGTCCAGCGCGCGGCCCGCTTGCGCCTGCAGCCGCTTGAGCCGCAGCATCGACGCCGAGAACGGCGCCATCCAGTGCGATTCGACCAGCGTCTGGCTCGACAGCCCCAGCAATTGATTGAGCGTGTCGGCGGTCACGCGCAACACGCGCTCGCCATCCGCATTGCGTTCGACGCGCTCGCTCTGATCCCCGCTGCGGCGGCTCGGCAGCGCGGTGGCGGACTCGGGCGGCGCGGTCGACGGCGCGGCGGGCGCGGCCGCTGGCATGGGCATGGGCACGGAGGCGGGATGCGACAGGGCGGGCGAGCCGACCGGATCGGCGGCCGGCGGCATCATCGCCGGCGCGGTCGGCCGGAACACCGGCGGCGCGGGGACGGCGGGAGGCTGCGCGCTCAGGCGCGCCACCAGCGCATCGATCTCGGCGTCCAGCTGGGCGCCGGGCTCGGCCACGCGTTGCAGCAGGTCGGCGCCGGCCAGCAGCGCGTCGATATCCGAGGCCGCGAGCCGCAGCCGCCCCTGTTGGGCCGCGACCAGGCAGTCTTCCATGGCGTGCGCGATGCGCACGGCCGGATCGAGATCGACGATGCGTGCCGCGCCCTTGAGCGAATGCGCGGCCCGCATGCAGTCCTCGAGATGCTGGGCCGATACCGGATCCTGTTCGAGGGCCAGCAGACCGTGGTTGAGCACCTGCACCTGCGTGCGGGTCTCCAGCTGAAACAGCTCGAGCAGCGAGGCGTCGCGCATCTGATCGGGATTCACGCGAGACTCCGTTCCAGGGCCTGCTTCAGCAGCGATTCGTCGAGCAGGCCCACGGCCCGGCCATCGACCCGTATCACCCCACGCGAAAACTTGACGGGCGCTTGCGCCAGCGTGCTAGGCAGGGCCTCGAGGGCAGCGCCCGTCACGCTATGCATGCCCGAGACTTCGTCCACCGGCAGCACCAGCCGGCGATCCTTGCCGCCGAACACCAGCACGCGCGCCTCGGCCCGGTCACGCACACCGCCGCCTTCGAGTTCCAGCAGACGGGCCAGCGACACGCACACGGTCAAGGTGCCGCGCACGTTGGTCAGGCCGAGCACCGCGCGATCCCGCCGGTGCGGCAGGCTGTGGATCGGACGCGGCGCGGCCACTTCGATCAATGCGCGCGACGGCAAGGCCAGCCATTCGCGCGCCACGCGGAACACCAGCACGACGAGCGCTCGCTCGTCGGACGCGTGCCACAACGGCGCGGACAGCGGCGCGACGCTCTGCGCCGAGGCGGTCTGCACCGGAATGCGGTCCAGCAGCTGACGCGCGGCGCTGGCATAAACGGCGCAGTTGCGGCAATGCACATGCTCGCGCAATCGCTCGCAGCTGCCATCGCCATGAATCCCGATACGATTCCAGCAGTCGTCCACATCGGGCAGATCGCCGCGAAGCTCATTCATGGCCGTCTCCCGCGCGCTGCGCGCGCTCCTGCAGACGCTGCGCACCCTCGGCGTCGCCGCGGGCCGCGACCAGCGCCGCAAGATGCAGCAAGGCCTCGCGGTGGCGCGGCGCCAGATAAAGCGCCTTGCGATAGGCCGACTCGGCGTCGCGCGGCCGTCCGGCCGCGTCGTGCAACAGACCGCTCAGATGAAACGCGCGTGCGCTACCGCCGTGGGTGGCCACATAGTGGTTGCAGGCTGCCAGCGCGTCTTCGAGCCGTCCCTGATCGGCCAGCGCCGTCACCTCGTCCAGCGCGGCGTCGGCCGCCGTGGCCGCTGTGGCCGCCGTGGCGGCGGGCGGCGCCGCGAAGCGCGGCGTGGCGCGGGGCACGGCGGCCCGCGCCGCGGCTGGCGATGCCGCGGCGCCCGCCCCCACCCGCCGAGCAAACGACGTCGGAGCGGCAGCCGCGGGCTTGAGTGGCTGCATGCCGGACCCGGGACGCCCGCCGTGACTGCCATGCGCGCCGTCGGCGCGGGTGCGGGGATAGAACGCGAACACCCGCGGCGAGGCCACCGCGGCATAGCCGCGCGCCGTCAGCAGGCTGGCCTCGGCCGGACCGAAGAACATCACACCCTCCGGTCGCGTCAGGCGCGCGAGCACCTGGATCGCGCGGTCCTGCGTGGCAGTATCGAAATAAATGAGCAAGTTGCGGCAGAACACAAAATCGTAGGGGAGCTGGTCTTGCAGCAGGCCGGCATCGAACAGATTGCCCTGAACGAAGCGCACGCCACGGCGCGGCGCGGGTGCCAGCACATACGTGCCATCGGCCTCGCCCGCGAAATGCCGGTCACGAAACGACAGGTCTTCGCCGCGAAACGAGTTGCGGCCGTAGCGCCCGTTGCGTGCGGTCTCGAGCGCCCGCTCGCTGATGTCGATGGCATCGATCACGACCTGATCGGCCGGCACGCCGACATCGAGCAAGGCCATGGCGATCGAATACGGTTCTTCGCCGGTCGAACAGGGAATGCTGAGCACGCGCACCAGGCCCACGCCCGCCGAGTTCTGCAGGCGCTTGCGCGCGAGCTCCGCGAGCGTCACGAGCGATTCGGGATAGCGGAAGAACCAGGTCTCCGGCACCACCACCGCTTCGATCAACTGTTGGCGCTCGGCCGCGGAAATCTGCACGTGCTGCAGGTAGGCCTGCTCGTCGTGGATGCCGCAGGCGCTCAGCCGCAACCGCACCGCGCGTTCGATGGCGGCCTGCCCCACCGAGCCGGTGTCCAGGCCGATCTCGCGCTTGAGCATCGCGCTGAACTCCGGCAGCAGATTCATGCCGCACCCTCTGCGGCGACGAACAGCAGGGCCCGCGCCGCGTCGGTCAGCAGGTCCTGCACATAGACTTTCTGCACCATGCCCCGCGCGTCGTTGAGCACCGGCCCGAGATACCGGGCCTGCTCCTGCGTGACGCCGCTGGGCTGGAAGGCCGCGGGGTCGAAGTGGGCGGTTTCGGTGGCGCCGGGCAGGATCAGGCCAAGCACATGCGATGCGCCGCCGGGATCCGGGCGATAGCGCGCCAGCGCCATGCGGGTGCTGGTCAGACGGGGCGCGGGGCCGGCACCGGCCAGCGCGCTCACGTCCACCACCGGCACGGGCACGCCTTCATGATCGAACACCCCCGCCACGTAGTCCGGGGCGTGCGGGATCCCCTTGAGCTGCACCAGCGGCCGCACGGTCACGAGATCGCGCGCCTCGAGCGCATAGCGGTCCTGGCCGATACGAAACAGCAGATAGAGCCGGCGCCCGCCGATATGGCTGGTGGGCGGGGCGGCGGCGGGCAGGCTGGCCATGGCGGGCGGGTCCGGGTGGACGCGTCAGACCTTGAAGCGCGACACGCCGTTGCGCAGGTCGTTGGCCACGAGCGTGAGATCGTCGATGGCCAGGCTCGATTGGCGCAGCGATTCGACGGTCTGCTGCGCGGCGTCGCTCAGCTGCTGCAGGGCCTGGTTGATCTGTTCCGCCCCGGTCGCCTGGGCCTGCATGCCCTCGTTGACCATCTGCACGCGCGGCGCCAGCGTCTGGACCTGCTGGATGATCTGATTGAGCTGGTCGCCGACCTGCTGCATTTCGTTCATGCCGCGGCGGACCTCTTCCGAGAACTTGTCCATGCCCATCACGCCCGCGGACACCGAGGACTGGATCTCGCGGACCATCTGCTCGATGTCGTAGGTCGCGACGGCGGTCTGGTCGGCCAGACGGCGAATCTCGGTGGCGACCACGACGAAGCCGCGGCCGTACTCGCCCGCCTTCTCGGCCTCGATCGCGGCGTTCAGCGACAGCAGGTTGGTCTGATCGGCCACCTTGTTGATGGTGGTGACCACCTGCGTGATGTTGCCGGCCTTCTCGTTCAGGACGGCCAGCTTGGTGTTGACCGAGCCCGCGGCATCGACCACGTTGCGCATGGTGTCTTCCATGCGCGCCAGGCCGACCTGGCCGCTGCCGGCCAGCGAGGCGGTCTGCTCCGCGGCGCCCGACACTTCGGTCATGGTGCGCACCAGATCCCGCGACGTGGCGGAAATCTCGCGCGAGGTCGCGCCGATCTCGGTCGTCGTGGCGGCCACTTCCGAGGCGGTCGCCTGCTGTTGCTTGGACGTGGCGGCGATCTCGGTCACCGAGGTCGCGACCTGCACGGCCGAACGCTGGGTGCGGCCCACCAGACCGGTCAGCTCGTCGACCATGCCGTTGAAGCCGTTCTCGATCATGGCGAATTCATCGTTGCGCTCGAGCTTGAGCCGGCGCGACAGGTCGCCACTGCCCGTGGTCTCGAGCGTGCCCACGATGGTGCGCATCGGGTTGGCAATCGCGCGCATCAGCAGCCAGCCGCAGATCAGCGCCGCCAGAATGGCCAGCCCCAGCGAGGTCAGCATGCCGAACTCGGCGTTGTCCACGGCGTCCTGAATGCCCTGGGTCGCCTGGTCGGCCTGCTTTTTGTTTTCCGCCACCATCTGCGCGAGGATGTCTCGCCCGACATAGAAGGCCGGGCGCAACTGGGTGCGGATGTACTCGCGTGCCTGCTGGGGATTGCCCAGCATCTGCGGCGTGAGCACGGCAGCGCGTATGCGCATGTAGTCGGCGAGCGCCTTCTTGAAGGCTTCGAAGAGCTGGCGGTCGTCATCGCGCATGACGGTTTTTTCATACGCCGTATAGAGTTCTTCGAGCGCCTTGTCGCTCGCCGGCAGTCCGGCCAGGCCGGCGCGCCGCTCGCCCTCGTCTTCCTGCACGTACGCATCCTGCACCAGCACGAAGCCGCCAAACCAGGCGGCGCGCACCGAGGTGCTGTAGTAGATGCCGGGTACGGCGTCGCGGTTGATGAGATCGGCCTCGGCCTCGATGTGCAGCAGGCGCCGGTAATCCACGACAACCATGAGCGCCATGATCGCGAGAATGACCAGGAAGCTGGTCCCGATACGCTGGCGCAGGGTGAAGTTTTTCATAGTGGGCGGGCCTCTGGATGCGACGGGGCGAGCGGCCGGCGTCCCGATGACCCGGCCACGTCACGATTATTGCAGCGCTTTGCAAGAATGGCGCGAAAATTAACACAGACGATTGCACGAATGCCGCGGCAAATTTCATAGTGTGAAAAGAACGGCAATGCACCGCTGGGGGCAAACCCTGCGCTGACATGCCCTCGGGGCCTCGCTACACTGCCCGGCTGAAGCCGCACGTTCGATGGGGCTCGACATAGAGACAATGCCAGGGGATGGTCTGGCCGCGGACGCCTCCGCGGCCGCCGGCGTTGCCTTGGCATTGCGCCAAGGGGCATCGCATGTTCGCCGACCTGAATCATCTGTCGCACCACGCGGCATGGCGCCGCCAGCTCGAGATGCTGCTCGAGTCGGCCGGCTCCGGCATCTACGGTATCGACCTGCGCGGGCGGTGCATCTTCATCAACGGCGCGGGCGCCTCGCTGCTCGGCTACACGCCCGACGAAGTGATCGGGCGCAACATGCACTACCTCATTCATCACTCGCACGCCGACGCCCGGCTGATGCCGGTGCACGACTGCCGCATCTTTCAGGCCTTTCGTGAAGGGCAAGGCGTGCAGGTCGATGACGAGGTCCTGTGGCGCCGCGACGGCAGCAGCTTTCCTGCCGAGTACGCGTCATATCCCATCCGCGACAACGATCAGGTGGTGGGCGCCGTGGTGACCTTCGCGGACATCTCCGCGCGCAAGCGCATCGAGCGCGAACTGCAGGCCACCCATGCCTTGCTCGAACGCCGCGTCGACGAGCGCACCGCCGAACTCAGCCGCGCCCACGACACGCTGCGCCGCCTCACCGCCCACCTGAGCACCCTGCGCGAGGAAGAGCGAGCCCATATCGCCCGCAACATCCACGACGACCTCGGCGCGTCGTTCACCGCGCTCCAGCTCGATCTGAACTGGCTGCTCCGGCGCCTGCCGCCCGAGCCGGCATTGCAGCAGCATCTCGCCCGCATGCTGGACGTGACCGCGAGCGCCATGGGCGCGACGCGCCGGATCCTGAACGATCTGCGCCCGGTCGTGCTCGACCATCTGGGCCTGTGGGCCGCGCTCGAGAGCCTGCTGCAAGACGTGCAGACGCGCAGCGGCCTGGTCTGCCGCTACCTGTGTCCGCCCGCGCTGGAGCGCCTGCGGCTCGGCCGCGCTGCGGAGATCGAGGTCTACCGGATCGTGCAGGAACTGCTGACCAACGTGCAGCGCCATGCCCGTGCCCGTCACGCCAGCGTCATCATCGCGGCGCGCGATGGCGTGCTCGACATCACCGTCGAGGATGACGGCGTGGGCATGAGCACCACGCCCGCCGCCACCTCGTTCGGCATTCTGGGCATGCGCGAGCGCGCCCGCGCCATCGGGGCCGACCTGGTTCTGGACAGCGCGCCCGGCGCGGGCACCCGCGCCAGCCTGCGGATCGACGGGCTGCCCGTGCCCGCGCTGACGAACGCCAACGACTGAGATCCCGCCATGAGCCTGCACATCCTGATCGTCGACGACCATCTCATCATCCGCCGCGGGCTCGCCCGCCTGCTCGCCGAGGACCCACGCATCGCCCGCGCCGACGAAGCCGCCGACGGCGCGGCCGCGCTGCGGGCATTGCGCAACAGCCATTACGACGCGATCGTGCTCGACGTGGCGCTGGGCGAGCGCGACGGACTGGACCTGCTCAAGACCGTGCGCGCGGAGCAACCGCGCGTCGGCGTGGTCATGCTCTCGGTCTATCCCGAAGCGCAGTTCGCGGTGCGGGCGCTGCGGGCCGGCGCGCAGGCCTACCTCAACAAGGGCTGCGATCCGGAGGCGCTGATCGGCGCGCTGGTGAACGCCGCCGCCGGCCGGCCCTACATCACCTCCGAGGTCGCGGAACTGCTTGCGCACAACGTGCGCCAGGACGGCGCCCAGGCGGCGCACGACAGCCTGTCGGATCGCGAATTCCAGGTCTTGCAGCTGCTGGTGGCGGGCAAGTCGGTGTCGGCGATCGGCGAGCAGCTCTCGCTGTCCGCCAACACCATCTCCACCTACCGCTCGCGCATCTTCGACAAACTGCGCGTGCGCTCGCTGGTGGAGCTGGTCTCGTATGCCCACGAGCACCAGCTGGGTGCATGAGACACCCTCGCGCACCGGCGCGGCGCATGGCGTGCACCGCGTAGTGCGCCCACTACACGCATATCACTGAATCCGGGATAGGCGCGTTCGCCCGCGCGCCGCATCATCCTTCCTGCCTACCCACTCGGAGCAGCAGCAGGATGAAAATCGCGGGCTTTCGGCTCGGCATCTATGTATATCGCGATGCCGAGATCCTCGACTACGCAACGCCGCACGGCGTGATGTCGATCGCGCGCCGCTTCGATCCCGAGATCGAAGTCTGCGTGATCGGCGACACGCTGCAGGCCGTCTGCACCGCCAGTGGCCTGACGCTGCTGCCCGGCCTCGCGATGAGCGACGCGCCGGCGATCGACGCCCTGTTGATACCCGGCGGCCCGGGCGCGCGGCAACAGATCCACAACCGCCGTCTGCACCGCTACATCGCCGCGCTGCCCGAGCGCTGCCTGCTGGCCGCCACGGGCGAAGGCGCCTGGATCTACGCGGCCATGGGCCTGCTCGACGGCCAGTGCGCCACCAGCCGCAAGGAGGCCGACCGCCTCGAAGCCACGCACCTGGGCTGCGCGCCGCTCGCGCGCCTCGAGATGCTCGCCCCGGCCTGCCGCACCCGCCGCGCCCGCGTGGTCGACAGCGGCCGCCTCATCACCTGCGCCGGGCCTTCGGCCGGCATCGATCTCGGCCTCCATCTGCTGCGCCGCGCCGGCCACCCCGAAGCGCTGATCGACGAGATCGCGCGCGTAATGGAGTACCGCCGCGCCTACGACCTGTATCGCGAAGACGTGGAATACGCCACGGCCAGCCCCGCCTCCCCCCAACCCCACTGACCGCCCGGAGCTCCTCATGTCTCTGTTTCGCAATCCGTTCGACGCCCGCAGCCGACTGAGCTGCGCCTGCGGCCAGCACGCCAGCGCCGCCGAGCACGACCAGGCCCTGGCCGGCGACGCGCTCCATGAGCGCGCCGTCGAAGGCGCCATCATGCGCGCGCTGTTTCCCGATGACATGCTGCGGCGCCGCTTCCTGCGCGCGGTCGGCTCGGGCACCGCGCTGGCGGCCGTGGCCTCGCTGTTTCCGCTCGCGGCCGCCAAAGAGGCATTCGCCCAGAGCACGGGCCCGCTCGAAAAGCAGAAACTGAAGGTCGGCTTCATTCCGATCACCTGCGCCACGCCCATCATCATGGCGCACCCCATGGGCTACTACGCCAAGCAGGGGCTCGACGTCGAGGTCGTGAAAACGGCCGGCTGGGCCCTGATCCGCGACAAGGCGATCTCCGGCGAGTACGACGCCGCGCACATGCTCTCGCCCATGCCGCTGGCGATCTCGCTGGGCGTCGGCACGAGCAGCGCCATCCCGTGGACGATGCCGGCCGTCGAGAACATCAACGGTCAGGCCATCACGCTGTCGGTCAAGCACAAGGACAAGCGCGATCCGAAGTCCTGGAAGGGATTCCGGCTCGCCGTGCCGTTCGACTACTCGATGCACAACTACCTGCTGCGCTACTACCTGGCCGAGCACGGCATCGATCCGGACACGGACGTGCAGATCCGGTCGGTGCCGCCGCCCGAGATGGTCGCGAACCTGCGGGCCGACAACATCGACGGCTTCCTGGCTCCCGACCC
Organism: Bordetella genomosp. 5; assembly: GCF_002261315.1. Lineage (NCBI taxonomy): Bacteria > Pseudomonadati > Pseudomonadota > Betaproteobacteria > Burkholderiales > Alcaligenaceae > Bordetella > Bordetella genomosp. 5. The sequence goes on from NZ_NEVP01000011.1 coordinate 250,662, forward strand.
CGTGAACCAGCGCGCCGTGTATGACGGCGTGGGCTTCATCCACATCCTGTCGAAAGCCATCTGGGACGGCCATCCGTGCTGCGCGTTCTCGGCCAGCCGGCAGTTCGTCACCACGATGCCCAACACCTACCAGGCGCTGCTCAAGGCGATCATCGAGGCCACCGCCTACGCGCGTCAGCCGGCCAACCGCAAGGAGATCGCCGCGGCGATCGCCACGCCCAACTATCTCAACCAGCCCGTAACCGTCGTCGAACAGGTGCTCACCGGCACCTTTGCCGATGGCCTGGGCAACGTGCTGAACGTCCCCGAGCGCATCGACTTCGATCCCATGCCGTGGCAGTCGTTCGCGGTCTGGATCCTGACCCAGATGAAACGCTGGGGCCAGCTCAAGCGCGACGTCGATTATGCGCAGGTGGCCAACGAGGTGTTCCTGGCCACCGACGCGGTGCGGCTGATGCGCGAAGCCGGCCTCACGCCGCCCGCGGAGACGAGCAAGTCCTTCTCGATCATGGGCAAGCCCTTCGATCCGGCCAAGCCCGACGAATACCTCGCCAGCTTCCCGATCCGGAGGACCTGATGGCAGCCGTCCCTCCTCGCGTCCGCCTGCAGGCCGTGGCCCTGTCGATCGCATTGCTCGTGCTGCTGTTGATCGTGTGGCACGTCAGCACGCGGCCGGTCGCCGGCACGGCCAATGTCGATCCCGCGTATGCCGCGCTGGTGGGCAATGCGGCCGCGAGCGGCAGCAAGACGCCCTTCCCCGGGCCGGCCGAGGTCGGCGCGCAGCTCTGGCGCCACCTGGCCGACCCGTTCTACGACCGCGGCCCGAACGACAAGGGCATCGGCATTCAGCTGGGGCACTCCATCGTACGGGTGCTCAGTGGATTCGCGCTGGCCGCGCTGGTCGCGATTCCGCTGGGCTTTCTGATCGGCATGTCGCCCGTGGTGTATCGCGCGTTCGACCCCTACATCCAGGTGCTCAAGCCGATCTCGCCGCTCGCCTGGATGCCGCTCGCGCTCTACACCATCAAAGACGCCAACACCTCCGCCGTCTTCGTGATCTTCATCTGCTCGCTGTGGCCGATGCTGGTGAATACGGCCTTCGGCGTGGGTGCCGTGCGGCAGGACTGGCTCAACGTGGCGCGCACGCTGGAAGTGTCGCGTCTGCGCACGGCGCTGCAGGTGGTGCTGCCGGCGGCCGCGCCCACCATCATGACCGGCATGCGCATCTCGGTCGGCATCGCCTGGCTCGTGATCGTGGCCGCCGAGATGCTGATCGGCAGCACCGGCATCGGCTACTTCGTGTGGAACGAATGGAACAACCTCTCGATCACCAACATCATCTGCGCCATTCTGTTCATCGGCCTGGTGGGCATGCTGCTCGACACGCTGCTGGCGCGCGTGGCGCGGCTGGTGAGCTACAAGGAATGACGCCATGAGCACCTCTTTCCTGCAGGTACAGGGTCTCGCCAAGCGCTACCCGGGCCGCGGCGGCAAGCCGCAGGCGCCCGTGTTCGACCAGATCGACTTCGGCATCGAACGCGGCGAGTTCGTCAGCGTGATCGGCCATTCCGGCTGCGGCAAGACCACCATCCTCAACATCCTGGCGGGCATCGACGAGGCCAGCGACGGCGTCGTGATCATGGACGGCCGCGAGATCGCAGGCCCGTCGCTGGCCCGCGGCGTGGTGTTCCAGGCGCACGCACTCCTTCCGTGGCTGACCGCGCTCGAGAACGTGGCCTTCGGCGTGCGCTCGCGCTGGCCCGAAAAATCGCGCGAGGCCGTGCGCGAGCACAGCGTGCGCTACCTCGAGATGGTGGGGTTGAAGCACGCGCTCGACAAGCGGCCGAGCGAACTCTCCGGCGGCATGAAGCAGCGCGTCGGCATTGCCCGCGCCTTCGCCATCCAGCCGAAGATGCTGCTGCTCGACGAACCGTTCGGCGCGCTGGACGCGCTCACCCGCGGCACCATCCAGGACGAGCTGCGCGCCATCGTGTCCAGCACGCAGCAGACGGTGTTCATGATCACCCACGACGTGGACGAGGCGATTCTGCTGTCCGACCGAATTCTGCTCATGAGCGCCGGTCCGCACGCCCGCATCGCGGACACGGTCACGGTGGATCTGCCGCGCGACCGCACGCGCGCCAGTCTGCATCACGAGCCGCGCTACTACGAGATCCGCAATCACCTGGTCGACTTCCTCGTCGACAAGGCCGCGCACTGAAGCCCGCTGTTTTGCTATTCCGTCTCACCCCAAGGAGTTCGCCATGATGACCCGCAACGAAGTGACCGAACTGATCGTCACGCGCAAGCTGGAAAAGAAACTGAGCTGGTCCGCCATCGCCGAGGCCGTCGGCCAGAGCAAGGAGTGGACCACCGCCGCGCTGCTCGGCCAGATGACGCTCACCGAAGCGCAGGCCCAGGCCGCCGCCCGCATCCTCGATCTGCCCGCCGACGCCGTGGTGCAGCTGCAGGTGGTGCCCTACAAGGGTTCCTTGCCCACCACGGTGCCCACCGACCCGCTGATCTACCGTTTCTACGAACTGATCAGCGTGTACGGCACGACGTTCAAGGCCCTCATCCACGAAGAATTCGGCGATGGCATCATGAGCGCCATCGACTTCAAGATGGATCTGCAGCGCCAGGCCGACCCCAACGGCGATCGCGTGCAGATCCTGATGAGCGGCAAGTTCCTGCCCTACAAGACGTACTGATCGCCAGTCGACCGGATCGCGAGCGGCCCCCGCCGCTCGCGTGCAGGCGGATCGGGTCAGGATCCTTCGGGCTTGACCCCGGCGTCGGCCAGCAGCTTGCGCCAGCGCGCCACCTCGTCGGCCAGCAACTTCGCCGACCCGGCCTGCGACCGATGCGCCTCGCTCGGCACGGCCAGGCCCATCTGGGCATAGCGCTCCTGCATCGCGGGATCCGTCAACACCTTGGTCAGTGCCGCATTGAGCCGGGTGGCCACCTCGGGCTTCACGCCCTTGGGCACGAGCACCATGTTCCAGATGTCGTACTTCAGCGCCGGGTAGGCGGTTTCACTCGCGGCCGGCACGTCGGGCAACACGCCCACGCGCTTGTCGCCCATGATGACCAGCCCCTTCACCTTTTTCGACGAGATCGAGCTCACCGCCGTGCTGCTGCTCTCGATGGTGTAGTCGATGTGGCCGGCCATGACGTCGGCGGTAGCCTGCGCCGCGCCGCGGTAGTGCACCGGCGGCACCTTGACGCCCAGCGCGGCGTTCAGCAGCACGCCGCCCAGAAACGATCCCGACCCCACGCCGGCCGTGCCGAAATTCATGGTGGCGGCATGGGTCTTGGCATAGGCCGCGAACTCGTCCAGCGACTTCGCAGGAAAGTCCGCGCGCACCGACAGCACCTGCGGGGCGTCGCCGACCGAAGCGATGGCGGTGAAGTCCTTCAGCACGTCATACGGCAGGTTGCGATAGAGCGACGCGTTCGCGGCCAGCGTGCCCACGTTGCCGAGCAGCAGCGTGTAGCCATCCGGCGCGGCGCGCGCCGCGCGCGCCTGGCCCACCGAACCGCCGGCGCCCGGCACGTTCTCGACCACGATGGGCTGCTTGAGCTCTTTGGACAGCGCCTCGGCCACGGCGCGGGCCAGCACATCGGTCGCGCCGCCCGCGGTGAACGGCACCAGCATCGCGAGCGGCCGTGCGGGATAGTCCTGCGCGGCCACGGCGAAGCTGGCCAACAGACCAGCGGCCGCCAGGCCGATACGTTGCCAGTGGCGCGCGGCCTGGCCTTGCTGCATCGTTTTTTTCACTTCATGTCTCCTCATGTCTCCTGTGATGACGCGCGGCCGGATCTACTTGCCGGCCTTGGCGCGCTCGTCCAGCACTTCCTTCGCCACGCGGAAGCCGTCGACGGCCGCCGGCATGCCGCAATAGCAGGCCGCGTGCAGCAGGATTTCCTGCAGCTCCTCGCGGGTCCAGCCGTTGTTGAGCGCGCCGTTCAGATGCAGGGCGAGCTCGTGACGGCGGCCGGTGGCGATCAGTACGCTGACGGTCACCAGGCTGCGATGCTTGGCGGACAGGCCGGGCCGGCCCCACACGGCGCCCCAGGCCAGGCCCGTGACCGCCTCCTGCAACGGCGCGAAGAAGTCGTCGTCGCGCGCCCGCGCGATCGAGCGATCCACATACTCGTCGCCCAGGGTGGCGCGACGGTTGCGGTGGCCCAGTTCCACGGTTTCCGGCTTGACCGGTTCGAACTTGCTGTCTGTCATGAGTGCTCCTTGGGTGTTAACGGGATGGGTCAGGACGCGCGGGCGTCCTGCAACAACATATCGGCGCCCTTCTCGGCCACCATCATCACGGCGGCCTGGGTATTGCCCGAGACCATCGCAGGCATCACCGAGGCATCCACCACACCGAGCCCTTCGATGCCATGCACGCGCAGACGCGCGTCCACGACGCCCTCGGGGCCCGCGCCCATGCGGCAGGTGCCGATGGGGTGATAGATCGTCTGGCCGTTTTCGCGTGCGAACGACAGCCATTGCGCGTCGGTCTGCACCGACGGACCGGGGTTGAGCTCCGTCTTGACGAAGCGCGCCATCGCCGGCTGGCCCACGATGCGCCGGGCGATGCGCATGCCCGCCACGAGGCAGGCCTGGTCGCCGGCTTCGGCCAACAGATTGGGTCGGATCAAAGGCGCGGCCAGCGGATCGGCGCTGGCGACGTGGATGGAGCCGCGCGAGCGCGGCCGCAGTTGCGCCACGCCCAGGGTCATTCCCGGCCGCGTATCGAGCTTGCGCACGGCCGCATCGGCGTAGCTCGCATGCATGAAGAAGTACTGCACGTCGGGCGTCGCCAGCGCCGGGTCGGTCTTCACGAAGCCGAACACGAGCCCGGTGCCCAGCGTGAGGATGCCCTTGCGCGCCAGCGCGTAGCGCAGCACCGCCGTGCCCAGGCCCAGCCCGCGCGTGCCCTCGTTCAGGGTGGCCGCGCCCTGCACCCGCCAGTTCATGCGGGTGGCGAAGTGGTCGATGTAGTTCTCGCCGACGCCGCGCAGCGCATGGTGTACCGGCAGGCCGGCGGCCTGCAGCACCTCGGGTCGGCCGATACCGGAGAGCTCGAGCAACTGGGGCGACTGGATGGCGCCGCTGGTGAGCACCACGCGTACGCGCGCCCGAGCTTCGCCGGTGCTGCCGTCGTCACGGCGATACCGCACGCCGACGCAGCGCTTGCCTTCGAGTATCAGCCCGGTGACGCGGGCACCGGTACGGATCGTCAGATTGGGGCGCTTGCGCGCGGGTTTGAGATAGCCATCCACCACGCTCCAGCGCCGCCCGTCACGCTGGCAGACCTGGTAATACCCGAAGCCGTCCTGGCGCGCGCCGTTGTAGTCGGGGTTGCGCGGCTGGCCGTCCTCGGCGGCGGCGTCGATCATGGCGTCGGCCAGCGGAAAGCGCTCGCTCACCTCCGTGATGTGCATGGGGCCGTGGCGGCCGCGCTCGGCGCCGCCCACCGCCGTGTGCTCCACGCGGATGAAATAGGGCGCCACGTCGCGCCAGGCCCAGCCATGCGCGCCGAGGGCATCCCAGTGGTCGTAGTCGCCCGGCTGGCCCCGCACGTAAATCATGCCGTTGATCAGGGTGGAGCCGCCCAGCCCCTTGCCGCGCGGAATCGAGATGCTGCGGCCCATGACGTTGTCCTCGGGCTCGCTGCGAAACGACCAGTTCAGGCGCGGGTGCGTGAGCAGCTTGCTGAAACCGGCCGGAATCGACACCCAGGGCACCCGGGCTTCGCCGCCCGCCTCGAGCATCAGTACCGAGTGCCGGCCGCACTCGCTCAGCCGGTTGGCCAGGATGCAGCCCGCCGTGCCGCCCCCCACGAGGATGAAATCGAATTGCGCGTCAGTCGACATGAGGCCGCCTCTCAACGCACGATGTTCACGAGCGCGCCACCGTCGACCGGCAGCTCCACGCCCGTGATGAAACCGGCCTCGTCCGACGCCAGGAACACCGCGGCGTTGGCCACATCCCAGGCCGTGCCCATGCGCGCCCGCAGCGGCACGCGCGCGTCGCGCTCGGCCACCACATCGGCGCGGCTGCGGCCGAAGGTCTGCGCGCGGGTGTCCACGGCCATGGGCGTGTCGATCAGCCCGGGCAGGATCGCATTGGCGCGGACGCCGTACTCGGCGTTCTCGATGGCGAGCTGCTGCGTGTAGGCGATCATGCCGGCCTTGGACGCCTTGTACGCCACCCATGGATAGCGCTGCCAGGCGGAGACGGAAGCGATGTTGAGAATGACGCCACCGCCCTGCCGGCGCATGATGGGCAGCACGTGCTTGCCCGCCATCACGCAGCCGCGCAGATTGATCGCGCAGATGCGGTCGAACGCCGCCTCGCTGATCTCGGTGGGGCTGGCATCGCCGCCCGACACGCTGATGCCGACGTTGTAGTGCAGGATATCGATACGCCCCCACAGCCGCATCGCTTGCGCCAGCGCCTCGGCCAGTTCGTCTTCGCGCAGCACATCGGCCTGCCAGGGCAGGCATTGCGCCTGTGGCGCGAGTTCCACCGCCTTGGCGCAGGTCTGGTCGGCCGACGCCAGATCGCGGTCCACCGCGAGCACGCGTGCGCCCTCCTGCACGAAACGCAATACGGTGGCACGCCCGTTGCCGAGCGTTTCGCCCTGGCTCTGCCCCGCGCCGATCACCACGGCCACTTTATCTTTCAGTCGCATTCAGGCCTCCCCGGCTTGAGACGTTGCACGGCCGGATATGAACGCGACCATGTCCGCCACCTGTCCTTCGAGCATGCCGGCGCCGCCGTACAGACGGCAGCCGCGGGCGCGCGCCTGGGCCAGCAGCGCCGTTTCCGCGGGCTGCATGATGATGTCGGCCACCACCTGCCCGGCGCTCAGGCCTGCCGCGTCCAGCGGCAGGGGATCGCCGGGCGCCATGCCCAGCGAGGTCGCGTTGACGACGATGTCGTGGCCCGCGGGATCGGCGGAGCCGGCGCTGACCGGCAGCGCGGGATAGCGCTCGGTCAGGCGCCGCGCCAGCGCATCGATCCGGGCCCGGCTGCGATTGGCGATGGTCAGGCGGCCGATGCCGGCCTGCGCGAGCGAGAACGCAATCGCATGCGCCGCGCCGCCGGCGCCGGCCAGGTACACCGATGCTCCCCGCACCGGCACGCCCAGCGCCTCCAGACCGCGCAGGAATCCGGTGCCGTCCAGCATGCCGCCCACCAGCCGGCCGTCCGGCTCGCGCCGCACCACATTGACCGCGCCGACCGCCGCGGCGTCGCCCTCGATCTCGTCGCACAGCGGCACCACGCTCATTTTGTGCGGCACGGTAATCACCATGCCCTTGAGGTTGCGTGTGCGCCGCAGCGCCTGCATGACGTCCGGAAGGTCGGCGGGCGCGACGTGCATCGGCACCATGACCGCGTCCGTGCCGCGCGCCTGCAACAGCGCGTTGACCATCTGCGGCGTGCGAACCTGCCCGATGGGATCGGCGAGGATGCACATCAGCGCCGTATTGCCGGAGATTGGCATCATGACTTCGTTTCCTTCTTGGTTCCGGCAGCGCGGCCGCGCACCTCGACGCCGGCCCAGCGCTCCATGTACTGAATCAGGGCGGTGAAATCGAGATCCTGGCCCCCCTGCGTGATGGCGAACTCCCAGGCCTGACGCACCGACTGGCCGAGCCACATGGGCACGCCCAGCGCATGGGCCTCGTCCAGGCCGATCGAGACATCCTTGTGAATGGTGCGGATGCTGGCGCCGTAGTCGAAGGTGCCCGGCAGGACCGCCTTCGGAATCTTGTCCGTCGTGGCGCTGTTGCGGCCGGTGCTCACGTTGATGATGTCGACCATCTGATCCGGATCGAGTCCTGCCTTGGCGCCAAGCACGAGCGCCTCGTAGGCCGACACCATGTTGGCCGCGGAGATCAGGTTGTTCACCAGCTTCATCATCTGGGCCATGCCGGGCTCCGCCCCCACGTCGAAGACGTGTTTGCCCATGCCGCCGACCTGGCCCCGGATGCGCGCGAGCGCTTGCGGGGCGCCGGCCATGATGATCGACAGCGTGCCGGCATCCGCGCCCTTGGGACCGCCGCTCACCGGCGCGTCCACCATATCGATGCCTTGCGCCGACAGCCCCTGCGCGATCTCGACCACTGCCTGGCGGCCGATGGTCGACATCTCGACGTACACCTGTATCGCCTTGCCGCCTGCCACGCCGTTCTGCCCGAACGCCACGTCGCGGCTCACCCGGGCATCGGGCAGGCAGGCGTAGACGATCGGCGCCGCGTCGGCGACGGCACGCGGACTGTCGTGGACGATCGCGCCCCGTTCGCGCAACGCCGCGGCGCGGTTCGCGTCGGGGTCATGCACATGGAGCGTCACCCCCGCGCCCACCACGCGCCGCGCGATGGCGGCGCCCATTGCGCCCAGGCCGATGAAGCCTGCGACATTCTCGTTCGACATACTGTTTCCTTCGTTGAAATCCGGCGCGGCGGGCGCCTTACTGACCCGACAGATCCAGGTCCTTCATCTGCGCCTCCAGGTCCACGTAGTCCTTGCGGAACATCTGGTCGAATTGCTCGGGCGTGCCGGGCTGGGGCTGCATGCCTTGCTCGGACAGGATGCGCTTGAACTCCGGCATGGCCAGCACCTTGTTGGTGGACTGATTGATCTTCGCCACCACGTCCTTCGGCATGCCGGCGGGGCCATAGAGCCCGTACCACGTCACGACATGGAAGTCGGGGTATCCGAGCTCGGCGATCGTGGGGACGCCGGGCAGCGCCTCCACCCGTTGTGCCGACGACACCGCGAGGGGCCGCACGCGCTTCGCATCGATGAAGGTCTTGGCCGACGCGACCGACCCACCCACGAGCTCGACGTGGCCGCCGATCAGATCGGTGAGCGCGGGGTTCGAGCCCTTGTACGGCACATGGATCATGTGAGCGCCCGCCGTCTTGGTCAGCAGCGCGAGCAGCAGATGCGACATGCTGCCCTGGCCCGACGTGCCGAAGCGCAGCGCCTGGCCGTTCTGTTTCGCGGCGTCCAGGGTCTCTTTCATCGTGCCGTACTTGGGTTCGGGACCGGCGGCGATCACCATCGGGGCATCGGCCACGTTGGCGATGGCGGTGAAGTCCTTGAGCGGATCGAACTGGCGCTTGTCCTTGCTGAGCAGCGGCGCGATCACGATGTTCTCGCGCAGCGCCAGGATGATCTGATACCCGTCGGCGGGCGCGCGTGCCACCGCGCCGAGCGCGATCGCGCCGTTACCGCCCGGGCGGTTCTCGACCACCACATTCCAGCCTTCGGATTTGCTGAGGGCCTCGGCCACCTGGCGGGCCAGGATGTCGGTGCCTCCGCCCGGGCTGAACGGCACGACGAGCCGGACCGGCTTGTCCGGAAACGCCTGGGCGGCGGGGGCCAGAGCGGCCAGGCCGAGCGCGGCCACGGCCAGAAATCGGGTCAACATACAGGTCTCCTCTCTTATTGATCGAAACGTTTTTTCAAAGTATGGTTGCCACCGGCAGGATGATGAGGCCGCAGGCCAGGGTTTGAACAGCAATCCCCAGTCATAGGGGCATGACGAAAATTCACAGGAGACAGCCCGATGAACCAGCTCGCCGAATTGGAAGTGTTCATCGCGGTGGTCGAGACAGGGAGCTTCTCGGCGGCGGCGCGCCGCCTGTCGCGCACCCCATCCGCGGTGAGCAAGCTGGTCTCTCGCATGGAGGCGCGCCTGCGCACCCTGCTGTTCGAACGCACCTCGCGCGAAGTGCGGCTCACCGAGGCGGGACACACGCTGCACCGCGAAGGCCTGCGCGTGCTGGAAGCGCTCACCGAGGCCGAAAGCGCCTTGCAACTGCACGCCGAAGACGCCCGCGGCACCCTGCGCGTCCACTCGATCTTCACCTTCGCGAAATATCAGCTCGCCCCGGTCATGACCGAGTTCATGTACGAGAACCCGGAGATCCGCGTCGAGTTTCTGCTCAACAACGATCCGCTGGACATGGTCGAACACAACATCGACGTGGCGATCCACAGTGGCGCGCTGCCCGATTCGTCTCTGATCGCCCGCCGGCTGCTGGGCAGCCGATGGATCATCTGTGCCTCGCCCGACTACCTGCGCCGGCACGGCACGCCGGCCACGCCAGAAGACCTGGCGGCGCACAACTGTCTGAACTTCACCCACCGCACGCACTGGAACACCTGGCCCCTCACCACGGCGCCGCGGGGCGTAAAGGCCGTGGGCACCCTTGCCGCCGACCAGGGCGACATGCTCATGCAACTGGCCATCCACGGCGCGGGTCTCGTGCGGCTCGCCGAATTCCACATCCGCGGCGAGATCGAGGCGGGCCGCCTGGTGCCGGTGTTGCAGGCCTTGCAGCCAGACCATGCGGAGCCGCTCTTCATGATCTACAAGAGCCGCAAGTACCTCACGCCCAAGGTCCAGGCCTTCATCGATTTCCTGGACCGGCGCTTCGGTCATGCGCCCGAAGGCCTTGCGCGCATCAGCCGCGCCCGATAGCTATCCGGCGTGCCGAGCGCGCGGCCGAGACGGCGCGGCGCCTCGAGCTTTGACACCAATTCACAGGCCGGCGTGTCGGGCGGGCATCGGAGGCGCGAACGGGCGCGGGCCGGCGTGGATTCCCCCCTTGACACCGCAACTCTCCCAGCCACATCATAAAAAAACGTTTTTCCAAAACCCCCTCATCCGCCCTCGCGCCTCGCGGCCGATGGCCACCCCACGCGAACACGCCTTCATGAACGACGCTTCGATGACCCTGGCCGGCCTGCCGCCGACCGGCAATCTGATCAACGGCACCTGGACGGAGGGCGGCTCGCGCTTTCCGGTGGTGGACAAATTCACCGGCCGCGCGGTGGCGGAGGTCTGCGCCGCCAGCCGCGAGCAGGTCTCGCAGGCCGTGCGCATCGGCCGGGCCGCGGTCGAGCATGGCGCGCCGCCCCCGCACGAACGCGGCCAGGTTCTGCACCGCGCCGCCGCCCTGCTCGACGTCCATCGCCAGCGCTTCGTCGACGTGATGGTCGCCGAGGCGGGCTTCACGCTCGCTGACGCCGGCGGCGAGGTCGACCGCGCCCGCATCACGCTGGCGCTCTCGGCCGAAGAAGGCGTGCGCCTGACCGGCGAGATGGTGCCGTTCGCGGCCAGCCCCGGCGCGCATGGCCGGCTGGGCTTCACCCAACGCTTCCCGGTGGGCGTCGTCTGCGCCATCACGCCCTTCAACTCGCCGCTCAACACCGTGCTGCACAAGGTGGCGCCGGCATACGCGGCGGGCAACGCCGTCGTCCTCAAGCCCTCGGCCCTCACGCCCCTGACCAGCGCTTTGCTGGGCGAGGTGTTGCTCGAAGCCGGCATGCCGGCCGGATTCCTGGCGATTCTGCAGGGCGAAGGCGATACCGTCGGCAACTGGCTCCTGGAAGAGCAGGACATCGCCTTCTACACCTTCACCGGCAGCACGCGGGTCGGCCGCCTGATCCAGCAGGCCGCCGGCCTGCGCCGCACCCAGATGGAGCTGGGCAGCATCGCCAGCACCATCGTGTGCGCGGACGCCGATCTGGACCGCGCGATCCCGCGCATCGCCAACGCCGGACTGCGCAAGGCCGGCCAGGTCTGCACCTCCGTCCAGCGGCTGTACGTCGAACGCAGCATCGCCGACGAGGTCACCGCGCGGCTGGTGGAATTCGCCGGCACGCTCAAGGCCGGTGACCCGCGCGATCCCGCCACCCGCGTCGGCCCGCTGATCAGCATCGCGGCAGCCCAGCGTGCCGAGCAGTGGCTGCGCGAGGCCGTGCAGGGCGGCGCCCGCCTGCATTGCGGCGGCGAGCGCCAAGGCTCCGTCATCTCGCCCGCGGTTCTCACCGGCGTGCCCGAGGACGGCCGGGTCTGGTGCCAGGAAGCCTTCGCGCCGCTGATCGCCATCCGCCCGTTCGACGACTTCGACGCGATGCTCGCCAGCGCCAACGACACCCCGTTCGGCCTCTCGGCCGGCATATTCACCCGCGATCTCGAGCGCGCGCTGCAAGCCGCTCGCGTCCTGCGCTTCGGCACGGTCCAGATCAACGAAAGCTCGAGCGCGCGTTCCGACGTCATGCCGTTCGGCGGCGTCAAGGACAGCGGCTTCGGCAAAGAAGGCCCCGCCTACGCGATTCGAGAAATGACCGAAGAACGCCTCGTGATCTTCAATCCCTGACGCCACGCCCCGCCATGCAGCCCACCTCCCTCTCCACGTTCTTCTGCCCCACGCGCCTGTATCTCGGCGCCGGGGCGCATCGCAACATCGCCGATATCGTGCGCAAGCACGACTGCAAGCGGCTCTTCATCACCATCGATGCCGCGCTGCTCGACAGCGCGTTCTATGCCGACATCCGCCGCATGCTCGAGGATGACGGGGTGGCGCTGGCGCACTACGCCGAGATCGAACCCGACCCCAGCGCCCACACGGTGACGCGCGCCTTCGAGGCCTGCAACGCCCACCAGGCCACCCTGCTGCTCGCCATTGGCGGCGGCAGCACGATGGACGTGGCGAAGGCGGTCGGCATCCTGGCGACCAACGGCGGCCGCATCCACGATTACGAGGGCATCGAGAAGTTCAGCACGCCCGGCCTGCCCCTGATCGCCGTGCCCACCACGGCGGGCACGGGCTCCGAAGTGTCGGGCTCCTGCGTGATCACCGACACCGAGGCCAACCGCAAGATGTCGATCCGGCACGCGTCGCTCAACCCGGCCGCCTACGCCATCCTCGACCCGCTGGCGCTGCGCACGGTGCCCGCGCACGTCGCCGCGCACTCGGGCATGGACGCCTTCGTGCATGCGTTCGAATCGTTCATCTCGCGCCAGTCCAATCTCATCACCGATGCCATCAATCTGCAGGCGATCGCGCTGCTGTCGGCCAACATCCGGCCGTTCGTCGCCAACCGCGAGAACCTCGACGCCGGCATGAACATGCTGGTGGGCTCGGCGCTCGCCGGCATCACCTTCGGCCAGACGGGCCTGGGCAATGTGCATTGCATGGCGCGCTTTCTGGGCGCCGCCTGCCATATCTCGCATGGGCTCTCCAACGCGGTGTGCCTGCCCGTCGTGGCGCGCTTCAACCTCGCCGCCGACCCGGCGAAGTTCGCACGGATCGCGGCCGCGATGGATCGTCCGGTGCAGGGCCTGCCTCAACTCGACGCCGCCCGCGCCGCGGTCGACGCGATCGAAACGCTCTGCCGCGACCTCGGCATTCCGGCCCGGCTGCGCGATGTCGGCGCCCGCGCCGACATGCTCGACGAGCTGGCGCGGCTGAGTGGAGAGGCCGGATACAATCGCTGGAATCCGCGCCAGACCAGCCAGGCCGACTTCCGCGGCCTGTTCGAACAGGCCTATTGAGGCCCGGCGCGGGCCGCCTCCGACACCACCTTGAAGAACCGTCCTCCCTCCTCCGCCTCGACTCGGCCGGCCCGCGTCACCGTGCACGACGTCGCGCAACGCGCGGGCGTCGCCATCAGCACCGTGTCGCGCGTCGTCAATGGCGCGCCGCGCGTCGCCTCCGATATCCGCGAGCGGGTCGAGTCGGCCATCAAGGAGCTGGGCTGGGTGCCGAGCCTGGCCGCCCAGGCCATGCGCGGCGCGGCCACGCGCATGGTCGGCTTCATCTTTTCCGACGTGCGCAATCCCATGTACGCCTCGGCCATCAAGGGCGCCGAGGACGTGCTGAGCCAGCATGGCTACGCGCTGATGGTCGCCAGCAGCGGCGGATCCTCCGAACGCGAGCTGGCGCTGCTGGCACTGTTTCAGCGGCGCCGCGCCGACGGCCTGCTGTTCGGTGTCGAAGACGAATCGCATGCCGGCGTCATGCGCGCGCTCGAAGCGGCCAGTTTCCCGACCGTGCTGATCGAGCGCGAGATGACCTTGCCCATCAACGCGGTGGGCGCCGACCACTACACCGGCGTGGCGCAGGCCACGCGCCATCTGATCGGGCTGGGCCATCGCCGCATTGCGCTGATCAGCGGCGGACGCCGCAACCGCGTGGGGCGCGATCGTCTCGCCGGGCTGACCCAGGCGCACCAGGATGCCGGCCTGGCCCTCGATCCCGATCTGCTGCGCCTCGACAGCTTCTCGCCCGATTACGCCTTCCGCGAAACGCAGATGTTGCTCGGCCTTGCGCAGCCCCCCACGGCGATCATCGCGGCCGGCATGCACCTGCTCGAGGGCGTCTTGCCGGCCTTGCGCGCGGCCAGGGTCGAGGTGCCACGCCAACTCTCGCTGGTCTGCTCCAATGACACGCCGCTGGCGCGCCTGGCCACCCCCGCGATCAGCGCGATCCGCTACGACGCCCACGCCCTCGGCGCCGAGGCCGCGATGCTGCTGTTGCGCCGCATGGAAGGCCAGGAGCCTCCCAGCCACACGCGCATCCAGATTCCGACGGAGCTGGTGCTGCGCGAATCCTGCGGTCTGCCGGCCCGCTGAGCGCCACGCCGCCCGGGCCGCGGAGCGCGTTTTGTTGCGAAGCGCCTCGCGGCTCAGCCGCCCAGCGCCGCCAGGTTGAGCGCGTGGCTGCGGCCGATCCAGATCGCGCGGTCGCGGTGATCGCGCAGTGTCTCGCCGGTATTGGGATGCACGAACACATCGTGCTCACCATGGTGCAGCGCCAGCCAGGTCAGCAACGGCGCCAGCTCGACCGGCAGGAAGGCGACCTGATAGCTCCAGCACGGATGCGGTCCGACGGGCTTCTCGTGAAAGCGCCCCATCTCGATGCGGTTGCCGAACTCGGCCACGATGCGCTCGCGCAGGGCGAACGCGGCGTCGCGGCTCGCGGCATCGAAATAGACGTGGGCGTGCCAGCTTTGCACGACGGGAAATTCGGTAGGATTCATGGTGCTCTCGATGGCGGCAGCCCGCCCGCGGGCCGCCCTGGCCTCATTATCCCGCACCCGCTGTCGCCGCCCTGTCATGGGCTCGCGCTAGGCTCGCGGCCCCGAACTCTCTATCGCCCGATCCCATGAGCTTCTATTCCGACCGCTTCCGCCTGCATGGCAAGACTGCCGTGGTGCTGGGCGCCGCCTCCGGCATCGGCCAGGCCAGCGCCCTCGCCCTGGGCGAACTCGGCGCCCAGGTGCTGTGTGCCGACCGCGACGAGGCTGGCGCGCGCGCCACGGCCGAGCAGATCGGCGCGCATGCGCGCTGGTCCGTCTGCGATGCCGCCGACGGCGCCGCCATCGAGGCGCTGGCCGCGCACGCCCTCGACGCATACGGCCAGATCGATATCGCGGTCGCCACGCCCGCGCTCAACATCCGCAAGCTGCTGGTGGACACCAGCGAAGACGAATTCGATCAGGTGGTCAATCTCAACCTCAAGGGCGCATTCCGCGTGATGCGCGCGTTCGGCCGGCCCATGATGGCGCAGGGCCGCGGCAGCTTGATCCTGTGCTCGTCGATGCGGGCCGTCACGATCGAACCGGGGCTGGGCGTCTACGCCGCCACCAAGTCCGGCATCGAGCAGCTGGTCAAGGCCTTCGCGGCCGAAGCCGGTCCGCACGGCGTGCGCGTGAATGCCGTCATGCCCGGCGTCATCGAGACCCGCCTGACCGCACCGCTGAAAGAAAAGCCGGAGATCCACCGGGCCTATGCCGGGCACACGGTGCTCAATCGCTGGGGCGAAGCCCACGAAGTCGGCGCGGCGGTGGCATTCCTGGCCTCCGACGCCGCCAGCTACATCACGGCGAGCAGTCTGTCCGTGGACGGCGGCTGGACGGCCATCGACGGCCCGCCTACCGGACTCACGCAGACACGGCCCTCGCGCTGAGACGACGCACGCGTCGGCGCGAGCTTCGCGCCGCGCCTGCGCTCGGATCGGCAGGCAACGAGACGTGTCGTAGGAAAGTCTGTTGTGCCGCACGCCGCGACGGCAGCGCACGACAGGGAACCGGGCTCGGGAGAGCGGACTGGGGGTGGAGCTAGGGAGGTGGCCGCCTTTTTCGCGTCTGTGGCCGGGTAAGACGCCCAGTCCACTCACCCGAACCCGGTTCGGGAAAATCCGGCGGCGCGGCGAAGGTGCGCCACCGGACTCTCGTACTGCTTAGAAGCGGTGACGCACACCCACGATGGCGACCGTGCTCTTCACGTCGTCCTGGAACGCGAAGTTGGTGGCGTACGAGCCCAGCGCGTACAGGTTCGTGCGCTTGGACAGGTTGTAGGTGTAGCCCAGGCTGTAGACGTTCATCGTGGCGTCATCGCCATTCAGCCTGTCGTTCTTGGCGTCGGCACGCTGCCACGACACCATGACGTTGCTCGCGCCGCCCAGCGGCAGGGTCAGGCCCACCAGGGTCGACGTGGCCTTGAAGCCGTCGGCGGCGACGTTGCTGCCGAAGCTCGAGGCGGCGGGGCTGCCGCTGCCGAAGGCGTTGATGCTCTGGCCACCGAACCAGCCGTCACGCGTCTGGCCGTAGGCCAGGGCGAGCTTGACCACTTCGAAGTCGTACGAACCGCCCACGATCCACGACTTGGGCGTGGGATCGTCGGACGTCGCGACACGGTTCGACAGGTTCAGCTGGTCGTAGGCCAGGGCCACGTTCAGCGGACCATTCACGTAGCGCACACCGGTGGTGATGCCACGGGTGTTGTCGGCGGTGGCGAATCCCGTTTGCGCGGCGGTCGTGTCGGCCACGTTGAACGAGTAGCCCACGCCAGCCTGGAAGCCGCTGAACGACGGGGTCTGCAGCATGACCATGTTGTCGTAGCGAACGGTGTTGGCGGCGCTGAAGGCGTTGCCGATGTTGGCCTGGCCGTAGCTGGCGCCGAACGGATCGATCGCACCGAAGTACTTCGACGCGATGTTGGTCTGGCGGCCGAAATCGAGCTGGCCCCACGAGCTGCTCTTCAGGCCCACCGTGGCTTGACGGCCGAACAGTCGACCGCTCTGGCCCGAGGTGCCGTTGGCCGAGTTGAAGCCGCTTTCCAGCACGAAGACGGCGCTCAGGCCATCGCCCAGATCTTCGGCGCCGCGCAGGCCCCAACGCGAACCGCTGGACACGCCATTGGCCATGCCGAACTTGGATTCGTGCGTGTCAGCGCCCTTGATGCGCTGATAACCGATGCCGGTGTCGATCAGGCCATACAGGGTGACCGAGGTTTCCGCCTGTGCGGTACCGGCCATCGCGGCAATAACGGCGGCGCCGAGCAAAGTCTTTTTCATTGGTTGTTCCCATTGATTGAAGAAGCATGCGCATGACAGCCGGAACGTGTCGCCCTCGGCCTAGGCGCATGACAGGAACGCATCCTAGGGACCGCATTTTTAATTTCGGTGACAGACGAGGGAATACCCTCGAAACGCCTGAAAACAAGGGGTTTTGTGTTGCAGAAGGTGCACGCAATGTAAGAGTCGGGCGCGCGAAAAAGCCATGTCACGCGCCTGTGTTAACAAGGAGGACATGGCCCGATATGTGGGACGCGCGGACACATGCGCGTCACGCAAAAAAGAATCGGCGGCGCATGCGCGCCGCCGATTCGGTCGGGATCAGACAAGGGCTATGCGAAGGTAGACCTGCCCAAACCCGGGTGCTGCATCGCGCTTAGAAGCGATGACGCACGCCCACCATGCCCACCGAACTCGACAGGTCTTCCACGCCCCGGAAGTTCTCGGTGTGCGAGACCACGGCGTACATGTTGGTGCGCTTGGACAGGTCATACGTGTAGCCCGCGCTCAGCACGTCGATATCGTTATCCGACCGGTCGATCCGGCCGTGTTGCCAGGACGTCATCAGGTTGCCGGCGCGGCCGACCGGCGCGCTCAGGCCCACCAGGAACGATTGGACCTTGTACCTATCCGAGACACTGAAGCTCGAGTAGCTCGGGAACTGGCTTTTCGCGCTGAACGGACTGAGTGCTTGACCGGCGAACCAACCGTCGCGCGTCTGCCCGTACGCCAGGGATACCTTCACGACGGTGAAGTCGTAGGCGCCGCCCACGATCCAGGCATTGGGTTTGACATCCGCGACCGAGGTCTTATGGCTGGGATTGAGCTGGTCGTAGCTCAGCGCGACGGCGACGGGGCCGTTGACATAGCGCAGACCGGCAGTGAAGGCGCGCGCGTTGTCCATCGTGGCGTAGCCCGGCTGAAGGTTTTGCTCGTCGATGCTGAACGAGTAGCCGATGCCTGCCTGGAAGCCGCTGAACGACGGGGTCTGATACATGACCATGTTGTCGTAGCGCACGGTGTTGGCCGAGCTGAACACTTGACCGTAGTTGGCCTGACCATAGCCGGCACCGAACGGATCGATGGCCGCAAAGTACTTCGAGGCGATGTTGGTCTGGCGGCCGAAGTCGAGCTGGCCCCAGGCGTTGCTCTTAAGACCGACGGTGGCCTGGCGGCCGAACAGACGGCCGGTCTGTCCCATCGTGCCGGTGGTTGAATTGAAGCCGCTCTCGAGCGTGAACACCGCGCTCAGGCCATCGCCCAGGTCTTCGGCCCCGCGCAGGCCCCAACGCGAACCACTGGAAACGCCACTGACCATGCCGAACTTGGATTCCTCGGCATTTTTGGCGCCCTTGATTTTCTGGTAGCCGAGGCCGGTATCGAGGATGCCGTACAGCGTGACCGACGAGTCGGCATGGGCAGCGCCCGCCATGAGGGCCAGAACGGCAGCGCTGAGCAAGGTTTTTTTCATGGTTGTTCCTGTTGAGTGGAGTCTGCGCACGAAGGCCGGAGAGAGGTCCCGCGGCCACATCGCGGTGAAAACGAGTGCACCGGCGAAGGCGTGTTGCCATTCTTGGCGCGCACACTTCGACTGCCACGATTCCGGCCTGAAATAGGACGTTTCCCGTCGCGTCAGGCAAACGCTCCGTTGCGGCTCCCCGCGACAGGACGCGGGACGCGGGACGCGGGATGCGGGATGCGGGATGCGGGAGGCAGGACGTGGGACGCAGGACGTGGGGCGCAGGGCGCAGGACGCGGGACGCAGAACGCGCAATGCAAAACGCCAGACCCGAAGGTCTGGCGTCTGACGTCGCATTAAGGTTGGCCCGGGCGGTTGGCCCGGGCCGATGCGGGCGGCCTCTATGCCCGCATATCCAGCGCGCCCGGCGCGCAGGCGCGCGGCGCCTGCTGACCGAGAAACACGGTGGCGTCGTGCGGCCCGACCAGCGTCATCGCCGCGCCGTGCACGCGCAGCCCCGTGCCTTCCGGCAGGCCAAGCACCGGCATGGCCGGGTTCTTGGCGCAGAACTCGGCCAGGCGCTGTGCGCGCGTTTCGCCACGATGGCCGGGCGGATGCGCATTGGTGTAGTGCGGATTGATCTGGAACGGGATCAGACCCAGCGCATCGAAGCCGCCCGGATCGGTGATCGGCATGTCGTTGGTGGTGCAGATGGTGGGGCACGCCATATTGGATCCGGCGCTCCAGCCCAGATACGGCACGCCGGCACGCACGCGCCGTGCGATCACCTCGAGCAGGCCCCGGCGGCGCAGCTCACCCAGCAGATTGAAGGTATTGCCCCCGCCCACGATGATGAAGGCCGCCTGCTCGAGCGCGGCCACCGGATCGGCGGCGCGATGCAGCGATTGCAGGTCGAGGCCGGTGTCGGCCAGGGCCTCGGCCACCAGCGCGCCGTAGTCGTCCCAACCGCGAGTGACGCCCGCGAACGGCACGAAGATGGCGGGCGCGCCGGCCGGCAGGTCCGCGATCAGCGCGCGGATGTCGGCGAGCGCATGGACCAGGTAGCCGGCATCGCTGCTGGAGTTGCTCAGGAGCAGAAGATTCATGAAGTGAAATCCAGGAAGAGAGCCGTGCGCCGCACGGCCCGGAACGAGAAGAATTGAAGCATGAGGCGAGCCGCTACGCGCATGAACTCAATCGAGGGAGGGCTGATCGCTGCGGCAGGCCTGCAGCAGCCAGGCAATGAACGCCTGCAACGCCGGGTGCGCCGCCTTGTCCGGCCGATGCAGCAGGTAGTAGTGCTTGAGGGGTGCGACGAAGCCGGGCATCGGCGGCACCACGACCGTGCCCGCGCGCAGCTCCTCCTGCACGAACAGCTCGGTAACTAGGCCCAGCCCGAGTCCGCTCGTCACGGCCTGCACCAGGTGCGCCGTGTATTCGAAGCGCGAACCCATGCGGGCGCGCCGCGGGTCCTGCCCGTTGGCCAGCAGGCAATCGCGCCAACCCGCGCCGTTGGACGTGATGTGCAGCAGCGTGTGGCGCAGCAGGTCGGCCTTGCGCCGCACGGGTTGCCGCGCCAGCAGCGCGGGGCTGCCGATCACCACCGCACGCGCGCTCATCAAGGGATGCGAAACCATGTTCGGCCAGTCGCCATCGCCCACCACGATGCAGGCGTCCATCCCCTCCGCGGCCAGTTCGATGTCGCCCGGCCTGGAATGCAGGTTGATCAACACCTCGGGATGCCGCGCGTGGAACTCGCCCAGCCGCGGCATCAGCCATTTGGAGCCGAAGATGGGCAGCACCGCCAGTTGCAGCGCGCCGGCGCGCGTGCGCGACTCCAGCACGTCGATGCTCGCGCTGCGAATGCGGGCCAGCGCGGCGCCGACCTCCCGCGCGTAGCGCGCACCCTCGGGCGTCAGGCTCACCCGCCGGCCACTGCGCAGGAAGAGGTCTGCCTGCAATGCCGACTCGAGCTCCTGCACGTGGCGGCTCACGGCGCTTTGCGTCAGGTGCAGCTCCGCCGCGGCCGCGGTGAAGCTGCCCAGGCGCGCGGCGGCTTCGAAGGCCAGCAATTGCGACATCGAGGGGGTCAGCCTGCGCAGGAACATATATTCATAAAACTCATCAGGACGATGAGCTTTTGCCGGTTTGAGTTAGCGGACGCCCTTTCTACCATGACAGCCAGTTTCCTTGCTTATTCCAGCCATGCATCCCGACCGCGCCCTGGACGCGGCCTCAGCCAGCGAGCCCGACCTCATGAGTTTTTCTGACGATGTTCCCGCCCCCCTCTCCGCCGCCAGCGCCGCCTTGCGCGAGCGCGTCGGCGAGACCGAATGGCAAGTGCGCTGCGACCTCGCCGCGCTCTACCGGCTGGTCGCGCTGTTCGGCTGGGACGATCTGATCTTCACCCACATCACCGCCAAGGTGCCTGGCACGGAGCATTTCCTGATCAATCCCTACGGCATGACCTTCGACGAGATCACGGCCTCCAGCCTGGTGAAGATCGACCTGGAAGGCCGCAAGGTGATGGAGTCGGAGTACGACATCAATCCGGCGGGCTTCACCATCCACAGCTGTATCCATGCGGCGCGCAAGGACGCCATGTGCGTGCTGCACACGCATTCGATCAACGGCGCCGCGGTGTCCGCACAGAAGCGCGGCCTGCTGCCGCTGTCGCAATTCGCGTTCATCGTGCTGCCCTCGCTCTCGTACCACGATTACGAAGGGCTGGCGCTCAACCCCGACGAGCAGCCGCGCCTGGTGCGCGATCTGGGCGAGCGTCAATACATGATCCTGCGCAACCACGGCCTGCTCACCGTGGGCTCGACCATGGCCGATGCGTTCCAGGCGATGCATCGCCTCGAGGCCGCCTGCATGGTGCAGGTTCGCGCCCAATCCGGCGGCGCCGAGCTGATCGAGATCCCTTCCGATGTGCTGGAACGCGCGCGTGTGGAGTCGCGCGCGGATCGGGCGGCCAAGGCGGCGTTGGCCTGGCCCGGACTGCTGCGCCGGCTCGACCGCCGCAACCCCGGCTACGCGACCTGAGCCACCGGCGGCGCGTCGGCCTCGGCCTGGAGCGCCTGGATGAGCGTGCCGATGAAGCGCTCGGCCGCCTCGGGCAATACCCGCCCGGCGGCCGTCTGCACTTGCAGCGTGCGCAGCGCGAAGCCCGCCTCCGCCAGCGGCACCGCCACCAGCTCACCGCGCGCCAACGCCGCCCGCAACGTGATTTCGCCAGACAGGGTGATGGCCTGCCCGGCCTTCACCACCGCATGAATCACGGAAGATGAGTTCGACGAGTAGGCCAGATCGAAGGGCGTGCCGTCGAGCCCGCCCGATGCCGCATCGAACAACAGCTTGACGGTCGCCCCCGCGTCGGTGAGCGCGATCGGATACGCCCGCAGGTCATCGAGCGATACGAACGCGCGTCGCGCCAGCGGGTGGTCGGGCGCCATCAGCGCCCGCACGGGCGAGTCGATCTCGTGGCGCACCGTGACGCCACTGGCCGTTTTGAGGCTGAACGCCACGGCGATGTCGATGCCGCCTTCGGCCAGCCGCTGCGCCAGCACGCCGGGCGCCCCCACCAGCACCTGGAATGCCACCTCCGGATGCGTCTCGCGCCAGGCCGCCATGATGCCCGGCAACAGGTTGCGCCCGGCCGCCTCATTGGCTCCGATGCGGATGGTGCTGCGTTCGGCGTGCCGCAAACTGCGCAGCTCGTGGCGCACCCGCTGGGCCTCGAGCGCCGTCCGGCGCGCATATCCCGCCAGCAGCTCACCCGCCTGCGTCGGCACCATACCGTGCGGGCGGCGCTCGAACAACGGCGTTCCGCTCGCGTCCTCCAGCTTGGCGATCTGCCGGCTGACCGCAGAGGCGGCCACGTGCAGGCATGCGGCCGCCTCCTTGATGCTGCCGGTGCGCACCACTTCCAGAAAGTAGCGATGGGCGGTGTCTAGCATGGGCACTCCCGGGCGCGCCGGGGCACGGCACGCCACATCTAATAAAGGCAATCTGAGTGCGAATTATCGAACTTGATTGCCCAAATCGCAATTTCTAGAATGGCCTGAACGACGCCCGTGGCTCGCATGCACAGGAAGCGTCGTCATACCAACACAAGGGAAACGACCATGCACGCTCACGCCTTCCAAGCCTTCCGCAGTACGACACGCCGGTGGCGCCACGCGCTCGCCGGCCTGCTCGCGACGACCACGCTGTGCGCCGCCTCCGCGGCGGCCGCGGCCTACCCCGATCGCTCCCTCCAGCTCATTCTGTCGTTCCCGCCCGGTGGCGCGACGGACGTGCTGGCGCGCGAGCTCGGGCTCAAGCTCGGCGCCGTACTCGGGCAGTCGGTCGTGGTGGTGAATCGGCCCGGCGCGGGCGGCCTGATCGGCATGCAGTCGGCCGCCCGCTCGGAGGCCGACGGCTACACGCTCTACATCTCTTCGGTGATGTCGAACTCGATCTACGAAGCGCTCAACGGCAAGCAACAGATC
The DNA here is from genome assembly GCF_002261315.1 of Bordetella genomosp. 5. NCBI lineage: Bacteria > Pseudomonadati > Pseudomonadota > Betaproteobacteria > Burkholderiales > Alcaligenaceae > Bordetella > Bordetella genomosp. 5. The sequence continues at coordinate 273,789 of NZ_NEVP01000011.1, forward strand.
TCGCTGGACGGCGACTTCGATGCCGTCGACGGCATCGCCAGCGCCCCGCACATTCTGGTGGCGCCGACCCAGCTGGGCGTGCGTGACATGGCCGGACTGGTGCAGCTGCTCAAGGCGTCTCCCGACAAATACAACTACGCGTCGATGGGTGCCGGCACGCTGTCCAATCTCGAGGCCGAGATTTTCAAGGAACAGACCGGCGTGCAGGCGCTGCAGATTCCGTACAAGGGCAGCAGCCAGGCGATCCCCGAGGTCATCAACGGCAGCTCCGCGTTCATGTTCGACAGCGTGACGAGCTCGCTGCCGCACAAAGACGCCGGGCGCATTGCCATCCTGGGCGTGGCGTCGGCCAAGCGCCTGTCGGTGCTGCCGGACGTGCCCACGTTCAAGGAGCTGGGCGTGCAGGGGCTGGAGGCCGAGAACCTGTTCGCGCTGATGGTGCCCAAAGGCACGCCGCCGGACCGCATCGCGGCACTGGCCCAGGCCATGGACAAGGTGCAGCAGGACGCGGCCTTCCGCAAGGCGATCGGCGCGCAGGGCTTCGAAATCAGCGAGATCTCCGGCACCGCGTTGCCGCAGTTCATCCTGGACCAGCAGCGTTTCTGGAAGGACAAGGTCCGCACGCTGAACATCAACACCGGCAAGTAAGCCGCTCCCTTCGACATCCCTGACTCGCGACATGCCTCATTCCGACTCGTTCTGGCAGTTCCCTTATCCTTCGCAACGCATGCCCGTGCTCGCCGACAACGTGGTGAGCACGTCGCAGCCGCTGGCCAGCGCGGCCGGCCTGCAGATGCTGGCGCGCGGCGGCAACGCGGTCGACGCGGCGCTGGCCACCGCCATCGCGCTCACCGTCGTCGAGCCGTGCATGAACGGCATCGGCGGCGACATGTTCGCGCTGGTGTGGCACGAGGGCCGATTGCACGGCCTGAACGCATCCGGCCGGGCCCCGGCCGCCTGGGAAACCGCCCGCTTCGCGCACCTGGATGGCATGGACGCGATCGGCTGGGGCAGCGTGACCGTGCCGGGCGTGGTGTCGGGTTGGCGCGAGATCTGGGAAAAGTTCGGCTCGCTGCCCTTCGAAGATTTGTTCGAGCCCGCCATCCGCTACGCGCGGGACGGCTTTCTGGTTTCGCCGACCGTGCACCGCCAGTGGCAGCGGCAGGTGCCCAAGCTGCAGGGCCAGCCGGGATTCATGGAGGCGTTTGCCCCCGGCGGCCGCGCACCGTTGCCCGGCGAACGCTTTCGCTGCCCCGGCCAGGCCACCACGCTGGCGAGCATCGCGCTCAGCAAAGGCGATAGCTTTTATCAAGGCGAACTGGCCGAACGCATCGCGCGCCATGCCCGCGAGACGGGTGGCCTCTTGACCGAAGCCGACCTCGCCGCGCACCGGGCCGACTGGGTCGAGCCGATCTCCACCGCCTATCGCGATCTCGAACTCCACGAGATCGGCCCCAATGGTCAGGGCATCGGCGCGCTCATGGCGCTGGGCATGCTGCGCGAGTTCGACCTCGCGGAGGCCGGCCTGGACACGGCGCGAACCCTGCACCTGCAGATCGAGGCGATGCGACTTGCCTTCGCCGATATGTACGAACACGTGGGCGACCCGGCCCACATGCCGCTCGGCCACGCGCAACTGCTGGACCCCGCCTACCTCGCCGAGCGCGCCCGCCTGATCGACCCGCGCCGCGCCGGCACGCCGCGTCCCGGAACCCCGCACAGCGGCGGCACCGTGTATCTCACGGCCGCCGACCGCCACGGCACCATGGTGTCGTTCATCCAATCGAACTTCAAGGGATTCGGTTCCGGCGTGGTCGTGCCGGGCACCGGTATCGCGCTGCAGAATCGCGGCTGGGGCTTCAGCACCCGCGCGGGGCATCCCAACGTCGTGGCGCCGGGCAAGCGCCCATTCCACACCATCATTCCCGGCTTCGTCACGCGCAACGGCGAGCCGCTCATGAGCTTTGGCGTCATGGGCGGATCGATGCAGGCGCAGGGGCATGTGCAGATGATGAGCCGTCTGGCCGACTTCGGGCAAAACCCGCAGGCGGCCAGCGATGCGCCGCGCTGGCGCGTCAAAGACGACAACGTCGGCATCGCGGTCGAATGGAACTGCCCGCCCGAGGTCGTCGCGCAGCTGCGTGACATGGAACACAACATCACGGTGTCGCCCCGCTTCGACCTGGAGTTCGGCAGCGCACAGATGGCCATGCGCCTGCCGTCGGGCTATCTCGCCGCATCCGACCATCGCAAGGATGGTTACGCCGTGGGTCTCTGAGCGGGGCGCACGCCGCCATAAGGCAGCGTCGAGTTTCCTCGTGTTGGATTTGGTTTCATTATTGCGGCACGGGCGCGGGGGCCTTGAGGGAAAATTCCTCGCGCGCGCAACCGGCGCCGCAGACCGACCCGAGCCCCATGCAAAAGACCGACAAGCACGCCTTATCCGTGCGTGGGCTGGCCCTGGTGCTCTCGTGCGCCGTGCTGGCCCCCGCCGCCGCGCAGCCGGCCGGCCCCTGGACACCCGCGGGCGCCACGGCCTGCGACTTCGGCGCCTGGACGCAGGACGTCAAACCCGCGATCCGCGTGCATGCCGCACCGGCCGCCGACGCGGCGGTCGTGGGCTCCCTGCCCACCACCCGCAACGATGCCGACGCCGACTACTACAGCGTCAACTTCCAGGTGCACGAAGCGCGCGCGGGCTGGCTGCGGATTTCGGATGCCAACGACGATGACAGCGCGGGCGACCACACCCGGCCGCGTCCCGTGTACCGGGGCACCGGATGGATCCGCTCGGACGACGCGCGCATCGGCATCCAGTCGGCCCGCGGATATGCCCGCCCCGACAGCGCGAGCGCGCGCCTGCTGGATTTGGGCGACGACTGGCTCACGGATCGTGGCACCATTAGACATATCGTGGCCTGTCAGGCTCCGTGGGTGCTGCTCGATTACGAGATCGACCGCGGCACCGGCATGCAGCGCCTGCCCGAAGCGCAACGCACGCGCGGCCGCGCCTGGTTCCGCGGGGTGTGCTCCAACGCCGTGACCACCTGCGACATGCGCTCGGTGGACAACTGACCCCGCCGCATTCCTTTCCACTCCGACCGAAGAACAACACATGCTCAAAAAATCGCTCGTATCTTTAGGCCTGGCATGGTCCCTGGCGCTCGGCGCCGCCGCGCAGGCGCAGCAGGCGCCCGCCGCCCCGGCAGCGCCCAGCAACGTCGAGCGCTTCGGCCCGTTCTTCTATCTGCCCAGCCAGCCCACGATGCTGCTCTACACCGGCGGGGTCGGGGCAAACGACCTGCTGAACCTGAAGAAGGCGCTGCGCGAGCATCCGACGATCAACACCCTGATCCTGAAAGACAATCCCGGCGGCCTGGTGCACATCGGGCTGGTCGTGGCCGAAGAGGTCTACGATCGCGGGCTCAACACCTACATCCCGCCCGACAGCTTCTGCGCGTCCGCATGCGCGTTCGTGTATTTCGCGGGCCGCGTGCGCATCGCCGATGGCCGTCTGGGCGTGCATCAGATCTCGGCGCCCGAGCTGACAGGCGAGGCGGCGCAGTTCGGCGTGTCCGATATCGTGTCGACGCTGCCCAAGTACGGCGTCTCGGCCGATGTGTTGGGCATCATGTTCAGCACGCCGGCCAAGAGCATGTATTTCTTCACGCCGCAGGAAATCGAAAAGTACGGCATCAACCGCACGGGCGCCACTCGCACCGCGCAGGCGTCGAGCCCGCAGCAGGGCCAGCCGCAGCAGCAGCAACAAACGGCCGCGCAGCCGCGCACGGGGGTCACGCAAAGCGAGGCGCCGGCCAAGCTGCCGCCGCGCGGCGCCGCCCCCGCCGCGGGCACCACGGCCAATCCCTACATGGACAAGCCTGCGGGTACGCCGCCCAACACGCCGGCGCAGCCCGCCAAGCCCACCGACGAACAACGCGCCATCAACGCGGCCGCGCTGATGATCCAGGCCGGCAGCGCCACCAACGAAGAAGCGATGAACTTCACGCGCGAGTTCTACGCCAACGAGGTCGATTACTTCAAGAAGCAGCGGCCGAAGTCGGAGATCCTCGACGACAAGCAACGCTATTTCGCGCGCTGGCCGGTGCGCCGCTTCACGGTCGATCAGAATTCGCTGACCGCGAAGTGCCAGAGCGGACTGTGCCAGGTGCGCGGCATCTATGACTTCAAGGTGTCCAGCCCGGAACGCGGCCGCACCGCCACCGGCACCTCGAACTTCACGTATGTGCTGGACCTGCGCAACGGCTATCGCATCGTCATGGAAGACAGCGAAGTCATCAGCCGCTGACCCCCGGACGGAGTTTCTTATGCGCTTTTCCCGCCTTCCCCTTGCCGCGCTGCTGTCGCGCGCGGCGGCCTGCGTCACGCTGGCCCTCGCGGCCACGCCGGCGCTCGCCATCGACTGCGCCAAGGCCCAGACCGCGCCCGAAAAGCTGATCTGCAGCGATGCACGCCTGAAGAAGGCCGATGCCGAGCTGAACCGCGCCTATGCCGATCTGCTCAAGCAGGCGGGCGACGACGGCCTGCGCACCATGGTCCGCGAGAGTCAGCGCCGCTGGCTGCTGGCGCGCGACCGCGGGCTCGACACGCTGCAGGAAAACCTGGAGGCCGGCGACCGCGAGGGCACGCTCGCGGATGCCGCGCTCGAAATGCTCGCTGCCCGCACGGATGCCCTGAAGGCGAAGTCCCGCGATGGCAAACCGGATCTGCTGGCACGCGCCGCGGCGCAGCGCCAGTTCCTGGCCAAGTTTTCGGGTGGCGAATATGCGGGCTATCAGACCAGCTGCGACGTGCTTCCGCCCGACTACAAAAACTACGCCTGCTTCGCCACCCGCCACTACCAGAACGACGATCGCATCTGCAGCGTCGACGAGTATTTCGCCACCAACGCGGCCTATACCCATCGCTACGTGGCCGACGTGAAGGAAGGCAAGCCCACCCTGATCGCGACCTGCAATTTCAGCGGCGGAGAATCGGGTTGCCCGCAACCGGGCGACGCGACGGGCCGCTGGAACACCAGCCCGCCGCCGTTCGAACGCGAGTTCTACGCCAAGGGGCTGCCCAAGGTCGACGCGGAAATCTACGACGTCGACGATCACGCGTGGCTGCAGGTCTGCCTCACCGACAAGCGCTTTCCGCTCGCGGATCCCGGCGACTCCGGCGAGACACCCCGCCGCTGAAACACGCAATCCGGTGTACGCCGGGCAAACAGATCCCCACGCGCAGGCTTGCCGTGGGGATTTTTTTGTCCGCGCGCGCCCGCCGATGCGTCCGTGCGCTCGTCTGCTCAGCCGCTCTCGGCGCTGCCGGCAGACACGGCAGGCGCGTACACCACCAGCCGCAGATGGCGGTCGGCATCGATCGTGAGCGAGGTGTGTTCGTAGCGCGCGAGCCGGCCGTCGACGCGCAGCGTGCGCACCCCTCCGCACGGCGCGTGCACGTCATGGCGCGCCCACCATTGCGCGAACTCGGGCGAGACCTTGCGCAGCTCCGCCACCAGCGCATGGATGTCGGCCTCCTGCGTGGCATGCGCGTAGTCCCGGCGAAAGCTCGACAGCATCAGCGGCGCCTGGGTTTCCCAATCGTGAAAGCAGTCGCGCAGAAAGGGATCGGTGAACAAAAGCCAGAGCAGATTGCGGCGGGCCGGCGCGTGCTGCCAGAACCCGAACAGCGTGTCCGCCGGGGCATTGCAGGCCAGCACATCCCAGCGCAGATTGAGCACGTAGGCCGCGTGCGGCGCCAGATCATGCATCAGCCGCCGCACCATCGGCGGCACCACGCAGAAGGTGCGGGCCGGCTCGGCCGGCGGCCGCGCATGGGCCAGCAGGAAGAGATGACGCCGCTCGGCGGCATCGAGCCGCAGCACGCGCGCCAGATTGTCCAGGAACGCGGCCGACACCCCGATGTCGCGGCCCTGCTCGAGCCAGGTGTACCAGGTGACGCCGACGCCGGCGAGCGCGGCCACCTCTTCGCGCCGCAGGCCCGGCGTGCGCCGACGTCCGCCGACGGGCAGGCCCAGCTCATGAGGCGACACCCGCTCCCGGCGCGCGCGCAGGAAAGCCGCCAGCTCGTGCCGCGTTCGACTCAGATCACGCATCGCAGCCGATTGCCTCTAGTAATAGCATAAACAGCTAAATTGTAATGGCTTAAAGGGAGCACGAGAATGGCCGCTTTCGTATCAGGAGCCTTACGTGAATCCGGTCTCATCCACCTGCCCTCCTTCCCTGTCCGGCCTCGATGCCCGCCCCACCCTGCCGCGCACGGTCTACCTCGTGGCACTCGGCGCCTTCGCGCTCGGCATGGCGTCGTACGTGATGGCGGGTCTGATCCCCCTGGTGCAGGCCGCCTTCGACGTGCCGGTGGCGCTCGCCGCGCAGCTGGTGACCGCCTTCACCCTCGCTTATGGCCTTGGCTCGCCGGTGATCGTGGCCCTGATCCCCGCCCGGCGCCAGCGCGCCGCGCTGCTCGCGGCACTGGCGCTGTTCGTGCTGGCCAATGCAGGCAGCGCGCTGGCGACCGGCTTCTCGTGGCTGCTGGCGTTTCGCGCGTTGGCAGGCGTCGGCTCGGGCGTGTATCTCGCGGCCGGCATCGCGGCCAGCGCGGCCGTGTGCCCCGCGGCGCTGCGGGGCAAGGCCATTGCCGTCATCATGGGCGGCATGGCGAGCGGCACCGTGCTGGGCGTGCCGATGGGGCTGTTGCTGGCCGAGAAACTGGGCTGGGCCAGCGCGCTCTGGCTCGTGACCGCGCTGGGCGCCTGCGCCCTCGTGGGGCTGGCGAAACGCCTGCCGCCGCTGCCCGCCGACGACGCGCCGCTGCGCCGCAAGCTCGCGCTGCTGGGCGACGGCCGGGTACTCACCATCCTGATGGTGTCCCTGCTGGCCGCGGTGGCGAGCCTCGGCATGTACACCTTCATCGCCCCGCTGCTGCAGTCGCCGGACCATGGCGCGGCCACGTCGATCGCGCCCTATCTGTGGGTGTGGGGCTTGGGCGGCATCGCCGGCAGCGTGCTCGTCGCGCCGCTCGCGGTCCGCATGCGCGGGCCGGTGCTGGCCCTCTGGATCATGGCGGCGCTCAGTGCGGCTTTGGTGCTGCTGCCCCTGGCCTCGAGTCTGCATCCCTGGCTTGCGCTCGCGCCGATCGCCCTGTGGGGCGCCGCCGGCTGGGCGTTGCAGGTACCGCAGAACAGCGAGCTCATCGCAGCGCGCGCCGCGCAGGGCGACGGCAATCTCGCCGTGGCGCTGAACGAATCGGCCCTCTATCTCGGCAGCGCCATCGGCGCCGCCGCGGGCGGCCTGCTGCTGGCGCTGCAATGGCCGGTGGGCAGGCTGGCCTTCACGGCCGCCTTGCTCGGCGTGGCGGGCACGCTGTTGCAGGCGCTTCAGGTGCGTCGTTCGGCGCGGTCCCGCGCGGCCTAAGGCTGACGCCGCAGCACCTGGCCGGGGCGCTCTCCAGTCGTACGGCCGTCGCGCCACACCGCCACGCCATTGGTCCAGACCCGCGCGATACCCATCGCGGGCTGGACCGGCTGCGCGAAGGTCGCCCGGTCGGCCACGGTCGCCGCGTCGAGCAGCACGAGGTCGGCCCAGGCGCCCTCGCGGATGTGCCCCCGGTCGGCGAGGCCGAACCGATCGGCCGTGAGACCGGTCATCTTGTGGATCGCCTTTTCGAGCGGAAAGAGCCCCATGCCGCGCGCATAATGGCCGAGCACGCGCGGAAAGCTGCCCCACAGCCGCGGGTGCGGGGTCTCGTCGTGCGGCAGCCCGTCCGAGCCGATCATCGTGTCGTCGAACTGCAGAATGCGCGCCACGTCGTCTTCGTGCATGCGGAAGTAGATCGCCCCGGCCGGTTGCAGGCGTTCGACCGCCGTCTCGACCGTGCAGCCGAGTTCGTGTGCCACGTCCGACAGGTCGCGTCCCGAAAACCGTGGCATCGCCTTGGACCAGGTGACGATCACGCGCGCCGCGCCATCCACCAGTTCCTGCTCCAGGATCGTGGACGAGGCGTTGTAGGGATAACAGTCGAGGCACACCGCCTGCTGCCGCATCTGTTCGGCGATGCGCGCCAGCGTCTCGACCGAACGGCCATGGTTGGCCTGCCCGACCACCTTGTGGTGCGAAATCACGACCGGCACGCCGAGCTCGCGCCCGATGCGAAAGGTCTCTTCGAGGCAATCCATCACCGTATCGCCCTCATCGCGCAGATGCGTGGTGAAGATGCCGCCGTGCGCACGCAGCGGCCGGCACACGTCGATGACCTCTTCGGTGCTCGCCGCGCGCGACGGCCCGTAGGCCAGCCCGGTGGACACGCCGATCGCCCCCGCCTGCATCGCCTCGTCCACGTGATCGCGCATCCGCGCGATCTCGGCATCCGTGGCCGTGCGCTCGAGGTCGTCGACCGCCAGCACGCGCAGCGTGATGTGGCCGAGCAGCATGGCGCAGTTCGTGGCGGCGGGCTGTTCGCGCAGCGCCTGAAGATAGTCGCCGAAGCGGGCATGACGGAACCACTGGCCGTCGTTGTCGAGCAGGTCGAGCGGCGGGACGATCCGGGGCGGACGCGGCGCGAGCGAGATGCCGCAGTTGCCGCCGATCACCGTGGTCACGCCCTGGCTCACCTTCGGTGTCATGGCGCCGTCGGAAAGCAGCGCCCGATCGTCGTGCGTGTGGGCGTCGATGAAGCCGGGTGCGATCAGCAGCCCGCGCGCATCGACCTCTTCACGGCCGCGGGCGCCGGCAAGATCGCCCACGCGCACGATGCGTCCGCCATCGACCGCCACGTCGGCCTCGAAGCGCGGCGCCCCGCTGCCATCGGCGATCTCGCCGCCGCGTATCACCAGATCGTGCACGGGGCTCATTGCGCGGCCTTTTTCAGGTTCCAGAAGAGCGTCACGGGCGCTTCGAGGATGCCGGTCAGGCGGGTGCTGTAAGCCGCCGGAATCTGGAATTGCCCGAGCGGCGCCACCACGCCCTCGTCGATCGCCAGTTTCTGGATCTGCGTGGCGATCTGCTTGCGCTCGGCGGCGTCGTTGGCCTGCGCATACTTGAGCCGCAACGCTTCGATCTCGGGCACGTCGGGCCAGCCGGCCCACGCCTTGACACCGTTGGACTGCAGCGTCGTGTTGCCGAACGGATCGCCACTCGTGGCCAGGATGCTGTACGTGGAAAAGATGCTCCAGCCGCCTTCGGACGGCGCCTTCTGGTTGCCCTGTTGCGACACCACGCTCTGCCAGTCCATCGCTTTCATGACCACGTTGAAGCCGGCCTTGCGCAACGCGGCGCCGACGACGACGGGCTGCGCGGCCACCATCGCCAGGTCGGAAGGCTGCAGCACGATGACCGGCGTGTTGTCGTACTTGGCCTCTTTCAGCAGCGCCTGCGCGCGCTCCAGGCGCGCCGGCACGACCCAGTCTTCGCCGTAGTTGTCGCCCAGCGGATTGCCGCAGCCCATCACGGCGGCGCAGGTCTTGTAGTACTTGGGATCGCCCACCAGCGACTTCAGCACATCCTCCTGACTCACCGCCGCGATCGCGGCCTGACGCACCAGCTTGTTGTCGAACGGCGGATGCAAATGATTCATGCGGAAGTAGGTCCAGGCGCCCAGCGTGTCCAGCACCTTGACCTGCAAGTTATCCTGGCCTTGCACCATGGGCAGCAGATCGAACGGCACCTGCTGCAGATAGTCGACCTCGCCGCTCTGCAGCGCGCTCACCGCGGTCATCTGGTCGGGCATCGCCACCCACTCCACCCGCTCCACGTTCACCACCTTGCCGCCGGCGGTCCAGCTGGGCGGCTCCGCGCGCGGCACGTAGTCGGTGTTCTTCGCGTACACGACCTTCAGACCGGCCTTGAATTCGTCCGCCACGAACTTGAACGGGCCGGAACCCACGAACTCCTTGATGGGCTGGGCGCTGGGCGTGTCGGCGATACGCTTGGGCATCATGAAGGCGGGGCGCGAGCTGAGCTTGGCCAGGCCTTCCAGCAACAGTGTGGTCGGCTGCTTGAGCACGATGCGGAATTGCTTCGCATCGATCACGTCGATGCTGTCGGTCATGCGCATCAACACCTGCCCGGTGGCATCCACGTCGGCCCAGCGCTTGAGCGAGGCCACGCAATCCTCCGCGGTGACCGGGCCGCCATCGTGCCACTTGAGCCCGTCGCGCAGCGTGAAGGTGTAGGTCTTCTTGTCTTCCGACACCGTCCAGCTCGCCATCTGCGGCTGCACCTTGAACTGCGCGTCGGTGCCCAGCAGGGTGTCGTAGATCATGTAGCCATGATCGCGCGTGAGAAATGCCGTGGTCATCACGGGATCGAGGACCCGCAGCCCGGCCTGCATCACTACCGTTACCGTCTGCGCCCGGGCCTGCGGCGCCAGGCCGGCGCCCAGTGCCGCCGCCACGAAACAACTGCCCAGGACTGCCTGCATGCGTTTGCTGAGGTTCATGTCGTTTTCCCTTGAGTCGTTATGGATACAGCTTGTTGTGGTCTAGTCGGCGCGCCCGGACTCCAGCGCGCTGAGCGGTTCGCTGCGCAGCGCCTCGGGCAGGTCGTGCACCATCCGTGTGAGCGCCTCATCGATGCGTTGCCAGCCTTCCGGCGTCCGCAGCGGCACGCCCAGAAAATGGCTTTCGGTCTTGGCGCGCAAGGACAGGTACAGCACGCCGGCCAGCATGATGCTGACGTGCGCCGGCACATCGGCGTCACGGGTCAGGCCGTCCACGCGGTCGATGAAGGCGCGCGCCGTGCGCTCGCGCCGATCGGCCAGTTGCGCGGTGACTTCGTTGCGCTCGACGAGCTCCCACAGCCGGATCTCGCGCAATGCCTCGTTGTTTGCCAAAGCCTCGGTCTGCGCGCGCAGCATGCCCAGGATGAGCTCGGCGGGGGTCTGTTCGCTCGATTCGCCGCCCTTGAGCAGGTCGGCGCGGCCCGTCCAGTAATCCTGCTCGCGCATCCACGCCAGCAGCAGGCCCGGCATGCCGTCGAAATAGCGGTAAATGAGCTCCTTGCTCACGCCGGCGCGCTTGGCGATGGCGTTGATGCCGGCGCCGGCCATGCCGGTCTCGCGAATCTGGTCTTCGAGCGCCTGCATGATCTGGCGCTCGGTCTGCTCACGGCGCGACATGGGCACTCCGCATCAGTAAGGTGTTGTTCGCCGCCAGGCTGGCCGGCAGCACCCGGCCATCCCGAACCTCGACGTAGAGCTCGGTCGTGGCGTGCCCCACCATCGCCCCTTCGCTCCAGACTTCGGTACCGAGATAAATCACGGTGCCGCGCCGATCCAGACGCGCCAGACGCGGATTGGCGGTTGCGATGGCGGTGATGTGGCCCTGGGCATCGATGTCGACCCGATCGTGCGGCGCGGTGCCGAGCGTCGTGGCACGCGTGAGCGTCACGAACCGCAGCGCGGCCGGCGCCCCGGTCAGCGTGCACCACGCTCGTTCGCCCACCTGCGCGGCAAGGTCGCCGCGCGCGTAAATCGAGTTGTGCAACAGCGCCAGACTCGCCGCAGGGGTCCGCCGCTCGAAGCGTCCGAGGTCGTTCCGGCGCAGCACGCGCGCGGTGTCGGCCAGGCCGATGCGGCCACCGGTATCGAGCGCGAGGAGGCCCGCATCCCACTGCGCGTGTGTCCCCAGCACCGCATCCACGGCGGCCTGCGGCGCCTCACCCTGCGCCATCCGGCGCAGCACCGACTGATTCAGCGGCACACCATCGGTGCCCGCGAGATTCGGCAGCCGATGGCCCGTGACCAGCCCCACGCCGGCCTCTCCGGCAAGGAACTGGGTGAGGGGTTCGGGCCGGTCCGGCCCGCTGGAAATCACGGCGGCGTACGGCGCATCGCGCCACGCCGCGGGCAGGTCCAGGCTGCTGATGCCCTCGCGCTGCGTCGTGCGGTATTCGAGCCGGCCGTCGGCGAGCAACACCGCGAGCACGGCGAAGCCGCCGATGGCGCCGCGGCCCAACAGCTCTGCGGTCAACACTGCGTCATAAACCGCCGCGCCCGCGTGAGGGCCGGCGGCGGCTACCCCGATGGTCATAAGGCCTCCGCAATGTGACCGAGTGGTCACACGCCGATGCTAGTGCGGGCCCTTGCCGCGGAAAAGAGAGGGAAAACCCGTTCGGGAGGCGCGGCATCGATCACCATGCCCTATATCGGACTCGGCCGCGCCTCAAGTCGCTACGAAGCGGGCCACCACGGCGAGCGCCAGCCCCGTGACCGCCGCCGCGCAGGCCGTGCCGACCAGGCGGTTCGGCCGATAGCTCAGCATCATGGCCACGCCGAGCGCGCCGCAGGACAGCATGCCCAGCCACACCAGGCTGCCTACGGCGGTGCCCCAGCCCTGCAGGCAGGCCGCCAGGCCCGCCATCCCGAGGACGGCGGCGCCGACGCGCAAGGTGAGCCTCAGCGTCGGGGTCGTGCTGGGCTCGCCGCTCACCTGCTCGTAATGCCTGTCCATGGCAAGCGCCAGACAGCTGAAGCCCGCGAAGCACCACATCAGGGTGCTCAGCGCGGCGATCGAGGTATTCATGCCGCCCCCATGAGCCGCACGGCGAGCGCCAGCACGGCGGTCGAGACCAGCACGCCCAGCCAGCCGCGGCGCGCGCCGAAGACCCACAGCGCCGCCAGCGCATACAACAAAAAGCTCAGCAGGCTGCCCACGACCACGCCGAGCGCCGGCGTCACCACGCCGAGGCGTGCCATGGCCTGTGCCAGCGCCGTCGCGGCCACCGCCGAGCAGCCGTACCCGCCGACGATGGCGCAGACCACACGCCCCGCCACGCGCCAACGGTGCCCGGCCGGGGCCGCCACGATGCGGCCGGCCTTGGGCGGCACCCAGCCCCCTCGCCGCAGACGGCGCGCGAGCAGCGCGAAGCCTGCGCCGAACAGCACCACGGTGACTTCCACCATCGCGGACGGCCACTGACCCGCCAGCGCATACGCGAACGCGTGCTGGCCGGTCGTGACGGCATTCACCAGCGGCAGCAGCAGACACAGCAATGCGCTTACCGCGAACTGCTCAACCCAGGCGCGCTGCACGGGCCGCAGCAAAGCATGCACAAGGCTCGCGAGCCACAGCGCGAAGAAGGCCTTGATCTCCCAGGCGTCGCGGCCGGGCAGCGCCGCGGGCAGCAGACGATTGGCATGGAAATAGCCGATACAGGCAAGGCACGCCCCCGCGATCGCGGCCACGTTGAGAGATTCGGTCAGGCGATAGAAGACGGGCGTGAACACCCCGAACTCGCTCTCGCCCCGGTTGCGCCGCTTGAGCGTGTACAGCACGGCGCCGGTCGCCATCATCAGCGTGCCCGCCAGTCCGCACAGAAAGTAAAGCCATCGGATGGTCCAGCCGCCGTAGCGCGCCAGATGCAGGCGTTCCATCACCTCGTGCGCGGCATCCGCGGGCTCGGCCCCGGCACGCTGCACGGCCGTGAAGGCGCCGCCCCCGCCATCGAGGAAGGCGCGCCCCGCCGCACCGCTCAGTTGCCGGAGCTCGGCCGCGGGGTCGGGACGCGCATACACGCCGACGCGTTCGCGTGCCTGGCCGGGCCGCTCGACCATGACCATCCGCGCCGGGCTGCCGATCGCCCGCTCGGCGGCATCCAGCACCACGCCGAGCTGTTCGCGCACCGGCGTGCCCGCCACATAGGCGGGCCGCGCCGGCAACGGCTCGGACGCGTCCGGCGTAACCGCAAGCGCCAGCTCGGCCGCCCATCGCCCCGCCCCGTTCTCGCCGTACAGGGTCTGTAGCGGCGCCGGCATGTAGCTCGTATAGAAAACGGCCAGCCCGGTGTACGCGATCATCAACTGGAACGGCAGCGTCAAGACCGCCGACGCATTGTGCCCGTCGAGCCAGGCGCGCTGCCCCCGGCCCGGCCTGAACAGAAAGAAGTCCTTGAAGATGCGCTTGTGCACCACCACGCCGGAGATCAAGGCCACCAGCATGCCGACGGTCAGCCAGCCGACGAGCCAGAAGCCGAACCCCCCGCCATAGAGCGTGTAGTGCAAGGTCATGAAGTGCCGGCCGCCCTCCGTCTTGCGGCCCCACGGCCCCTGCAACAGTTCGCCGCTGCGCGGATCCATGGCGGCGTCGTGCGTGACGCCATCCTGGCCGCGCCAGAACAGGCGCATCGCCTGCCCGGACTCGCCGGGCAGCTCGATGCGCCAGAAGCGCGGACTCGGATCCTGCGCGGCCAGGTGGCGCGAGGCCGCCGCGAGCACGGCATCCCGGGACAGCGTTGCCGACGCCTCGGGCAGCGCCGGCTCGGCGCTCATCCACGCGGTGATCGGTGCGCGAAAGACGCTGATGCTGCCCGCCAGAAAAATCAGGCACAGCAGCCACGCGCACACCAGTCCGCACCAGGTATGCAGCCAGCTCATGCGCTGGCGCAGGCCCGCCTTCATCGTCAGAACGTGCCGCGCAAGGTCAGCATCGCATTACGCGGCTCGCCGTAATGGATGCCGTTGACCATGTTGCCCACTGCCGCGTAATAGGTCTTGTCGAACAGGTTGTTGACGTTCAGCGTGGCCGCCCAGTTGCGGTTGATCTGGTACTTGGCGTAGGCATTCCAGACGGCACGGCCGCTGGCATTGGCCGTGAGCGCGCCCACCTGACGCGATTGGCCGCTCTGCACATTCACGCCGCCGCCCACCGTGAACGCGTTCCACTCGCCCGGCAGCTGATAGGTGCTCCAGAGCCGGAAAATGTGCTTGGGCGTGTACCAGGCGAACGACATGCCCTCGCTGCTTTCATCCTTGATGTACTTGGTGGTGTTGAAGGTGTAGCCGGCGTAGAGATTCCAGCCGCGCGTGAGCTCGCCACTGATCTCGGCGTCGAAGCCCTGGCTGCGCACCTTGCCCGAGTCGGTATAGCAGTAGTAATCGGCCGCGCAGGTGGGACTGCTGTTGAAGTCCACCTGCGCGCGATTGCTCTGGTCGATGCGGAAGATGGCGAACGCGGTGTTCACCCGGCCGTCCAGCAGCTCGCCCTTCAGGCCCAGCTCGTAGTTCTCGCCGATGATGGGCTTGAGGCTCTGGCCGGCCGCATTCACCGCGCTCTGCGGCTGGAAGATGTCGGTGTAGCTGGCGTACGCGGTCCATTGCGGCGTCAGGTCCAGCAGCACGCCGGCATAGGGCGTGAAATGCGTGTTCTTCTGGGCCGTCTGACCGCGCGTCAGCACGCCGCCGGTGGTCGTGTCGGTATCCCAGAAGCGCGCGGAGCGGCTGAAGCGGCCGCCGAGCACCAGCTTGAGCGGGTCGGCCAGATGCAGACGCGTCGTACCGTAGAAGCCCAGCTCTCGCGCGGAACCGATGCGCAGCTCGTTGGTGCCGGCCCGGATCGCGTCGCTCGACGGCTCCGGCAGATCGGGATCGAAGCGAAACGCGTTGAAGCTGTGGTAATTCAGCAGGTACGAGTAGCCGGTATCGATGCGGTTGTGCGAGTAATTGGCGCCCAGCACCACCTCGTGCGCGCGGCCGAACGCATGCACCTTGCCCACCAGGTTGGCGTCCAGGCCCGAGGTGTCGATGTCGGCCACCGTGCGGGCCACATTGACCAGCGCCATCTGCGTGACCGGATTCACGGCGCGGCTCGAGGTCGTGTACTTGAGATACTGCTTTTCCTTCACATAGGCGCCGGTCACCTTGACGCGCCAATCGTCGTTGAAGGCATGCGTGAAGTCGGCGTAGAAGCCATCGTTGCGCGTCTCCTGCCGGTTCCAGTTGGCGCCGTAGCTGGTGGAGCGTTTGAAGCCGACCTCCTCGCCATTGGCGTAGCGGGGCAGGCCCGACAGCGACGGCCGGCCGCGCAGGTCTTCGTGGCTATAGCCCAGATTGATCTGCGTGCGCGGCGTGATGTCGTACTCGATCGTGCCGTAGAAGGTGGTGTTCTGCATGTCCACCCGATCCACGAACGAGCGGTTGTCCTGGCGATCGACCAGCGCACGGCCGCGCAGGCTGCCCTCTTCGTTGAGCACGCCGCTGCCGTCGAGCTGCAGACCGTAGCGGTCCCAGCTGCCGGCCTTGGTCTCGACCATGAAGCGATCTTCGGCGAGCGGACGCTTGCGCACCAGGTTGACCGCACCACCCGGCGAGCCCGACCCCTGCAGCAAGCCGGCCGCGCCGCGCAAGACCTCGACACGGTCGTAGAACGCCGTGCCGCCCGAGTAGTTGCTGGCGCGGCCGTACATGCTGCGTTCCAGCGGCACACCGTCGTACTGGATGACGCTGCCCTCGAAGCCGCGCGAATAAAAGTATTTGCCGCCTTGCGGGCTTTGCTGCAGCGTGACGCCGGTCGTGTTCTCGAGCGCGTCGTACACCGAAGTGAGGTTCTGCTCATCCAGGCGCTGACGCGTCACCACGCTGACCGACTGCGGCAGCTCGCGCAAGGTGGTCTCGCCCTTGCCGATGGTGACGGCGGGCGTCGTGTACGAGCCCGTGCCCTCGGTCATCAGGCGGAATTCCTGGCCGGTCACCGTGACCGGCTCCAGCGTGGCCGCACCGCCCGACGCCGCGCGCCGCACGGCAAACCCGCCCCCGGCCAGACGCGCCCCCTCGAAGCCGGTGCCCGCGAGCAGTGCGCCGAGGCCGCGTCCCGCCGTCCACCGGCCCTGCAGCCCGGGGCTGCGCAGGCCGTCGACCTGGCCCGCGTCGAACGACACATTCACGCCCGCGACACGGGCGAACTGGTTCAGCACCTGATCGAGCGGCCCCGCGCCGATGGCGAAAACATGCTCGGCTTCCTGCGTGGCCGCCGTGGCCTGGGCATGTGCCGCGGGGGCATGCCAGAGGGCGGCGGCGCCGCACAGCGCCGTGGACAGCGCGACAGACAAAACGGTCGGGACGGGCAGACGGCGTGCCAGCGGATGGAGACGAGCGGAGGTCATTGCTTCTTCTTGAAAGGGCCAGGTTGAGAGACTTCTTTCCCTGTAGGCCGGTCAAGAACTCGGATCCCCTCACTTTTTCCGAAAATATTTTTCGCAGGGCTGCGCTGCCCCGCATGCGCCGATGTCAGGCCGGCATCACCGTGACCCAGTAGCGCGTCCAGTAGCGCAGGCGGATCGGCAGCGTCTGGGCCAGGAATTGCAGCGCCTGATCGACGTCGTTGACGTGATACGTGCCCGAGACGCGCAGATCGGCCACCTCCGGCGCGCAGCGGATGCGCCCGTGGCGGTACCGCCCCAGCTCGGCCAGCAGATCGGCCAGCCGCATGTTCTTGCCCACGATGGCGCCGTCCACCCAGGTGTCGGGCGCCATCACCGGCGCGGCCTCCTGATGCGCGCCCATGCGTGCCAGACGCCAGGCCTGTCCGGCCTGGGCCACCACCGGCTCGCCGCCTCCCGCGGGCCGCAGGGCCACGGCATCCTGCTGCACACTCACGCGGGCGCTATCGTCGTCCAGCCGCACCACGAAACGCGTGCCCAGCGCCTGCACCACGCCGAACGGCGTGCGTACCAGGAAAGGCCGCTTTTGCGGCGAGGCCGCGTCGGCGCCGGTCTCGATGTAGACCTCGCCGCGATGCAGGGTCAGCACCCGTTCGGCGCCCCCCATCTCCACGCCGACCGCGCTGTCCGTGTTGAGCACGAGCAGCGTGCCGTCGGCGAGCGTCAGCCGCTCGCGACGGCCCACCCCCGTGCTGACGTCCGCCAGCACGCGCTGCCAGGGCGTCTGTTCGCGCACCACCCAGCCGGTGCCGAGCAACCCGCCCGCCAGGACCAGGCCCTTGAGCACCGCGCGCCGCTGCTGCCGGCGCGCCGCGTGCGCGCCGCCCATGGCGGTCAGGGTGTCGAGCGCCAGGCGCTGCGGCACGGCGGCGAAATCGGCGTTCAGGGATTGCATGCGCGACCACGCGCGCTCGTGCACCGCCGCCGCCTTGCGCCAGCGCTCGAAGGCCGCACAGGTGGCGGAATCAGGGGTACCGAAATGGAGCTTCACCGACCAGGCGATGGCTTCGTCGACGACCGCGGACGGGATGGGCGCGAGCTCGCTCATGCTTCACCGAACCGATACGCATAGCACTGCCGCAGGCCCGCCGCCACATAGCGCTCGGCCGTGGCGAGCGACACCCCTAGCCGCTGCGCGATCTGCGGGCAGCTCATGCCTTCGAGTTGCGCCCACAGAAACGCCTCCCGCACCTTGGGCTTGAGCGCATCCAGCATCTGGTCGATCTTGATGAGCGCCTCGAGCACCAGCATCCGGCTCTCGGGCGACGGCGCGAGCTCTTCGGGCGTGCGCGCCAGCACATCGAGCCAGGCGCGCTCGAGCTCACGGCGGCGCCAGTGGTCGACCAGCAAGCCGCGGGCGATCGTGCTCAGATACGCCCGCGGCTCGCGTGTCTCGACCGCGGCCGGCCGGCGCAGCAGCCGCACGAACACATCGTGCGCCAGATCGGCGGCTTCGCACGAATTGCCCAGTTGGCGGCGCAACCAACCCTGCAACCACCCATGGTGGTCCGCATACAGCGTCTCGACTCGGTCTTGCGTCGTGGGGGGCATCGCAGCGCTTGCAAATGATAATTATTATTAATTTTAGTGAAGAGACCGGACGCAGGCAAGGCATCCGCGCGGTGCCGCCGCGCTACGCGCTACCGGAAGTCGAAGCGACGACGGCCGCCGGCGGTCTCGCACAAACGCGGCTGAACGGCCTTGGGCTAGGGTAATTGCCCAAATTGACCGACATGAATGTGCGCTACGCTGCCTGCCAGAGATCGATCTCAGACACATTCCAGCGCAGAGGAAACAGCAGGCTCATGCACAGATTCGATGTCAAGTCCGTGGGCCTGCGAGGGCTCATGCTGAGTCTGGTGCTGGTCGCCGTCCTGGCCACCCTCGCCAATTGCCTTTCCGTCGCCTACAGCGTGCAACGCGATGCCCTGGTCCGTTCGGCGATCGACGCCAATCGCGCTTACGCGTTCAAGACGGCCTCCAGCATCAGCAAGTTCCTCAGTTCGGTGCAGGAGCGTCTCGCCTTCAGCAGCGCGTTGCTGGGCGCCGACTTTTCCAACGCGGCGCTGCGCGAGACCGAGGCCAGGCGGCTGCAGATTCAGGATTCCGAGCTGGATTCGGTGGTGATCATCGACGCGCAGGGGCGCGTCGTGCAAACCTATCCTGCCCTGCCCACGCTGCAAGGCACCGTGATCCGCTCCCCCGAGCTGACCCAGGCCCTGCGCGAGCGCAAGCCCGCGATCAGTCACGCCTACCGCGGCCAGACCGGCAACCTGCTCGTTTTCGTGTCGTGGCCCATCCACAGTCCCACCGGCGAGTTCCTGGGCGTAGTCGGTGGCTCCGTCTATCTCGAACAGCACGGCGTGCTGCACTCGCTGATCGGCGAGCACCAGTTCCAGACCGCCTTTGCCTTCGTGGCCGACGACAATCACCGCCTGCTCTACCACCCGGATCATCGACGGATCGGTGAAGTGCTGTCCTCGAGCGCTACGGTGGATGCCGCCCTGCGCGGCGAAGCGGGCGGGATGGAAGCGATCAACTACCAGGGCATCCCCATGCTGGCCGGCTTCGCCGAGGTGCCGAACGCGCGTTGGGCCGTCGTGACGCAACAGCCGCGCGAGGAAGCGCTGGCTCCGGTGAAGGTGATGATGCGCGACATGCTGATCGGCATGATTCCGGCCGGTGTGGTCGGCCTGGCGGTGATCTTGTTGGGCGCAATGCTGATCACGCGCCCCTTGCGCCAGCTGTCCGATCAGGCGACGCATCTGGCCGATCCCGAGGCCGCCACGCGCATCAACGCGATCCGCGCCTGGTACGCCGAGGCGGCGGCGATCCGGCAGGCGCTGATCGCCGGCGTCCAGTTACTGCACCAGAAGATCACCGGCCTGCGACGGGCCGCCGACACCGACCCGCTGACCGGACTCGCGAACCGCCGCGCCATGAATGCGGCGCTGGCGCAGTGGGATGACAACGGTCAGCCGTACGCCCTGCTCGCGCTCGACATCGATCACTTCAAACGCGTCAACGACACCTTCGGCCACGACGTCGGCGACGTCGCGCTCCAGCATGTGGCCGCTGCCATCGCCGACAGCGCCCGCGACAACGACCTGCCCTGTCGCGCGGGCGGCGAGGAATTCTGCCTGCTGCTGCCCAATGCCAACCTGGACGCCGCCCGGCGCATCGCGGAGCGCATTCGCGCGCGCATCGCCGACATGCCGATCGAGGGCGTGGGCAACCTGACCATCTCGATCGGCGTGGCCGCCACATCGGCCGGCACGCCGGCGGCGGCCGCTATCCTGAAGCGGGCCGACGAGCACCTGTACGAGGCCAAGCGCCAGGGCCGCAATCGCGTGGAAGGGTGAGCCGCTGCTTCCATCCACAGGGGCTTTTTCTGTTTCCTGGCGCGCTGCAGCCAGTTCAGGGGCCATCATGGGTTTCAGCCTCGATGCTTTAGCATAGGGGCAATTGGCGCGACAAGCCTGCAGCTTTCGCGGCCGGGCTCGTAGCGGTTCGTGCGATCTTCAATCTGAAGTTACTCCCTCCAGGGCGAGAGCCCGGCGCATCATGGACATAAAGTGCATGCAAAGCTTCGTCGAGGTCGTCGAAGCCGGTTCGTTCGCCGAAGCGGCGCGCAAGCTCGACCTGACCTCGGCCGCCATCGCCGCCCGCATCAAGGCGCTGGAGATGGACCTGGGCGTAGCACTGGTCAAGCGATCGGGCCGCTCGGTCAGGCCAACCGAAAGCGGCATGCGGATTCTGGAAGGCACCAAGGCGGCCATCCGGAATATCCGTGACCTGCGCGCCATTGCCATCGATGGGGACCAGCCCGGCGAGTTCCGCATCGGTTGCTTCGTCTCGGCGCTCACGAACGTGCTGCCCCACATCCTCAAGTCCCTGTACCGCCGGCATCCGGATGCATCGGTGTTCGTTACGCCGGGCGGCTCCATCGACCTGTGCGCCAAGGTGGTCAACGGAGAGCTCGATGCGGCGATCGTGGTGGAGCCCCAGTTCTCCGTGCCTAAAAGCTGTCTCTGGCAGCCGTTCATGGAAGAGCCGCTGGTCGTCGTGGCCCCTTCCCATCTTGCCGGGCAGGACGCCCACACCCTGCTGTCGACCCAACCCTTCATACGCTATGACCGGAATATCTATGGCGGTCAGCTGGCGGACCGCTATCTGCGCGATCATCAGATCTGGCCGAAACAGCGCCTGGAGATCGACGGCCTGCTTGCCATCGTCGCCCTGGTGCACGAAGGCCTGGGCGTCGCGCTGATTCCGGACTGGTCCTCCATGTGGAAGTCGCTGGATGTGGCGCGCATCCCCCTGCCCAACCGCGCTCCCGTGCGCAGGAACGGCCTGATCTGGAACACCCGCGGCCATCACGCCAAGATGGCCGCGTCGATTTCCCAGGACGCCCGCGCCATTTTCGGGGGCCTGGAAGAACGCGAGGCAAAGGAGTAGCCCTACTTCGGTTTGGCTGGCACGCCGCGCAGGAAATCAAAATCGACGCCCTTGTCGGCCTGAGTCACCGTATCCAGGAAGAGCTTTTTGTAGCCGCGCTCGGCCGTGGGAGGCGTGACGGGCTGCTCGCGGCGGCGGCGTTCCAGCTCTTCTTCGGGGATCAACAGGGAAATTTCCCGCTGGCTGACGCTAAGCCGTATGCGGTCGCCGTTGCGCACATAGGCCAGCGGCCCGCCTATGGCGGCTTCCGGCGTGACGTGCAGCACAATGGTGCCGAAGGCGGTGCCGCTCATGCGGCCGTCCGATATCCGGATGATGTCCTTCACGCCCTGAGACGCCAGTTTCTTCGGGATAGGGATGTAGCCCGCCTCCGGCATGCCGGGCGCCCCCTTCGGCCCGATGTTCTTCAGTACCAGTATGTCCTGCGGCGTGACGTCCAGGTCCGCGGCGTCGATACGGCTCGCCAGGTCCTCGGCGTTCTCGAACACCACGGCGCGCCCTTCGTGTTCCATCAGCGCGGCATTGGCAGACGACTGCTTGATGATGGCGCCTTCGGGCGCCAGGTTGCCCGACAGCACGGCGATCCCTCCCTGCGGATAGATCGGGTCCTGCCTTGTCTTGACCACGCTCTGCGTGAACCCCGGTCCCGCGCGCTCGATCTCCTCGCCAAGCGTCCTGCCGGTCACCGTCAGCGCATCGAGCTTCAGCAAGGGCTTGAGCTCGCGCAGCAGCGTGGCCATGCCGCCAGCCTTGTGAAAGTCTTCCATGTAGTGCTGGCCGGAAGGCTTCAAGTCCACCAGAACTGGCGTCTCGCGGCCCATGCGGTCCAGCGCTTTGAGGTCCAGGTCCAGGCCCAACCGCCCGGCGATGGCGGTGAGATGGATGATGCCGTTCGTCGATCCTCCTATGGCCAACAGCACCCGCATCGCATTCTCGAACGCATCCGCGGTAAGGATCTTCGAGATGCGCAGGCGTTGCCTCGCGATTTCGACGGCCTGCGCGCCGGTGAGTTCGGCGATGCGCATTCGGTCCGCCGTCACTGCGGGAGGCGAGGCGCCGCCAGGCACCGTCATGCCCAGCGCTTCGGCGATGCACGCCATGGTGCTTGCGGTACCCATGACCGAACAGGTGCCCACGCTGGCCACCAACTGGTTGTTGACGTCGGCGATCTCCTGGTCGTCGATCTCCTCGGCCCGGTACTTGCCCCAGTACCTGCGGCAATCCGTGCATGCGCCGACTCGTTCAGAGCGATGCGACCCCGTCAGCATCGATCCCGTCACCAGCTGGATCGCAGGAATGTCCGCGGAGGCGGCGCCCATCAGCTGGGCGGGCACGGTCTTGTCGCATCCGCCTATCAACACCACCGCATCCATGGGCTGCGCGCGTATCAGCTCCTCGGTGTCCATGGACATGAGGTTGCGCAGGTACATGCTCGTGGGAAAGGAGAAGCTCTCGTGGATGGAGATGGTCGGGAAGTCCATCGGCAGCCCGCCGGCGAACATGATGCCGCGCTTGACCGCTTCCAGCAGCTGCGGCGCATTGCCATGGCAGGGGTTGTAGGCGCTGCCCGTGTTGGCGATGCCGATGACGGGCCGATCCAGCGCCCCGTCCGTATACCCCGCACCTTTGATGAAGGCCTTTCTCAGGAACAGCGAGAATCCGCTGTCGCCGTAGCTGGTAAGGCCCTTGCGCAGGCCGCTAGCCTCGTCCTGCGCCGCCCCGTTAGTTTTCTTGCTCATCTTGTTCGGCTGCTTCCAGTTACTTTGCGGTGATGCCACCGTCGCGGATGACCTTGGCCCACTGCTCGATTTCCGCGTTCAGGCGCGCCTTGGAGGCATCGACGTCGAGCGCGTCGGCGTAGACGCCTTGCTGCAGCAGCTGGGCCTTGGCATCGTCCTTGGCCAGCGCAGTCACCAGCGCTTTGTTGATCTTGGCGACGATGGGAGCCGGCGTGCCCGCCGGCGCCATGACGCCAAAGAGCGAACTGACGTTGAAGCCGCTGAAGCCCTGCTCCTCTGCGGTCGGGACGTCCGGCAGCATCGACACGCGTTGCGGCGTCAACACGGCCAGCGGACGCAGCTGGCCGGACTTGATAAAGGAGATCGCGGCCGGGACCGTCTCCGTCATCGTCTCCACCTGGCCACCGACCAGGTCGGTCATGGCCGGGCCGCTGCCGCGGTAAGCCACGTGCACGATGTTGACGCCCGTGATCTGCTTGAACAGTTCCATGGCCATGCGCTGGGGAGCGCCGGCGCCCGATGAGGCGAAGTTGAGTTTTCCGGGTTTGGCTTTTGCGTAGCTCACGAGCTCGGCCAAGGATTTGATCGGCAGCTCGGGATTGACCACCGCCACCAGCGGGACGAAACCAACTACCCCGACCGGCGCAAAGTCTTTGCGCAGGTCGTAAGCAATGGTGTCCTTTTCCAGGGTCGCCATGACCGAGTGCGAGGTCAGCGCCCCCATCAGGAGGGTGTACCCGTCAGGCTGCGCGCGCGCCACTTCGGCAGCGCCGATATTGCCGCCCGCCCCGCCCCGGTTCTCGATCACGACCTGGCCCCCGATCTGCTCGCTCAGGCGCTGGCCTACGATACGTCCGATGACGTCGGTCGCGCCGCCGGGCGGGTACGGGATGATCAGGCGAATGGGCTTGCTGGGATAGGTGTCGGCAGCCTGCGCGGATGCATGACCGGAAACGGTGAACGCAGCGGCCGCGATGAACGCAGCCGCCGCGATGTGTATGCGCTTGCGCGCGGCATTCTTACAGAACATTTTTGTCTCCCGATGCGTTCTTATGGCCTTAAAGCTCTAGGCGCATGTTCGCAAACTATCGTCCGGGAAAAGAAAAAAAAATTTATGTTCTGTCCAAAAAATCTCTACGCTCGGAGGCGGAGCCGGTCAGGCAAGTCCCAGCAATCTTTCCGTTTCCCGGGCCAACGCGACCAACCGCGGGCCGATGTCAGCCCCCAACCCACGGGATGGGCCTGATGGGCCCGAAGCGCAGCGAAAGCGCCCGCCCACCCGAACCCGGCAGAGACCCGGCAAGTCCCGAAATGCGCTGCTGCCACCGAGTGCACATCCTTGCCTTGATGCCGCCTGAACTTGCTCACCCCAACTGCAAGTTCGTTGTCCCATATGTTGTCCCATATGCCCAGCAAAAAAAAAGGTTAGCTCAACAACATTGAGCTAACCCTTTGATTTTATTGGTCGGGGCGGTGGGATTCGAACTCACGACCCTCTGCTCCCAAAGCAGATGCGCTACCAGGCTGCGCTACGCCCCGAAGGACCGAAACTATACCAGATCGGGGTGGGCGGCTGTACTGCGATCAGCCGAAGCGGCCTGTGATGTAGTCCTCGGTTTCTTTGCGCGAGGGCTTCACGAAGATCTGGTCGGTCGCGCCGAACTCCATCAGCTCGCCCAGGTACATGTAGGCGGTGTAGTCGGAGCAGCGCGCAGCCTGTTGCATGTTGTGGGTCACGATGACCACGGTGTATTCATGCTTCAGTTCGGCGATCAGCTCTTCGATCTTGGCGGTCGAGATCGGGTCCAGGGCCGAGCAGGGCTCGTCGAGCAGCAGCACTTCGGGCTTGATGGCCACGCCGCGCGCGATGCACAGACGCTGTTGCTGGCCGCCCGACAGGCTGTTGCCGTTCTGGTGCAGCTTGTCCTTCACTTCGTTCCAGAGCGCGGCCTTGGTGAGCGCCCATTCGACGCGCTCGTCCATTTCGCCCTTGCTCAGTTTCTCGAACAGACGCACGCCGAAGGCGATGTTGTCGTAGATGCTCATCGGGAACGGCGTGGGCTTCTGGAACACCATGCCGACCTTCGCGCGGATCAGCGAGATATCGGTCTTGGAGGTGAGCAGGTTCTCGCCGTCGAGGAGGATTTCGCCCTCGGCGCGTTGGCCCGGATAGAGTTCGAACATGCGATTGAAGGTGCGCAGCAGTGTCGACTTGCCGCAGCCGGACGGACCGATGAAGGCCGTGACCTTGTTTTCGCGGATCGACATGTTCACATTGCGGATCGCATGAAACTTGCCGTAGTAGAAGTTGAGGTTCTTGACCTCAAGCTTGGATTTGACGGCGGTAGCGGTGTTTTCCATTTGACTTTCCTTGGTGCCGGCGGCGGGTCGTGTTGCCCCCGCCGGCGGGCGTCGATGAATTACTTGCGGAACAGGTTACGGGCCAGGATGTTGATGCCAAGCACCAGCAGCGTGATCAACGTGGCGCCGGCCCAGGCCAGGTCATTCCAGTCCTTGAAGGGGCTGGCGGCGTATTGGTAGATCACGACGGGCAGGTTGGCCATCGGCGCGTTCATGTTCCAGGACATGAATTGGTTGGACAGCGCGGTGAACAGCAGCGGCGCGGTTTCGCCGGAGATGCGGGCCACCGCCAGCAGGATGCCGGTGATGATGCCGCTGCGGGCAGCGCGGTAGCACACCAGCGTGATCATGCGGTACTTCGGGCAGCCCAGCGCGGCGGTCGCCTCGCGCAGGCTGTTGGGCACCAGCAGCAGCATGTTGTCGGTCGTGCGCACCACCACCGGAATCACCAGGATGGACAGCGCCAGCGCACCGGCCCAACCCGAGTAGTGGCCCACCTGCGCCACATACACGGCGTAGATGAACAGACCGATGATGATCGACGGCGCCGACAGCAGCACGTCGTTCAGGAAGCGCGTGGCCGGCGCGAGCCAGCCGCGCTGGCCGTACTCGGCCAGGTAGGTGCCGGCCAGGATGCCGATCGGCGTGCCGATGAGCGTGCCGATGCCGGCCATCATCAGGCTGCCCACCACCGCGTTCAGCAGACCACCGGTCTGGCCCGGCGGCGGCGTGATCTCGGTGAAGAGCGCGAACGACAGCGCGGGCGCGCCTTTCGTCAGCAGCGTCAGGATGATCCAGAACAGCCAGAACAGGCCGAACACGAGCGCGCCCAGCGAGACCGTCAGCATCAGGCGATTGATGATGCGGCGGCGCTGGTACACGCTGTTGTGCATGGAGAGGGCGGAGTAAGCCATGAGTCGTCTTCTCGGTACGTGGGCGTCAGGTCTTGGTGCCTTCGCTGGCCGACAGGCGAACCAGCATCACCTTGGCGATGGCCAGCACGACGGTCGTGATCAGGAAGAGGATCAGGCCAAGCTCGAGCAGCGCGGACTTCTGAATGCCACCGGCCTCGTTGAATTCGTTGGCCAGTGCCGAGGCGATCGAGTTGCCCGGTGAGAACAGCGACTCGGAAAAGCGGAACGCGTTACCGATCACGAACGTGACCGCCATCGTTTCGCCGAGCGCGCGGCCCAGGCCCAGCATGATGCCGCCGATGACACCCGAACGCGTGAACGGCAACACCACTTTCCACATCACTTCCCAGGTCGTGCTGCCCAGGCCGTAAGCCGACTCTTTGAGCAGCGGCGGCACCAGTTCGAACACGTCGCGCATGACCGCCGCGATGAACGGGATGATCATGATCGAGAGAATCAGGCCGGCGGTGAAGATGCCGATACCGAACGGCGGCCCCGCGAACAGGCCGCCGATCACCGGCAGGCTGCCGAGCGTGGCGATCAGATAGGGCTGCACGTAGACCTGGAACACCGGCACGAACACGAACAGGCCCCACATGCCGTAGATGATCGACGGGATGGCGGCCAGCATTTCGATGGCGGTGCCGAGCGGACGGCGCAGCCACGTGGGCGAGAGTTCGGTCAGGAAGACGGCGATGCCGAACGACACGGGCACGGCGATGATGAGCGCGATGGCCGAGGTCAGCAGCGTGCCGATGATCGGCACGACCGCGCCGAAGTTCTGATTGACGGGGTCCCAGTCGTTGAGCCACAGGAACGACAGGCCATACTTGGCGAGCGATTCGCGGCTACCGTAGATCAGGGAGACCATGATCGCCGCCAGCAGAATGAACACCAGGAAGGCGAACAGGCGGGTCAGGTTCTTGAAAAGCGCATCCATCAGCGCGTTATTGCTAGGCTTCATAGGCGAAGGCGTACCGGTTGTGGAGTCCGCCCGTTTGGACAGCGGCACACTATTATCCATTACCGCGCTCATGGAAAGGCTTTCCTGTAGTTGCTCTGTCGTTGCTGCACGCGCTGCACAAGGAACAGCGACAAGGTCTTCTGGGCACGCCGGCCGGTGTGACCCGGCCGGCATTTCGTGCCGGCCGCCCGAGGGCGGCCGGTCACGCGGGTATTACTTCGACGTGTAGACCGGCTTGCCGTCGGCGCCCTTCACTTCTTGCCAGGCGGTACGGATCTGGTTCGTCACGGCGTCGGGCAGCGGCACGTAGTCGAGCGCTTCAGCCGACTTGGCGCCATTCTTGAAGGCCCAGTCGAAGAACTCGAGCACGGCCTTGCCTTGCGCCGGCTTGTCCTGATTCTTGTGGATCAGGATGAAGGTGGCGGCGGTGACGGGCCACGACTCGGCACCCGGCTCGTTGGTCAGGACCACACCCATGCCAGGCGCGCTCTTCCAGTCGGCGTTGGCGGCAGCGGCGGCGAAGGCCTTCTGCTCGGGCTGCACGAACTTGCCATCGGCGTTCTGCAGTTGGGTCCAGGCCAGCTTGTTCTGCTTGGCGTAGGCGTATTCGACGTAGCCGATCGAGTTCTTCAGCTGGCCGACGTAGGCGGCGACGCCTTCGTTGCCCTTGCCGCCCTGACCGGTGGGCCACTTCACGGCCTTGCCTTCACCGACTTGCGACTTCCACTCGGGCGACACCTTCGAGAGGTAGTTCGTCCAGCCGAAGGTCGTGCCCGAACCGTCCGAACGGTGCACCACGACGATGTCGGTCGAGGGCAGCTTCAGATCGCCGTTCAGCGACTTGATGGCCGCGTCGTCCCACTTCTTGACCTTGCCGAGGTAGATGTCGGCCAGAACCTTGCCCGACAGCTTCAGTTGGCCCGGGGCCACGCCGTCGACGTTCACGACGGCCACGGTGCCACCGATCACGGCCGGGAACTGGAGCAGACCACTCTTCTCGAGGTCTTCCGCCTTGAGGGGGTCATCCGAAGCGCCGAAATCGACCGTCTTGGCCTTGATCTGTTGCTGGCCACCGCCCGAACCGATCGACTGATAGTTCACGGCGTTGTTGGTGGCTGCCTTGTAATCCGACGCCCACTTGGCGTAGATCGGGTACGGGAACGATGCGCCGGCGCCGGTGATGTCGGCGGCTTGCACGGCGAAAACAGCGGCGCTCAGGGCGACGCCGAGGGAAACTTGCTTGAAGACACGGTTGAACATTGAGGGTTCCTTCTGTGCTCGTTTAAAGAGGTCCTGCAGGCTTTCTGAGGTCGCCTGTCTGGGCACGGAACGAATGGTAGAGCCTCAATATGACGGGATAGTGACAGTCATAAACGGCGGTCAAAATGAATGAAAATTTTCATTCGCAGCCCGGGGCCACATGCGGCGCGCGGGTAAAAAGCGCCGAATTACGCGCAATTTCAGGCAAATCCGCGCAAGAAAGCGGCCCGCCCGAGCGGCGGCGTCCGATCCGCCCCTATTCACTTCAATGACAAAGGGCCGGCAATGCCGGCCCGGTTTTTTGCGCTCGCGCGGCGGTCAGCCGCCGAGCTTGTGCATCAGATGATCGTGCAGATCGAACGGCTCGCGGCGGCTGCGCACGCGGGCGTAGCTGCCGTCCGGCAGTCCCTGCCAGGAGAGCTGGTTGTCGCGCAGGGCATACGTGAAGGCCTCGTCGATCACGCGCTTCTTGAGCGTCTTGTCGTAGATCGGGAACGCGATCTCGACGCGGCGGAAGAAGTTGCGGTCCATCCAGTCGGCCGACGAAAGATAGACCGTCTCCGCGCCGTCCGCGTAGAAATAGAACACGCGCGAGTGTTCGAGGAAGCGCCCGATGATGGAACGCACCTTGATGTTCTCCGACAGGCCGGGCACACCGGCGCGCAGCGCGCACACGCCCCGCACGATCAGATCGATCTTGACCCCGGCCTGGCTGGCCTTGTAGAGCTCTTCGATCACCTGCTCTTCCAGCAGCGAATTCATCTTGGCCATGATGCGGGCCCGCTTGCCGGCCTTGGCCGCCTTCGCCTCGGCGCGGATCAGGTGCACCATGCCTTCGTGCAGCGAGAACGGCGACTGCAGCAGCGACTTGAGCTGACGCCGCGCGCCCAGGCCGGTGAGCTGGCCGAAGACCTTGTCCATGTCTTCGCACAGACGCGGATCGGCGGTGATGAGGCCGAAGTCGGTGTAAAGCCGTGCCGTGCGGGGATGATAGTTGCCGGTGCCCAAGTGCGCGTAACGCCGCAGGCGGCCACCTTCGCGGCGCAGCACCAGCGCCATCTTGGCGTGGGTCTTGTGCGCGACCACCCCGTACACCACATGCGCGCCCACCTCTTCGAGGCGGGCGGCCCAGTTGATGTTGGTCTGCTCGTCGAAGCGCGCCATCAGCTCCACGACCACCGTCACTTCC
The DNA here is from genome assembly GCF_002261315.1 of Bordetella genomosp. 5. NCBI lineage: Bacteria > Pseudomonadati > Pseudomonadota > Betaproteobacteria > Burkholderiales > Alcaligenaceae > Bordetella > Bordetella genomosp. 5. The sequence goes on from NZ_NEVP01000011.1 coordinate 303,626, forward strand.
TTGCCGGCACGTGCGGCCGCCAGCAGGATCTGCATCAGCTCGGAGTCTTCGCCGGTGCGGTAGATGGTCTGCTTGATGGCCATCACATCCGGATCGCGCGCGGCGGCGGTCAGGAACGAGATCACCGGCTGGAACGATTGATAAGGATGGTGCAGCAGCTGATCGCGCTCGGCCACGGCGGCAAACAACTCGGCGGGCTTGTCGCTCACCTCGTCGAACGGCGCCGGCACCGGCGCGTGGTACGACGGGAACAGCAGGTCGGGCCGGGTATTGGTATTGCAGATCTGCATCAGGCGCGACAGATTCACCGGGCCGCTCACGCGATAGGTGTCTTCGGGCTTGAGCGAGAACTCGCGTTGCAGATAGGCCTCGAGATCGGGCGGCGTGAGCTTGTCGATCTCCAGGCGCACCGCGGCGCCGAAGTTGCGCTGCGACAGCTCGCCCTGCAGCGCGTGACGCAGGTTCGTGACTTCTTCCTCGTCGACGAACAGGTCGCTGTTGCGGGTGACGCGCCACTGATAGCAGCCCAGCATCTCCAGGCCCGGAAACAGCTCGCCCACGAAGGCGCGCAGCAGCGAAGTGAGCAGGATGTAGCCATCGGGATGGCCGGAGATTTCCGGCGGCATCTTGATCAGGCGCGGCAGCGCGCGCGGCGCCTGCACCACGGCGATCGAGGCCTGGCGGCCAAAGGCATCGGCACCCGAGAGGGCAACGATGAAGTTCAGGCTCTTGTTGTAGACGCGGGGAAACGGGTGGGCCGGGTCCAGACCGATCGGTGTGAGCAGCGGCATCACGTCGCGGTTGAACACCTCGAGCGCCCACGCCGACTGTGCCTCGTTCCACTCCGAGGCGTGGTGCAGCACGATGCCTTCGGCCTGCAGACGCGGCAGGATCTGATCGTTGAGCAGGTCGTACTGGCGCTGCACCAGCGCGTGCACCCCGCTCTGCACCTCGTTGAACGCCTCGCGCAGCGTGCGGCCGTCCACGCCGACCACGTCCGGATCCTGGCGCTTCTGCTCTTTCAGGCTCGAAATCCGGATCTCGAAAAACTCGTCGAGGTTGGAGCTGACGATGCACACATAGCGCAGGCGTTCGAGCAACGGCGTCCGCGGGTTTTCGGCCATCGCCAGCACCCGTTCGTTGAATTTCAGCAGCGAGAGTTCACGATTGAGGAGCAGCGGCTCGGTGGACGAACGAGTGGACATACCGGATTCCATGGCAAAAATAGCAGCTTCGGTTTTTACTGCAAATTCGTGACGGTTCCATGACACTGCACCCGCGGCTCGCGGGGCCTTCGGAGTTGCGTCATGATATGTCTGCGCGCATCTAGCGTACGCCAAATGCGGGACATATGACAGTTACGTTTTTCTTGTCATGGAAATCGCATCTACGGACGGAGCTGTCATATGGGGTCTCTATAATGGCCGGCACTTCAAGTCATCAAGCCTCACCCACACGCCGCATGGATCATCTACTGGCTGCCGTGGACCTCGGGTCCAATAGCTTTCGCCTGTCCATCGGCCGCGTCGTTCTCGAGAACGGCGTGGCTCAGATCTACCAGATCGACCGCCTCAAAGAAACCGTACGTCTTGCCGCCGGCCTGTCCAGCGACCGCCGCCTCGACGACGACGCGATCAACCGCGCCGTCTCCGTGCTCGAGCGCTTCGGCGAGCGACTGCGCAGTTTCCATCCCAATCGCGTACGCGCCGTTGCCACCAATACGTTCCGCGTGGCGCGCAACACGCCGGAATTCCTGCCGCGCGCCGAAGCCGCGCTGGGCTTCCCGATCGAAGTCATCGCCGGCCGCGAAGAGGCCCGCCTGATCTTCTCGGGCGTGGCGCACAGCCTGCCGCCCTCGCCCAACAAGCGCCTGGTCATCGACATCGGCGGCGGCTCCACCGAAGTGATCATCGGCAAGGGCTTCGAGCCCAACCTGATGTCTTCGCTGTACATGGGTTGTGTGAGCTACAGCCGCCAGTTCTTCAGTGACGGCTCGGTCGACGCCTATCAGATGAAGCTGGCCGAGCTCGCGGCGCGCCGCGAGATCGAAGTCATCGCCAAGCAGTATCGCAAGACGGGCTGGAAAGAAGCCTACGCGTCCTCCGGCACCGCCAAGGCGCTGTACGCCATCCTGACCGAATGCGGCTTCTCCGACCGCGGCATCACGCGCGCCGGCCTGGCCAAGCTGAAAGACCGCATCATCCGCTCGGGCCGCGTGGTGCCGAGCGAGCTGCCCGGCATCAAGCTCGAGCGCGCCGACGTGCTGCCCGGCGGCCTGGCCATCATGAGCGCGCTGTTCGACGAGCTCAACATCGACACCATGCACACGGGCGACGGCGCCCTGCGCCTGGGGGTGCTGTACGACCTGCTGGGCCGCGACGACGAACACGACAAGCGCTACGAGTCGGTGCGGCAGTTCATGAAGCGCTATCACGTCGACGTGAACCAGGCCAAGCGCGTGCGCAACACGGCCCTCGCGCTGTTCGATGAGCTGATGCCCGAGGGCGCCGAGCGCGCCGAGCTGCGCAACGCCATCGGCTGGACCGCCGACCTGCACGAGCTGGGCCTGTCCATCGCGCACAACGCGTATCACAAGCACACGGCCTACGTGCTCGACAATGCCGACATGCCGGGCTTCTCGCGCGCCGACCAGCAGCTGATGGCCCTGCTCGCGCTCACGCACCAGGGCAAACTCGGCAAGGTCGAGGGCATGGTCCGCTCGCGTGAGCAGTGGATCGCGATTCTCTGCCTCAGGCTGGCGGCCCTGCTGCTGCGCCGTCGCGAAGACGTGGATCCCCTGCCGATCAAGGTGTCGGTCAAGGGCACGTCGATCGTGGTTCAGGCCGAGCGCAGCTGGCTCGACAGCCATCCGCTCTCCGACTTCACCCTGCGGGGCGAAGAATCAGAATGGAGCAAGATCGGTTTCTCGTTCGAGCTGCTTGAGCTCTAAACGTATTTGCCGGGTTACGCGTCGCACGAAGCGAACTTTCATGCGACGCAGTAACCGGCGCATGATCAGCGCGTCCCGGTCGCGGCCAGCGGCGCCGCGGCGCCCGGCTCGTCCAGGCCAAAGTGGCGGCGGTAGCGCTCGTCCATGGCTTCCATGTCGAGCAGCACCGGAAAGTCGGCCGCATTGAAATCGGGATCCCAGGCCGGCTCGCCGCACACGCGCGCACCCACCTTCAGATAGCCCTTGATGAGCGGCGGCACGCGCGCAGGCAGCGTGCTGTCGAGCTTTTCGACGGGATAGCGGTGCAGCGGCGCCACGCGCAGCTCGCCGTCGGCGGGCATCTGGCGCGCCACCGTGCGCCACACCTCGGCCGCCGTGACGCCGTCGTCGCGCAGGCTTACGCTGGCGCATCCGAGCGCGTAGCGGTAGCCGTTGCGGTGCAGGAAGTTGGCGATGCCGGACCACAGCAGCATGATGACCGCACCGCCGCGATAGTCGGCGTGGGTGCACGAGCGGCCCAGCTCGACGACCTGGTCGCGCATGGCGCCCAGGCCGGAGAGGTCGAATTCGGATTCGGAGTAGTAGCCGCCCGCCTCGCGTGCCTTCTCGGGCGTGAGGATGCGGTAGGTGCCGACCACGCGGCCGGAGTCCAGCTCGCGCACGATCAGGTGTTCACACCAGCGGTCGAAGCGATCCTGCTCGATGCCGTCCTGGGCGTCGGGGAAAACCACACCCATGTCTTCCGTGAAAACCTGGTAGCGCAGACGCTGGCTCTGCTCGACCTCGTCGGCCGTTCGTGCCAGTCCCACAGCGAGCGCAGGGGCTGTTGCACCTGCCCAATTGGCCGAGCCCTTGCCGCTGGAATCCAAACGAACTAGTTCGAGCATTGCGGGAAACTCCTAAGACGTGGCGCAAGTGTGGCCCAGCGTCATGTCAGTAATCTGACCGATATGTTACGTGACCATGAAGTTTACGCCGGCCGTCGGACGGCCGCTTTGTTGCGGCGCAAAAAAACGACGACGCTTTGCATAACTTCACATGCCTGAATGCCGAAGGCCCGCGCGAGGCGGGCCTTCGGGCAATTTGCCGGCGAGCCGACAAATTAGGGAACGATAGGCTCAGGCCAGACTATCGGCCAGCTTTTGGGCGTTGGATTGTGCCAGCGCCTCGTCCTCGGCCTCGACCATGAGCCGCAGCTTCGGCTCGGTGCCCGATGCCCGGATCAGCACCCGGCCGCGGCCGGCGAGCTCGGCCTCGACCTCTTTACGGGCCTGCGCCAGACCTTCGTGCGACTGCCAGTCCTGGCCCGGCTTGAGCGGCACGTTGATCATGACCTGCGGGTACAGACGCAGTTCGGCCACCCACTGGCCCAGCGTGCGGCCGCTCTTGCGCAGCGCCGCCAGCACCTGCAGCGCGGCGATGATGCCGTCGCCCGTGGTGTGGCAATCCAGGCAGAGCAGATGCCCGGAGCTCTCGCCGCCGAACAGCCAGCCTCGCGCCTGCAGTTGCTCGAGCACGTAGCGGTCGCCCACGTTGGCGCGCTCGAAGCCCACGCCGAGTTCTTCCATGGCGCGCTCGAAACCGTAATTGGTCATGAGCGTGCCCACCACGCCTTCGACGGTGGTGCGCTGCATGCGCTCGCGCACGATGGCGTACAGCAGCTCGTCGCCGTTGTAGATGCGGCCGGTGCTGTCGACCATCTGCAGACGGTCGGCGTCGCCGTCGAGCGCGATGCCCAGCTGCGCGCCGCGGGCCTGGACCTCGGCGGCCAGCGCCTCGGGGTGCAGGGCGCCCACGCCCTTGTTGATGTTGAAGCCATCGGGCGAGACGCCGATGGCGTGAACCTCGGCACCGAGTTCGCGGAACACATGCGCGGCGATGTGATACGCGGCGCCGTTGGCCGCGTCCACCACCAGACGGAAACCGTCCAGGTCGAGCGTGTGCGGCACCGTGCTCTTGCAGAACTCGATGTAGCGGCCCTGGGAGTCGGACATGCGGCGGGCGCGGCCGAGATGCTCGGACGTGACGCAGCCGACTTCGCCTTCCAGCGCGGCCTCGATCTCTGCTTCGACGTCATCGGGCAGCTTGGTGCCCTCGGCCGAGAAGAACTTGATGCCGTTGTCTTGGTAGGGATTGTGCGAGGCGCTGATCACGATGCCCGCCACCAGACGCAATGCGCGCGTGAGGTAGGCGACCGCCGGCGTCGGAATCACGCCGGCCAGCAGCACGTCGATCCCCGCGGCCGACAGCCCTGCTTCCAGCGCCGATTCCAGCATGTAGCCGGAGATCCGCGTGTCCTTGCCGATCACGACCGTCGGACGACCCGTCGTGCTTTTGCCCGCGTGCCGCTTGGCGAGCACCCGGCCCGCGGCATAGCCGAGGCGCAGGGCGAAGGCGGCATTGATGACCTGCCCACCCACTTCGCCGCGCACGCCGTCGGTGCCGAAATACTTGCGTTGACTCATAAAGGTAGTCCTCCTTGTTCGGCCGCCTGCCACACTTTCAGGGCATCTACCGTGGCCGCCACGTCGTGCACACGCACGATCGCGGCACCCCGAGCCACGCTTGCCAGGGCGGCGGCAATACTTCCCGCCAGGCGTTCCTCCACCGGACGGCCCGTCGCCGCCCCGATCATGGATTTACGTGAAACGCCGATCAACAGCGGATATCCGGATGCCCGCAGGCTGGGAAGCCTGCGCAGCAATTCATAATTCTGGGCTTGCGTCTTGCCAAAGCCGAAACCGGGATCGAGCACGATGCGCTTCGGGTCGACCCAGGCGGCGCGCAGACGCTGCGCCCGGGATCCCAGGAACACGCCGATCTCGCCGATCAGGTCGGTGTACTCGGGCGCCGTCTGCATGGTGCGCGGCTCACCCTTCATGTGCATGACACACAGGCCGCAGCGCGATTGCGCCACCGCCTCGATGGCGCCGGGCTGCCGGAAGCCGTAGATGTCGTTGATCATGTCGGCGCCGGCGTCGAGCACGGCGCGCATGACCTCGGGCTTGAAGGTGTCGACCGACACCGGCACGCCGCAGTCGCGCATCGCCTCGATCACCGGCAGCAGCCGGCGCAGCTCTTCGTCGGCCGGCACCGGATCGGCGCCCGGCCGGGTGGATTCGCCACCGAGGTCGAGAATATGGGCGCCTTCGGCGACGAGCTGACGCGCGTGCGCGATGGCGGCATCGGCATCGGGGTGCTCACCGGCATCGGAAAACGAGTCCGGCGTGCAATTGACGATGCCCATGACAAGCGGGCGTTCGAGATCCAACTCGAAACGCCCGCAAAGAAGGTTACTGGCCATGGAACTGCAAGTGGGGCCGCGAAGGCGGTCTGATCGGGATCAGACCGCGGCAGGCGTGCTGCCCGACGCCACGCCCGACGCGGGCGAATCCGGCGTGTCGGACGGACCTTGGGGGGTCTTCGGGGGACGCGGCGGGCGGCCCGAGATGATGTCGTCGATCTGGTCGGCGTCGATCGTCTCCCACTCGAGCAACGCGCTGGTCATGACTTCGACCTTGTCACGGTTGTCTTCGAGGATGCGGCGGGCTACGCCGTACTGCTCGTCGATGATGTGACGAATCGCGCTGTCGACCTTCTGCATCGTGGCTTCGGACACATGCGTGGTTTTGGTCACGCTGCGGCCCAGGAACACTTCACCTTCGTTTTCGGCGTAGACCATCGGGCCCAGCTCGTCGGTCATGCCGTAGCGGGTCACGATGTCGCGAGCGATGGCGGTAGCGCGTTCGAAGTCGTTCGAGGCGCCGGTCGTCATCTGGTTCATGAAGATCTCTTCGGCGATACGGCCACCGAACAGCACGGCGATGGTGCTGAGCAGACGCTCCTTGTCCATGCTGTAGCGGTCACCCTCGGGCAACTGCATGGTCACGCCCAGCGCACGACCGCGCGGGATGATGGTGACCTTGTGCACGGGGTCGGTCTTGGGCAGCATGCGCGCCACGATGGCATGGCCGGACTCGTGGTAAGCGGTGTTCTTGCGCTCTTCTTCGGGCATCACGATGGAGCGGCGTTCCGCACCCATGATGATCTTGTCCTTGGCCTTTTCGAAGTCGGACATATCGACCGTGCGGCCATTGCGGCGGGCGGCGAACAGCGCGGCTTCGTTGACCAGGTTGGCCAGATCGGCGCCGGAGAAGCCAGGGGTGCCGCGCGCCAGGATGGTGGCGTCGACGTTGGGCGACAGGGGCACCTTGCGCATGTGCACCTTGAGGATCTGCTCGCGGCCGCGGATGTCGGGCAGCGGCACCACGACCTGACGGTCGAAGCGGCCCGGACGCAGCAGCGCGGGATCCAGCACGTCGGGACGGTTGGTGGCGGCGATCACGATCACGCCCTGGCCCGACTCGAAGCCGTCCATCTCGACCAGCATCTGGTTGAGGGTTTGCTCGCGTTCGTCGTTGCCGCCGCCGAGACCGGCGCCGCGCTGACGGCCCACCGCATCGATTTCGTCGATGAAGATGATGCAAGGCGCGTGCTTCTTGGCGTTTTCGAACATGTCGCGCACGCGGGCCGCGCCCACGCCGACGAACATTTCAACGAAGTCGGAACCCGAGATGCTGAAGAACGGCACCTTGGCTTCGCCGGCGATGGCCTTGGCGAGCAGGGTCTTGCCGGTACCGGGCGAACCGACCATCAGCACGCCGCGGGGAATGCGGCCGCCGAGCTTCTGGAACTTGCTGGGGTCGCGCAGGAAATCCACCAGCTCCTGCACGTCTTCCTTGGCTTCGTCGCAACCGGCGACGTCGGCGAAGGTGACCTGATTGGTGTTTTCGTCGAGCATGCGAGCGCGCGACTTGCCGAAGCTGAACGCGCCGCCACGGCCTCCCCCCTGCATCTGTCGCATGAAGAAGATCCACACGCCGATCAGCAGCAGCATCGGGAACCACGACACGAAGATGCTCATCAGCAGCGACGGCTCTTCGCGCGCCTTGCCGGAGACCTGCACGCCGTACTTGAGCAGATCGGACACCATCCAGAGGTCGCCGGGCGACGTCAGGGTGTACGAACGGCCGGAGTCGGGCGTGACGTAAAGCACGTCGCCCTGCACATCGACCTTGCGGATACGACCCGCCTTGGCGTCGTCCATGAACTGGGTGTACGACACACCGTCCTGGCTTTGTGCACGGCCATCAAACTGCTTGAATACCGTGAACAGGACCAGTGCGATCACCATCCAGACCGCGACTTTAGAAAACGAATTGTTCAAGGTCGATCTCCTGCTATCGATTCCGACCGGTGGCTGGCTTCCCGCGAGAAAACCCAGCCAACAAATTTGTCAATGGCCCATTCTACCCTGTCAGAGCGGTTCGCGTGGGACGCCGCCCGGGACCGGACGGTTTCGTTTGGTGTAAGACTTTTGCCGTAGGGATTTGCCAGTGACATTTGCCGGTCTGCGGCCCAGGGCGCAGGCCGTGAGAGCGGATCGTGCAGAAGGCGGGCGCCCCCCTTTGGACGGTACTGCGGGGCGTTACTGCGACAAAACGGCTATTTCAGATCGCGTGCCACCAGGAAAGTTTCGGAGGACCGATCGCGCGAAGCCTTGGGCTTGCGCTCGACGACCCGCTTGAACACCTGCTTGTACGACTGGACGATCTGAGAAAACCCGCTGCCATGGAAGGCTTTGACGATCAGGGCGCCATTGGGCTTCAGGTGCGACCGGGCGAATTCAAGGGCCAGATCACAACAGTGCGCAATGCGCGCCGAGTCGGCAGAGCCTACCCCGGACAAGTTGGGGGCCATGTCGGAGATTACAAGGTCTACCGCCTGCGATCCGACGCGGGTTTCGAGCTCGTGCAGGACTTCGTCGTCGCGGAAGTCGCCGATAAAGAACTCGACGCCCGCGATGGGCTCCATCGGCAGCATGTCGAGCGCGATGATGCGGCCGTCGACCACGCCGCCGGGTCCGGCCAGACGCTCGCGCGCGACCTGCGACCAACTACCGGGGGCCGACCCCAGATCTACGACGACGTCGCCGCGGCGCAGCAGCTTTTCGGCATCGACGATCTCGATCAGCTTGAACGCCGCCCGGGCGCGATAACCCTTCTGTTGCGCCAGCTTCACATAAGGATCGTTGATGTGCTGGTGAATCCAGTCTTTGGAGAATTTATTCTTGGCCATTACCGTACAATTCCACGCATGCCTATATTAGAACTCACCTCTCGCGAACGCGGCGACCTGCGGTCCGCCGCGCATGCCCTGCGCCCGGTCGTCCTCATCGGTGACAACGGCCTGACCGAGGCCGTGCTCAAAGAAATCGACCGCGCCCTCAACGCCCACGAACTGATCAAGGTTCGCGCTGGCGGCGACGACCGCGAGGCCCGCGAAGCCATGCTCGCGACCATCTGCGACACGCTGTCGTGCGCCCCGGTGCATCACCTGGGCAAGCTGTTCATCCTCTACCGCCACGATACCCGCGCGCATGCCGAATCGGAAAGCACCGGCACCAAGCGCCGCGCGTCCGAGCCGCACACGCCCAAGAAGCTCGCCGCCGAAGGCAAGACGCTCACCAAGAGCCGTCCCGCCCGCAGCAAGCCCGAGGCCGCCGTGCCCGACAAGCTGGGCCATTCGAAGGCGCGCGAGCTGCTCAACGAAAACGGCCGTCCGGCCCGCCCGAGCAACCGCAAGGCCGCCGCCACGCCGCACGGTGTGCCGCGCCGCGCCGGCAGCGCGCTCAGCCTGCGAGCCGGTGCCCGTTCGGGCGGCGGCGTGCGCACCGGCGCCGTTCGCAAGACGACCCGCACGGGCCGCAAGTAAGTCTCTCTACCAGCCGTCGCCGCTCATGCGGCGCCGGCTGCGTTTTCTTTTTTCCCCTGTCCGTCCTTTGCGATCTGCCCATGCAGATGGCACGCTTGCGTGCGCTCGTAAGGCAGGGCCGGTAACGCACGGCCTGTAAGGCGCACTGCCGCTCAGGCACGAGCTGTCGGGCACGGCCTGTCAGGACGGCACCTGGTGCCCAGCCTTAAGGACGGCACCCGGGCGCGCGGCCGGGACTCGCAGGGAAACTTCCAAGAAGATAAAACCGCGCCCCCAACCCGGATCGGGACGACCAGACCTGCGTCTGGCATACCCTGGGCCTGGAGCTCGGAACCACGCTTTGTACCCGTTCCTGGCCACTAGCCGGGCTGGAAAGGGCGGCACCGCTCAGGTGCCTGGATCGACGGCGCCGCTCGGGCTGCCGTTGCGTGGCGCGCAGGAAACTGCGGCCGGGCTCCGCGGGGGCGGAATCGGCGTCAGAGGTAACGCACGCCGAGGACTTCGTACTCACGCACGCCCGACGGGGCCTGCACTTCGACCACATCGCCTTCGCTCTTGCCGATCAGCGCGCGCGCGACGGGACTCGAGACGGAGATGAGGTTGGACTTGATATCGGCTTCGACGTCGCCGACGATCTGGTAGGTCAGGCGGTCGCCCGAATCCAGGTCTTCGATGTCGACGGTCGCGCCGAACACGGCACGGCCTTCGGCGTCCAGCGCCGTGGGGTCGATCAAGTGGGCGTTCGAGAGCGTGCCCTCGAGTTCGGCGATGCGGCCTTCGATGAAACCCTGACGCTCGCGGGCGGCGTCGTATTCGGCGTTTTCCGACAGATCACCCTGCGCACGCGCTTCGGCGATCGCATTGATCACGGACGGGCGTTCGATGGTTTTCAAGCGGTGCAACTCGGCCTGCAAGCGCTCGGCCCCGCGCACTGTCAACGGAATGGCAGACATGTCGTTTCCCAAACAAAAAAATGAAAACGCTCCGATGGAGCGCTTCGGTGAAGGTCTAGGCCGAGCTGCACCCCCGCGTCCGATGCTTGAGCAAACGGCACGGCCGGGCGAGGCGAGCAAGGGGGACCCGGGAGAGTTCGAGGGCCTGAGCCCACGCTCCCCTTTTTTGTCTCCTGGGCCGGCACTGCCGTCGTGATGCGGCGAGGCTTCGACCAAAACAAAACCCCGGCTCGGGTCGGAACCGGGGCAATCAAGTCATCATTGTGGTCAAAGCCGAAAGAAAATGCAAGTGGCCCCACCGGCTGCCGATGTTGCTGCGATTTCGACCCTATTTCGGCATGATTTCGCCGTCGTTATCGTCGTATCGCCACAGAACCCTCAACGGCGCGCGGGCCGGCGCAGCAGGCCCAGCACCGCATACAGGATGATGGCGCCGAACGTGGCGGTCCCGATGCCACCGAGCAGGAAGTCGCCGATCTTGAGGGTGAAATCGCCCGCGCCCAGCACCAGCGTGACGGCCGCCACGATCAGGTTGCGGTTATCGGCGAAGTCGACCTGGTTGACCACCCAGATGCGCGCGCCGGCGATGGCAATCAGACCGAACACCACCACCGACATGCCGCCCAGCACCGGACCGGGGATGGTTTGGATGAGCGCGCCGAACTTGGGCGAGAAGCCCAGCACGATGGCGATGAGCGCGGCCAGCACGAACACCAGCGAGGAATAGATGCGCGTGACCGCCATGACGCCGATGTTCTCGGCGTAGGTGGTGACGCCCGTGCCGCCCACGGCGCCGGAGACCATGGTCGCCACGCCGTCGCCCACGAAGGCCCGGCCCAGGTAGCGGTCCATGTCGCGGCCGGTCATGGCGCTCACCGCCTTTACGTGGCCGAGATTCTCGGCCACCAGGATGATCGCGATCGGGACGATGAGGCCCATGGCCTCGGCCTTGAACACCGGCGCGGCGAAGGTCGGCAGACCGACCCAGGCCGCGGCGGCCACGCCGGAAAAGTCGATCGGCTTGCCCAGGCCCAGCCCGTTGGCGCAGATCGCGTAGATCACGCAGGCCAGGATCAGGCCCACCAGGATCAGCAGGCGTTGCACCATGCCGCGCGTGGCCACGGCAATCCCGCCCACGCAGAACATGGTGACGATGGCCATGGTGGCATCGAACGTGGACGTGCCCATCGCCCCCTTGGCGGCGATCGGCGCCAGGTTCAGCCCGATCACGGCCACGACCGCGCCGGTCACGACCGGAGGCATCAGCGCTTCGATCCAGCGCGCGCCGCCGCCCCGCCGGTCACCGACGAACCAGACCAGCACGCCGATGAGCGTGTAAGCGAGGCCGCAGGCGATGATCGCGCCGAGCGCCACGCCGATATTGGCGTTGGGCCCCGAGCCGGCGTAGCCCGTGACGGCGACGACGCCGCCGATGAAGGCAAAGCTCGAGCCGAGATAGCTGGGCACGCGCCCGCCCACGAACAGGAAGAAGATCAGGGTACCGATGCCCGACATCAGGATCGCCACGTTCGGGTCGAAGCCCATCAGCAGCGGGGCGAGCACGGTGGAGCCGAACATGGCGACGACGTGCTGCGCGCCCATGGCCACGTTCTTGGGCCAGGACAGGCGCTCGTCGGGCGCGATGATGGTGCCGGGGACCGAGTCGTCGACCTGACGCCAGCGCGGGAAATAGGAGTCGGACATGGAAATTCCACTCAGGAAGGGATAGGCGGGCGCAAGTGTAAGGGCCACGGCAAACAGCCTGCAACGGGATTTATGCCGATGGGCGCGCGTTCGCAATGATCGGGCACATCAGAATTTGTGATTGGACGGTCCGCGGGGGCGCGTCTATGGTCGTCCTACAAATCCAATACAAGAGGAGACAGACCATGCGCATCCTGCGTCCCACGCTGGCAGCCGCGTTGCTGGCCGCCTGCGGGCCGGCCCTGGCCGGCACCGTGACGGTGATCACGTCCTTTCCCAAGGACCTGACCCAGGCCTACAAAACGGCCTTCGAGAAGGCCAATCCCGGCATCACGCTGGAAATCCTCAACAAGAACACCGTGGCGGGCATCGCGTTCGTGCGCGAGACGCCCGCCGGCCAGCGCCCGGAAGTGTTCTGGGCCAGCGCGCCCGACGCGTTCGAGGTGCTCAACCGCGACAAGCTGCTCGCCAAGGCGCCGGACGCGCTGAACAAGAATGTGCCTGACAAGATCGGCAGCTACCCAATCAACGACCCCTCGGGCATGTACATGGGCCAGGCCCTGGCCGGCTACGGCATCATGTACAACACCCGCTATCTCAAGGCGCACAAGCTGACGCCGCCGGTCGAGTGGAAGGATCTGCTCGCGCCGCAATGGTTCGGCCACGTCGGCATCACGGCGCCGTCGCGCTCCGGCACGATGCATCTCACGGTCGAGACCATTCTGCAGGGCGAGGGCTGGGACGAAGGCTGGCAGACCTTGCTGCGCATGTCGGGCAACGCCAGCGCGGTCACCGAACGCTCGTTCGGCGTGCCCGATGGCGTAAACAACGGCCAGTTTGCCGCCGGCCCGGTGATCGACTTCTTCGGCCTGTCGAGCAAGTATTCGAAGTTCCCGGTGGAGTTCGTGTATCCCTCCGAGACCGCGATCGTGCCGGCCAACATCGCGCTGATCGACGGCGCGAAGAATAGCGAGGAAGGCAAGAAGTTCATCGCCTTCACGCTGAGCGAAGCCGGTCAGGAGCTGCTGCTCGAACCCAAGATCTCGCGCCTGCCCGTGCTGCCCTATGACCAGATGAAGGGCAAGATTCCGGAGGGCTACCCGGATCCGGCCGAGATCGCCAAGCGCAGCAAGGTGCACTTCGACGCCGACCTGTCGCAGTCGCGCTATTACGTGGTGCAGAGCCTGTACGACCAGACCATCACGTTCCGCCTGAAGGAGCTGCAGGCCGCCACGCGCGCCATCTACGAGGCGGAAGCCAAGCTGGGCGACAAGGCCAAGAGCGGCAAGCCGGCCGAGCTGCTGGCGCAGGCGCGCAAACTCGCCTGGGCACCGCTGGTCGACGGCAAGCGCGCCGCCGATCCCGCGTTCCTGAAGATCTTCGCCGGCAACAAGAAAGATGCCGCGGTGAACCAGCAGATCACGCAGATGGAAGGCGAATGGAACGGCAAGGCCCGCGCCAACTATGAAGAAGCGGTGAAGCTGGCCCGCCAGGCCGCCGCGCTCTGATCGAGGGCCGGCAACGACCGGCTTGGAGCGGCCGGCCAGGTTTCTGGCCGCCCGCTCCCCCTACTCTTTCCCGTTTTTTTCCTGGATGGTCCATGATGCTATCGGGCTCTTCCCGCTTGCCTGCCGGTCCCCTGTTCGCCGCCTTGCTGGTGCTGGGGTTTCTCGGCCTGTTCCTGGTGTTCCCGGTGGGCACCGTTTTCTACAGTGCCTTCGTCAACGCCGACGGCAGCTTCACGCTCGGGCACTTCGGCGCCTTCGCGGCGCAGCCGCTGATGCGCGAGGCGTTCTTCAACAGCCTGTATGTGGCCGGGTGGTCGGCACTGCTGGCCTCGCTGATCGCGGTGCCGCTCGCATACTTCACGGTGCGCTTCGATTTCCGCGGCGCGCTGCTGATCCAGACCCTCGGCGTGCTGCCGCTCATCATGCCGCCCTTCGTCGGCGCGGTCGCGATGCAGTTGTTGTTCGGCCGCTCGGGCACGGTCAACCTGCTGCTCGATGAGTGGTTCGGCTTCACGATTCCGTTCATGGATGGCCTGAACGGCGTGATCTTCGTCGAGGCGCTGCATTACTTCCCGTTCATCCTGATGAACCTGGTGGTGGCGCTGCGCAATATCGACGGCTCGATGGAAGAGGCGGCGTTCAATCTGGGATCGCGCGGCTTTCGTCTGTTCCGACGGGTCATCTTCCCGCTGGCACTGCCCGGTTATGTGGCGGGCACCTCGCTGGTGTTCGTGAAGGTGTTCGACGATCTGGGCACGCCGCTGGTATTGGGCACCACCAACATGCTGGCGCCGCAAGCCTATCTGCGCATCACGCAGGTCGGGCTGGAGGATCCGCTGGGCTACGTGATCAGCGTGATCATGATCGCGTTCTCGATTCTGGCGCTGTGGCTGTCCGCCCGCGTCCTGCGCGGCAAAGACTACTCCACGCTGCAGAAAGGCGGCTCGTCGATCCAGAAGCGCAAGCTGCGCCCCGCGGAGTCGGTGCTGGCCTATGGCTGGATCGGCCTCGTTCTGCTGCTCGTGCTGTCGCCCCACCTTGGCGTGCTGCTGCTGTCGCTGGCGAGCGTGTGGAGCTTTGCTCCGCTGCCCGACGGCTACACGCTGGCGCACTACACGGCCGTGTTCAGCG
Source organism: Bordetella genomosp. 5 (assembly GCF_002261315.1). Classification (NCBI taxonomy): domain Bacteria; kingdom Pseudomonadati; phylum Pseudomonadota; class Betaproteobacteria; order Burkholderiales; family Alcaligenaceae; genus Bordetella; species Bordetella genomosp. 5. The sequence continues at coordinate 318,646 of NZ_NEVP01000011.1, forward strand.
AGTCGCAGGGCATGATCGGTAACACCCTGCTCTATTGCGGCCTGGCCGCCGGCATCGACGTCATCCTGGGCACCGCGATCGCCTACCTGATGCTGCGCACGCGGCTGCCCGCGCGGCAATGGCTGGACTTCCTCGCATCCGCCGCACTGGCGATCCCAGGCATCGTGCTGGCGATCGGCTTCCTGCGCACCTTCCGCGGCGTGGAGATCCCGGGCACCGGCACGCTGCTCACCTCGTCGTGGATCGTGATCATGATCGCGTACTCGGTCAGGCGACTGCCGTATGCGTTGCGGTCGTGCGTGGCCGCGCTGCAGCAGATCAACGTGTCGCTCGAGGAAGCCGCCCAGTCGCTCGGGGCGAACCGGATGAGCACGATCCGGCGGGTCGTGATTCCGCTCATGGCGGGCGGCATGCTGGCCGGCTTCGTCACGAGCTTCGTGACCGCGGCCGTGGAGCTGTCGGCCACCATCATGCTCGTCACGCGCGACAGCCAGGCTCCCATGAGCTACGGCATCTATCTCTATATGCAGAGCGCCGCGGGCCGCGGGCCCGGCGCCGCCCTCGGTGTTCTGGCCGTCGTGGCGGTCGGCATCGGCACCTATATCTCGCATCTCCTGGTCGAGCGCGCCTCCGTCCGGCAGCGCCCCGCACGCAACGAGGAATCCGCATGAAGAAAGTCAGCGTCCAATGCCGCAATATCCGGCTCTCCTACGGCAAGAACGAAGTGCTGAAGGATGTGAACATCGACATCGAGCCGGGTGAGTTCTTCGCCCTGCTCGGCCCCTCGGGCTCGGGCAAGTCCACGTTGCTGCGCCTGATCGCCGGCTTCAATCAGCACAGCCACGGCGAGCTGCTGATCGATGGCCGCGACGTCTCGGGCACCCCGCCCTGGAAGCGCAACATCGGCATGGTGTTCCAGAACTATGCCCTGTGGCCGCACATGACGGTGTGGGACAACGTGGCCTTCGGGCTGGTCGAGCGCAAGCTGCCCCGCGAGGAAATCCGCGCCAAGGTGCAGGCCGCGCTCGATCTGGTCGGCCTGTCGGCGTTCGGCAAACGCCGGCCCAACCAGCTCTCGGGCGGGCAGCAGCAGCGCGTGGCGCTCGCGCGCACCATCGTGATCGAGCCGCAGGTCTTGCTGCTCGACGAGCCGCTCTCCAACCTCGACAAGAAGTTGCGCGTGCAGATGCGCCAGGACCTGCTGTCGCTGCAGCGTCGTCTCGGCATCACCACGATCTTCGTGACGCACGATCAGGAGGAGGCCATGACCACGGCCGACCGCATGGCCGTGCTGGATCACGGCGTCGTGCAGCAGATCGGCTCGCCCACCACCCTGTTCGACTATCCGGTGAACCGCTTCGTGGCGAACTTCGTGGGCACGATGAATGTGCTCGAGGGCGCGGTGCGCGAGCGCGGACGCGGCGGCGTGCTGCTCAGCGTCGAGGGCGTGGGCGAACTGCATCTGCCGGTGGCGGGCGAGATTCCGGATGCGCCGCGACTGGCGGCCAGCTTCCGGCCCCACACCGTGCAGATCGAAATGGCCGACGGCCTGGGCGACGCGCGCTACGTGTGGCTGCCCGGCGTGGTGGAGGCCAGCGAGTTCCTGGGCGAGTTCACGCGCTATCAGGTACAGGTGGGCGAGCAACGCCTGACGGCGGACCAGACGCATCTGGCCGGGCTCTCGCCGTTCCCGGTCGGCGCGCCGGTATCGGTGGGCCTGGAGCCCACGCAGATCCGCCTGCTCGCGGCCTGATGTCCTCGGGGTAAGACCCGTTGCGCACGCAACGGGTCGACCCTACCCTTACGCCATGGAAATCTATCAGATCCGGGCTTTCGTGACCGTCGCGCGGCTGGGCAACCTCACGCGCGCGGCCGAGGCCCTGTCGCTGACCCAGCCCGCCGTCACGGCGCAGATCAAGGCCCTGGAGCAGAGCCTGGGCGTGGCGCTCTTCGAGCGCGCGGCCGGGCGCATGACACTGTCGAAGTCGGGTGAGCTGCTGCTGCCCACCGCCGAATCCCTGCTCGTATTGGGCGGACAGCTCAAGTCCGAAGCGCAACAGATGCAGGGCGCGCTGCAGGGCGCGGTGGACCTGGGCGTGCCGAGCGAGCAGCCCGACTTTCTGCGGCTGGGAGAGCTGGCCGCCGCGCTGACGCAGCGCCTGCCCCTGGTCGAGCTCAAGACCCACGTCCTGCCCGCGGCGCAACTGCTCGAGCAGGTCGGCACGGGCAAGCTCGCGGCCGCCTTCGCCATCGTGGCCAATCCGCCGCGAGGCGTGCAATGGCTGGCGCTGCGCAGCGTGCGCTATCGCATCGCGCTGCCCAACGCGCTGGGCGACACGCTCAAGCGCGCGGGCTGGCGCGATATCGCGCAGCTGCCCTGGCTCGACGGCCCGGCGGGCAGCCACACGCATCTGCTGCTGCGCGATATGTTCGAGCGCCATGGGCTGACGCCGCGCGTCGTGATGCAGAACGACGACCAGGCCAACATCGACGCGCTCGTGCGCGCCGGCGCCGGGTGCGCGCTGCTGCGCGAAGAAACCGCGCTGGCGGGCGCCGCCTCGCGCGAGTTCATCGTCTGGGGCCAGGCGCGCGCCGACGCGACCCTGGGCTTCATCGTGCCGCCGGAACGGGCTGGCGAAGCCTTGATGGTGGCGTTAAGCTCCATGATCCGCAAAATCTGGAAGCCGGGACCGGCTTCCGCACTGGCTCTCGCATCTCATGACTGAAATCTGGTTCATCCGCCACGGCGAAACCGACTGGAATCACCAGCGCCGCCTGCAGGGCTGGCAGGACATCCCGCTGAACGACAACGGCCGCAACCAGGCCGGCCTGCTGGCCCATCGCATGCGCCAGCTCGACGACACGCGCTTCGCGGCCATCTACAGCAGCGATCTGCAGCGCGCGCTGCACACCGCCGAACCGGTCAGCGCGGTGCTCGATCTGCGCGTGCGCACCGAGCCCGGGCTGCGCGAACGCGGCTTCGGCGTGCTCGAAGGCCTGGACTACGACTCGCTCGACACCAAGGCACCCGAGGCCGCCGCGGCCTGGAAGAGCCGCGATCCCCTGCGCGCCCTCGAAGGCGGCGAAACGCTCGGCCAGTTCCAGTCGCGCATCATCGCCACCGTCGAAGACATCGCCGCGCGTCACGATGGCGAACGCATTCTCGCGTTCACGCATGGCGGCGTGCTGGACATCATCTGGCGCCACGCCAGCGGCGTGCCGCTCAATGGCCCGCGCGACGCGGCGCTGCTGAACGTCAGCATCAATCGGGTCGAGGTGGCGCCGCGTCAGTGGCGCGTGATCGACTGGGGCGACGTGAGCCACGTGCTTGACGAAGTGGGCGACGACGTCACGCCCTGAGCCTGTCCCGCTGTCTCGCCTGGGCCGGTCCGACCGCTGCGGCGCCATCGACGTGGGGCGGCTCGTGGCCCGCACGCGGGCCGCGGCTCAGTCGGCGCCGTGCCGGGGCTTGCGCGGCGCGTTGCGGGCGAGCCTGTCGTACAGCGCATTGGGCAGCAGGCGCATGAGCTTGGCCACGATGCCCATCTGCCACGGAATCACCGTGTACGACACGCCGTGCTCGATGGCCTCGTAGGCCCGTTCGGCGAAGCGCTCCGCCGGCATCAGAAACGGCATGCGATAGGGATTCTTGGCCGTCATGGCCGTCTTGATGTAGCCCGGCGCGATCGTGACCACCTCCACGCCCGATCCCGACAGCTCGAGCCGCAGGCTTTCGCAATAACTCACCACCGCCGATTTCGACGCGCTGTAGCCACCGGCGCCCGGCAGCCCCCGGATCCCCGCCACGCTGGCGATCCCCACCAACCGGCCGGCGCCCCGCTCGCGCATAGGTTCGACAAACGGCTCGAAGGTCGCGAACATGGCCAGCACATTGGTGTCGAAGATGGCCTTGAACACGGTGTAGTCATCGGCCTCGCCCGTGACGGTGCCGGCGCTGATGCCCGCGCTGGCGATGACCACGTCCACCCGGCCTTCGCACACCCCGATGAAATCGTGCGCCGCCGCATGCAGGGCGGCGCGATCACGCACGTCGAGCGCGTAGCAACGATGGTCTCCGGGCAGCCGATCGGCCAGCGCGCGCAGGGCCTCTCCGCGCCGGCCGACCAGCGCCAGCCGGGCACCCGCGGCGGCATAGCGTTCCGCCAGGGCCACGCCCAGACCGCTGCTGGCGCCGGTGATGAAGACATTCTGCACGGGATGCGGCATGGGCCGGAGCACTCCTGAAGGACACGACAATGAAAACGCCCGCGACGGAGGCCTCCGTGGCGGGCGCGCACCGGCCGGGCAGGCGCCCGATCAGAAAAAGATCAGCGCGAAGATGCCGATGACCAGCAACCACTTCGACGCATAGTACAGCGGCTTGCTTTTCTTCTTGAGGCGCTTGCCGAAGCGCCGCACGGCATAGACCGTGCCGAAGATGCGGTTGATGCCGCCGGTGCGATCGCCGTCCTGGTTGGGCGAGGCGGCCGCCTTCAGCAGCAGCTTGCCGAAAAACGCGTTGATGGCCTGGGCCCAGCGATATCGCATCGGCCGCTCGATGTCGGCAAACAGAATGATGCGGTTCTGGTCGGTTTTGTTCTCGGCGTAATGAATGTAGGTCTCGTCGAACATCACCGCTTCGCCGTCGCGCCAGTAGTAGTCCTGGCCGTCGACGTTGATGTAGCAGTCCGGGCTGTTCGGGGTGATGAGGCCCATGTGATAGCGCAGCGAACCGGCATAGGGGTCGCGGTGACGCGGCAGGCGGCTGCCCGGGGGCAGCGCCGCGAACATCGCGGCCTTGATGCCGGGGATCTGGCTGACCAGCTCGGTGGTGACCGGACAGAGCGCCTTGGCCGAGGGATGGGCCTGGTCGTACCAGCTCAGGTAGAACCGCTTCCAGCCGCTCTTGAAGAAGGAATTGAAGCCGGCGTCGTCGTACTTGCCCGAGGCCTTGATGTGGCCATCGCCGAACAACTGCTCGGCCTCGGCGCGAATCTCTTCCCAGCGCTCCTGCAACACCTTGAGTTGCGGAAACGACTGCAGATCGAGATAAGGCTGATTGGGCACGCCAGAGAAGGCGTACATGAAGACGTTGAGCGGGGCGGTGAAGGTGGAGTGATCCAACGCCTGGCGCGCGAACCGATGGCGCACGCGTCCGCGGTAATGCACCACCACTGCGGTGGCAACGAAAATCGCGAGAATGATCCACTTCATGGGATGAGTCTCCGAATGCCCCGGGTGCGTGGCGCGCACGCACCCGGGGGGTGGTCCTGCATCACGCCTTAGAGCGCGGCGTGCAACTCCTGCAAAGGATACACCTGCAGGCCGAGGCCCTGGCGCAGGTATTGCATGCCCTCGACCGCGGCGCGGGCACCGGCGATCGTGGTGAAGAACGTCACGCGGTTGGCCAGCGCCTGCGTACGGATCGTGCGCGAGTCGACGATGGCGTTGCGGCGCTCTTCGACCGTGTTGATCACCAGCGAGATCTCGCCGTTCTTGACCATGTCGACGATGTGCGGACGGCCTTCGGTGACCTTGTTGACGACCTGCACCGGGATGCCGGCAGCCTGGATCTCGGCCGCGGTGCCACGCGTGGCGACCAGCGAGAAGCCCAGGTTGAACAGACCGCGGGCCACTTCGACGGCGCGGGGCTTGTCCTGGTTTTTCACGCTGATGAACACGGTTCCACCCTCGGGCAGGCGCACGCCGGCCGCGAGTTGCGACTTCACGAAGGCCTCGCCGAAGCTCTGGCCCACGCCCATGACTTCACCGGTCGACTTCATCTCGGGGCCGAGGATCGTGTCCACGCCCGGGAATTTGACGAACGGGAACACGGCTTCCTTGACCGAGAAGTACGAGGGCACGACTTCCTTGGTGATGCCCTGGTCGGCCAGCGTGCGGCCGGCCATGGCGCGCGCGGCGATCTTGGCGAGCTGCAGGCCGGTGGCCTTGGACACGTAAGGCACCGTGCGCGAGGCGCGCGGATTGACTTCGAGCACGTAGACGTCGCCGCCCTGGATGGCGAACTGCACGTTCATCAGGCCGGAGACGTTGAGCGCCTTGGCCATGGTGGCGGTCTGGCGCTTGATCTCGGCGATGACCTCGGCCGACAGCGAGTACGGCGGCAGGCTGCAGGCGGAGTCGCCCGAGTGCACGCCAGCCTGCTCGATGTGTTCCATGACGCCGCCGATGAAGACGGTTTCGCCGTCGGACAGGCAGTCGACGTCGACTTCGGTGGCGTCGTTCAGGAAGCGGTCGAGCAGCACGGGCGAGTCATTGCTCACCTTGACCGCTTCGCGCATGTAGCGCTCGAGGTCTTGCTGTTCGTGCACGATTTCCATGGCGCGGCCGCCGAGCACGTAGCTCGGACGCACCACCAGCGGGTAGCCGATCTCGGCGGCGTGCGCGAGGGCTTCGCCTTCGGTACGGGCCGTGCGGTTGGGCGGCTGGCGCAGGCCGAGCTTGTTGAGCAGCTTCTGGAAGCGCTCGCGGTCTTCGGCGACGTCGATCGACTCGGGGCTGGTACCGATGATGGGCACGCCGTTGGCCTCGAGGGCGCGCGCGAGCTTCAGCGGGGTCTGGCCACCGTACTGCACGATCATGCCGGCGGGGTTTTCTTTGTGGACGATCTCGAGCACGTCTTCGAGCGTGAGCGGCTCGAAGTACAGGCGGTCGGAGGTGTCGTAGTCGGTGGAAACCGTTTCGGGGTTGCAGTTGACCATGATGGTTTCGTAACCATCTTCGCGCAGCGCCAGCGCGGCGTGGACGCAGCAGTAGTCGAACTCGATGCCCTGGCCGATGCGGTTGGGGCCACCGCCCAGCACGATGATCTTCTTGCGATCGGTCGGCTGCGACTCGCACTCCTCCTCGTAGGTCGAGTACATGTACGCGGTGCGGGTGGCGAACTCGGCGGCGCAGGTGTCGACGCGCTTATAGACCGGGCGCACGTTGAGCTGATGACGCAGCTTGCGCACTTCGGACTCGGACGAGTCGAGCAGGAAGGCCAGACGGCGATCGGAGAAGCCGCGGCGCTTGAGTTCGAACAGCGTGGCGTAGTCGAGATCGGCCAGCGTCTTTTGTTCGAGCGCGAGCTCGATGTCGACGATTTCCTTGATCTGAGCCAGGAACCACGGATCGATGTGCGTGATGTTGTGCACTTCGTCGAGCGAGAAGCCCTGGGCGAAGGCATCGCCCACGTACCAGATGCGCTCGGGACCGGGCTCGCCCAGTTCGACCTGCAGCTTTTCGCGATCGGTGGTTTTCTGGTTGAGGCCGTCGACGCCGACCTCGAGGCCACGCAGGGCCTTCTGGAAGGATTCCTGGAACGTGCGGCCGATCGCCATCACTTCGCCCACCGACTTCATCTGGGTGGTCAGGCGCGCATCGGCCTGCGGGAATTTTTCGAAGGCGAAACGCGGCACCTTGGTGACGACGTAGTCGATCGTGGGCTCGAACGAGGCCGGGGTCGCGCCGCCGGTGATTTCGTTCTTGAGCTCGTCGAGCGTGTAGCCCACGGCCAGACGCGCGGCGACCTTGGCGATCGGGAAGCCGGTGGCCTTGGAGGCCAGCGCCGACGAACGCGACACGCGCGGGTTCATTTCGATGACGATCATGCGGCCGTTCTGCGGATTGACCGCGAACTGCACGTTCGAGCCGCCGGTGTCGACGCCGATCTCGCGGAGCACCGCGATGGAGGCGTCACGCATGATCTGGTATTCCTTGTCCGTCAGCGTCTGGGCCGGCGCCACGGTGATCGAGTCACCGGTGTGCACGCCCATCGGATCGAGGTTTTCGATCGAGCAGACGATGATGCAGTTGTCCGCCTTGTCGCGGACCACTTCCATCTCGAATTCCTTCCAGCCCAGCAGCGATTCTTCGATCAGCAGTTCGCTGGTCGGCGAAGCCTCGAGGCCGCGGCGGCAGATGGTTTCGAATTCTTCGGCGTTGTAGGCGATACCGCCGCCCGAACCGCCCATCGTGAAGCTGGGGCGGATCACCGCCGGGAAGCCGGAGGTGCCGACTTCGGCCGCGATGCGGCGCTGCACTTCCCAGGCTTCGTCCATGCTGTGCGCCACGCCGGACTTGGCCGACTCGAGACCGATGTCGGTCATGGCCTGCTTGAACTTCTGGCGGTCTTCGGCCTTCTCGATGGCATGCTCGTTGGCGCCGATCAGTTCGACGTTGTGCTTGGCCAGCACGCCGTTGTGGGCCAGGTCGAGCGCGCAGTTCAGCGCGGTCTGGCCGCCCATCGTGGGCAGCAGCGCATCGGGCTTCTCGCGCTCGATGATCTTCTCGACCGCCTGCCAGGTGATGGGCTCGATGTACGTGACATCGGCCGTCTCCGGGTCGGTCATGATGGTGGCCGGGTTGCTGTTGACCAGAATGGTGCGATAGCCCTCGGCCTTGAGCGCCTTGCACGCCTGCGCGCCCGAATAGTCGAACTCGCAGGCCTGCCCGATGATGATCGGGCCGGCGCCGATGATGAGGATGCTCTTTATGTCTGTACGCTTGGGCATGGTGGAATCTTTATTTCTGGCCGGCCATCAGGCTGATGAACTTGTCGAACAGCACGATGATGTCGTGCGGACCGGGGCTCGCTTCGGGGTGGCCCTGGAAGCAGAACGCGGGACGGTCGGTGAGTTCGAAGCCTTGCAGCGTGCCGTCGAACAGCGACACGTGGGTCACGCGGGTGTTGGCCGGCAGGCTGGCGGCGTCGACCGCGAAGCCGTGGTTCTGGCTGGTGATGAAGACGCGCTTGGACTGCATGTCCTGGACCGGGTGGTTGGCACCGTGGTGACCGGTCTTCATCTTGACGGTCTTGCCGCCGACGGCCAGGCCCATGATCTGGTGACCCAGGCAGATGCCGAAAACCGGCAGCTTGCGCTCGAGGAACACCTTGGTCGCGGCGATGGCGTAGTCGCAGGGCTCGGGATCCCCGGGGCCATTGGACAGGAACACACCGTCGGGATTGAGCTTGAGCACCTCGTCGGCGCTGGTCTGGGCGGGCACCAGCGTGATGCGGCAGCCGCGGTCGGCCAGCAGACGCAGGATGTTCTGCTTCACGCCGTAGTCGTAGGCGACCACATGGAACTGGTCCTGGGACGGCGCGGAGAAACCGCTGCCGAGCTCCCAGGTTCCCTGGGTCCAGGAGGTGGTGTCTTTCTGGGAAACGACCTTGGCCAGATCCTGGCCGGACATGCCCGGGAAGCTGCGCGCCAGCTCGACGGCGCGTTCGGCATCATCACCAACGAAGATGCACCCGCCCTGGGCGCCCTTGTCGCGCAGGATGCGGGTGAGCTTGCGGGTGTCGATACCCGCGATGGCGACCACGCCCTGGGCCGCGAGGTACTCGGGCAGGGACTGGGTGGAACGGAAATTGGACACTCGGGCGGGACAGTCGCGCACCACCAGACCGGAGGCGTACACACGGTTGGCTTCGACGTCTTCGGTGTTGACGCCGGTATTGCCAATGTGGGGATAGGTCAGCGTGACGATCTGTTCGCTGTAGCTGGGATCAGTGAGAATTTCCTGGTAGCCCGTCATGGAGGTGTTGAACACCACCTCGGCCACGGTATGACCCGGCGCGCCTATCGATACGCCCCGAAAAATGGTACCGTCCGCCAAAGCCAGAATTGCAGGAGGGAAGCGGTTGATCCCCTCGGGAAAAAGTTGCGGCAGCACAGTAAACCCCGGTTTCTGAATCGATAATCAAACTTTCAGATTATACCTCGACCGGTCATCTTCCCGTAAAAACCGCGCCGTTAAAGGCTGAAACGCCCGTTTTGGGGGGGCGAACCCACCCCGCGGCCGTCCAGGTTTCGGTCCGATTCCTCCTCCGCGCCCTGCCCGCCTCGCCGCGCCTGCCCCGCCCCCCGCATCTTTTGTCCCCATATTGTTGCGCTCTGTAGCCGCCCGCCAGGGCCGGCTGTCGCCGGGCCGATGCTACGCTTGGGAGATTCCTCTTCCCAACCTTTGAAGGCACGCCGTCCCGTCATGACCAGTCAGCTCGATGCCCTGCGCCGCCACACCACCGTCGTCGCCGACACCGGCGATTTCGAAACGATGCGCGCGTTGCGCCCCACCGACGCCACCACCAATCCCTCGCTGATTCTCAAGGCCGTCCAGAAAGACGCCTACCGGCCGCTGCTCGAGCAGACCGTGCGCGACCATCGCGGCGCCAGCCTGGCCGAGCAGACCGACCGGCTGCTGGTCGCGTTCGGCCGCGAGATCCTCGGCATCGTGCCGGGCCGCGTGTCCACCGAAGTCGATGCGCGCCTGTCGTTCGACACGCGCGCCACCGTCGAGCGGGCCCGCGGGCTGATCGCCCTGTATCAGGCGGCGGGCGTGCCGCGCGAGCGCGTCCTGATCAAGATCGCGTCCACCTGGGAAGGCATCGAAGCCGCCCGCGTGCTGCAGCAGGAAGGCATCCGCTGCAACCTCACCCTGTTGTTCGCGCTGCCCCAGGCCGTGGCCTGCGCGCAGGCCGGCGTGCAACTGATTTCGCCGTTCGTGGGCCGCATCTACGACTGGTACAAGAAGAGCGCCGGCACCGCCTGGGACGAAGCCTCGAACAGCGGCGAGCGTGATCCCGGCGTGCTGTCGGTGGCGCGCATCTACCGCTACTACAAGGCACACGGCATCGCCACCGAGATCATGGGCGCCAGCTTCCGCAACAGCGGTCAGATCCTCGCGCTCTCGGGCTGCGACCTGCTCACCATCAGTCCGGAGCTGCTCACGGAACTGTCGCAGGCGCAGGGCGACGCGCCCGCGCGCCTCGACCCGGCGCAGGCCACTCAGGAGGTGCCGGCCGTGGTGCCCGCCGACGAAGTGAGCTTCCGCACGCTGCTCAACGAAGATGCGATGGCGAGCGAAAAGCTGTCCGAAGGCATCCGCGCGTTCGTGGCCGATGGCCGCAAGCTCGACGCCCTGCTCGAGGCACAGGCCGGCCGCTGAGCCCGCCCCCGGCCACGGCGCCCCGCCGTGGCCGAGCGGCCCACGCCGCTGTCCTATTGTTCCCTCTCTTCCGATGTGGCGCGCTTCCGGTATGGAACGTGCTCACCACCCACGCGCCCGAGGCGGACCCGCCCGCGCGCACGGTGAGCCGGCGCCCGGCGTTGGCGCGCCCGCCGCGGCCGGGCGGGCGCGAGTCGTACACTTGCGCCCGGCGGACCGCGCGGGGCATCGCATGCTCCCGCACGCCACGCCCGCACCACCGCTATCGAATTGAGGAGAACATCCATGGCCGAACCGTCTGGCCCCACGCAGGGCGCCCCCGAGGGCTTGCGCCGCGTGCTGAAAACCCGCCACCTGAACATGATCGCCATCGGCGGGGCCATCGGCACCGGGCTCTTCGTGGCATCGGGATCGGCCATCGCCCAGGCCGGGCCGGGCGGCGCGCTCCTCACCTACCTCGTCATCGGACTGATGGTGTACTTCATCATGACCAGCCTGGGCGAACTGGCGGCCTTCATGCCGGTGGCCGGGTCGTTCTCCACTTACGCGGCGCGCTACGTGGATCGCGGCTTCGGGTTCGCGCTGGGCTGGAACTTCTGGTTCAGCTGGGCCATCGTGGTCGCCGTGGACCTGGTCGCGGCCCAGATCGTGATGGCATATTGGCTGCCCGATATACCCGGCATCCTGTGGAGCGGCCTGTTTCTGTTGCTGATGATCGGGCTCAACGCCTTCTCGGCAAGGGGCTTCGCGGAGTCCGAGTACTGGTTCGCGCTGATCAAAGTGATCGCCGTCATCTGCTTTCTGGTGACCGGCGTCGCCATCATCACCGGCATTCTGCACACCGGCCACATGCCGGGCTTCCAGAACTGGACCGTGGGCGATGCGCCGATCGTGGGCAACCTCGCGACGCTGGTGGGCGTGGCGATGATCGTGGCCTATTCGTTTCAGGGCACCGAGCTGGTCGGCGTGGCGGCGGGCGAGTCCGAGAACCCGCAGCGCGACGTGCCGCGCGCGATCCGCCAGGTGTTCTGGCGCATCCTGCTGTTCTATGTGCTGTCGATCGTGGTGATCGGCTTTCTGATCCCGTACACCGACCCGCAGCTGCTGCGCTCGAAGGTCAGCGACATCGCGGTGAGTCCGTTCACGCTGGTGTTCGAACACGCCGGCCTGCTGGCCGCCGCCTCGGTCATGAACGCGGTGATCCTGACCTCGGTGCTGTCGGCCGGCAACTCCGGTATGTATGCGGCCACGCGCATGCTCTACAACATGGCCACCGAAGGCCAGGCGCCGCGCATCTTCGCGCGCGTGACGCGCGCGGGCGTGCCGCTCTATGCGCTGCTGGGCACCACCGCGCTGGCCTGCCTGTGCCTGGCGAGCGCGATCTACAGCCCGGCCGCCGTGTACATCTGGCTGCTGAATCTGGCCGGCATGACGGAGTTCATCGTGTGGCTGAGCATCGTGGTCAGCCATTATCGATTTCGCCGCGGCTACGTGCGCCACGGCCTGGACCTGGCGCGCCTGCCCTATCTCGCCGGCGCGTTTCCGGTGGCGCCGATTCTCGCCTTCGTGCTGTGCCTGGTCGTGACGCTGGGCCAGAACTACCAGGCCTTCGTGCAGGATCGGATCGACTGGATCGGCGCGGCGGCGACCTACATCGGCATCCCGATGTTCCTGCTGATGTGGCTGGGCTACCGGCTGATTAATGGCCCGACCTGGGTTCCGTACGACGCCATGCGCTTCGAGCCCACGGAGATCCGCCACGAGCCCGCGCGCAACGGCGGATAGGCATCGCCGACGCCCCGCCGGGCGCACAAAACAGAAGAGCCAGGGCATCGCCCTGGCTCTTCTATTTTTGAAGCCGCGGAGCCCGAAGGCGCGCTAGAGCTTCTCGGTCTCGCCCGATTTGGGCTGCCACTTCATCAGGCGCTTTTCGCCCACGCCCACGACGTAATCGAGGACGAGCGCGAAGGCGGTCAGCACCACGATGCCCGCGAACACCGTGTTCACGTCGAACGTGCCTTCGGCCTGCAGGATCAAGTAGCCCACGCCGCTGGCCGAGCCCAGGTACTCGCCCACCACGGCACCCACGAAGGCCAGGCCGACGGAGGTGTGGAGGCTGGAGAACACCCAGCTGGTGGCCGACGGCAGGTAGACGTGGCGCAGCAACTGACGGCGGCGCGCGCCCAGCATGCGGGCGTTGTCGAGCAGCGTGGGGCTCACCTCGCGCACGCCCTGGTAGACGTTGAAGAACACGATGAAGAACACCAGCGTGACGGCCAGCGCGACCTTGGACCAGATGCCCAGGCCGAACCACATGCCGAAGATCGGCGCCAGAATCACGCGCGGCATGGAGTTGGCCGCCTTGATGTAGGGATCGAGGATGGCGCTGGCCACCGGCGAGAGCCCCAGCCACAGGCCGAAGCCCAGGCCGGCGACGGTGCCGATCACGAACGCCAGCACGGTCTCGGTGAGGGTGACCCAAAGATGGCCGTAGATATCGCCGTTGGTGACGAACCACGCCCAGATCCGGCCCGCCACCTTGAGCGGCTCGCCAAAGAAGAAGGCAATTTGAGAATCACGGGTGGCGATGTGCCACACGGCCAGGATGATGACCAGCAGCAACAATTGCCACAGGCGCAGGCTCGCGGAGCCCGGTTTGATCAGCTTCGACATGGTTCAGGCTCGCTTCTGCTGGGCATAGCCCTTCAGGACTTCTTCGCGCAGCACGCCCCAGATGGCGGCATGCAGCTCGACGAAACGCGGGTGCACGCGCACCTCGGCCACGTCACGCGGACGCGGCAGATCGATCTGGAACTCGCCGATCGGGTGGGTACCCGGACCGGCCGACAGCACCACGACGCGATCGCTCATGGCGATGGCTTCGTCGAGATCGTGCGTGATGAAGAGCACGGCCTTGCGCTTAGCCATCCAGAGTTCGAGCACTTCGTTTTCCATGAGCTGGCGCGTCTGGATGTCGAGTGCCGAGAACGGCTCGTCCATCAGAATGATGTCGGGATCGCGGATCAGCGTCTGGGCCAGCATCACGCGCTTGCGCATGCCACCGGACATCTGGTGCGGATAACGATCTTCGAAACCGCCCAGACCCACACGGCGCATCCATTCGCGGGCATTGGCCTCGCGTTCGGGGCGCGCAACGCCCGCGAACTCGAGACCCGCCATCACGTTTTCGAGCGCACTGCGCCAGGGCAGCAACGCTTCGCCCTGGAACATGTAGCCGGCGCGTTCGTTGATGCCGGTGAGCGGCTGACCGAACACCTTGACCTGCCCCGACGAGGGGGACAGCAGGCCGGCCCCCACGTTGAGCAGCGTGGACTTGCCGCAGCCGGTCGGACCGACCACGGAGACGAACTCGCCCGGCGCGATGGACAGCGTGGTGTCCTGCACCGCGGTGTAGCGCTTGCTGCGATCGTCGCGCGCGACGAACGTGCAAGTAATGTTTTCCAGCGTCAGTGCAGCTTCAGACATTGGGATACTTCTCGTTGGCGCGGCGCGCAAAGTCGTTGGTCCAGGCCTTGGCCGGATCGATCTTGCCTGCATCGAACTCGGCCGAGAATGCGGCCAGCGCCTTGACCGCGGTGGCGGCGCCGTCGTCGGGGATCAGGCCATCGGGCGACAGGCCTTCCATGCTCTTGGCGATGGCGGCCTTGTACACGGTGGGATCGCCCAGCAGATAGGATTCGGGCACGACCTTCACGATCTCGTCGACGCCGGCCTTCTGGATCCACTTGTCGGCGCGCACCATGGCATTGGTGAGGGCCTGCACGACGTTGGGATTGGCTTCGACGAACTTCTGCGGCGCGTAGAGGCAGCCGGCGGGCATGTTGCCGCCGAAGATGTCGAGCGTGTCTTTGAGGGTGCGCGTATCGACGATGGTCTGGATGTCGCCGGCGAGCTCGAGCATCGACACGACGGGGTCGGTATTGGAGATGGCGTCGATCTGGCCGCTGCGCAGCGCGGTCACGGCGCCCGCGCCGGCGCCCACGCCGATGATGGACACATCACTGGGCTTGAGGCCGTGCTTGGCCAGGAAGAAGTTGACCACCATGTTGGTGGACGATCCCGGCGCGGTCACGCCGATCTTCTTGCCCTTCAGGTCGGCCGGGCCCTTGTAGTTGGGCATGTTTTTCTTGGACACGCCCACGCCGATCATCGGCGCGCGGCCTTGCAGCACGAAGGCGCGGTACATCTGGCCCTTGCCTTGCATGGCGAGCGTGTGCTCGAAGGCGCCCGACACCACGTCGGCACTGCCGCCCACCACGGCCTGCAGGGCCTTGGAGCCGCCCGCGAAGTCGGCGATCGAAACATCCAGGCCTTCGTCCTTGAAGAAGCCCTTCACTTCGGCGATGGTCAGCGGAAGGTAATAGACCAGGGCCTTGCCGCCCACGGCGATCTGGACCTTGGCCCGTTCGAGCTTCTGTGCCCGCACGAAGGCGGGGGCCATGCTCAGGGCACCGGCGGCACCGGCAAATTTGAGCAAATCACGACGCGTGACTGACATGGGTGTCTCCTCTGGCGCCGTCGAATGACGGCAATGTCGGCGGCGCGGACCATGACGCCGCGCCGGCAATAGGCATTACGCCGTGCTCCCGGACTGCCTGTGGCAGCCCCCTCAGGAGCGCGGCGAAGATTCTGGTGTGATCCCCAGGCTGATCGCGCCGGTCTGAGCCAGTTCCGCAATCGCCGCTGCATCATACCCCAGCGTTTTCAGGACTTCCTCGGTATGTTCCCCTAAGCGCGGGCCCAGCCAGCGCGTGCCGCCAGGGGTCTCGGAGAGCTTGGGCACCACGGCCGGCAGCTTGACCGGACGGCCATCGGGGAAGGCGTGCTGCTCGATCATGCCGCGCGCGATGAACTGCGGGTCGGTGAACATATCGGCCACGCTGTAGATCTTGCCCACCGGCACATCGGCGGCGCGCAGCGTGGCGAGCGCCTCGTCGATCGGGCGGCCGTCGCACCAGGCCTGGATCGCGCCGTCGATCTCGGCCGCGCGGCGCGCCCGGCCGTCGTTGCGCACCAGATCGGGATCGTGGGCGAGGTCATCGCGGCCCATGGCCAGCATCAGGCGATGGAAGATCGCATCGCCATTGCCGGCGATCACGATGTTCTGGCCGTCGTTGGTGGTGTAGGTGTTGGAGGGCACGATGCCGGGCAGCGCGCCGCCGGTGCGCTCGCGGATCACGCCGGCCACGTCGTACTCGGGCACCAGGCTTTCCATGAGGTTGAACACCGATTCGTACAGCGCGACGTCGACCATCTGGCCCTGCCCCGCCACGCAGTCCGCGCCGAGTTTGCCGTTCCAGCGTCCGCCGGTGGCGTCGCGATGGCGCAGCGCCATCAGGGCACCGATCACGCCGTGCAGCGCGGCGATCGAGTCGCCGATCGAGATGCCCACGCGCACGGGAGGCCGGTCGGGATGTCCCGAGACGTAGCGCAGGCCGCCCATGGATTCGCCGATGGCGCCGAAGCCGGGCTGATCGCGCATGGGGCCGGTCTGGCCGTAGCCGGAGAGCCGCACCATGATGATGGCCGGGTTGATGGCGCGCAGGTCTTCGTAGCCCAGGCCCCACTTCTCGAGCACGCCGGGCCGGTAGTTTTCGACGACCACGTCGGCTTCGAGCGCGAGCTTGCGCGCGATCTCGCGGCCTGCGGGATGCTTGAGGTTGAGCGCGATGGATTGTTTGTTGCGGGCCTGGACGGTCCACCACAGCGAGTTGCCCTCGTGCAGGTGGCGCCAACTGCGGATCGGATCACCGCCGCCCTTGCCGTCGGGACCATGCGGGGTCTCGACCTTGATGACGCTGGCGCCGAACTCGCCGAACATGCGGGCCGCGAACGGCCCGGCGATCAACGTGCCCAATTCCAGCACTTTCAGACCGTTCAGGGCTGACATGCGCAGTCTTCCTCCAGTTTCTTTTTTAGACTCGGCCGGCGCCGGGACTCGAAACCCTCGGATGACGCAACGGCTGCATCCTGGTCGGCGCCACGAGGGCGAACCCGCCAGGAGCCGTCAGACTACGCCTTTTTTTGCGGCTCGCCCAGGGCATGCAGGGAGAGTGACCGGATCCTGGACGCCGCGGCTAGCTGGCGCTGCGCCGCTCCATCAATGCCCAGGCGATCGTGCCGGCATCGACGTATTCGAGCTCGCTGCCGGCCGGCACGCCACGCGCCAGACGCGTGACCTTGAGGCCGCGCTCGGCCAGGGCTTCGCCCAGGAAGTGCGCGGTGGTCTCGCCTTCGGCGGTGAAGTTGGTGGCCAGGATGACCTCCTGCACCACGCCATCGCTCGCGCGATCGAACACGCGCTGAAAATCCAGCTCGCGCGGCCCCACGCCTTCGAGAGGTGCCAGCCTGCCCATCAGCACGTAATACAGCCCGCGATAGCCATGGCTGGATTCGATGACGTTCTGGTCGGCCGGGGTCTCGACGATGCAGAGCACCGCGCCATCGCGCTTGGGGTTGGCGCAGACGTGGCAGATTTCTTCTTCGGTGAAGCTGTTGCAGCGCACGCAATGCCGCAGGTTCTGCAAGGCGCCGGTGAGCGCGCGGCCGAGCATGTCGGCCCCTTGCAGATCATGCTGCAGCAGGTGATAGGCCATGCGGCGCGCCGAGCGCACGCCGACGCCGGGCAGGCGCCGCAACGCCTCGATCAGCGTGACGAGCGGTTCGGGTTCGGGAAGCGAGTTGTCCATCGTGACCATGCGCCGCCAGGGGCGCTGAGGACGGCCGCCCGCGGGCGGCCGAAAAACGCCAGACTCAGAAAGGCAGCTTCATGCCCGGGGGCAGCGGCATGCCGGCGGTGACGCCCGCCATCTTTTCCTGAGCGGTGGCTTCGGCCTTGCGCAGCGCGTCGTTGAACGCGGCGGCGACCAGGTCTTCGAGCATGTCTTTGTCGTCGGCCAGCAGGCTGGGATCGATCGCGACGCGCTTGACGTCGTTGCGGGCGGTCATGGTGACCTTGACGAGGCCGCCACCGGATTCGCCTTCGACCAGGACCTCGGAGAGGGCTTCCTGGGCCTTCTTCATGTTTTCCTGCATCTGCTGCGCCTGGCGCATCAGGCCGGCCAATTGACCTTTCATCATGATGGAGTCTTCCTGTGTTCGGGTGAAAAAGCCGGCGCCTCAGGCGGCCGGCGGATTGTCGACGTGGCGCACCGAGCCGGGCACCACCTGGCCGCCGAAATCGGCAACCAGGGCTTGTACGAAAGGATCGACCTGAACCGCGTCTTCGGCGGCCTGCTGGCGCGCCGCGCGTTCGATCTGTGCGACGGCGTGCGCCGTGGCATCGCCGGTGGCGCCCACCTCGATCTCGAGGCGCAGGCCCTGGCCGAAGTGCTCGCACAGCACGGTCTGGAGGCGCACACGGCTCTCGCTCTCTGCCAGCGTGCGCACGGCCACGCGCAGCAGCACGGCGTCGCCCTGCACGCCCGCCCATTCGCTCTGGCGCGCGAGCTCGGCCGCCAGCCCGGTGACGGGCAGCTTGGCGGCGAGATCGGGCCAGGCCTCGGACGACATGTCGGTGACGCGGGTGCGCGAACCCCCGCGCGCGCGGCGCGGCGCGGGCGCGGCGGGGCCGCGGCTGGGCGGCGGCGCGCGCTCGGCGCTGGCGGCGGGCGCGAGCGTTTCGAAATCGTCGTCCGGATCCTGGGTGAAGGCCTCGGCGGCATAGCCCCCTTCGGCCTCGTCCGGGATGGCTTCGTCGACCCACGACGGCGGGCCGTCGTCGTCGGCGGGCGCGGCGGAGGTCGCGACGTCGGGCGTAGCGCCGGCCTGCCGTGCATCAACCACCGCCGTGGATTGGGGCGCGGCCGGCATAGGCGCGGCCTGCATAGGCGCGGCCGGCATAGGCGCGGCCGGCACAGGCGCGGCTTGCATAGTCGCGGCTTGCGCGGATGCGGCTTGTACAGGTGCGGCCTGTTCAGGCGCAGCGGCGCCCGACGCGGCGGCGCCCGACGCAGCGGCGCCCGACGCAACGGTGCCCGACGCGGCCGCGTCAGACGTGGCCGCGGGATTGTCTTCCCAGGGCGGCACGCCCGCGGGGCCGGCCGAGACGGCGGGCGGCGCGGGGGGTGCCGGAGGCGTGGCCGGGGCCGACACGACCGCGGCGACGGGATTGCGCGCCAGCGCCGCGCTCTGCGGCGGCGCGTCGGCGGCCGGCGTACCGGCGGCCGGCGTACCGGTGGCCGGCATACCGGCGGCCGGCGTACCGGTGGCGGGCGTAGCGGCAGCGGCAGCGGGAGTGTCGGCGGCGGGGCTGGGTGCAGCCTCGGGCGCCCGGGCCTCGACCGCAGAGGGTGCGGGCTGCGGGGCGGGCTGGGCCGGCGTCACCGGAGCCGCGACGGCCGCGGGCGCGGCGGCGGCGACCGGCTCGGCGCGCGGCACCGGCGCGACACGCGCGGGCGATTCGGCCTGCGTGGCCGGACCGGCGTCGCCATGCAGTGCCAGCATGCGCAGGCAGGCCATGATGAAGCCGGCGTATTCGTCGGGCGCGAGCGTGAGCTCGCCGCGGCTGTGCACGGCGACCGAGTAGAACAGTTGCACCGCATCGGGATGCAGGGCGAGCGCCAGGCGCGCGATGTCGGCGGCCAGCGGATCATCGGCGGCGGTGACGCCGGTGACGCGCTGCTCGATCGCGACGCGCGAGAGCAGCACGGCCAGGTCGGCCAGCGCGCCGGCGTATGAGAGCCCGCGGGTGGACAGCTCGTCGGCCACGGCCAGCACGCCGGCGGCGTCGTTCGCGGCGAGGGCGTCGAGCAGGCGCACGAGATGGCGCTGATCGATCGTGCCCAGCATGCCGCGCACGGCGTCTTCGGTGAGATTGCCGGCGCTATAGGCGATGGCCTGGTCGGTGAGCGAGAGCGCGTCGCGCATCGAACCGCCCGCGGCCTGGCCGATGAGACGCAGGGCCGGCACGTCGAACGCGACCTGCTCCTGCCCGAGCACGGCCTGCAGATGCCCGACGATGGAGTCGGACGGCATCTGCTTGAGATTGAACTGGAGACAGCGCGACAACACCGTGACCGGGATCTTCTGCGGATCGGTGGTGGCGAGAATGAACTTGACGTGCGGGGGCGGCTCTTCGAGCGTCTTGAGCATCGCGTTGAACGCGTGCCCGGTGAGCATGTGCACTTCGTCGATCATGTAGACCTTGAAGCGGCCGGCGCCGGGCGAGTACACCGCCTGCTCCAGCAGCTGGGTCATTTCTTCGACGCCGCGGTTGGAGGCGGCATCGAGCTCGAGGTAGTCGACGAAACGCCCGGCATCGATCTCGGTACAGGCCCGGCACACGCCGCAAGGCTTGGAGGTGATGCCGGTTTCGCAGTTGAGCGACTTGGCCAGGATGCGCGACAGCGTGGTCTTGCCGACCCCGCGCGTACCGGTGAACAGCCAGGCATGGTGCAGGCGCTGGGTGTCGAGCGCGTGGGTGAGCGCGCGCACCACGTGATCCTGGCCCACCAGGGTGTCGAACGATCGCGGGCGCCACTTGCGGGCCAGTACCAGATAAGTCATGCCGGGATTGTAGAGCCTCTGGGCGCCCCGGGCCACCGCAGCCGGACTGGGGGACGGAGGGCGCGTGAAATGCAAAAAAGGGGCGCCGCGGGCGAAACCTGCACGATGCGCTGGGCATCGAGGATTCCGCTCGCGGCGCCCCTTTTCTGGGGAAACCGGAGGCGAGCCTTACTCCGGCACTGGTCCTAAACGACTATGGCTGCTTCGTTCCCGACCTGACCAGGTTCACCGTCGAACCATGCGAAGGGGCCCGCCAAATGAGATTCTAGCAGAGCGGGCGTTCGCCCGCTTGCCAGCCTCTCATTTGGCGGGCCCCGGGGGGCCTGACGGTGTGCCCCCGCCCCCCGCCCTCCCCCCGAGGGGGAGGGAGCTTTTGTGGTTGGGGGAGCCTTGCGGGCTTTGCCCGCTCGTCTCCCAGGGGTTTGGAAACTGCTCGCGGGCTTTGCCCGCTTGCAGTTTCCTCTTCAACGCATTGCGTGCTGACTACACCTCGATCCAGGTTTTGGCTCTGGGGAAGTAGAGGGCGGCTTGGGCTTGGCGGCCGTCCAGGGCTGTGACTTGGGCGCAGTAGCGGGCGAGTTGGTCTGCGTGGCGCAGGCGCATGCGTTGGGCGAAGGCGTCGGGGGATTCGCCGGGGTGGGGTTGGCCGGTTTTGTAGTCGACGATGAGCCAGCCTGCGTCGGTGGAGAGGGCGAGGTCGATGACGGAGACGCGGCCGGCGGCGTCGATCAGGGGCCATTCGCGGCGGGCGCGGGATTGGGCCAGGAGCCAGGTGCCGCGCTCGTCGTCGAGTGTGGCCTGCAGGGTGTGCAGGACGGCGTCGGCGGCTTCGTCGGCCTGGCTGTCGGGAATGCCGGCGCGGGTGAGCTGGCGGCGCATGGCGGGCAGGCTGTGCGCCAGGCGGTCTGCGCTCCAGGCGGCGGCGCCCTCCTCGCCCATGCGGGCGAGCCAGGCGTGCGCGAGGGTGCCGACGGCGGCCTCGTAGCCGGCGTCGAGTTGCCAGGCCGGGTGTTCGCCGGCCTGTGCGCCCGTCACGCCGACCAGACCGGCGGGCAGGATGGGCGCCTCGGCCTGCCGCAGCACGCTGGCGTCGATGCGGCGCAGCGGTTCGCCGCGCCATTGCGGTTGCGCCTGTTCGTCGGCGGCGGGCGGCTGGATGCCTTCGGGCGCGGCCACTGGCCCCACGTAGGGCCACAGGCGCGCCAGCAGGCTGGCGGCGGCGGGATCGCGCACGGCGCCGCTGGCGCGGTCGAGCGCCACGTTGCCGACCAGGTGCAGGCGTTTGCGCGCACGGGTGGCGGCCACGTACAGCAGACGATCGGTCTCGAAGGCCGCCCGGCGGGCCTCGCGGGCGCCGAGATAGCGCGACACCGGATCGGCTTCGGATTCGGCGCGCGGCTTGATCGGGCCCAGCAGCACCTTGCCGCCCTGCTGCTCGAATCGCACCAGCGGCGCCTGATCGCCGCGCGGCGCCTTGTGCAGGCCGAACAGGATCACGGACTCGAATTGCAGACCCTTGGACTTGTGCATGGTCATGATCTCGACCGCGCCGCCCTGCCCCACGGCATCGGGCGCGGCAAAGAGACGCGCCACGGCGGTGTCGAAGGCCGTCATGTCGAGCGCGCCGTGCGGCGCGAGCCGCTCGACCAGCTGGAACAGGCTTTCGGCATCGGTGTTGGCGGCGCCGCCGCCATACAGGCGCGGCCCGCCCAGGCGGCGCCAGACGGTTTCGAGCCAGGTCGCGAGCGGCAGCGTGCCCGCGGCGTTGGCGCGGTCGAGCAGGATCGCGGCCGCCCGGGTCAGGCGGGCGTATTCGTCGGGGGCGAGGCGTTGCCGCGCCGCGCTGTCGCCCAGGGTAGTCACCGGCGCCACGGCGTCGGTCTCGTCGCCGAAGAGTCCGCCCTGCGCCGGCACGTCGGTCTGCGGCCGCAGGCTGCGGGCGAGCAGATCTGGAATCGGCGTGATGTGGTCGGCGCCGCACAGGCTTTCGAGCGAACGCAGCGTGAGGCCGCACCACGGCGCGCGCAAAACCGACAGCCACGCCATGCGGTCGCCGGGATGCGTGAGCGCGCGCAGCAGTTGCACCAGGTCGGCCACGACCGGACGCTGCGCCAGCGGCACCAGCTCGACCGCCCGGCTCGGGATGCCCTCTTGCGCCAGCCGGCGCGTGAGGCTGCCCAGATGCGAGCGCGCGCGCACCAGGATCGCGACCGGATGCGCCGCGCCGGCGTATTCCGCCAGGGCCTCGCGCACCAGTTCCACCGCGATGTCTTCGGCCAGCGCGTCGCCGGACGACAGTCCGTCGGGGCTCCAGGCCGGATGAAAGCGCACGGCGGGGCCCGGCAGCACCGGATGGAAGGCCGCCGAGGCGCTATAGCGGATCGCGCCCGCCTGGGGATCGTTGTCGGCCGGCAGCAGCCGCGCGAACGAGGCATTGACCCAGTCGACCACCCCGCCCTGCGAGCGGAAGTTGTCGGTGAGCTGCAGGAAATCGAGCGGCACTTCGCCGACGCCGCCCGCGGCGGCCTCGAGGAACAGGCCCACTTCGGCCTTGCGGAAGCGGTAGATCGACTGCATCGGGTCGCCCACCAGGAACAGCGTGCGGCCATCGCTTTCCTGCCAGCCCGCGGTCAGCGTGCGCAGCAGCTCGATCTGTGTCTGGCTGGTGTCTTGAAACTCATCGATCAGCAGATGACGGATGGAGGCGTCGAGCTTGAGCAGCAGCTCGCCCGGATCATCGGCGCTGCCCAGGGCTCGCGACGCGCGCTGCGCGATCTCGATGAAATCGACCTCGCCCGCGGCGCCGAAAACGTGCTGCAACTGCCCGGCCGCCAGCGCCAGCGTGATGAGTTGGGCCGACAGCACATCCCACTGCGCATCGGTGAAGCGCGCGTCGGGCATGCTGCGCACCGAGGCGAGCCGGCGCACCCAGGGCTCGCTGCCGTCGAAGCCGGCCAGCCAGACCGTGAACGGATCCTTGTGCGCGCAGCCGGCCGGAAAGCCGAGATTCTTGTTGATGCCTTTGGGTTTGCGCAGCTCGTCCTGTCCGGTGAGCAGCAGATGGGCGAGCGCACGCCACTGCGGCAAGGCCTCGGCGTCGACCTCGATCGGGCCATCCCAATCGCACAGGGCCTGCAGCCGCGCGTCGCCGATGTCGCCCAGCTGCGCCGCGGCCAGACGCGCGATGCCGCAGAGGGTCTCGTCCCAGCCGAAGGGCAGGCTGTCGTCCAGGCCCGCAAGCTCGGCGGCGAGCGTTTCGGCCATCGCGCGCTCCAGCCCTTCGCGGTCGAGACCGTGATGCAGCAGGCGCAGCCACTGATCGCGCTGACCCAGCATGTCGGCGATCGCCTGCTGCGCCGCCTGCACGTCGACGTCGAGGTGGGCGAGCAAGGTCCGCACGGCCTCGTGTTGATCGGCCAGCGCCAGCGTGGCGCGCGCGGCCGCTTCGTAATGCACGCGCGCGTCGTCGGCGATCTCGGGCATGCCGCCCAGGCCGGACAGCCACGGCATCCCGCGCACCAGCCCCGCGCAGAACGAATCGATGGTGCGGATCGCCAGCCGCGCGGGATGCTGCAGCAGATGCCAGCCGCGCTCGGCGTCGCGGGCCAGCGCGGCGCGCGCCAGCACCCAGCTGCGATGCTCGTGCGCGGCTTCGGGCTCGGGTTCGCCGGGCCGCGCGCGCGCGAGCTTCTGCAGCACGCGGGCATGCATCTCGGAGGCGGCCTTGCGCGTGAAGGTGATGGCCACGATCTCTTCGGGCTTGTTCACCGTGGCGAGCAGCGCGAGGATGCGGTCGGTCAGCAGCTCGGTCTTGCCGGAGCCGGCAGGCGCCTGCACCAGGTAGGAGCGCTGCGGATCCAGTGCGCGCAGGCGGGCTTCGTGGTCCTGCGGCAGGCGTTCGTCGTGATGGGCCATGCGCTCAGGCTTCCTCGTCTTCCAGGTCCAGGCGCAGGAACGGCCCGGCATCGCAATACTTCAGATCGTCGCGGCGCCAGCTCAGGTTGGCCGCGTGGCCGCTCGCGTACTCGTCGGCCAGCATCTCGATCGCATCGCGCCAATGCCGCACGATGTCGTTCCAGGGCCGGCCTTCGAACGCTTTGCTGTCGGCCGCTTCGGTCACGCCGTCGATGCCGAGGTCTTCTTCGGCCAGGCCTTGTGCGGTGACCTGGCGCGCATGCACCTGGGCCAGCAACAGGCCGGCCACGCGCGTGTCGGGCGCGTCGCCCGCCAGCACCGAGGCGTAAAAAGGCAGTTGCAGATTGACCGGCCGCGCGCGCGCCCAGTCGGATTCGGGCCGGGCCGCATTGGCGCCGGTCTTGTAGTCGATGATGACGGCGCGGCCATCGGCCAGCGTGTCCATGCGATCCAGGCGCACCTTGAGCGCAAGGGCGCCACGGCGCCATTGATGCGTCTCTTCGACCTGCGCCACGGCAAAGGGCAGACGGCTGGCCTCGAGCTGGAGCCAGCGCGAGATCACGCTGCGTGCGCGATCGCACTCGAGCGCGCGCAGCGCGGCCGGATAGGCCTTGAGCTCGACATCCGCTGCCTGCGCCACGGCGCCATCGACCAGGGCCGCCAGACGGCCCTCGGTCATGGCCTGATGCAGCGCCTCCTGATCGGGCAGCATGCGCCAGATCACTTCGAGCGCGCCGTGCAAAAACTGGCCGCGCACGTTGACGCTGGCGGCATCCGCGTACGGCGCCAGCGCGCGCGCGCCGAGGCGGTGCCGCACGAACGCCCACAAGGGATTGCGCGCCTGGGTGTCGAGCACGTCCAGGCCGCCCGTACTGGTGTTGTCGGAGGTGAGCGGCGGGCCCTGATGATCGTCGAGCGACTGCTGGGCCCAGGGCTCGGCCGCATCGCCCGAGGCGGGTTGCCAGCGCAGCAAGGGCACCTCGGCAATGAGCGGCGACGGCCGCAGTTCGCGCTCGCCATCCATCTCGGCATGACTCACCACCAGCTCGGGCGCGCAGCGCGACAGCGCGTCGAACAGCGTGTCGGCCCACAGGCGCTCGCGCTCGGGCGTGGCGCGCGGCGCGCCGGCCTGGCGCAGCACGGCCAGCGGAATCAGGGGATTGGGTTTGGGCGAGGCGGGCAGCACATCATCGGTGAGGCCCAGCATCCAGACCCCGTCCCAGGCGCCGCCTTCGGCCTCCAGCAGACCGAGCACGTCGAGCCGCGCCGCGGGATCGCGCTGCGGCTGGAACGCACCGGCGCGCGCCGCGCTGGCCAGCAGGCGTACGGCGCCCTTGCCGTTGATCGGGCCGACGGCGGGCGCCAGCGCGGCGAAATCGCCCAGCAGCTCGCCGAAGGCGCCCATCACCTGATAGCCCACGCTATCGAGCGCGTGCTCGCCCGGAAATCCGAGCGCCTTGAGCGTGGCCTTGATGCGCGGCGCCCAGACATCGCAGGGCGCCCGTCCGGGGCCATCACGCCAGGTGGCGAGCGCCGCCTCCCAGCCCTGCGCCAGCCGCGGCGACAGCTCCAGGTCTTTTTTCCAGCCCTCGGCGGTCACGCGCACACGGCCCTGGCGGCGCCAGCGCACATCGATCGCGCCCAGGCGGGCGCCCTCGCTCCGATCTCCGGCGCAATGTCCCGCCAGCAGCGCCGCGCCCAGCGCCGGCGCATCGACATGTCCGTCGGCGGCGAACGCGGCCAGCGCCTCCAGCCAGCACAGCGCGGCATGCACGGCCGGCCACTCGATGAGCGAGCGGCCCACCGCGACGTTGAAGGGCAAGGCGGGCTGCCCGCCGGCGGCCGCGAGCGCGTGGCTCAGCACCCGCCGCGCGAACGGCGCCTCGGCCTCGAGCGAGGCCGAGACGATGGCGTAGCGTCCGTGAGGTTGCGCGCGCAGACGTTCCGCGGCCCAGGCCGCGGCGGCACGCCACTCCGCGCCCCGGTCATGGGCGGCGTAGCGGCCCGCAGGCGCGGCCTCGCGCTGGGCTTCCCGCCACGACGACAGCGCAACGCCCTGCGACTGCAGGGCCGTCAGCAGGGCCGCGAAACGCGGCGAGAGCTCGCCGAAGCCGGCCAGCACCACGCGTTCGGGCAGGCGCAGCTCGCCCTGCATCACGGCGCGCGCCACCCGCGCATAGCCCTGGTTGGCGTCTTCGGCATCGAGCTGCGCCAGCATCGCGCGGTAGCGGGCGCGCCAGCGCAGAAAGCCCCGGTACTCGTCGGTCTGGGCGGGCTCGGGGACGTCGAGCTGCCATTCGTCGCACAACAGATCGGCGTCGAGCGCGAGCCGGGCCGCCTGATCGGTATCGAGCAGCACATGATCGCGCTGCTCGGCCAGGATCGCCTCGCGCCACACCAGCTGGGTCGCGAACGATCCCAGGCGGTACGCGGGCAGCTCCGCCTGCGGTGCGAAGGCCAGCTCGGCGGCGGCCTCGACCAGCCAGGCCGACAGCGGCAGGATGCGCGGCAACTCGCTCACCTGGCGCTCGTGCCGCAAGCGCGCAGCGACCTCGAGCGTGAGGCGGCGCGCAAGACGGTTGTTGACGGTCAGGACCAGCGTGCCATCGGCGGGCAGCTCGCCCAACGCATCCGAGGGGCACACGGGCAATGAAGAAAGCAGGTCGTCCTGCATGAATTCGGCTCACGGAAGCCCGGCGAGGCGGGCAACAAGGGAAGCGCCGGCGCGAGCGCCAGCGAATGGGCCCTAGGATACCGAACAAATCGGGGCGATCAGAAGCCGCACAAGGCGGCGACGCTTTCCCAGTTGAGCCGCATGGACGGGCTCAGATAGCCCCAGAAGCCCAGCGCCATGACCAGCGCGAGCGCGCCATAGCCTGTCCAGCGCCAGGCGGAGCGGCGGGGAGACGAAGCGCGAACGTCGGCGGGCGAGGTCATGACTCAGGGCGAGAGGCGAGTGTGCAAGGCAATGCGAGGACGGCGGCGACGCGGACTCGGCGCGCGTTACACGCTGCGCACCAAGCCCGGCGGGTGCGCCGAGCCGACCGGGCGCTCGCGCACCGGCAGGCAGAGCAGCGCGGCGACGACCGCCAGGACCAGACCGATCCACCAGATCAAGGTGTAGGCGCCGGTCTGGGCATAGACATAACCGCCCAGCCACACGCCGATGAAACTGCCGATCTGATGGCCAAGAAAGACGATACCCGAAAGCGTGGCGGCATAGCGCAAACCGTAGATTTCGCCGATCAGCCCCTGCGTGAGCGGCACCGTGCCGAGCCAGAACAGCCCCATCCAGGCCGCGAAGCCATACAGCACCCAGGGCGTGAGCGGCAGCACCAGGATCAGCGCGATGCCCACGGCCCGCATCGCATACATGATGGCCAGCAGCCACTTCTTGCTGTAGCGCCCGCCCAGCTTGCCGGCATAGAACGACCCGAACACATTGAAGAGCCCGATCAGCGCGATGGCGGTGGCGCCCTGCCCGGCGTTCAGACCCGCGTCGCCCACGAAGGCGGGCAGATGCAGCGTGATGAACGCCGTGTGGAAACCACAGACGAAGTAGCTGCCGAACAGAAAGTGAAACGAGGGATGCGTGATGGCCTGGCGCACGGCGAAGCCGAGCGCCTGCGGACCCGTGTGCGGCGCGGGCTTGCCGCGCAGGAACCACGCCAGCGGCAGCGCCACCGCCACGAGCAGCGACAGCAGCCAGAGCGCACCGGTCCAGTCGGCGTGCACGATCATCTGCTGACCGGCCGGCACCACCAGAAACTGCCCCAGCGATCCGCCCGCGCTGGCGACGCCCATGGCGGTGCTGCGGTAGGCCGGCGGCACCGCGCGGGCAATGACGGGAAGGATGATCGGGAAGGTGGTGCCCGCCTGTCCCAGGCCGACGACGACGCCGCTCATGAAACAGA
The DNA here is from genome assembly GCF_002261315.1 of Bordetella genomosp. 5. Lineage (NCBI taxonomy): Bacteria > Pseudomonadati > Pseudomonadota > Betaproteobacteria > Burkholderiales > Alcaligenaceae > Bordetella > Bordetella genomosp. 5. Next base: position 346,956 of record NZ_NEVP01000011.1, read on the forward strand.
GGGTGAAGGGATCGGCGGCATAGCGGGTGCCGATCAGGCCCAGCACATAGAGCAAGGCGCCGAGCGCAACCGTGCGGCCCGAGCCGTAGCGGTCGGCCAGCATGCCCATGAAAATACAGGAGATACCCCAGACCAGATTCTGCAGCGCGAAGGCGAAGGAAAAAACCTCGCGCCCCCAGCCCCGATCGAGGCCCATGGGCTGCATGAAGAGCCCGAACGTGGCGCGCACGCCCATCGCCAGCAACACCACGATCGTGCCGATGACGATCGTGCGTACGGATACCGCTTCTGTATTGGACATAAGCAGGTTTGTCTCGCGTGTTATGTGCCGCTGGCACCCCTGCCCACACTGCGAGCCTGGCGCCGCTGCTGTTGGTATCCGCCCCCCTTTCCCGTGGGCGGCCCGCGCCGTGAAGCGCGGGCCGCTCCATCATAGTCCTGTCGGCCGGCGTCTGGGCAGGCCCTCCGCCGTTTGGCGCACGCGCAACAAAAAGGGCGGCCCCGCCAGGGACCGCCCCGCGCGCCGGCCGGCGCGGGTCAGTGACTGATCATCCAGGGTCGTGCCCCGGCGAACGTCTTGCCGCCGTCGGCCGTGCGGCGCGTCTTGGAAGGCAGTTTGCCCCCCTGGCAGCAACCGCAACCCATCCCATGGCCGCCACGCGAGCTGCGCGGTTCGGCCGCGTTGCGCTCGTTGAGGGCGCGGGCGCGGTTGACCGCCGAGGACAGCGCAGACACCGCCGGCGCGCCACTGACGTACCGCGCGCACGATGCGCCGCAGTCCGGGCAGGCCGCCGGATCGCGCCACTGTGCCAATGGCCTCAGCACGGCGAACTCGCCGCACGCTTCACACCGGTAATCGTAGAGCGGCATGCCGGTCTCCTCAGCGGTCCTGGGCGATGGGCATGTCGACGTCGCCCTTGATGTGTTTGACGGGACCGGACGCCTGCGGCTGGATGTCGAACTCGAAGATCTCGGTCGGCAGCCACAGGGTGGCGCAGGCATTGGGAATGTCGACCACCCCGCTGATGTGCCCCTGCACCGGCGCCGTGCCCAGGATCGAATAGGCCTGAGCGCCGGAATAGCCGAACTTCTTGAGATACTCGATCGCGTTAAGGCAGGCCTGCCGGTAGGCGATGTGCACGTCGAGGTAATGCTGCTTGCCACCTTCGTCGACCGAGATCCCCTCGAAAATCAGGTAATCCTTGTAGTTGGGCACGATCGGGCTGGGCTTGAAGATCGGATTGCGGATGCCGTACTTGTCCATCCCGCCCTTGATGAGCGAGACCCGCATGTGCACCCATCCCGCCATCTCGATGGCGCCGCAGAAGGTGATCTCGCCATCGCCCTGCGAAAAATGCAGGTCGCCCACCGAGAGCCCGCCGCCCTTCACATACACCGGGAAAAACACGCGCGAGCCCCGCGACAGATCCTTGATGTCGCAGTTGCCGCCGTGCTCGCGCGGCGGCACCGTGCGCGCGCCCTGGGCCGCGGCGCGGTCGCGCGCCTCCCCTTGCAGCTTGCCCATGTGGGCGGTCTTGGGCGCCGGCGGATTGGCCAGCGGCGGCACGCGGTCGGGTTCGGTGTCGATCAACGCCTGCTCGCGCTTGTTCCACGTATCGAGCATGGCCTGATCCGGCAGGCAGCCGATCAGCCCGGGATGGATGAGGCCGGCGAAGCGCACGCCGGGGATATGGCGCGAGCGCGTGAACATGCCCTCGAAGTCCCAGATGGATTTCTGCGCAAGCGGAAAATGATCCGTCAGGAAGCCGCCGCCGTTCTTCTTGCTGAAGAAGCCGTTGAAGCCCCAGAGGCTGTCGGGCTTGGCGCCGATGTCGAGCAGATCGACGACCAGCAGATCGCCGGGCTCCGCGCCTTCGACGCCGACAGGCCCGGACAGGAAATGCACCGTGGAAAGATCGACGTCGCGCACGTCCGAGGCGTCATCGTCGTTTTTGATGGCGCCGCCGGTCCAGTCGTAGGTCTCGAGCACGAAGTCGTCGCCCGGCTTGACCCACACCGCCAGCGGGATGTCGGGGTGCCAGCGGTTGTGCACCATCTCGTTCTCGTAGGGCGATTGCGCCAGGTCCACCTTGATCAACGTTTCAGGCATGGCTTGCTCCTTTGGGGATGAACAGCGTCGGCCTCAGACCGACAGGTACTTGCTGATCGACTGCTCGTCGACGTTATCGCGCAGGTCTTCGTGAACGAATCGGCCCTTGTCGATGACGATCAGACGATCCGCGATCTGCATCGTGAAACTGAGTACCTGCTCCGACACGACGATCGCCAGGTTCTTGAGCTGGCGGATCTCGAGCAGGCTGCGCGCGATGTCTTTGATGATGGACGGCTGGATGCCTTCGGTGGGCTCGTCCAGCAGCAGCACCTTGGGCTCGGTCACGAGGGCCCGCGCGATCGCGAGTTGCTGCTGCTGTCCGCCCGACAGATCGCCGCCGCGCCGGTTGCGCATGTCGTGCAGCACCGGAAACAGCGCGTAGATATCCGCCGGCACGGCATCGCGCAGCGCCCGCCCCCGCAGGCCGGTACGGATGTTCTCCTCGACCGTGAGCGTGGGAAAGATCATGCGGCCCTGCGGCACATAGGCCACGCCGCTGCGCACACGCTGGTGGCTTTCCAGGCCGCCGAGGTCCTTGCCGTCGATCGACATCGAGCCGTGCATCGCGGGCAGCAGTCCCATCAGGGTCTTGAACAGCGTGGTCTTGCCCATGCCGTTGCGCCCCATGATCGCCACGATCTCGCCCTGCCCCACATGCAGGTCCACGCCGTGGATCACCCGGCTCTGGCCGTAGCCCGACATCAGCCCGTTTGCGTTGAACATTTCGCCTCCGTGGCCCGTCAATGGCCGAGATAGACTTCGATCACGCGGGGATCCGACTGGACGTGGTCCATGCTGCCCTCGGCGAGTACCTGGCCCTGGTGCAATACCGTCACCTTGTGCGCGATGTTTTTCACGAACTCCATGTCGTGCTCGATCACGATGAGCGATCGATTGCGGCTGATGCGCGTGAGTAGTTCGGCGGTGCGCTCTCGCTCGGACACGCTCATGCCGGCCACGGGCTCGTCGAGCATCATCAGCTCGGGCTCCTGCATCAGCAGCATGCCGATCTCCAGCCACTGCTTTTGCCCATGCGACAGCAGCTCGGCGGAGCGATCGAGCATGCCCGACAGGAAAATCTCTTCTGCGACCTGCTCGACCCGCTCGACCACATCCGGCGTGCGGCGGAACGCGAGCGCGCCCCACACGCTGCGGCCGCGCGGAAACGACACCTCGAGGTTCTCGCGCACGCTGAGGGTTTCGTAGATGGAGGGCGTCTGAAACTTGCGGCCCACGCCGGCGCGCACGATCTCGTACTCGGCCATGCGGGTGAGCTCGGCGTCCTTGAACCGGATCGAGCCGGAGGTGGCGCGCGTGCGGCCGCAGATGAGGTCGAGCAGCGTGGTCTTGCCGGCGCCGTTGGGACCGATGATGACCCGCAGTTCGCCCTGATCGACGTACAGGTTCAGGTCGTTGACGGCGACAAAGCCGTTGAACGAGACGGTCAGGCTTTCGATGTAGAGTGCGAACGCTTGCGTGCTCATGCTGCCTCCGTCACACCGCTGCCCGTATCGGCTTTGCGCCTGCGCGCCAGCCGGGGCTTGATGTACTGACCGTACAGGCCGGCCAGACCGTTGGGAAACGCCATCACTACCGCAATGAACAGACCGCCCATCAGGAACAGCCACAGCTGCGGAAAGCTTTCCGAGAAGTAGCTCTTGCCGAAGTTCACCAACAGCGTACCGTACACCGCGCCCAGCAGCGAGAGCCGGCCGCCCACCGCGGCGAAGATCACCATCTCGATCGAGGGCACGATGCCGACGAAGGACGGCGACATGAAGCCGACCTGCAGGGTGAACATCGCCCCGCCGATGGCCGAGAACACGGCCGCCACGCAGAACACGAACACCTTGAAGCTCGCCACGTCGTAGCCCGAGAAGCGCACCCGCTCTTCCTTGTCGCGCATCGCCATCAGCAGCTTTCCGAGCTTGGAGGCGAGCAGAAAGCGGCCGATCAGGATGCAGGCGAACAACAGGCCGCCGTTGATGAAGTACAGCGTCAGGCGCGCGCTGTCGGTGCGGATGTCCCAGCCGAGCAGGGTCTTGAGATCGGTGATGCCGTTCACCCCGCCGGTCCAGCCCTGCTGGCCGATGATGAGCACCGACAGGATCAGCGCCACGGCCTGCGTCACGATGGCGAAGTAGGTGTCGCCCACCCGCCGCTTGAACATCGCGAGCCCCAGCACCAGCGCCAGCAGGCACGGCACCAGCGGCACCGCCATCAAGGTGAACCAGAGGCTCTTGAACGGCACCCAGAACCAGGGCAGCTCCGTCAGCTGGTTCCAGTCCATGAAGTCCGGGATGCCCGGCGTGGACTGGATCTTGGTGGCCTCTGGCGTGGAGGCCTCCAGCTTGAGGAACATCGCCATGCAATAGCCGCCGAGGCCGAAGAACACGCCCTGCCCCAGGCTCAGGATGCCGCCATAACCCCAGCACAGCACCAGCCCCAGGGCCACGAACGCATAGGTCAGGTATTTGCCGATCAGATTGAGCCGGAACACGTCCAGCGCCAGCGGGAACACCACGAATATCAGCGCGGCGAGCAGCCCCAGGCCGATGAGGCCGTGGCGTCCGCCCAGCACGTTGCGATAGAGCGTCTGCATGAAGGTCTCCCGTCGATTCACTTGCGGACCTTGACGCTGAACAGGCCCTGCGGGCGCAGCATCAGGATGAGGACCACCGCCGACAGCGTGAGCACCTTGGCCATGGAACCGGTCATGAAGAATTCCGACACCGACTGCGTCTGTGCGATGACGAACGCGGAGGCGATGGTGCCGAACAGGCTCGCGGCGCCACCGAACACCACGGTCAGGAAGGTGTCGACAATGTAGAGCGATCCGCTGGTGGGCCCGGTGGAGCCGATCGTGGTGAATGCCGCGCCCGCGATGCCGGCAATGCCGCAGCCCAGCGCGAACGTGACGCGATCGACGCGCTTGGTGTCGATGCCGACCGCGCCGCTCATGGCGCGGTTCTGCACCGTCGCGCGCACATGCAGCCCCCAGTTGGAACGAAACAGCGCGAGTAGCAGGCCGGCCGTCAGCACCAGGGTGATGGACATGACGAACAGCCCGTTGATCGGAATGTCCACGCCGTCCAGCGGCTGCCAGGAGCCCATCAGCCAGTCGGGCAGCGTGGGGCTGACCTCACGCGGGCCGAAAAGCGATCGGAGCGACTGCTGCAGGATGAGTGATAGCCCCCAGGTCGCCAGCAGCGTGTCGAGCGGGCGGCGGTAGAGATGGCGGATCATGGCCCACTCCACCAGCCATCCGAGTGCGAAGGTCACGGCAAAGGCGAGCGCGATGGCAAGGAAGAAGTACACGGGCATCAGGCCGGGCGCGAACTGCTGCACCAGGTCGGACAGCAGATACGTGCAGTACGCACCCACCGCGAGGAACTCGCCGTGCGCCATGTTGATGACGCCCATCTGGCCAAAGATGATGGCCAGCCCCAGCGCCATCAGCAACAACACGCTGAACACCGACAAGCCGTTGAAGCCCTGCATCAGCAGAATGGCCCCGAGGTCGGAGAAGGATTCCATTTCGCACTCCCGGCATGAAACAGGCCGTGCGCGCCCTCGGCGCGCACGGATCGGCGACGGACACCGCGGTGTCCGCGCGGCTTACTGATAACCCTTGGGGAAGGGATCGGGCTTGATGAGATCCGCGGTTTCGTAGATCACGTTGAACTGACCATCCTTGCGGATCTGGCCGATGCGCGTCTTGCTCCAGAGATGGTGGTTCGGATCGATCTTGACGTAGCCTTCGGGCGCTTCCTTGAACTCCAGGTTCGCCGAGGCCGCCACGACCTTGTCCACATCGAAGCTGCCGGCCTTCTCGACGGCCATCTTCCAGAGCCACGGCCCCAGGTACGCGGCCTGGGTCACGTCGCCGATCACGGCGTTGGCGCCGTACTTGGCCTTGAACGCCTCGACGAATTTCTTGTTGTTCGGGTTGTCCAGGCTCTGGAAGTACTTCATGCACGACCAGAAGCCTTCGGCGTTCTCGCCGCCGATCCCCAGCAACTCGTCTTCGGTGACCGAGATCGTGAGCAGCTTCTGCTTGTCGCTGGTCACGCCGGCCGCCTTGAGCTGCTTGTAGAACGACACGTTGCTGCCGCCCACCACCACGGCGAAGACCACGTCGGGCTTGCGCAGCTTGATCTTGTTGATCAGCGAACCGAACTGCGTGTGGCCCAGCGGGTAATACTCCTCGCCCACGACCTGGCCCTTGAGCACGTTTTCGATGTGCTTGCGGGCGATCTTGTTCGACGTGCGCGGCCAGATGTAATCCGAGCCGATCAGGTAGAAGCTCTTGGCCTTCTGCTCGCGTGCCAGCCAGTCCAGGCTGGAGAGGATCTGCTGCGTGGCCTCCTGCCCCGTGTAGAACACGTTCTTGGATTGCTCCAGGCCTTCGTAGAAGGTCGGGTAGTAGAGCAGGCCGTTTTCCTTCTCGAACACCGGCAGCACCGCCTTGCGCGAGGCCGAGGTCCAGCACCCGAACACGGTCGCCACCTTGTCGCTCACCAGCAGCTTGCGCGCCTTCTCGGCGAAGGTCGGCCAGTCGGACGCGCCGTCTTCCTGGATGACCTTGATCTTGCGGCCCAGGATCCCGCCCATTGCGTTGATCTGCTCGATCGCCAGGCGCTCGGACTGGATCGATCCCGTTTCGCTGATGGCCATCGTGCCCGTGGCGGAATGCAGCTGGCCGACGGTGACCTCGGTATCGGTAATGGCGAGGCCCGTGGTGTTGATGGCGGACGTGGCCGGGGCGGCCGCCCGCGCCAGGGCCGGAACGCCCAGCAGCGGCAGGCCGGCCAGGGTCAGCGCGACACGGCGGCGCGAGGGCGACACGGGGCCGGCGCCGGCCCGATCGAAGGGGGATTTGCCAGACATCGGGGAACTCCTAACGAGAGATCACGACCAGGGAAACCGAGCATGTGCGGAGCAGACCGCGGCCCGGAGCTTGGGTGCATACTAGGAACCCATGACGCACTGCAACATACGTTGATTGACGTACAGGCACGCCGCGCCGCCCGGGCTACAAAACGTCGTACGTCAAACGACGCATGCCGCAAGCGCACTCATCGCGGCCGCGCCCTGTCCCGCGTCCTCGCCGGAGTCCTGTCTTGTCAACCCGTGCACCGCAACGCATCGTCAAGATTCGCCGCGACTACAACACCTGGGTCTCGAACGAGACCCTCGAAGACTATGCGCTGCGCTTCACGCCGGTGTCGTTTCGCAAGTGGTCGGAGTTTCGCGTGGCGAACACAGCCGTCGGCGCGGTGTCGTTCCTCGCCCTGGAGGCGATCGGCGGGGCGCTCGCGCTGAACTACGGATTCGTCAACGCGTTCTGGGCCATCGTGGCCGTGGCGATCGTCACCTTCCTGACGGGCCTGCCCATCGCGTATTACGCGGCGCGCGAAGGCCTGGACATGGACCTGCTGACGCGCGGCGCGGGCTTCGGCTACATCGGCTCGACCATCACCTCGCTGATCTACGCGTCGTTCACGTTCATCTTCTTCGCGCTCGAGGCGGCCATCATGGCGCTGGCCCTGGAGCTGGCGACGGGCCTGCCGCTCACGATCGGCTATCTGATGTGCGCGGTGGTCGTGATTCCGCTCGTGACCTACGGCATCACCTTCATCAACCGCCTGCAGGCCTGGACCCAGCCGGTCTGGCTGCTGCTGTTGCTGCTGCCGTATGCGTTCATCCTGTTCAAGGATCCCGGCGCGGTCGCCGACTTCCTGCGCTTCGAGGGCTACGACGGCCGCGGCGGCAACTTCAACCTGCTCATGTTCGGCGCCGCGGTGGCGGTGGCCGCCTCGCTCGTGACGCAGATCGGCGAGCAGGTCGACTACCTGCGCTTCCTGCCGCCCCGCACGCGCGCCAACCGCGTGCGCTGGTGGGCCGCCCTGCTCTGCGCGGGCCCGGGCTGGATCCTGCCCGGCGCGGCCAAGATCCTGGGCGGCGCGTTCCTCGCCTACCTGGCGCTCGGGCACGGCGTGAGCGCCGAGAAGGCTGCCGACCCCAACCACATGTATCTGATCGCCTACGGCTATGTGGTCGACCATGGCGGGCTGGCGCTGGCGCTGGTGACGCTGTTCGTGGTGGTGTCGCAGATCAAGATCAATGTCACGAACGCCTATGCCGGCTCGCTGGCCTGGTCCAACTTCTTCGCCCGCGTCACGCACAGCCACCCGGGCCGCGTCGTCTGGCTGGTGTTCAACGTGCTGATCGCGGTGGTGCTGATGGAGATGGGCGTGTTCGGCGCGCTCGAGCATGTGCTCGCGCTGTTCTCGCATGTGGCGCTGGCCTGGATCGGCGCGCTGGTGGCCGACCTGGTCATCAACAAGCCGCTCGGCCTGTCGCCCGCCCGCATCGAGTTTCGCCGTGCCTATCTGTACGACATCAACCCCGTGGGCGTGGGCAGCATGCTGATCGCGATCTCGCTGGCGCTGCTGGCCTTCGCGGGCGTGTTTCCGGGTACGGCGGGCGCGCTGGCCCAGGCGCTGTCGCCGTTCGTGGCGCTGCTGGCCGCGTTTGCCTGCGCGCCGCTGATCGCCTGGGCCACGCGCGGGCGCTACAACCTGGCGCGCCCTCCGCAGATCCTGCCCGGCACGCAGGCGCTGGCCTGCGTGATCTGCGCCAACCCCTTCGAGCCGCCCGACATGGCGCATTGCCCGGCCTACAACGGCGCCATCTGTTCCTTGTGCTGCACGCTGGACGCACGCTGCCACGACCGCTGCAAACCGCAGTCGCGGCTGCAGGACCAGGTCGGCGGCGCCTTGCAGCGCATCCTGCCCGCGGGTCTGAGCGGCGTGCTTCACACCCGTCTGGTGCACTACCTGCTCATCGTGACGGGCATCGCGCTGTTGCTGGGCGCGATCCTGGGGCTGATCTATTACCAGGAAGCCGTGAGCTATCGTCATGCGGCGCTGGAACTCGCCACGCTGCGCGCCACCTTCTTCAAGCTCTACGCGGCGCTGCTTTTGATCGCCGGGGTGGCGGCCTGGTGGCTGGTGCTCACGCAGGAGAGCCGGCGCGTGGCGCAGGAAGAGTCGGATCGCCAGACCACGCTGCTGCTGCGCGAGATCGAGGCGCACGGCCATACCGACGCGCAGTTGCAGCAGGCGAAAGAGGCCGCCGAAAGCGCCAACCTCGCCAAGAGCCGCTTCATGAGCGGCATGAGCCACGAGCTGCGGGCGCCGCTCAACAGCATCCTGGGCTATGCCCAGATCCTGCAACGCGACCCGACATTGCCCGCGCCGCGCCGCGAGGCCATCGACGTGATCCACCGCAGCGGCAGGCACCTGGTCGGCCTGATCGACGGGCTGCTGGATATCGCGCGGATCGAAGCCGGCAAGTTGCGCCTCGAGAACAGCGAGCTGCGCCTGCCCGAATTCCTGGAGCAGATGGTCCAGATGTTCCGGCCGCAGACCTCGCTCAAGGGCCTGCATTTCCGCTATGAATGCGCGCCCGATCTGCCGCAGATCGTGCACATCGACGAGAAGCGTCTGCGCCAGATCCTGATCAACCTGCTCAGCAATGCGGTCAAGTTCACGCAGGCGGGCGAGGTGGCCCTGCGCGTCCAGTACGCCGCCGACATGGTGCAGTTCGCGGTGAGCGACACGGGCATGGGCATCCCGGAGGCCGACATGGAGCGCATCTTTCTGCCTTTCGAGCGCAGCTGGGCCGCGGCCGAACAGGCCGACACCGGCACCGGGCTGGGCCTCACGATCTGCCGCATGCTCACCAACATCATGGGCGGCGAGATCCGCGTGCGTAGCCAGGTCGGCGCGGGCAGCACGTTCACGCTCAAGCTGTTCCTGCCCGAAGTGCGCTCGCCGCGCGGCGACGCGCGTCCCGCGGGACCGGTGATCGGGTATGAGGGCGAACGGCTGCGCATCCTCACGGTCGACGATCAGGCGTCGCAGCGCCGTCTGGTCCGCGACATGCTCGAACCGCTGGGCTTCGCCGTGCACGAAGCGGACGGCGGACCCGCCTGCCTGGCGTGCGTGCACACGCTGCGCCCCGCCCTGATCCTGATGGACGTCTCGATGCCCGCGATGGCCGGCTGGGACGTGTGCCGCGCGTTGCGCGCCGAAGGCGTCGCGGTGCCTATCGTGATGCTGTCGGCCAATGTGCATGGCCTGGATCCCAAGGAGACCGCCCAGAGCGGCCACACCGACTTCATCGCCAAGCCCGTGATCCTCGATGATCTGCTGGCGCGCATCGGCACGCATCTGCGCCTGCGTTGGATCACCGAGGCCGCGGCGCCGGTGCAGCCGGTGAGCGACGGCGAACTGCACGGCGTGGCGCTGGAACGCGAAGACGCCGAAGCGCTGCTCGAACTCGGCGCCATGGGCTACATCAAGGGCATTCTCGCCAAGCTCGACGAGATCGGCCAGCGGCAACCGCACGCCGCACGGCTCACGCGCCACCTGCACACCCTGGCCAGCGAATTCCAGCTCGCCGAGTTCAATCGACTGCTCAAAGACCATGTACAGCGCCATCATGCCCTCGCCCGATAAAAACCTCGTCATGCTGGTCGACGACGCGCCCGACAATCTCAAGATGCTGTCCACCGCGCTGGACGAGGCCGGGTACCGCGTGCTGATCGCGACCGACGGCCTCAGCGCCATCGAGCGGGTGGATTACGTGGTGCCGGACATCGTGCTCATGGATGCCGTGATGCCCGGCATGGACGGTTTCGAGACCTGCGCGCGCCTGAAGGCCCATCACGCGGCCGCGCAGGTGCCGGTGGTCTTCATGACCGGACTCACCGACCCGGAGCATGTGTTGCGGGGCTTTCGCAGCGGCGGCGTCGATTACGTGACCAAGCCGCTCGACCCGGACGTGGTGCTGGCGCGCCTGGACACGCATCTGCGCAATGCGCGCCATCTGTCGGCGGCCTACGATGCGCTGGACGCCGCCGCGCGCGCCGTGGTGGTACTGGACGCGCGGGGCCGCGCCATCTGGAAGACCGGGCGGGCGCGGCTGTGGCTGTCGGATTACCTGGGCAGCCCGGACGACGCTCCCGATCTGCCGGTGCCCCTGGCCGACTGGATCGCCAGCCATCTGCCGCAGGGGCCCGCCGCGCCGCCGTGGGTGGTGCCCGGCGTGCGCGGCAATCTGGTGGTGAGCCTGTCGGCCTCGCGCCGGTCGGGCGAAACGCTGCTGCTGCTCGAAGAACGCCCGCACCCGGCGCCCCCGTCGGAGTCGCTGGCCACCGCCTACGGCCTCACCCCGCGCGAGCTCGATGTGCTGGACTGGCTCGCCAAGGGCAAGACCAATCGCGACATCGCCGACATCCTGGGCATGGCGCCGCGCACCGTGAACAAGCACCTGGAACACATATTCGTGAAGCTGGGCGTGGAAACCCGCACCGCCGCGGCGGCCATCGCGGCGCGCCACGCGGGCACCCGCTGACGGCCGGGGCCCGCCCCGGTGACGCGCACCCGCCAGTGCTAGAATGCGGCACTCCGCCACACGGGCGCGGGCGCTTTGCCCCGACCGCCCGTCTGCCGCGCGCTCGCCGTAGTTAAACGGATATAACCGGCCCCTCCTAAGGGTCAATTGGTGGTTCGATTCCACCCGGCGAGGCCAGCTCCCTTCCCGCGCCGCACACGCCTCGCGCTACGCCGTCCTGCGCCTTGTGAAGCGTTCCGTCCGAGATCAGCTTCCTGCGCTTCGTCCCCATTCGGGATATACCCGCGCCCGACACCGCCATTCAGCCTGCCGCAGGCCGTTCCGGTATACGCTTGCCGGCGCCGGTACGTCACCGCTGTCATGCGCGCCAATATGTCCCTTTATTTCATGCGCGGCTGCGTTGAAGTTCCACTTGCGCACAAGTTCAAATTGCTGTTTAAATTTGGCGCGTAACCCCCTAATTCAACTGGATTTTTTCAGTGCATTACTGAAACAGATCCGGGCAAGACATCTGAACATTCAGACAAGGTTTGTATCCCATGGCATTTTTCTGGATGAGAGCGATCTCGACGGCTCTGGCGCCCCTGGCGCTGGCAGCCGCTGCGCTCCTGCCCGTGGCCGCCCACGCGGCCCCTGCCAAGGATCCCTGCAAGACCAACGCGAAGTCGTCCGCCTGCAAGGCGGCGCAAGCCAAGAAAAAAACCAGCGCCGCGAAACCGACCAGCAAGTCTTCCAGCAAATCCTCGGCCAAGAGCAGCAGCAAGAGCGGCGCCAAGACGGCGTCCGCCAGCAAGAACCCCAACAGCAAGATCAAGGCATCCACGCGCAAGCAGGCCGCCAGGGCTGGCGCCGCCGCCGTGGCCACCGATGCGGCCATGCCGCCGGTCGCCGCCTCGCCGGCCGCCGAGGCGCGCGCGCTGCGCTCCAGCACGGCGTACGTGCAGGACCTCGAAACCTCCACGGTGATGTTCGCCAAGAACGAAAACGTGGTGCGCCCGATCGCCTCGATTTCCAAGCTCATGACCGCCCTGGTCGTGGTGGACGCCAACCTGCCGATGGACGAGGTGATCGAGGTCACCGATGACGACGTCGACACGCTCAAGCACACCACGTCGCGCCTGCGTGTGGGCACGCGCCTGTCGCGTGGCGACATGCTGCATCTGGCGCTGATGTCCTCCGAAAACCGGGCGGCGCACGCGCTGGGCCGCAACTACCCGGGGGGCCTGTCGGCCTTCGTGACCGCGATGAACGCCAAGGCCCGCTCGCTGGGCATGCTGAGCACGCATTTCGTCGAGCCCACCGGGCTGTCGAGCGAAAACGTGTCGTCGCCGCACGATCTGGCGCGGTTGCTGCGTGCCACGGCGCAGCGTCCGCTGATCCACCGCTATTCCACCGACACGGAATACGACGTCGAGATCAACAAGCGCACGCAAACCTTCCGCAACACCAATCTGCTGGTGCGCAAGCCCGACTGGGATATCAAGGTTTCCAAGACCGGCTTCATCAACGAAGCGGGCGAATGCCTCGTCATGCTGGCGCGGATCAACGGCCGCGATGTCGCCATCGTGCTGCTCGACTCGCAAGGAAAGCTGTCCCGCATCGGCGACGCCGTGCGCATCCGACGCATTCTGCAAAGCGACGTGGCCATGCTCTAAGACCTCGCGCTCAATAACAAAAATCGCCGCTGCTCACACAGCGGCGTTTTTTTTGCAGAATCGCGCCAGGCGCGTGCAGCGCCGGCGGCGGCAGGCTGGGCCGGTATCAGGCGGTATGCGCGGGCACGCGCAGCGGCTGCTCGTCGTAGAGGTTTGCCGGCAGGCCCTGCAACACGGTGCGGGCGTCGAGCCCGCGAATCGGGACCGAGGCATCGCGCGGGATGCGGCCATCGGCCTGCAGCATCTGGTACCGCAGGCAGCACACGCGCAGGAACGAGGTGAAGTTGGCGGCCTCGCCGCGGTACTCGCTCAGCTCGTCGTAGAGCCGCTCGATCAGCTGCGTGACGCGCATGCCGTCGCGCGCCGCGATCTCCTCCAGCACGTCCCAGAAGAGCTTTTCCATGCGCACGCTGGTGGCCACGCCGTGCAGACGCAGTGACCGGGCTTCGGTGGCATAGGATTGCGCGTTGGCGCGCACGAAGATTTCGCACATGGGGGCTCCCGCCGCGAGTGTGGGGATCCCTTGAATGTAGGCCGGGCGGCCCGCCAGGGCAATGGGGGCAAGGCCTGCGCCCGGCCCCCGCGGCCTCAGTGCGAGATGCGCGTGCCCAGCACGGCGAGGAACTGCGCCAGCCAGGCTGGGTGGGCCGGCCACGCGGGCGCGGTGACCAGATTGCCGTCGGTGTGGGCCTGATCGATGCCGATCTCGGCATAGGTGCCACCGGCCAGCTTCACCTCGGGCGCGCAGGCCGGATAGGCCGAGCAGGTGCGGCCTTTCAGGATGCCGGCGGCGGCGAGCAGCTGCGCGCCGTGGCAGACGGCCGCGATGGGCTTTTTGGCCTGGTCGAAGTGGCGCACGATCTCGAGCACGCGCTCGTTCAGCCGCAGGTACTCGGGCGCGCGGCCGCCCGGAATCACGAGCCCGTCGTAGTTTTCCGGCTCGACGCGGTCGAAGTCGTAATTGAGCGCGAAGTTATGACCGCGCTTTTCGCTGTAGGTCTGCGCGCCCTCGAAATCGTGGATCGCGGTGGCGACGCTGTCGCCGGCCTTCTTGTCGGGGCACACGGCATGCACCTTGTGGCCCACGGCCAGCAAGGTCTGGAACGGCACCATGGTTTCGTAGTCTTCGGCGTAATCGCCGACCAGCATCAGCAGTGTCTTGCTCATGAGCGTCTCCGGTGAGGACAGGATGGGCCGCGCGCGAATGCGGCGGCGTGTCGTTGTTCTTGTCGGAGCATTGTGCGAGACCGCCGCGCGGTACGGGTGGTATTCCCGTACCGCAGCTGCTACAGAATGCGGCGGCGCTCAGTCCGCGCGGAACCGCTGCGCCAGCGCGTCGCAGTGCCGCACCAGAATGGCGGCGTCCACGCCCACGGCGGTGTACAGGCTGCCGGCGGCCATATAGCGGCGCGCCAGCGTTTCGTCGGGGGTGAGCACGCCGGGCGCCTTGCCCGCCGCGCGCACCCGCGCGATCGCCCCTTCCACCGCCGCCACCACCTTGGGATGCCCCGGCTCACCGGGATAGCCCAGACTGGCGGCGAGATCGGCGGGGCCGATGAAGACGCCATCGACGCCATCCACCGCGATGATGGCGTCGAGGTTCTCGAGCGCCTCGCCGGTCTCGGCCTGCACCAGCAGGCAGAGTTCTTCTTCGCAGCGCCGCATGTAATCCGGCACGCGGCCATAGCGGGTGGCGCGCATGGTGCCGCTCACGCCGCGCACACCGCGCGGCGCGTAGCGCATGCCGGCCACCGCGCTCTCGGCTTCGGCGGCGTTCTGCACATAGGGCAGCAACAGGGTCTGCGCGCCGATGTCCAGGTACTGTTTGATCTGGACCTTGTCGTTCCACGAGGGGCGGACCACGGCGTGGCTGCCGTAGCCGGCGGCGGCCTGCAGCTGCGCCATCACGGTGGGCAACACCACCGGCGTGTGCTCGGTATCGATAAGCAGCCAGTCGAAGCCGCTGGCCGCGACCAGCTCGGTGCTGTTGGGGTGGCCCAGCGTGACCCACAGGCCAGTCTGGTGCCGCTGCTCGCGCAACGCGCGCTTGAACGGATTGATCGGGAGGTCCATACGCCGTGTCCTAGGAGAAGTGCACCGAGATGCTGCCGAGCTTGCCGTAGTCGGCGTGCAGCGTGTCGCCGCGCGCCACGGCCACCGTGCGCGTGAAGGAGCCGGCCAGCACGATGTGGCCCGCCTCCAGCCCGGTGTCGTGCAGCGCCAGCTTGTTGGCCAGCCATGCGATGCCCAGCGCCGGATGACCGAGCACCGCGGCCGACACGCCCGACTCCTCGATCACGCCGTTCTTGAAGAGCAGCGCGCCGACCCAGCGCAGATCGATGTCGAGCGGCCGCACCGGGCGGCCACCGAGCACGATGCCGGCGCAGGCGGCGTTGTCGGCGATGTTGTCGACGATCCGGCGCGGATACTTGCTGCGGCCATCGATCAGTTCGAGGGCGGGCACCACGTAATCGGTGGCGTCCAGCACATCGAACAGGCTGACGCCGGGCCCGCGCAGCGGCTTGCCCAGCACGAAGGCCAGCTCCACTTCGACGCGCGGCACGATGAGCTTCTCGGTGGAGATGGTCTCGCCGTCCTGGAAGAACATCGTGTCGAGCAGATGGCCGTAATCGGGCTCGTCGATGCCGACCGTGCTCTGCATCGCCTTGGAGGTGAGGCCGATCTTGTGGCCGCGCAGGCGCGCGCCTGCGGCCAGTTTCTCGTCGATGATGCGCTGCTGGATGGCGTAGGAATCGGCGATCTCGATGCCCGGGAAGATTTGATCGAGCTGCGTGGTCGGCACGCCGGTGCGCTCGGCCTCGATCAGCAGTTGCGCGGCGCGGTCGCGGTCGGCGTCATTCAGCATGCGAGGCTCCTGCAGGCGTGACGGCCTCGTCGGCCACCGGGTTGGACAGCACACCGATGCCCGAGACCTCCACCTCGACGACATCGCCGGGCTTCAAGAAGCGCGGCGGCGTGAAGCGCACGCCGGCGCCGATGGGCGTGCCGGTCGAGATCACGTCGCCCGGCTTGAGCGTGGTCCAGATCGAGATGTAGCGGATCAGCTCGGCAAACGGAAACATCAGGTTGTCGGTGCTGTCCTGCTGGCGCAGCTCGCCGTTGACGCGCGTGCTCACGGTCAGGGGCGCGGCCGGGTCGAACTCGTCGGCCGTCACCAGCCACGGCCCCATCGAGCCGCTGGCGTCGAAGTTCTTGCCCTGCGTCACATTGAATTTGCCGTGCCGCAGCCAGTCACGCACGGTGCCTTCGTTCAGGCAGGTCAGGCCGGCCACGTGCTGCCAGGCGTCCTCGGCGGCGATGCGCCGGCCGGTCTTGCCGATCACGATGGCGATCTCGCCCTCGTAATCGAGCTGCTCAGACTCGGGCGGACGCAGCAGCGCCTGGCCGTGGCCCACGAAGGAACCCGGAAAGCGCGGGAACACGCTGGGATAGGCCGGCGGCGCGCTGCCGTCCTGGTACTCCTCGTTGCGCTTGCCGTAGTTCACGCCCACGCAGATGATTTTTTCGGGCGCGAGAATCGGCGGCAGCAGCTGCACGTCGGCCAGCCGGTGCGTGACCGGGCGGGCCTGCGCGGCATGCGCCAGCTCGTCGAGCGCACCGGCTGCGAGCGCGGTGTGCAGGCTGGCGTGGCCCAGCTCGTCGAGCGCGACGATGTCGTGATCGCCGCGCAGCGCGCCGAAGCGCGTGCGGCCCTGATGCGAAAAGGTAAGCAGTTTCATGCGTCGAATCCAAACAGGCGGGCCGGGTTGTCGACCAGGATTTTTTTCAGGGTGGCGGCATCGCCGGCGTAGCGCACCAGCTGGTCCACCAGCCGGCCTTCGTCGGGCGTGGCCTTGACCGACACGGGGTGGGGCCAGTCGCTGCCCCACACCACCCGGTCGGGATTGGCGGCGATCAGGGCCTGCGCGAGCGGCGTGACGTCGTCCCAGGGCGGGCCGCCGCGCGAGAGCTTCTCGGTCAGCGACAGCATCACCCAGAAGTTGCCGCGCTCGAGCAGCTCGACGAGCTTCTGGCGCGTCGGGTCTGCCTCGCCCAGCGTGGGATCGGCGCGGCCCATGTGATCGAGCAGCACCGGAATGTCCAGGCGTTCGAACTGCGCGACCTGCGCCATCATGCCGTCGGGCTCGGGCTGAAATTTCGCGTACCAGCCGAGTTCGCGGATGCGCGCGATGGCGCGCTCGAACACCGCGGGCGCCATGCTGATGCCCAGGCCCTGGCGCGTGAAGCGCGCACCGCGCACGCCCGCATCGTGCAGCCTGGCCAGGTAGGCGTCGTCGCGCTCGGCCAGCACGACGGCATTGGCGCAGCCGCGATAGTTGGGCCCGGCCGCGGCCAGGCCGTCGAGCACCACCTCGTGGTCGGCGCCGTACGTGGTGGCCTGCACGATCACGCCGCGCTCGATCCCGAGCAGGCGATGCAGGCTCAGCGCGACATCGATCGTGGCGCTCGGCATGGTGTAGGCCGCGCCGGGCCGCACCGGATAGCGCTCGGCAGGCCCGAACACGTGGAACTGGCTGTCGCAGGACAGGGGCGGCAGCCGCGTGGCCGGCGCCGTGGGGTTGGGATTGAATGCCTGATATTGCGTCATCGGCGTCTCCTCAATCGATCACGGCGACGAAGTCGCACTCGATCAGCTTGTCGCCATCGAGGTCGGCCTGCATGGTGTGGCGCGCGGGCCGGTCCTGCGGGTCGGGAAAGGCCCGCAACCACACGGCGTTCAGCGCGGCGCGTTGTCCGCGATCCCGCATCCACACGGTCATTTTGGCGATGTGGGCGAGCGAGCCGCCCCCGGCCTCGACGATGCGCCGCACGTGGTCGAACATCAGCTCGCACTGGCGCTCGAGCGTGTCGCCGTAGGCGCCCGTGGCGGGATCGGTGCCCTGGATGCTGCCCGAATACAGCATCGGGCCGATGCGGCACGCGGCCGGGATCGGGTTCTTGTGGCTGAAGCCTTCGGCATAGATGCTGCGTCTGCTCATGGCGTTATCCGTGTCGTGAGAGTGGCGCGGGCGAGCGGCCTCAGTTGGCCGTGATGTTCGCGCGCTGAATGATCGGGGTCCAGCGCGCGTCTTCCGCGGCCAGATAGCGGGTGAATTCCTCGGGCGTGCTGCCGCGCGCCTCGGCGCCGAGATCCGCGAAGCGCTGCACGATGCCGGGTTCGGCGAGGATCTTGGTGAGCGCCGCGCTCAGCTGCGCCAGGATCTCGGGCGAGGTGCCCTTGGGGGCCAGCAGTCCCGTGAACGTGGCGGCCTCCATGCCCTGCACGCCGGCCTCGGCGAAGGTCGGCACATCGGGCATCGACGGCACCCGCTTGGCCGTGGTCACCGCGAGGGCGCGCAGGCGCCCTTCTTTCACGTACGGCAGCGCCACCGAAATCTGATCGAAGTTAAAGTCCACCTGGCCGCCCAGCAGGTCGGTGGTGGCCGGCGCATTGCCCTTGTATTGCGCGGTGGTCCAGCGCGCGCCGGTGAGCGACTGCAGCAGCTCACTCACGAGATGATTGGTCGTGCCGGCGCCGGGCGAGGCCATGTTGAGCTTGCCGGGCTCTTTCTTGGCCAGCTCGATGAGCTCGCCGAGCGTCTTGGCCGGCAGCGCCGGTTTGACCTGCAGCACCAGCGGCGTATACGAGATCGAGCTGATGGGCGCGAAGTCGCGATCCCATTTGTAGGCCTCGCGCTTGAAGATCAGCGGCGAGAACAGCAGCGGACCATTGGCCGCCATGAAGAGCGTGTAGCCATCGGGATCGCTGCGGGCCACCTGCTCGCCCGCGATCATGCCGCCGGCGCCGGGCTTGTTTTCGACAATGAAGGGCTGGCCCAGCGCGGCCTGCAGCCCCGGCGCGATCAGCCGCGCGGCCACGTCCACATTGCCGCCCGGCGGATAGGGCACCACGATCTTGACGGGTTTGTCGGGCCAGGCCGCGTGAGCCAGGGAAGTGAAGGCGGTCAACGCCACGGCGGCGCAAAGGCGCATGCTGCGGTTCATGGTTTGTCTCCTGATCGTTGAATCACGTTTTGTTGTTGTGTGATGAGACTCTAGGAATTTGGCGGCGCGCGGACAACGCCGAATTGGCAAAAAGTTCCGAATATTGGACTTATCGGCCGGATGCCTCTGATCCACGCCCGCCACTCGGCGGTTCCGAGACCGAAAATAAAGCGGTTTTCCGCGAGGCCGCGCGAGCGCCCCGCGCAATTGATGGTTCAATATCCGGACTACGAAGCGAGACTGCCATGCGCCTGGACGCCAGCGACCTGAATCCCGAACAGACCTACCGCCTCATGAGCGGCATCGTGGTGCCCCGGCCCATCGCCTGGATCAGCACCCTGAGCCCCGCGGGCGGCGTCAACCTCGCACCCTTCAGCTGCTACACCTTCGTGTCGAACACGCCGCCCATGGTGGGCGTGAACATCGGCCGCAAGGCGGGCGTGCGCAAGGACACCGCGAGCAACATCCTCGCGCACGGCCACTTCGTCGTGAACATCGGCGATGAGTCGCTGCTCGACGCCATCCACGCGAGCGCGGAGGAACACCCGCCCGAGATCAGCGAGGCCGAGCTGCTGGGCCTGGCGGTGCTGCCCGGCGAGACCATCGCCACGCCGCGCCTGGCCGACGCGCCGATCAGCCTGGAGTGCCGTTATCACAGTGTCACGCCGTTCGGCGCCACCGGCGCAGAGTTCTTCGTGGGCGAGGTGCTGCGCTTCCATATCCGCGATGGCCTGCTGCAGGACGGCAAGATCGACACCACGCTGCTGCGCCCGGTGTGCCGCATCGGCGGCCCCAACTACGCCTCGCTCGGTCCGATCGTGACCAAGCGCGCGATCCGCCAGACGGCCAAGTCCCTCATGCCGTCCGAGACCCCATGACCACCGCTGCCGACGAAGGCGCCGGCGGCGCCCAGACCGTGCGCCGCGCGCTGGCCTTGCTGCGCCTGGTCGCGTGCGGCCAGGAGCGCGGTGTGCGCCTGGTCGACCTGGAGCGGATGTCCGGGCTGAACCGCCCGACCGTGCACCGGTTGTTGAAAACGCTGATCCAGGAAGGCGCCGTGGAACAGGACGCGGCGACGCGGCGCTATCTGATCGGGCCCGAGGTCAGCTTGCTGGGCCTGGCGCGCACGCGGCGATTTCCGTTGCTGACGCTGGCCGAGCCGTATCTGGCCGAGCTGGCCGATCAAGTCGGCGACACGGTGTTCCTGAGCATCCGCCACGGACACGATTCGATCTGCATCGGCCGCTGCACCGGTCATCATCCAATTCAGGTGCTGTCCATCGAGGTGGGCGTGCGCCGGCCGCTGGGCGTGGGCGTGTCGGGCGTGGCCCTGCTGGCGAACCTGGACCCGGCGCTGAGCCGCGTGCTGGTCGAAGACAACGCCGCCCGGCTCGGCGTGTTGGGCGAACGGGTCGACGACATCCTCGCGCGTGTCGAACAGGCCCGCGAGCGCGGGCTGGCGCATGCGCCGGCCGGCCTGATGCCCGGCACCAGCGCGGTCGCGTTGCCGATCCTGACACCGGCGGGCGAGGCCCTGGGCGCGGTGACGGTCACGGCGATGGCGGAGCGCCTGGCGCCGCAACGCTTCGGGATGGTGACGGCGCGGATGCGCGAGACGGCGGCGGCGATCGCGGCGCGGCACGCGCAGCTGGCGCAAGCGAGCGCAAAGCGCGTGACGGCCTGAAGCGCCTCGCCCACCGGGTGCGACCCGCGCCGGCCGCGATGGCGGCTAGGCTTCGAGGCCGACGTTGACGGGCTTGGCG
The DNA here is from genome assembly GCF_002261315.1 of Bordetella genomosp. 5. Classification (NCBI taxonomy): domain Bacteria; kingdom Pseudomonadati; phylum Pseudomonadota; class Betaproteobacteria; order Burkholderiales; family Alcaligenaceae; genus Bordetella; species Bordetella genomosp. 5. The sequence goes on from NZ_NEVP01000011.1 coordinate 367,919, forward strand.
CCCAGCAGGTCCACCAGCACCCGCGGCGCGATGCCGATCAGGTAGCCCCGGCGTCCGCCGTTGATATAGATGTGCTCGTGGTCCAGCACGGTGGCCTCCACGAATACCGGCATGCGTTTGCGCGTGCCGAAGGGCGAGGTGCCGCCCACCTGATAGCCGGAGTGACGCTGCGCCACCTCGGGCTGGCAGGGCGCCACCTTCTTCAGGCCCGCCTGCCGCGCGAGGTTCTTGGTGGAGACCTCGCGGTCGCCGTGCATCAGCACCACGAGCGGCCGCGCCGCCTCGTCTTCCATGATGAGCGTTTTGACCACCGCATGCGGATCCACGCCCAGCTGGCGCGCGGACTCCCGCGCCCCGCCGTGGTCGACGTAGTCATAGGTGTGCTCGGTATAGGCCACCTTGTTCTGCTTGAGGAACTGGGTGGCGGGGGTTTCCGAGACGTGACGGCTGGTCTTGCTCATGATGGCATCGGGAAGTGAGCTCAGGCGCGCGGATGATGCGCCGCATGCAACGCGCGCAAGCGTTCACGCGCGACGTGAGTATAGATCTGGGTGGTGGAAATATCGGCGTGGCCGAGCAGCAGCTGCACCACGCGCAGGTCGGCGCCGTGGTTCAGCAGATGCGTGGCGAAGGCATGGCGCAGCACGTGGGGCGACAGCGGCGCGCGCACGTCGGCGAGCAGCGCGTATTTTTTCACCAACTGCCAGAAGGCCTGCCGCGACATCGCCTCGGCGCGCGCCGTGAGAAACATCGCGTCGGCGGCACGCCCGCCCGCGAGCTCGGGTCGCGCCTCGCGCAGATACTGATCGAGCCAGTGCGCGGCCTCGGCGCCCAGCGGCACGAGCCGGTCTTTGCCACCCTTGCCCTGCACCACGCGCACCACGCCCTCGTTCAGACTCACGTCGAGCACTTTCACGCCAACGAGCTCGCTGACGCGCAAGCCCGTGGCATACAGGGTTTCGAGCATGGCCCGATCGCGCAGGCCCCGCGCGGTCTTGAGATCGGGCGCGGCCAGCAGCGCCTCCACCTGATTCTCCGACAGGGTCTTCGGCACGCGCAGCGGCTGTTTGGCCGCCACCAGCGTCAGACAGGGATCGGCCTGAACCAGGTGTTCGCGCAACGCCCAGGCATAGAAGCGGCGCAAGGCCGCGAGCCGGCGGTTGGCGGTGGTGGGACGGCTTTCTTCGTGACGCGCGGCGAACCAGGCCGAGATGTCTGCGGCGCCCGCCTCGCGGAGCTGGCCGGCGCAGGCCTGCCCGCCGTGCTCGCCCGGATGCTCGAGCCAGTGCGCGAACGCGCTCAGGTCGCGCCGGTAGGCGGCCAGCGTGTTGGCGGCAAGGCCGTCCTCGAGCCAGACGGCATCGATGAAGGCGTCGATGTCGGCTTGCGAAACCAGGGTGGCGCGGTCGGTCATGGGTGGGACGTCACGGGTCGGAGGAAGCGGCTCATTCTAGTGGAGGCGTCCGGAATGGCACGGAACGCGGCGTTCAGGCCTGCGCGCGCAGCCAGTCTTCGAAGACCCGCAGCGCGCCGGATCGCTCGCTGCGCTGCGGATAGCCGAAGTAGTAGCCCTGACTGACCGCGAGCGATTGCGGCACCGGCATCACCAGCGTGCCGGCGTCCAGCGCGGGCTGCGCCAGAAAACGCGGCATGAGGCCCACGCCCAGGCCGGCCTGCACCGCGGCCATCACCATGGTGAACAGCTCGTAGCGCGGGCCGCCCGCCGCCTGCGGGCCGTAGACATGATTGTTGGCCGTGTACCACTGCCGCCACGCATCCGGCCGCGAGGCCAGGTGCAGATGCATCAGACCCGGCAACGGCGCGGCGCCGCGCTCCGTGGCGCGCGCGGCACCGCCCTCCTCGGCCAGCCCGGCGGCCAGATGCGGCGCGCACACCGGCACCAGCTCGCGCTCGGGAAACAACAACGCCCCCTGCGTGCCGGGCCAGATGCCGTCGCCATGGTAGAGCGCGCCGTCGAAGGGCTGGTCCTTGAACTGGAACGGCAGTGTGCGCACCGACAGACTCACCGTGATGTCGGGCTGGGCCTCCTGGAACCGGGCCAGGCGCGGAATCAGCCAGGTGGTGGCCAGCGTCGGCACGACCGCGATGTGGATGCTGCGACCCATGCCGGTGCGGCTGACCAGACCGAAGGTATCTTTCTCGATCTGATCTAAATGGTGACGGATACGGCCGGCGTACTCGGCGCCATGATCGGTCAGCACGATGCGGCGCCGCACCCGGGTGAACAGCTCCACGCCGAGCCGGGCCTCGAGGCTGGCCACCTGGCGGTAGACGGCGCTGTGGGTGAGCGACAACTCTTCGGCCGCCCTCGAGAAGCTGCCCAGGCGGGCGGACGCCTCGAAAGCCTGTAGCGCGCTCAGATTGGGAATTCCGTTTCTCATGGCCCGGGCTCGCGGCCCCCTCCTGGTTCGCGGCGGCAGCCTCCTAGCGAGGAATCGCCGCCATCCCCGCAGCCAGCCCCGGTTGCTGCAACGCAGCACCGGCTGACGTGTCCGCAGGTCAACATGATGTGCAATTTTATCAATTGCGTTGTGCAAGTGAGGAACACTATCCTCGCGTGATATTCCCCCGTGGCCTGTCCAATGAACACCCAAACCTCTTCCACTCCCGCCGCCCGCATGGGCGGCCACATCCTGGTCGACCAACTGGTCGCCCACGGCGTCAAGCATGTGTTCTGCGTGCCCGGCGAAAGCTATCTCGCGGTGCTGGACGGTCTGCACGATGCCAACATCGATGTGACGGTCTGCCGCCAGGAAGGCGGCGCCGCCATGATGGCCGACGCGCACGGCAAGCTGACCGGCGAGCCCGGCATCTGCATGGTCACGCGCGGCCCCGGCGCCTCCAACGCGCTGGCCGGCGTGCACATCGCCAAGCAGGATTCCACGCCGCTGATTTTGTTCGTGGGCCAGATCGAACGCGGCATGCGGGAGCGCGAAGCCTTCCAGGAAATGGACTACCGCGCCGTGTTCGGCACGCAGGCCAAGTGGGTCACCGAGATCGATCAGGTCGAACGCATTCCCGAACTGCTCTCGCGCGCGTTTCATATCGCCACCTCGGGCCGCCCCGGCCCGGTCGTGATCGCGCTGCCCGAAGACATGCTGGTCGAGTTCGCCTCCGTGCCGGACGCGCCGCATTACGAAGTGATCGACGCCGCGCCCGCCGCGGGCCAGATCGACGAGCTCGCCAGCCTGCTGGCCGGCGCGCGCAATCCGGTCGCCATCCTGGGCGGCACCCGCTGGGATGCCCGCGCGGTGCAACAGTTCGCCGATTTCGCCCGTGCGCACGCGCTGCCCACGGCCGTGTCGTTCCGCCGTCAGATGCTGTTCCCGGCGGATCACCCCTGCTACATCGGCGACGTGGGTCTGGGCATCAATCCCGCGCTGCTCCAGCGCCTGAACGACGCCGACCTGATCCTGCTGGTGGGCGGCCGCATGTCCGAAAACCCGAGCCAGGCCTACACCCTGCTCGACATCCCCGTGCCGCGCCAGAAGCTGGTACACGTGCATCCCGACAGCGCCGAGCTGGCGCGTGTGTATCGCCCGCACCTGGCCGTCAACGTCTCGCCGTCGGCGTTCTGCGCCGCGCTTGCCGCCGTGCCGGCGCCCGCCGCCACCCCGGCCTGGGCCGAGGGCACGAAGACGATGCGCGAGAGCTACCTGAAGTGGAGCGATCCCACGACGGTCAAGACGCCGGGCCGCCTGCAGTTGGGCGAAGTCATGGCCTACCTCGAAGACAAGCTGCCGGCCGACGCCATCATGACCAACGGCGCGGGCAACTACGCCACCTGGCTGCACCGCTTCCACCGCTTCACGCGTTTCGGTACCCAGCTCGCCCCGACCTCGGGCTCGATGGGCTATGGCCTGCCGGCCGCCGTGGGCGCCAAGCGCGTCTGGCCCGACAAGACCGTGATCTGCTTTGCCGGCGATGGCTGCTTCCTGATGCACGGCCAGGAGTTCGCCACGGCCGTGCAATACGATCTGCCCATCATCGTGGTGCTGGTCGACAACGGCATGTACGGCACGATCCGCATGCACCAGGAAAAGCACTACCCCGGCCGCGTGTCGGCCACCGAACTGAAGAACCCCGATTTCGCCGACTATGCCCGCGCCTTCGGCGGTCATGGCGAGCGCGTCGAGACGGCCGAGGAATTCGGCCCGGCCTACGAACGCGCGCTGGCCAGCGGCAAGCCGGCCATCCTGCACTGCATGATCGATCCGCAGACCATCACGCCGTCGACCACGCTGGACAAGATCCGCGCGGCCGCGCAACAGGCCGGCAAATAAGGGCCGCGCGCGGGTAAACCCCGCGCGTGCCCGTCGGCAAAATACTTTACATTTAAACTTTCGCATCCCGTACCGGAGTACCGCATGTCCTCGACGCCCTCCTTCCACTGGCAAGATCCCCTGTTGCTGGACCAGCAGCTCACCGAAGAAGAACGCATGGTGCGTGACGCTGCCCAGGCCTATGCCCAGGACAAGCTGGCGCCGCGCGTGCTCGAAGCCTTCCGCAACGAAAAGACCGACCCGGCGATCTTCGCCGAAATGGGCGAGCTGGGCCTGCTGGGCGCCACCATCCCCGTCGAATACGGCGGCGCTGGCCTGAACTACGTGAGCTACGGCCTGATCGCCCGCGAAGTCGAGCGCGTCGATTCGGGCTACCGCTCGATGATGAGCGTGCAGTCGTCGCTGGTCATGGTGCCGATCAACGAATTCGGCAGCGAAGCGCAAAAGCAGAAGTACCTGCCCAAGCTGGCCAGCGGCCAGTGGATCGGCTGCTTCGGCCTGACCGAACCCAACCACGGCTCCGACCCCAACGGCATGGAAACCCGCGCGGTCAAGACTGCCGACGGCTACAAGCTGAGCGGCAGCAAGATGTGGATCACCAACTCGCCGATCGCCGACGTGTTCGTGGTGTGGGGCAAGTGCGTGGGCGGTGAATTCGACGGCAAGATCCGCGGCTTCATCCTCGAAAAGGGCATGAAGGGTCTGTCGGCCCCGGCCATCCACGGCAAGGTCGGCCTGCGCGCCTCGATCACCGGCGAAATCGTCATGGACGAAGTCGAGATCAGCGAAGACCAGATGATGCCTGGCGTGAGCGGCCTGCGCGGCCCCTTCACGTGCCTGAACTCGGCCCGCTACGGCATCGCCTGGGGTGCCGTCGGCGCCGCCGAAGCCTGCTGGCACACCGCCCGCCAGTACACGATGGATCGCAAGCAGTTCGGCCGCCCCCTGGCCCAGAACCAGCTGATCCAGAAGAAGCTGGCCGACATGCAGACCGAAATCACGCTGGCGCTGCAAGGCTGCCTGCGCCTGGGCCGCATGAAGGACGAAGGCACCGCCGCCGTCGAAATCACCTCGATCATGAAGCGCAACTCGTGCGGCAAGGCTCTGGACATCGCCCGCCTCGCGCGCGACATGCTGGGCGGCAACGGCATCTCCGACGAGTTCGGTGTGGCCCGTCACCTGGTCAACCTCGAAGTGGTCAACACCTACGAAGGCACGCACGACGTGCACGCGCTGATCCTGGGCCGCGCCCAGACCGGCCTGCAAGCGTTCTTCTGATCGCGGCGGGCGGCCCGCCCCGGCGGGCGCTCAGGCGAAAAAAAGGCCCCGTGGCTCGCGCCGCGGGGCCTTTTGTTTGCGAACGTGCGGTTCAGGCTTCGCTCAGATCGAACAGGCTGGTGGCGTCGAGCTCGAGGACGGCCTCGTCGTGCTGGTTGTAGACGACCCAGACCCAGGTCACGATGCCGAGGTCCTCGCGCGACGAGGAGCTGCGTGCCCCCTGCACGCGCATATGCAGCGTGAGCGTGTCGTTCGGCCGCACCGGCACACGCCAGCGCACCTCGCCCAGGCCGGGCGAGCCAAAGGATTCGGAATCATGCAGCACGGCATCGACCGCCATGCGCATGGCCATGGCACAGGTGTGCCAGCCGCTCGCGATGAGGCCGCCCCAGCGGCCTTCGGCGGCGCGCTGCACGTCGGTGTGGAACCACTGCGGATCGTAGCGCCGGGCAAACTCGAGGATCTCGTCTTCCTTGACGACCATCGGGCCGCCCTTGATCACCATGCCCTGACGAAACTCGGCGAACTTCATGTACTCCTCCGTGCGTGCGTGGTCCTGAATCCAGGATAGACCAAGCGAGGGCGCGCACCAATGGGGAGTTGTCAGTCCCCACACCGCGCCTTCGGCCTGCCGGCCATCGAAGAGGCGTTTCGCCTTGGGGCGTGTGGCCTAGACGCGGCCCGCAGGCGAAAACCCTCGATGGTCCACGGTGCGGTCAGATCAGGGCTTCGATCAGGAACGGGCCCTTGCGCGCCAGGCCGGCCTGCACGGCGCTCGTGAAGGCTTCGATCGAATCCACGCGCACGGCTTCGACACCGAGACCGCGGGCGAGCGACACCCAATCGAGCTCGGGCTGATCCAGATCGAGCATGCGGCGCGCGTTCACGCCGGGCTCCTGCACGCCCACGTTTTTCATCTCGCCGTGCAGCGTGGCGTAGGTGCGGTTGGCGTACACCACCGTCAGGCAGTCGAGGCTTTCACGGGCCTGGGTCCAGAGCGCCTGCACCGTGTACATGCCGCTGCCATCGGCCTGCAGCGTGATGACCTTGCGATCCGGGCAGGCGACGGCCGCGCCGGCCGCCATCGGCAGGCCGATGCCGATGGCACCGCCCGTCAGTTGCAGCAGATCGTGCGGCGCCGAGACTTCGCTGAAGTTGCCGAACTCGCGGCCCTGCGTGATCGACTCGTCGACCAGGATCGCATTGTCGGGGATCAGGCTGGCCACCACGCGATTGATGGCCGCGCCGGTGAGCTTGCCGCTGGTGGGCGGGCCGTCGGTCAGCGGCTTGGCGATGAGGCCGGGCGCGTCGCTCTTGAGGCCCAGCTCTTCGGCCAGCCACTCCAGCGCCTGGGTCAGGTCCTGGTCGATCGCGGCCAGCACCAGTTGGTTGGCGCTTTCGGGGGCGAGCAGGCTGGGCTTGCCGGGATAGGCGAAGAACGCCACCGGCGAACGCGAACCCACCATGATCAGATGCTTGACATCCTTCAGGAACGCCACAGCCTGATCCACCGGATACGGCAGACGCGTGACGGGCGCGCGCGTGATGCCGCGCTCGATACGACGGTTGGAGGTTTCGCTCACGAGGCGCACGCCGAAAGCCTGCGCGATGCGACCGGCGGCGGCGAGCGCGCGACCGCGCAGTGCGGTGCCGCCCAGCAGCAGCGTGGTGCTCTGGCCCGAGCGGATCGCATCGGCCGCCGCGCGCACGGCCTCGGCCGCGACCGGCTTCGGGGCGTCGGGCTGGACCGGCGTGGGCGCCGGCGTGTTGTCCGGCAGATCGGTCCAGGCCGCGTCGGCCGGCAGGATCAGCGTGGTGACGTTGCCCGGAGCGCTACGCGCCACGCGGATCGCTTCGCCGGTCTGGCGTGCGACCGACGCCGCGTCGGTGATGCGATCGACCCAGTGCGACATGGGCCGCGCCACGCCCTCGGCGTCGCTCGTGAGCGGGGCGTCGTATTGGACGTGATAGGTGGCGTGATCGCCCACCACGTTGACCATGGGCGTGCGGGCGCGGCGCGCGTTGTGCAGATTGGCCAGGCCGTTACCCAGGCCCGGGCCCAGATGCAGCAACGTGGCGGCGGGCTTGTCGGCCATGCGGGCATAGCCGTCGGCCGCGCCGGTGACCACGCCTTCGAACAGGCCCAGCACGCAACGCATGCGCGGCTTGCGATCGAGCGCCGCCACGAAGTGCATCTCGGAGGTGCCGGGATTGGCGAAGCAGACATCAATATCGTTGGCCAGCAGGGTATCGCAAAGGCTATCGGCGCCGTTCATGGTCTGTGATGTGCAATGAAAAGTGGGGTACGGGGACGCGGGCCGGAGTGCGGCCGCAGGATGGGACCCATGATAGGGATAGACCGGCACCGCGGCTAGGTCCATTTCGGGGTGGCGGCATGGAACCACTCCGCGCACGGCCGCCGCGCCTAGGGTAGACCCTGAGACGCGGCGTGCGTGCCTCACATCGCAGGCAGCAATTGCCCCAGAAAGGCCTGGGCACGCTCGGTCTGCGGCGCGGAAAAGAAGCGTTGCGGCGCGGCCGTCTCGACGATGCGGCCGCCGTCCATGAAAACCACGCGATCACCGACCTCGCGCGCAAAGCCCATCTCGTGCGTCACGCAGATCATGGTCATGCCATCGCGCGCCAGCTCCACCATGGTCTCGAGCACCTCTTTCACCATTTCGGGATCGAGCGCCGAGGTCGGTTCGTCGAACAGCATGACCTTGGGCTGCATGCACAGCGCACGCGCGATCGCCACGCGCTGCTTCTGGCCACCGGACAGCTGGCCGGGGTACTTGTCGGCCAGATGCGGAATGTGCACGCGCTCGAGAAACTGCATCGCGCGCGCGTCGGCCTCGGCCTCGGACACGTGCTTCACCAGGCGCGGCGCGATGGTGCAGTTCTCGCGCACCGTGAGATGCGGAAAGAGATTGAAGTGCTGGAACACCATGCCCACATCGGCGCGGATGCGTTCGATGTTGGACAGCGTGTCGTCGAGCTCGACGCCATTGACGACGATGCTGCCCTCCTGGTGTTCTTCGAGCCGGTTGATGAGCCGGATGGTGGTGGACTTGCCCGAGCCCGACGGGCCGCACAGGATCAGCTTTTCGCCGGCGTGCACATCGAGCGAGAGGTCGTCGATCACCTTGAAGTCGCCATACCATTTGCTCACATTGCGCAGGCGGATGACGGGTGCGGAAGTGGAAGTCGTGAGCATGGGTCAGGCCTTGGAGATGTCGTGGTTTTCGCCGCCGCCATTCCAGTAGCCGGGCACCGCGAGCCGCTTTTCGGAGCGGCGAAACAAATACGAGAGCACGCTGCACATGGCGAAGTAGATGACGCCCACCATGGTGTAGACCGTCAGCGCCTGGAAGGTCGCCCCGGCCAGCATTTCGCCCGCCCGCATCAGCTCGTAGACGCTGATCACCGCGACCAGCGAGGTTTCTTTCACGAGCACCAGCGCATAGTTGCCCAACGCCGGAAACACGGTGCGCAGCGCCTGCGGCAGCACGATGCGGCGCAGCCGGTCGACCTTTCTCAGGCCGAGCGCCCGCGCGGCCTCGTACTGCCCCGAGTCGACCGACTGGATGCCGCTGCGGAACAGCTCGGCCAGGTAGGCGCCGAAATTGAGCGTGAGCCCCAGCACGCCGGCCGTGAAGCCGTCGATCACCACGCCCATTTCGGGCAAGCCGTAATAGATGTAGAAGAGCTGCAGCAGCAGCGGCGTGCCGCGGATCACTTCGATGTAGAAGCGGGCGGCGCGCGAGAGCACCGGCGACTTCGACAGTCGGCACAGACAGACGACCAGGCCTACCCCCACCGCCAGAAACGCCGAGCAGAAAAAGAGCGCGAGGGTCCAGACCGAGCCCTCGGCGAGCGGCGTCAGGTACATGCGCAGGGTTTCGAGGTCCATTGTCGTGCCTCCTTGTCGCTTACTTGCTCATCAGATCGGAGACGCCCCACTTGCGCCCGATCTCGGCCAGCTCGCCGCTCTTCTTCATGTCGGCCAGCGCGGCGTTCACGGCGTCGAGCAGCGCCTTGTTGCCCTTCTCGACCGCCATGCCCACCTGCCATTTCTTCTCGGGCACGTAGCCGTTGTAGAGCTTCACGCCGGGAATCTTGCGCGTGGTGATCTGGTAGATGATGCTGGGCGGATCGACGATGCCCAGGTCGATGCGGCCGGCGCGCACATCGGCCAGCAGCGTGGCGTAGTCCTGATAGGTGGTGACCTTGGTGTCCGGCATGTCCTTGATCATGTTGAACTGCACGGAGTCCACGAGCACGCCGACGCGCTGGCCCTTCATGTCCTGGAAGCGCGGGTACTGACGGGTGTTCTTTTCGTTGACCACGATGCCCTCGCCCCACTCGTACACGGGTGCGGAGAAGTCGATCGCGCGGGCACGCTCTTCGGTGATGAAGAGCGGTGCCGACATCACGTCGGCGCGGCCCGAGGTCAGCGTCGGAATCAGGCCGGAGAACGGCACGTCGGCCAGCTTCATCTCGACCTTGAGGTGGGCGGCCACGGCGCGCGCCACGTCGACCATGATGCCTTCGAGCTGATTGCTGGCCGGATTCTTGAAGCCGTGCGGCGGCGCCGATGCGGTCGTGACCACATTCAGCGTCTTGGCCGCCTTGATCTCGTCGAGCGGACGCGCGAGCGCGGTGCCGGCGCAGGCCAGCGTGGCGACCGCCATCAGGCTGGCCAGAAGTTTCGTGGTTTTCATATTTTCCCCTTGAATCGTTGACCGCCCGTCAGGCGGGCCGGCCTTGCGGATACGCCTGGACCGCGCTGGCGGCCAGGGCGAAGAACTCTTGCATCACGGTGGCGGCAAGAAACGCCGTGGCGCCGCCCACGTCCTGCGGCGGCGACACCGTATTCACATCGAATGCGACGAAGTTGAGGCCGTGCAGGCGTCGCAGCAACGCCAGCCCCTCTTTGGCCGACAGCCCGCCCCACTCCGGCGTGCACACGCCGGGCGCGCAGGACGGATCGAAAATGTCCATGTCGAAACACAGGTACACCGGGCGGTCGCCGACGCGGCGCTTGATGTCGTCGAGCACGGCAGCCTGATCGCGATCGAACTCGTCGAACGGCACCACCGTGTAGCCCACCTCGCGCCCGTACTCGACCACGCCGCCCATGAAGGAATTGCCGCGCGTGCCGACGTGATAGCTCGCGGCAACGTCGACCACGGCCTCTTCGGCCGCCCGCGTGAAGGTGGTGGCGGTGTTGTAGCCGGCGATCGGATAGGTGTCGGTATGCGAGTCGAAATGCAGCACGACCACGCCGGGATGGCGCTGGCCCACGGCGCGCAGCTGCGGCAACGTGACCGCGCCGTCGCCACCCATGGTGATCGGGATCGCGCCCGCATCGAGCACACGGCCGAGCGCGGCTTCGATCTGCGGATACGAGCGTTCGGGGTCGCCGGGCCAGCACACGACATTGCCGGCGTCGACCACGCGCAGGTACTCGGGCGGATTGTCCAGACCGGCACGGCGGAACAGGTCGAACGGGCGCAGCAGCCGCGATTGTTCGCGAATGGCATCGGGGCCCTGCCGCGAGCCCACGCGGAACGGATGGGTACCGCAGTCGAACGGAATGCCCAGCACGCAGGCGCGCGGCGCCGAAGCCTGCGTGGAGGACGGCGCCGGCAGTCCCATGAACCCGGCGGCCGGGGTGTAAAGCGTGGAATCGGTCCAGGCCGACGTGATTTGCTGCACAGCACAACTCCCAGGTTTGCCGCGACCGCCTCGTAGCGGATGCATTATTTATCGTATCGCTCTGCGATATGATCGTGTCGCAAATAGATTAATCCGGCGCGGCGGGCTCGGGTACTAGGGATTGCCCGGCTCCCGCATGGCCGACGTCCGATTGACGCACCGCAATAAAAAACCCGGCCATGGCCGGGTCGGGGTGTTGCAGTTGGGGCGCCGTGGCTAGGCGGCGGACTCCATCGCATAGAACGGCTGGGTGAGTCCGATGGTGCGCGACGCGCTGATGGCGTGGGCCGTTTCGAGCACCTGCGGACCGAACACGGTCTGCGCCTGTTCGAAGGTCCAGCGGCTCGAGGGTACCGACACATTGACCGCGCCCACCGGGGTGCCGACCGGGTCAAGCACCGGCGCGCTGATGGTGATGTCGCCCTGATAGAACTCGCCGTTGGCGCGGGCGAAACCGCTGGCCCGCGCGAAATCGAGCTCCGCCATCAGCGCCTCGATCTCGGTGAGCGTGTTGGCCGTGTAGGGCTTGCGCTCGCAGCGCAGCAAGAGCGCCCGCGCGCGCTCCGGATCCAGGCGCGACAGCACCGCCCGACCGGCGGCGGTGCAATGAATCGGCAGGCGCATGCCGACCGGCATGTGCACGAACATCTGCTTGTGGGTGGCGAAGCGCGCGACATACACCATGTCCAGCCCGTCGGGCTCGGCCAGGCTGCAGGTTTCCTGGCTGGTGCGGTTGAGCGAATGCAGGAACGGGTTGCCGCCCAGCACGAGCGCGCTGGTCTGGGCGTAGCGCATGCCGAGCTCGAGCGACTGAGGCGCCAGCGAAAAGCGCTTGGTCTGAGGGTGCTTGCGCAGATAGCCCTGCGTCCAGAGCGTGTGGGCGAAGCGTTGCACGGCGCTCTTGGTGAGACCGGTGGCTTCGGCCAGCTCGGGCAGCGTCATGGCGGGCCGGCCTTCGTTGAAGGCCGTGAGCAAGGTGATGCCACGCGCCAGCGCGGCCACGAACAGGGGCGAATCCTCGGGATGGGCCATAAAGAAACGGTTCGGTCAGGGTAGCCGTAGCGTACCGCATTCCGAACCGTTCGTATCGCCTGGCGATCCGAGGGGCACCGAACCGCCTGGCAATGCCTCAGCGCACTGGCCAGGCGTACATGGCGCCACCCTGGTTCCACAACGCGTTCACGCCGCGCTCGAGGCCCAGCTTGCTGCCGTTGCCGACGTTGCGCTCGAAGATCTCACCGTAGTTGCCCACGGCCTTGATCGCGTTGTAGGCCCACTTTTCGTCCACGCCCATGTTCTTGCCGGCGCCCGGGGTCACGCCGAGGATGCGCAGCACGTTGGGGTTTTTGCTCTTGAGCATCTCGTCGACGTTTTTCTGGTTGATGCCGTATTCCTCGGCTTCCATCAGGGCGAACAGCGTCCAGCGCACGATACCCAGCCAGTTTTCATCGCCCTGGCGCACCATGGGGCCGAGCGGCTCTTTGGAGAAGCGCTCGGGCAGGATCTCGAAGTCGTCGGCCTTGGCGACCTGCGTCGCACGGACCGCGGCGAGTTGGGAGGCGTCGTCGGTGAACGCATCGCAGCGTCCCGATTCGAACGCGCGCACCACCTCGGTGACCTTGTCGATCACGACCGGCGTGAACTTGATGCCGTTGGCGCGGAACCAGTCGGCCAGGTTGAGTTCGGTGGTGGTGCCCGGCTGCACGCAGATCGTGGCCTCGTTGAGCTCTTTGGCCGACTTGACGTTGAGCGACTTGCGCACCAGCACGCCCTGGCCGTCGTAGAAGCTCGGCGCCACCGCGGCGAGGCCCAGCGAGGTATCGCGCGTCTGGGTGAGCGTGACCGTGCGCAGCAGCACGTCGACCTCGCCGGATTGCAGTGCGGTGAAGCGCTGCTGCGTCGACAGCGGCGTGCCCTTGAACTTGGTGGCATCGCCGAACACCGCTGCCGCGACCGCGCGGCAGATGTCGACGTCCATGCCTTCCCATTCGCCCTTGCTGTTGGTGGCGCTGAAACCGGATACGCCATCGGTCAGGCCACATTGCACGAAGCCTTTTTTCTTGACGGCGTCGAGCGTGGGGCCGGCGATGGCCGATTGGGTCGCGCATGCGAGCGCGAGCGCGCCCGCCACCATGGCAAATTGCCGCTTCATGAATCGTCTCCTCGGTGATGTTGCGCAGTGGCGGCCCTGGATAAAGGCCGGCCCGCGCTGTTTCGCCAGGCGGATTTTGCCCGGCGCAAGGAGAGTACGCCCGGGGCGGCCGCGCCACAATGCGCGGCTACCCTAGGCGGGCGACGCCACGCTCAGGTGGCGGAGAGATCGGTGGTATCGAGCGAGAAGGCAGCGGCCGCGCGGCCGATGCGATCGTTCACGGCATCCCAGGCGGAATCCGTGGGCGGCGCCTGCACCAGGATGCGGGCATAGCCTTGCGCGTCGAGCTCGCGCAGCCGGGAATACAGCGACTGCGCGTAGTGCGCGGGGTCGGCCGGCACGCGCACCCACTCGAGCGTGGACGACGGCGTGACGCCGGCGGCGGGCGCCTCGAAGGCCACGACCGCGAGCCTGCCCGCGGACGCCCGCGCGGCCACGGCCTGGGCCAGCTGCGCGCCGTCGACGAGCTCGAGCGGCGTGCGCGGCGCGTAGTGCGCCTTGAGCGTGCCCGAGGCGCGCGGCGCGGCCGCGTCGGGGCGGCGCACCGGCACACCGAGCACCGCTTCGATCTGCGCGGCGCTCACGTGCCCCGGACGCAGCAGCACGGGTCCCACGCCTTGCGCCAGGCGCGACAGATCGAGAATGGTGGATTCGATACCGACCTCGGCGGCCCCGCCTTCGAGGACCGGCATGCCCTCGGCGACTTCCCGCGGAAACTCGGCGCGCACGTGCTCGGCCTGCGTGGGCGACACATGGCCGAACGTGTTGGCCGACGGCGCGGCCACCCCGCCCTGCCCGTTGGGCATGGCCGCGGCAAACGCACGCAGCAGGGCCTGCGCCACGGGATGCGAAGGGCAACGCAGCCCGATGCTGTCCTGGCCGCCGGTGACGGCGTCGCCGATGTGCGGCGCACGCTTGAGGATCAGCGTGAGCGGGCCCGGCCAGAAGGCCTGCATCAGCGCCCGTGCTTCGGGCGGAACGTCGACGGCCCAGTAGCCCACGTCGCCCTCGGGCGCGATGTGGACGATGACGGGATGATTGGACGGCCGGCCCTTGGCGGCATAGATGCGCGCCACCGCCTCGGGATTCTCGGCGTCGGCGCCCAGCCCATAGACGGTCTCGGTGGGAAACGCCACCAGCTCGCCCGCCATCAGCCGCTGCGCGGCCAGGGCGATCTCGTGCGGATCCGCGGCCGCGCTCATGCGTGCGATTCCGCGGGCGCAATGCCCAGCACCCGCGCCACGCGCGCGGCGGCGGCCTGCGTGTCGGCCAGCGTGACGCCGGTGATGTTGACGTGGCCCATCTTGCGGGCGCGGCGCGCCTCGGCCTTGCCGTACAGATGCAGCTTGGCGCCCTCGACCGCCAGCACGCCGGCCCAGTCGGGTTCGCGCGGGGTGTCGCTGCCCGGCTCGAACCAGACGTCGCCCAGGATGTTGAGCATGACGGCCGGCGCGAACAGACGCGTGGTACCCAGCGGCAGCCCGGCCATCACGCGGGCCTGTTGTTCGAACTGGCTCGTGACGCAGGCATCCATGCTGTAGTGGCCGCTGTTGTGCGGACGCGGCGCGATCTCGTTGACGATCAGGCTGCCATCGGTGAGCACGAAGAACTCGACGCACAACACGCCGTGGTAGCCGAGGCCGGCCGCGATCTTTTGCGCGGCCAGGGTGGCCTGGGCCTGCGGCGACGCGTCGGCGCCGCCTCCGGACACCGTCGACACGGCCAGGATGCCGTCGCGGTGTTCGTTGCGGGCGATCGGAAACACCACATCGGCGCCGTCGAAGCCCCGCGCGATCACGACCGAGATCTCGTGGTCGAGCGGCATCAGTGCCTCGAGGACACAGGCGACGCCACCGAACTCGCGGAACGCCTCGATGGCCTGCTCGCGCGACGCGATGCGGGCCTGCCCCTTGCCGTCGTAGCCGAGGCGCGCGGCCTTGAGAATGCCGGGAAACAGGTTGTCTGGCGCGGCGGCGAGGTCGGCCTCGCTCAGCACCGGGACGTTGGGCGCGACGGCAATGCCCTGGCTCGCGATGAACGCCTTTTCGGCGTTGCGATCCTGGACGATGGCGACTGCGTCGGCGGACGGGCTCACCCGGCAGCGCGCCTGCAGGAAGCGCAGGCTGTCGGCCGGGACGTTTTCGAATTCGGTGGTGACCACACTGCAACGCTCGGCCAGGCGCGTGAGGCCCGCGGTGTCGTCATAGGCTGCCTGGATGTGAAGATCGGCAACCATGCCGGCCGGGCACTCGTCGGCGGGGTCGAGCACGGCGACCTTGTAGCCGAGGCTTTGCGCGGCGTGGCAGAACATGCGGCCGAGCTGACCGCCGCCCAGAAGGCCGAGCCAGTCGCCCGGAGCGACGATTGCGGTGGAGTGTTGCGACATGGATCACAGCCCCTCGATGGGGGTTCGCAGGTCGACCCGATGAGGGGTCGCGAATGACAAAAAGCCGGGCCGGCGCATCACGATGGCCGGCCCACGAATCAGGCCTCGGGCGGCACCTTCATGTTGCGCGCCGTCTCGGTCTGCGCGGCGCGGAACGCCACCAGCTTGGCATGCAGATCATCGTCGGTGCAAGCGAGGGTCGCGATGGCGTGCAGCGCGGCATTGGCCGCACCGGCTTCACCGATCGCGAAGGTGGCCACCGGCACGCCCTTGGGCATCTGCACGATGGACAGCAGCGAATCTTCGCCACGCAGGTATTTGGACGGCACCGGCACGCCGAACACGGGCACTTCGGTCAGGGCGGCCATCATGCCGGGCAGGTGCGCGGCGCCGCCGGCGCCCGCGATGATGGCGCGCAGGCCACGCGAGCGAGCCGCGGCGCCGTAATCGGCCATGTCCTGCGGCATGCGATGCGCAGAAATCACGCGCGCCTCGTAGGGCACGCCGAACGACTCGAGCATCGAGACGGCATTTTTCATGACCTCCCAGTCGCTGGAAGAGCCCATGATGACGCCGACGACCGGAGCGCCGGTAGCAGTTACCTTAGTGTTCATGACCGTTGCGGGTAGGCACGCGGACAAGGGCTGTGCGCGTGCGGGGATTGGCGGCTCGACGCCGCGAAACCCGGTATTTTACCCGCCTCGGGCAGACTCCGGCGCCTCGGCGCCCTGCAGGGCGGCGCCCGCGTCGGCGGCGGGCTGCGGCGCGGCCGTGGAAGCCGTGGGGGCGGTGAACGTCGCGGGCGTCGTGGAGGCTGCGGGGCCCGTGGGGCCCGTGGAGGCCGTGGAGCCTGTGGAAGACGTGGCCGCGCATTCCGCCACGCCGCAGGCATAGCCGGTATGGCCCAGCTGTGCCAGCACCGCCAGCGCGAAGAACCCCATCACCACACCCATCGGCACGGAGACGGGCTTCTTGATGGCGTTGTCGCCCCACTTGCGATCCTTGGCCTGCATCAGCACGGCGAAGCCGACCAGGCTGGCGCACACCAGGAAATGCCAGGTATCGGCGCGCAGCCCGCCCCACGGCGCGGCGAGCCCGGCCTGTGTTTGCAGCAGCACCCAGGCGCTCGCGGCCATGCCGCCCAGCGCCGATGCCGTGACCATGGCGTAGTGCAGGGGCGACGGGCCCAGGCGCATATTGAGCAGCAGGCCGATGCCCGCCATCACGTAGGCGGCCTGCTGCAACAGCGCGAGCGGCGGCACGCCACGTCCGGCGCGCCAATGCAGCGCCAGGCTGCCCAGCAGCATCAGGCTCACGATGATCAGAAACAGGCTGTTGAGCCAACGCGATCCGCGCGCCGGGTTGTGCAGAAAGATCATGACGGAACCCGGGGCGTCAGAGCGTGAACGGCAGCGGGCCGCTCATATGAGTGCCGACGCCGGCGATGAACAGGCCCAGCGTCAGCAACCAGAATGTGAAGCAGGGCTGGCGTCGGCCCAGAATGGCGAACCAGACGGCCAGGCCGCCCGTCAGGAAGGGCAAAATCATCAACAAAATCGGCCTCCTCGTCGCAGGGCTGCGCCGGAGTATAACGTAACAAACAGCAATATATGTGACTGCCAGCAAACTTTCCAATTTTGTCGATTGTGCGTAACGCAGGCAAGAAAAAACCCGCCGGCGCAGGCGCGCGGGCGGGTTTTGTGGCGCGGATGGCGCTCAGGCCATCAGGCGATCCAGCGCTTCGCGATACTTGGCGGCGGTCTTTTCGAGGACCTCCTGCGGCAGGCGCGGCGCGGGCGGGGTCTTGTCCCAGGGCTGGGTTTCGAGCCAGTCGCGCACGAACTGCTTGTCGAAGGACGGCGGGCTGATGCCGACGCGGTAGCCGTCCGCGGGCCAGAAGCGCGAGGAATCGGGCGTCAGCACTTCGTCCATCAGGTGCAGGGTACCGTTGTCGTCGAGACCGAATTCGAACTTGGTGTCGGCGATGATGATGCCCTTGGTGGCGGCGAACGCGGCGGCCTCGCTGTAGAGGCGCAGCGTGACGTCGCGGATGCGCTCGGCCATTTCCTGGCCGACTTCGTTGACCACGTGGGCGAAGTCGACGTTTTCGTCGTGCAGACCGAACTCGGCCTTGGCCGCCGGCGTGAAGATGGGCTCGGGCAGCTTGCCGGCCTGCTGCAGACCGGCCGGCAGCGAGATGCCGCACACCGAACGGGTCGTCTGGTAGTCCTTCCAGCCCGATCCGATCAGATAGCCACGCGCGACCGCCTCGACCAGGATGGGCTTGAGGCGCTTGACCACGACGGCACGACCGCGCACCTGATCGACTTCGTCGGGGGCGACCACGTCTTCGGGACGCACGCCGGTGGAGTGGTTCGGCAGGATGTGAGCGAGCTTCTGCAGCCAGAACTCGGTCAGCTCGGTGAGCACCTGGCCCTTGCCCGGAATGGGATCATCAAGAATGACGTCGAACGCGGAAATGCGGTCGGACGCGACGATCAGCAGCTTGTCGTCGCCGACGGCGTACATGTCACGCACCTTGCCGCGACCCAGGAGCGGCAGGGACTTGATGCTGGATTCGTGCAAAGCGGAAGTCACGGAGATGGCCTATGGCAAAAAATAAGCGTCCCGCCGGTGCGCGCCGCTGCGCGCATGCCTGACGGAAAGAGAAAGAAAAGGGGGCTGCCGCGGCTGCCCGGTGTTACGGCCGCATGCGAACACCAGGGGACGCGCGGCGGAGGCAGGAGGCGCGGTTCGCGCAGGCGATAGGTTACTGCAAATACCCTAGTCCTGTCCGCCGATGGACGCGCCGCCGCCCCGCCGTTAGCCTCGGGTTCACCGGTGCGCGGCCATGCCGCAGGCGCCGCTGTTGGCCCGATCCTGCCCTCTCCCTGCTCTCTTTCACCGAGACCCGCATGAGCACAGATACCGCATTCAAGCCTCACACCGGCGGCTGCCATTGCCAGGCGGTGCGCTTTCGCACGACCGGCCCCGCGCTGACCGCCGCGACCTGCCACTGCCGCGACTGCCAGTTTCTGAGCGGTGGTGCGCCGGCCCATGCGCTGTTGCTGGCCGCCGCCAGCCTGAAGATCGAACGTGGCGCCCCGCAGGAGTATGTGTATCGCAGCGACTCGGGCCGCCAGGTCATGCGCAGCTTCTGCCCCGCCTGCGGCACGCCGCTGTTCGGCCAGGCCGAAGGCGCAGACTACGTGATCGTGCGGGCGGGCGCGCTGGACGAACCGGCCCGCTTCGCCAACCAGCTCACCCTCTGGACCGCGTCGGCGCCGCCCTGGCACACCATCGACACCGCGCACCCGCACTTTCCGCACAACGCGCCGGGCTGACGCTGGCCGCCCTGCCCTTCAGTCGTCGTGGGCCCGCGAGCCGAGCACCGCTTCCACCCGTCGTGCCCAGGCGAGCAGGGCCGGATCCTCGTGACGGAAGCCGACCAGCTGGATCGCGATGGGCAGCCCCAGGTCGCCACGCGCCACCGGCAGCGAGATCGACGGGTTGTGCAGAAGCGACCACGCACGAATGAACACCGAGCTTCCGGTGCTGTCCGCCGTGGGGGCCTCACCCAGCGTCGCCGGCATGACGATGGCGTCAATGTCGCGCGCGATATCGTGAAACTGGCGCCGGCAGGCATCGGCCGCGTCCAGCGCGCGCGCGTAATCGGCATCGCTGTACGTGCGGCCCAGATCCAGATAGGCGAGCAGCTCGGGATCGCAGTGCTCGGCATGATCGCGGCGGATGGCGTCGTATTCGCGGGCGAGATCGTAGGCCATGATGACATCCTGCAGATCGCCGATCTGCTCGTACGACGCCGGCATGGACAGCTCGGTGAGCACCGCGCCCGCGTCCGCGAGCGTGCGCAGGTTTTCCTCGAAGATGCGCTGCGCCACGGCGTCGGCCTGCGGCCAGTCGCGCGGCCGCCACACGCCCAGACGCGGCATGCCGCCCGGCACCGGAGAGGCGTAACGCGGGTCGCCGACAAAACCGCGCATGAAATACTGCACGTCCTCGACCGACCGGCACAGCGGGCCGACCACATCGAGCGGCCGCGAATAGGTGCGGATGCCCACATAAGGGATCAGATCCAGCGTGGGCTTGAAGCCCACGGCGCCGCAGAATGAGGCGGGACGCAGGATCGAGCCGGCGGTCTGGGTGCCGATCGACAGCGGCACCATGAAGTCGGCCGCCGCCGCGCCCGAGCCGGCCGAGGAAGCGGCCGGCGTGCGGCTCACGTCGTGCGGGTTGCGGCACGGGCCCGGCAGCATGATGGCGTGGCGCGACACGGTGTTCTTGCCGAGCAGATTGAATCCGAGCGCGCGTGCGCGCGCCACCACGGGCGCGTCGACGGTGGGTTGCCGGCCCGGAAAGATGGCCGGGTCGCCCAGTTCGGTCGGCATGTCCGCCGTGTCGATCGTGTCCTTGATGCCCAGCGGCACGCCGTCGAACGGCCGCGTGCGGCCCAGCCGGTCGACGGTGCGGGCGCGCTCGATCGCGGCGGCCTGCGCCACATGCACCCACGCATGGACCTCGGCGTCCCGCAGGGCGATGCGCTCGAGGCAGGCCCTCGCCCAGGCCTCGCAGGTCAGCGTTCCCGCATCCAGTGCGCGCAACCCCTGCGCCATGGTGAGACGGGCGATATCGGAGGGCGCGGGGCGACGCGGCCCCTGTCTAGCTTCGGTGTTCATGCGTGAGTTCCTTCTTCGGAGGCGGCATGGCCGCGGCCGATGTACAACTCGGCCATGTCTTCATTGGCGAGCAGGTTGGCGCCCGTATCGGTCAGCACGATGCGCCCCGAATCCAGGATGTAGCCGCGATCACTGAACTGCAGCGCCTGGCGCGCGCGCTGTTCCACCATCAGTACCGCCACGTCGAGGCCGGGCAGCCGGCGCACTTCGTCGAAGACCTGTTCGGTCAGCGCCGGCGACAAGGCAGCCGAGGGTTCGTCGAGCAGGATGAGCCGCGGCGAGGGCATCAGCGCGCGCGCGAAGGCGAGCTGCTGGCGCTCTCCCCCGGAGAGATTGCCGGCGTGCGTGCGGCGCCGCTGCGCCAGCGCCGGAAACATCTCCAGCATGGCCTCGATGCGTGCGCGCGGCTCGCGTACGTGTTCGACGACCTGGAGGTTCTCGAGCACGGTGAGGTCGCCGAACACGTTCTGCACCTGCGGCACGTAGGAGATGCCCACGCGCACCCGGTCTTCGACGTCGATGGCCCGCAGGTCATGTCCATCGAATCGCAGGCTTCCGCTCATGCGCGGCAACAGGCCCATCACCGCCTTGATCAGCGTGGATTTGCCCGCGCCATTGGTGCCCGCGATGGTGACGATCTCGCGCGCCCCCACATGCAGGTCGATGCCGCTCACGATGTCGACGTCGCCGTAGCCGGCCGCCATGTCCTGCACCGAGAGCAGGCCCTGCCCGATCGTTGCGTTGCCGCTCATATCACGCCTCCCATGTAGGCTTCGCGCACCGCGGGCTGCGCCAGCACCGCGCGGGGGCCGCCCTCGGCGATGACCCGGCCACGATCCATCACATACATGCGGGGCACGATGCGGGCCAGCTCTTCCAGGTTGTGTTCGATGATCAGCACGGTCATGCCCCGCTGGTTCAGGGCCACGATGCGCTCGGAGAGCTCGCCGATCAGCACGGGGTTGACGCCCGCGAACGGCTCGTCGAGCATGATGCAGCGGGGCTCCAGCATGAGCAGGCGGCCCAGTTCGAGAAGCTTCTTCTGCCCGCCGGAGAGTTTTCCGGCCGGCTGATCGATCACCCGCGTCAGGTTGAGAAAATCCAGCCATTCGCGGGCCATCTCGGCCGCGCGGCGCTCTTCGCGCGCGACCTGGCGGGGCGAGAAAAACAGGCCGAGCAGCTTCTCGCCGTGCATGTCGGGCGCGGCGGCCATCATGTTGTGCAGCACCGACAGCTGCGAGAATTCGCGCGGCACCTGAAACGTCCGGGCCAGGCCGCGCCGCACGCGCCGGTGGACCGGCAGGTCGTCGATGTCCTGCCCCTCGAAGCGGATCTGGCCCGACTGCTTCGGCACATAGCCGGTGATCACCGAAAACAGCGTGCTCTTGCCCGCGCCGTTGGTGCCGATGAGGCCGAGCAGCTCGCCCCGGTCCAGATGCAGGCTCACGCCGTCGAGCGCCTTGAAGCCGCCAAAACTTGCGCTCACGTTACTGACTTCGAGCATTTTCATGACTTCTTCCCTCCCGCCGGCTCGCCCAGCACACCCTGCGGCCGGTAGAGCACCACGAGAATGAGCGCCATCCCGATCACCCAGATGCGCACGCTCGCCATCTGGACCTCGGAGATCCCTCCCATGAACTCGCGCACGAAGCGCGATCCTTCGAGAAAGCCCACCAGGATCACCGTGCCCAGGGCAACGCCGCGCAGCCGGTTGACACCGCCGACAAACACGGCGATCCAGATGTAGAACGTAATGAGCGGCACGAACTGGTCGGGGCTGAGGAAGGTCAGGTAGTGCGCCTGGAACGCACCCGCCAGACCGGCCAGGCCCGCGCCCAGCATGAGGGACCGCGTCTTGAACCGCGCCGGATCCTTGCCCAGCGCACGGACGGCTACCTCGTTGTCGCGGATCGCGCCGATCACCCGGCCGAAGGGGCTGCGCACGACCCGCGTCACCAGCCAGAACACCACCGCATTGGCGGCAAGCAGGCTCATCAGAATCCAGAAGTCGATCTGCGAGGCCGGCACGAGACCGTCGAACAGGCGCGGGATCCCGGGCAGGCCATGCATGCCGCGCGTGAGCCACTCTTCCGTCTGCAGCATCATGCGTACGGTTTCCGAGAAACCCAGCGTCACGATGGCGAGATAATCGCTGCCGAGCCGCAAGGCCACCATGCCGAGCGGCCAGGCCGCCAGCGCGGTGAGCACGGTGGCGCCGGCCATCGCCAGCGGGATCGGCACGCCTTGCATCGACAGCAAGGCCGACGCATACGAGCCGATGGCGAAGAACCCCACGTGGCCGAAGTTCACCAGGCCCGTGAAGCCATAGTGCAGCGACAGGCCGACGGCCAGGAGCATGTAGATCAGGATGCCAATGGAAATGGCGATCAGATAGGCTTCCATGTTGCTTACCTCGCTGCGACCGGGCGGCCGAACAGACCCTGCGGGCGAACCAGCAGCACCACCAGCAGGACGGAAAAGGCCAGCACGATCTTGTACGACGGCTCGACATACAGGCTCGCGATTTCCTGGGACACGCTGAACAGCAAGGTGCCCACGACCGCGCCCACCGGATGGCCGATACCGCCCAGCACGACCGCCGCGAACATCGGCATCAGGAGTTCGAAACCGAGTTCGGGCACCACCACCGCCTTGATGCCGAGCAGCACGCCACCCAGCCCGCAGAAGACGCCGCAGAGCGTCCAGAGGCACAGCATCACGCGGCGCGAACGGATTCCGCTCGCCGCGGCGAGGTCGGGGTTGTCGGCCACCGCCCGCATGCGCCGGCCCAGCGGCGTGGCATGCAGCAGCACGAACACCAGCACCAGGGCCGCCGCGGCGGTGGCGAGGATGTAGACGTCGGTCGGCAGGATGCGCACGCCGTTGAAGTTCCATGCGCGCACCAGCGGCACGTCCAGGTTGTACTGATCCTGGCCGGCGAAGAACGTGATGGTGTTGCGCACCACGAACGCCACACCGAGCGAGGCCACCAGCCGCGAGACATTGGACCGATGGGCGAGCGCGCGGAATACCCAGAGATAGAACCCGACCGATACCAGCGCGGTGACCAGGCAGGCGGCCACCACCCCGAGCACCAGCGAACTGCCGACGAAGGTCTGCACGGCGATGGCCGTGTAGGCGCCCAGCGTCATGTAGTCACCGGTGGCGGCGTTGGGAAAGCGCGCGATGCCGAAGACCATCGTGATGGCCAGGACCGGAAGCGCGAGCAGCGTTCCGAGCACGAGGCCATTGATGGTGGCATTGAGGATGGCGATAGCGTCCATGTGCGCTCCCGCCTCAGGCCAGCGACCCAGGCAACGTCTCCTTGAGAACGAGCTTGCCCTGATTGATCTCGAACACGCCGAAGTCGGGCACCGTCTCGCCCTTTGCGCCGAACTGCAGGCCGGAGGATGCGCCGTCGTAGTCGATGTCCTGCCCCGCCTTCAGCGCGTCGCGGCCCTGCGCGAAGGAACTGACCTTCTGCCCGCCCTGGCCCGTGACCGGCTTGATGCGCTCATTCACCTCGAGCGGCGTGGCGTTGGCGCCGGCGGCCTCGATCGCGAGCGCCAGGGCGATGACCATGTCGTAGCTCTGCGCCGAGAAAATATCGGGTTCGCGGCGCGTCTTGGCGCGGAAGCGCTCGGCGAAGCTCTTGTACGTGGGGTGATCGTAGGCCGCGACGTTGGAGATCGAGATGATGCCTTCGGTGGCGTCCTTGCCCAGCGCCTTGACCAGGTCTTCATTGGCCGTCCAGCCGGGCATGATGAACTTGCAGTCCTGCCCGCTCTGGTACCACTCCTTGAGCAGAATGGTGGCGTCGGGCCGGTACGAGCCCAGCGCAATGACATCGGGCTTGGTCGCCAGCACCCGCGAGAGCTCGGTGCGATAGGTGGTCTGGTTGGGCTCGTAGATGATCAGTTCGCTGACCTTGCCCCCGCCCGCCTCCCAGGTTTCGCGGAAGTAATTCGCCAGGCCCACGAAGGTGGAGTTGTTGAACGCCATCACCGCCGGACGCTTGAACCCGCGGCGGCGCGCGGTTTCGGCGAAGGCCTTGCCGAACACCGCGTTAGACGCCTGGAACATCCATGCGAGGCCGCGCTTGTTCTCGGTCTGCATTTCCGGCGCGCCGCAGGTGTTCATCATGATGACGCCCGCGTTGTTCGTGATGGGCATCACCGCCAGCCCGACCGCCGACGGCCAGATCCCCACCACCGCCTCGACCTTGTTGATCTCGATCAGCTTCTTGACCGCCAGCACGGCCGCATCCGGCTTGGTCTGGTCGTCCTCGGCATAGAGCGCGAGTTTGCGACCCGCGGCGCCTCCGGCCTCGTTGACCTCGTCGACCGCGATGCGTATCGATTGCAGCATCGCGCCGCCGTACGGTCCGCCCACCCCGGTGATCGAGTTCAGCGCCCCCAGGCGGAACGGCGCCAGGGCGCCGGATTGTGCCCGGGCTGCCCAGGGCAGCATAGCGAGCGTTCCCATCGCGACGCTGGTGGCAACAAACTGACGGCGGTTCAAAGTGGTACTCGGCTTCATATTCGTTCCTTTCTGCGCAGTGCGCATTTCGCTGCTTCGAATATGCCGGCAAGGATTGCCCGGCCCCTTGATGCTGTTGTTATCGACCCCTATCGTGCGCTGCGGGGTCTCGTGCCTGGCGCACGGACGCGGCTGCGTCCCGACGCTGGAACAGGTTCGTCTTACTGGATGCTGCCCTCCCGCCGCAACTGCTCCCGGCGTCCGGCATCCACGCCGAAGCGCGCCAGGACCTCGTCGGTGTGCTCACCATGCAGCGGCGCGGGCCGCGTCACGCGTCCGGGGGTGCGCGAGAAGTGGGTCGGAATGCCGATCGTCTTCATGCGGCCGATGGTCGGGTGATCGAGCTCCTGGATCATGCCGCGCGCGGCGTAGTGGGGATCGTTGACCGTCTGGCCGAAGTCGTTGATCGGCCCGCACGGCACACCGGCCTCCTCGCAACGGCGGATCCACTCGGCGGCGCCCGCACGGGCGAACTCCGCCTCCAGCAGCGCCTCGAGCACCTCGATGTTCGCCATTCGCTCCGTGTTCGTGACGAAGCGGGGATCGGTGATCCATTCGGGATGACCCAGCACGTCCGCACACAGCCGCTCCCAGGTGCGCTGGTTGGCCGCGCCGACGATGATGTAGCCGTCGCCCGTATGGAAGGCCTGGTAGGGCGCGGACACGCGATGCCGGCTGCCCGTGGCGCGCGGAATCGTGCCCTCCGCGAAGTAGGCGGCCGCCTCCCAGATGAACCACGGCAGGCCGCACTCGGCGAGCGAGATATCGATGAGCTGGCCCTCGCCGGTGCTGCGCTGGTGCATGCAGGCGGCCAGGATGGCGTAGGAGGCGGTCAGGCCCGCCCCGATGTCGTAGATGGCGATCCCGGATTTGAGCGGTCGGCCGTCCGGCTCGCCGGTCATGCTCATGATGCCGGTCATCCCCTGCGCCACCAGGTCGAAGCCGCCCTTGCCCGAGTACGGGCCGGTCTGTCCATAGCCCGAGATGGAGCAATACACCAGGCGGGGGTTGATGGCGCTCAGGGTTTCATAATCGAGCCCGAGCGAGCGCGTCACGCCCACCCGATAGTTTTCGACCAGGACATCGGCCCAGCGCACCAGATCGAGCACGATCTCGCGCACGGCCGGATGCTTGAGGTTGAGCGAGATGCCGAGCTTGTTGCGATTGATCTGCGCGAAGCAGGTCGATTCGCCGTTCACATAAGGGCCCATCTCGCGCGAGTCATCGCCACTGCCCGGCTTCTCGACCTTGATCACCTCGGCGCCGAGGTCGGCCAATACCATCGTGCAGTACGGACCGGCCATGATCTGCGACAGATCGAGAACCTTCAGGCCGGCCAGGGGCTGCGTTGCGGAAGTCGTCATGAATTCGCTCCTGTCAGCGACCGACGAAGACCGGCGTTTCCTTGCGCAGGAACGCGGCCTTGCCGGCGCGATAATCTTCGGTGTCGAAACAGGCGTAGGGCTCGAGCAGATCCGCCTCGCTCAGGGTCTCGCCCGAGGCCAGCCGGCGCACGAAGCGCTTGTGCCAGCGATTGGCCAACGGCGCCCCGCGCACGATCCGCTCCACGCACTGCGCCACGGCCTCTTCGAGCGCCGCGTCGTCGACCACGCGCGTGAGCAGCCCCTTCGACATCGCCTCGGCGGCGTCGAAAACCGAGCCTTCGAGCAGCATCTCCAGGGCGTGCGCCGGCCCGATCAGCGCGACGAGATCGGCCAGCTCGCGGTAATCGAGGGTGAGGCCGATGCGATTGATGGGGATTCCGAACCGCGCGCTGCGCGCGGCGATCCGCACATCGCACATGGCGGCGATCTCGAGCCCGCCGCCCACGCAGGCGCCCTCGATGCAGGCCACCGTGGGATGGCGCACGAGCTTGAGGCGATCGGTCATGGCGAGCGTGAATTCGGCATAGTCGCGCGCCTGCGCCGCGCCTTCCCGGTCTTCGTCGAATCCGCCGATGTCGCTGCCCGCGCAGAACGCGCCGCCGGCACCGCGCAGGACGATACAGCGGACGGCGTCGTCCGCATTGAGCGCATCGAAGACGGCGCCGAACTCGCGATACATCTCCAGGGTGAAGGCATTGCGCTTGGCGGGCCGGTCGAACAGGACCCGGGCCACCCCGTTGTCTTCGATGGTCAGGCGTACGGTCATGGCCGTGGCTCCAGCAGCAGGCGCGTGCCGTCCAGGACGAGCCTGTCGTCCAGCCAGAGCTGCGCCTCGGTCACAATGGTGTCGTAGTGCGCGGCCGCCTTGACGGTGCCGCCGATATAAGCGCTGGTGCCGAGCGCGAGCTGGATCGAACCATAGACGCTTTCGTCGGACAGCATGGTCCCGTCCAGCGTGCAGCAGGGGTTCATGCCCACGCCCAGCTCGCCGAGGTTGTAAACCAGCGGATCCTCGAAACCGGCGAGCAGCTCGCGAAAACGCGTGGCGAGCGCGCCACCCTCGATGGATACCGCCATGCCGCGTTCGAATACGATGCGCACCGGCTCGTTCTGCACCAGGCCCACGCCGGGAATGCTGGCATTGACCACGATCACGCCCTCGGCGGTGCCTTCGACCGGCGCGAGGCTGGATTCGAGGCAGTAGCCGGCCGAGATATCGACCGTGTTGGCAAACCCGTGCAGCGCGCGACCGCGCCGCCCGGCGATGCTCATGCGGATATCCGTACCCGCCGCGCTCGTGACACGCGCATGGCTGGCCTGCGTGAGCGCATCGGCAAGCCCCTGAATCTCGGGTCTGAGCGCGTCGAAATCCGCCTTCCAGCCTTCGGCAAGGAAGAAGTCGGGCTTGTCCGATTCGGGCAGCACGATCACGCCCACGCCCGCCTTCGTGGCCTGTTGCCGCGCTTCGGTGTGCGCCGCATTGGCGCGCGTCAGCGCAATCACGAGATCGGCGGCGCGCATGGCCTGGGCCACCACTTCCGAGAAGCCGCCGCCATGCTGGCGGCTGCCGGCGATCTGCAACAGATGCAGGGTCGCGCCGCACTCCTGCAGGGCGATCGCAAGCGGCTGCACATTGTGCTCGGTATAGAAGTCGTAGAGCACCAGCACGTTCATGCCCTGGCGCGCGCCGCCCAATACGTGGGTGACCTTGCGCGCATTGTCGAGTTTGAGCAGGGTATTCATGCGCGTGCCTCCCCGGCGACGTGCACGATGGCCTGCTCCAGGATGTCGAGGCCGCGCGCGAGCTCGGCCTCGCTCATGCACAGGGGTCCGAGAAAACGGAGCACATTGCCGTGAAAGCCCGCCTTGACCAGAATGAGGCCGGCCTCGTACGCCCGTTGCACGATCCGCGCGGCCAGCGCCGACGCGGGCTCCGCGCCGGCCTTGTCCTGCACGATCTCGACGGCGCGCATCGCGCCCACGCCGCGCGCGTCGCCCACGATTTCGATCTCGCGGACCCAGCGTGCAAACCGCGCCTCCAGGATTTCGCCGATGCGCCGGGCCTTGCCCGCGTAGTCGTCGCGCGCCATCACCTTCAGCGTGGCGAGCGCGGCGGCGCACGACAGCGGGTTGCCGGCATAGGTGCCGCCCAGCCCGCCGAGGTCGGGCGCGTCCATCAATTCGGCACGGCCGACGACCGCCGCGATCGGCATTCCGCCGCCCATCGACTTCGCCAGCGTGTAGAGGTCGGCCTGCACGCCCGCATGCTCGGTGGCGAACCAATGGCCGGTGCGGCAAAAGCCCGACTGGATCTCGTCGGCGATCAGCACGATGCCGTGCCGGGTGCAGTAATCGCGCAGGCTGCGCATGAACTCGGGCGGCGCGACATGGAAACCGCCCTCCCCCTGCACCGGCTCGATCACGACAGCCGCGACCTGATCCGCGCCGATCTCGCTTTCGATCATGCGCCGCAGGCGATCGAACGCGTGCCGGCCGCTGGCCTCGGCGTCGTCCCGGCTGCGATAGGCCACCGGGAACGGCGCCCGGTACACCTCGGAGGCGAGCGGCCCGAAGCCCGTTTTGTAGCCCGGCGCCTTGGCCGTGAGCGACAAGGCCATGAAGGTGCGGCCGTGAAATGCGTTTTCGAATGCGACCACGGCGGCGCGGCCCGTGGCGCGGCGCGCAATCTTGATGGCGTTTTCGATCGCTTCGGCGCCGGTGCTCTGCAGCATGACCTTCTTGGGCCAATCACCGGGCACGCGCTCGATCAGCGCTTCGGCGAGTTCGATGTAGCCGGGATACATCACGATGTTGAAGCAGGTATGCAGGTAGGCATCCGCCTGGGCCTTCACGGCCTCCACCACTTCCGGATGCGCATGGCCCACGTTCAAGGTGCCGATGCCTCCCGCGAAATCCAGGTACTCCCGACCATCCAGGTCCGTGATCGTGGCGCCGCTGGCATGGCGGGCGAACACGGGGGGGCCGTTGACCACGCCGCGCGCGACATGCGCCGCGCGCCGTGACATGTATTCCTGGCAGCGCGGGCCCGGGCCGGCCGCCTTCGAAGATTCGATCTGCAAAGCCATTCTCCTGAAATCGTGCGTCCCAAGACATCGGACGACTGCAGGTTATTCCCGGAACAATATTGTGTCAATTCCAAATCACAATTTAGTTATCTTGATTGTGCACAATTTTGAGTTCGATGCGATGATATGATTTTCTCCTCAAAAAAATGGCGATCAGGGACGTGAAAATGGCAACCCGAGACAAACCCGTAGACAGTGCCGACCCGGCGCCGAAGCGACCCATGGTGTCGACCCAGGCGGTGCTGCGCGATGTGCGCGCCCGCATCGCGTCGCAGTCAGTGCTGCCGGGCTCGCGCTTGCCCGAGGAAGATCTGGCGCAGCACTACGGCATCACCCGCGCGAAGGCGCGCGAGGTGCTGGCCACCCTCGAAGACCGCGGCCTGATCGAGCGCGTTCCCAACAAGGGCGCGGTCGTGGTGCCGGTGGACATGGAGACCACTTATCGTCTGTACGAAGTGCGTGAATCGCTCGATAGCCTGACCGTGCGCCTCGCCATGCAACACGCCCGGCCCGAAGACTGGGTCGAGCTGCAGGAATGGCTGGGCCCGCCGTTCGAGCAGAGCCTGCGCGACGGTGATATCGAGGCCCACGTGAACACCATCATGCGGTTTCGCGACCGGCTGGCCGAGCTGGCCGCCAACCCCGTGCTCAGCGACCTCATCGAACGCATCTACGAGCGCACGCGCGTGACGATGCGGCGCGTGGCGCTGCTGCCCGGCCGTGCCGACACCGGGATCCTGCAATACCGCGACCTGCTCGCGGCGATGGTGGCCGGCGACTACGACCGGGCCGAGCGCTGCGTGCGCGCGCTCAACCAGGGCGCGCGCGATTCGATCCAGCGCTACAAGGACTACCTGATCTGACCGCCCGCGCTGCAGGAAAAACGGGAAAGGCCCCCACGCCGCGACGTCGGCCTGCCGCCCCCGAGGGAGATTTTTTGTCTTGGGGCGGCCCTAAGACAAAAAAAAACCGGACCCCGAAGGGTCCGGCATCGATACCCGAGCCGCACGCGCGGCTCATGGATCGCATTACTGCACGACTTGGGCCAGCTTGCCGCTGGCGTACTGCTGCGCGATCTCGGTCAGGGGCAGCGCCTTGATCTTGCTGGCGTTGCCGGCCGTGCCGAACTCGGTGTAGCGGGCCACGCAGATCGCCTTGGCGGCGGCGCGGGCGGGCTTGAGGTATTCGCGCGGGTCGAACTTGGTGGGGTTCTCGGCGAAGAAGCGGCGGATCGCGCCGGTCATGGCCAGACGGATATCGGTGTCGATATTGATCTTGCGCACGCCGAACTTGATGGCTTCCTGGATCTCTTCGACGGGCACGCCGTAGGTTTCCTTCATGTCGCCGCCGAATTCGCGGATCTCGGCCAGCAGCTCCTGCGGCACGCTCGACGAGCCGTGCATCACCAGGTGGGTGTTGGGCAGGCGGGCGTGGATTTCCTTGATGCGCTTGATCGACAGGATGTCGCCGGTGGGCTTGCGCGTGAACTTGTAGGCGCCGTGGCTGGTGCCGATGGCGATGGCCAGGGCGTCGAGCTGGGTCTGGCGCACGAAGTCGGCGGCCTGCTCGGGATCGGTCAGCAGCTGATCCATGGTCAGCTTGCCGTCGGCGCCGTGGCCGTCTTCCTTGTCGCCTTCCATGGTTTCGAGCGAGCCCAGGCAGCCGAGTTCGCCTTCGACCGTCACGCCCAGCTTGTGCGCCATGTCGACGACCTTGCGGGTCACGTCGACGTTGTAGTCGTAGTCGGCGATGGTCTTGCCGTCTTCTTTCAGCGAACCGTCCATCATGACGCTGGAGAAGCCCAGATTGATCGCACCCTGACAGACGGACGGCGACTGGCCGTGATCCTGGTGCATCACCACGGGGATGTGCGGATACGACTCGACGGCGGCCTGGATCAGATACTTGAGGAAGCCTTCGCCCGCGTATTTGCGTGCACCGGCGGAGGCCTGCATGATCACCGGACTGTCGGTCTCGGCGGCCGCTTCCATGATGGCCTGGACTTGTTCCAGGTTATTGACGTTGAAGGCGGGGATGCCATAACCGTGCTCGGCGGCGTGGTCGAGCAACTGGCGCATGGAAACTAGGGCCATGAAAGGACCTCCTTGATTACCGGGTGATTGTGATGGTTGAAATGCGGCTGAATGCAGCGATTTTAGCCGTGCTTTGAAACCAGGTCTTGTGCACGAGCCGACAAGGCGTAACCAAACCCGCCCCGGCGCCTGTCCGGCGGCCCCGCCGCCGCGCCAATACGGGCTCGCGCGCAGTACTTCCCGGCCCGATGCCACCCGCCTCCCCGGCCCGGCGGCGGCGGCCCGCCCTCACTTACCGCCGGCATCCCGCCGCCGACCGACGGCAACGTCGGCCTACCCCGGCCATTTTGTCATTGGTTGTTACCGCGCCGCCCCAGCCCCCATGGCGCCGGGCCGCACTGACAACTGTCTGTCAGCCAGCCGCGCTTACTATCGCGCCGGGCCCCCCTCATCGGGGCCGTCCGCGTCGCCCGACGCGTGCCCGCTGCCTCGCCGCCTCGCCGCATTCAGGCCCAGGCTGCCCGGGCCACCCACCCGCCGGCCCTTGTTCGCCCGCTGATGCGCGGCGCCGGCGACCTGCTCCAACCCTCAGTTCTGCCTATCATGAATACCAAGAAGTTGACTCGCTACATCGGCATCGCCATGGTGCTGGGCATCGTAGTGGGATACATCTGCAATCGCACGGCCCAGGACGCGGCCCACGCCAAACAACTGGCGGGTTACTTCAGCATGGTCACCGACATCTTCCTGCGCATGATCAAGATGATCATCGCGCCGCTGGTGTTCGCCACGCTGGTGTCGGGCCTGGCCAGCATGACGGACTCGAGCGCCGTGGGCCGCATCGGCCTGCGCGCCATGATCTGGTTCGTGCTCGCCTCGGTGACTTCGCTGCTGCTCGGCCTGCTGCTGGTGAACATCTTCTCGCCCGGCACGCACATGAATCTCACCTTGCCCGACGCGGCGGCGCACACGGCGCTCAAGACCGGTGACTTCACGCTCAAGGCCTTCATCACGCACGTGTTCCCGCGCAGCATCATCGAGGCGATGGCGACCAACGAGATCCTGCAGATTCTCGTGTTCTCGCTGTTCTTCGGCGCCGGTCTGGCCTATGTGCGCGGCCAGGGTCATACCACCATCGTCAATGCGATCGATGAGCTGGCCAAGGTCATGTTCCGCGTCACCGACTATGTGATGCGCTTCGCGCCGATCGGCGTGTTCGCCGCGATGGCGGCCGCCATCACCACCGAAGGCCTCGGCGTGCTGGTGGGCTATGGCCTCCTGATCGGCGAGTTCTATCTCGGCCTCGCCCTGCTGTGGGCCGTGCTGTTCGGCGTGGGCTACCTGTTTCTGGGCCGGTCCATCGTGCGGCTGGGCGGGCTCATCAAAGAGCCCACGCTGCTGGCCTTCTCCACCGCGAGCAGCGAATCCGCCTATCCCAAGACCATCGAAGCCCTGTCGCGCTTCGGCGTGTCCAAGCGTATCTCGGGCTTCGTGCTGCCGCTGGGCTATTCGTTCAACCTCGACGGCTCGATGATGTATCAGTCGTTCGCGGTGCTCTTCATCGCGCAGGCCTACGAGATTCCGATGAGCTTGAGCCAGCAGCTCATGCTGCTGCTGGTGCTGATGATCACCAGCAAGGGCATGGCCGGCGTGGCGCGCGCGTCGCTGGTGGTGGTGGCAGCCACGCTGCCGATGTTCAACCTGCCCGAAGCCGGCCTGCTGCTCATCATGGGCATCGACCAGTTCTTCGACATGGGCCGCACTGCCACCAACGTGGTGGGCAACAGCCTGGCCACCGCCGTGATCGCCAAGCTGGAAGGCGATCGCGCCTCGCCCGAGGAGATCGCCGAGGCCTCGGCGGAAGAGACCGAGCCGCAATCGGCCGTGGCTCCGGTGGCATCCGCCGCCGGGCGTCAGCGCGCCTGAGTTAGCAGCGGGCCGCCCTGAGCGGCCCTCGCACGCGCTCAGGCGGCCAGCATGTCGGCGCCTGCCACCACGCGCGCCGGCACCGCGGGCGCGTAGTGCGCGCCGAACACCAGCCTGCCGGCAGACCAGGTCTGACTCACGAGCGGCATGCTGCCCACCGGCATCACCGCCACCAGGTCGGCACGCAGCCCGGCCTCGATGCGGCCGCGGTCATGCAGGCCGGCGGCGCGCGCCGGATTGGCCGTGACCAGCGCGGCCGCCTGCGGCAGACCGAGATCGGTCTGCTCGATCACCTTGAACACCGAGGCGATCAGGGTCGAGGGCTGGTAATCCGAACACAGGCAGCTCGCCACGCCGGCGCGCACGGCGTCGATGGCGCGCATCGAGCCGCTCTGGCTCTGCCCTCGCAGCACGTTGGGCGCGCCAAAGATGGTGGGCAGACCGCAGGACACCGCCGCCGTGGCCGTGTCGAGGTTGATCGGGAACTCGCTCATCGCCACGCCCAGGTTGCGCATGGTGGCGATGCGATGCACCGAATCGTCGTCGTGGCTGGCCGTGGGAATGCCGCACTCGCGCGCCACGCCCAGCAATCGCTCCACCCGGCCGCTCGCGCCGGCCTGACCGTCGAGCTTGGCGCTGGCGGCCGCTTCGGCCTCGTCGCGCGTCATGGCGTGATTGCCCATCATGTACTTGAGATAGGCTTCGAGCGTCTTGAACTGACCCTGACCGGGCGAATGATCCATGACAGAGAGCAGGTCCACCACGCCCTCGCGGATCAGCGCGCAAAGCACCTCCACCGCCGCCGGATCGGTGACCTCGTAGCGGCAATGCACGCGGTTATCGACCAGGCTGTGTCCGCGGAACGCATGCACCAGGCGGATGATCTCGGCCGCGGTCTGGTTGTTGCGCACGCCCCATTCCTTGTTGGCGAACGACATCGCATGAAACGGCGTGGTGATGCCGGCCGCGGCATTGCGGCGATCCACCTGCGCCACGGCGAAGTCCAGCGGAAACAGCACGCTGGCGCGCGGCTCCGCCTCCTTCTCGATCGCATCGCAGTGCAGGTCGATCAGCCCGGGCAGCAGGGTCTGGCCGTCGAGCCGGAACTCCTGGGCGCCCGCCATGCCGCTGACCGGATTCACGGCGGCGATGCGGCCGTCCTCGATCAGCACCGCGCCATCGTCCAGCACGGCATCCGGCAGCACCACGCGCGCACCGGTCAGGTATTGCTTGCTCATCATCATGCTCCTGGATTCGATTCAGGCCGCGCAGGCCGGCACGGCGGCCGGGCGCAGCGACAACAGACGCGTGGCCACGGCGTGGCGCACCGCTTCATCGTGGAAGATGCCGATCAGGCAGCGGCCTTCGGCCACCGCCTCGCGGATCAGGCCCACCACCACATTGCGGTTGTCCGCGTCGAGCGAGGCCGTCGGCTCGTCGAGCAGCAGGATCGGATGACCGCCGATGAAGCCGCGTGCAATGTTCACGCGCTGCTGCTCGCCGCCGGAGAACGTGGCGGGCGGCAGCGACCAGAGCCGCTCGGGCAGGTTGAGCCGTGCCAGCAAGGCCGCGGCGGCATCGCGCGCCTCGGCCGCGGCCACGCCCCGGGCCCGCAGCGGCTCGGCCGCCACGTCGAGCGCGCTCACGCGCGGTACCGCGCGCAGAAACTGGCTGACGTAGCCGATCACGTCGCGCCGCAGCCGCAGCACCTCGCGCTCGGCCGCCTGGGTGAGTTCGACGCTGGCCGCGCCATCGCGCACCCGGACCGAGCCCGCGCTGGCCAGATAGTTGCCATACAGACAGCGCAGCAAGGTGCTCTTGCCCGTGCCCGAGGGGCCGTCCAGCACCACGCACTCGCCGGCATGCGCGGTGAAATCCACCGCGTCGAGTACCGGCAGCGCCGTTCCGCCCTGGTTGTGCAGCGTGAAAGTCTTGCTCAGTCCGTGCACCGAGACCATGGCGCCGGAAACGAGGGAAAGGTCGGTCATGATCAGCTCTGCAGGATGGAAGACACGAGCAACTGGGTGTAGGGGTGCTGCGGATCGTCGAGGATCTGGTCGGTGAGGCCGCTCTCCACGACACGCCCGCCGCGCATCACCAGCGTGCGGTGCGCCAGCAGGCGCGCGACCGCGAGATCGTGCGTCACGATGATGGCCGCGAGACCGAGATCGGCGACGAGCTGGCGCAACAGGTCGAGCAGACGCGCCTGCACCGACACGTCGAGCGACGCGGTGGGCTCGTCCATGAACACCAGGCGCGGATGCGTGACCAGGTTGCGCGCGATCTGCAGGCGTTGCTGCATGCCGCCCGAGAATTTCGCCGGCGCGTCGTCCAGGCGCGCCACATCGATCTCCATCTTGCGCAGCCATTCCGAGGCCGCGCCGCGCAGTTCGCCGTAATGGCGATCGCCGATCGCCATCAATCGCTCGGCCACGTTGGCGCCCGCGCTCACCCGCATGCGCAGGCCATCGCGCGGGTTCTGCCGCACGAAGCCCCAATCGGTGCGCGCCAGCAAGCGCAGCCGCGCGCTGGTGAGCGACGCGAGCGACACCGGCCCCTGGTCGCGCGTGTCGAACCAGATGCTGCCGTCCTGCGGCACGACCTGCCACGACAGCGCCTGCAGCAAGGTGCTCTTGCCCGATCCCGATTCGCCCACCACGCACAGCACTTCGCCCGGCCACAGATCGAAACTCACGTCGCGGCAACCGTGCACACCGTCCCAGGTGTGCGTCAGGCCGCGTACCGACAACAAGGGATGCGCGCTCATGCCTGCACCTCCACCGGCGCGGTGTCGCAGCCGTGATGGCCTTCGGCCTGGCGCGTGGCGCAATACTCCGTGTCGGAACACACGAACCGGCGCGTGCCCTGGTCATCCAGAATGATCTCGTCGAGATAGCTGTCGGTGGCGCCGCAATGCGCGCAACTGCCGTCCCAGCGCTCGACCTCGAACGGGTGATCCTCGAAGTCCAGGCTGCGCACGCGGGTGTACGGCGGCACCGCGTACACACGCTTCTCGCGGCCGGCGCCGAACAGCATCAGCGCCGGGCTGGCGTCGAGCTTGGGATTGTCGAACTTGGGGATGGGCGAGGGCCGCATCATGTAGCGATCGTTCACGATGACCGGATAGTCGTAGGTGGTGGCGATATGGCCATGGCGCGCGATGTCTTCGTAAAGCTTGACGTGCATGCCGCCGTACTCGGCCAGCGCGTGCATCGTGCGGGTCTCGGTTTCGCTGGGCTCGAGCCAGCGCAGCGGCTCGGGGATCGGCACCTGATAGACCATGATCTGGCCTTCGGCGAGCGGCGTTTCCGGAATGCGATGGCGCGTCTGGATGATGCTGGCCTCGCGCGTCGCCTCGGTGGTGCGCACGCCGGTCACGCGGGCGAAGAAACGCCGGATGTTGATGGCGTTGGTCGTGTCGTCCGATCCCTGATCGATCACCTTGAGCACGTCTTGCTGGCCGATGATCGCCGCCGTGACCTGGATGCCGCCGGTGCCCCAGCCGTAGGGCAAGGGCATTTCGCGGCCACCGAACGGCACCTGGTAGCCGGGGATGGCCACCGCCTTCAGCAGGGCGCGGCGCAGCATGCGCTTGGTGGACTCGTCGAGATAGGCGAAGTTGTACTCGCCTTCGGTAAGGGGGCTGGCGTGGCTCATGCGGCGGCCTCGGTGACGGGAGAAAGGGGAGCCCCGGCCGGCGGCTGCGCGCGGGCCTCGGCTTGCGCGTGCTCGCCACGCAGGCGTCGCACCAGTTCCAGGTTGGCCTGGAAGTCCACGTAATGCGGCAGTTTCAGATGCTGGACGAAGCCCGAGGCCTCGACGTTGTCGCTGTGATAGAGAACGAATTCCTGGTCGTTTGCCGGCGAATCGGCGGCTTCGCCGAGTTCGGCCGCCTTGAGCGCGCGATCGACCAGTGACATCGACATGGCCTTGCGTTCGCCGTAGCCGAACACCAGGCCATAGCCGCGCGTGAATCGCGGCGCCTCGCCCGGCGCGCCGCCGAACTGACTCACCATCTGGCATTCGGTCAGCTCGATCTCGCCGATGGTGACGGCGAAGCCCAGTTCCTCGACCATGAGCTCCACCTCGACGCTGCCGTAACGGATCTCGGCCGCGAAGGGGTGGGTATTGCCATAACCGCGCTGTGTGGAATAGCCCATCGCCAGCAGAAAACCCTCGTCGGCGCGCGCCAGATTCTGCAGGCGCGCCGAGCGCGGCGCCGGGAAACTGAGCGGCTCGCGCGTCAGATCGAACGGCGCGGGCGCATCCGGTGTCGGCAGCTCCGGGTCGATCAGGTCATCCTGGGCCAGCAGATCGGTGACGCGCGGTGTATGGGCCTGCACGGCCGCCTCGGCGCGGGCGGCATCGGCCTGCGCCGCATCGCCCGGCGCGTCCGGCTCGCCCTCGTCCATCAGCGAAAAATCGAGCAGGCGCTGGGTGTAGTCGTAGGTCGGACCCAGCATCTGGCCGCCGGGCAGATCCTTGAACGTGGCCGAGATGCGCCGGTCCAGCCGCATGCGGCCGGTGTCGACGGGCTCCGTGTAGCCGAATCGCGAGAGCGTGGTGCGATAGGCCCGCAGCAGGAAGACGGCCTCGAGCGTGTCGCCCGCGGCCTGTTTGATGGCCAGGGCCGCCAGATCGCGGTCGTACAGCGCGCCTTCGGCCATCACGCGCGACACCGCCAGCGGCATCTGTTCGCGGATCTGCGCCACGCTCAGCTCGGGCAGGGCCACGTCGCCGCGGCGATAGGCGTCCAGCAGGCGGTACGAATTGAGGATGGCGCGTTCGCCTCCTTTCACGGCTACGTACATGTCATTCCTCCACGATGGCGGTGCGCGGCAAGGCGCAGAACCGCGCGCCGCAGGTCAGGAACAGGTCCACGCCGAGCGGAAAACGCGCATGGTTGTGGCGCCATTCGCGCCAGAAGCCCTCCGGCACCGCCGCGCGCAGCGTCTGCGTGTCGCGGATGCCCGGGCCACGCAGCGTGACCGCCTGCCCCTGTTCGAGGCTCTCCACCTCCAGGATCAGCGTGGCGGAGCGGTCGGGGTAATCGGGCTGGCCCGCGTCGAGGTCGGTCAGGGCCGGCGCCCTGGCGCCGGCCGGTACCGCGACGAAGCGCGCGGCGAGCGGCAGGTCGACCAGCGGGCTGGCGCAATGAAAGCGCACGAACGCCAGCGCCTGGGCACTGCTGTCCGGCGGCAACCACAGCGGGGTGTCGGTATCGGCCAGCGTGAGCAGCAGCGCGGTGAGCGCGGGCGCGAAGCCGGCCGGCACCGCGCAGGTCGGCTCGAGCGTATGGACGCGGCCGGGCGCCGCCATGGCTTGCAGGGCGAGGCGGAACGCCTGCTGCGCGTCGGCCACCGGATCGGTGAAGCCGGGCAGCGGGACGGCGCTCGTGTGCACGACGCCCGTATGCACGGCGCCCGTGTGCACGGCGCCCGTCTGCACGGCGCCCGTCTGCACGGCGCCCGTCTGCACCGCCGGGGAGGTCTGGGGTTGGCGTTGCGGCTGCATCAATCCTCTCCTCGCACCATCGTGAAGAACTCCACCCGCGACTGCGCGGCGGCGCCGGCGCGGCGGCCGGCCCGCTCGGCCTGTTCGCGCGCCAGGGGCGCCAGCAGATCACGTTCGATGCGCGGCCGCCAATCCGCCAATTGCATGAGGGCGTCCGCCACGGCGGCCTGCCGCGCATGCCGCCGGCCACGCCCCTGCACATAGGCCACGCCCATCACGCCGGGATCGAGCGTGATGGCGCAGCGGGTCACCGTGACCTCGCCCAGGTTGAAAGGCTCGCCCGTGCCGCCGCTGCGGCCGCGCACCATCGCCATGCCTGTCTGCGGCTCGCGCAGCATGCGGTAATCGGGAATGGGCTCGAGCGCGTCGTAGAGCACGTCGAGCCGCTGGGGATCGGCCAGCGCCAGCACGCGCATCCAGGCGGCCCGCTCGGCATCGTTGGGGTTCGGGCAGGAATCCATGTGCGTCCTCTAAACGTCTAGATGAATATAGCCAAAGTGAAACACGAATGGCGGCAGTTTTGCAGGGCAGGATTAAGCTTTGATGACAGGCCCCGATTCGGCCGCGTGACCAGGGCGCGGCGCGCGGCGATGGTGCACAATCTCGCCGACGATATGTTGCGCACATGACAGGTACAAGACCAT
Source organism: Bordetella genomosp. 5 (assembly GCF_002261315.1). Classification (NCBI taxonomy): domain Bacteria; kingdom Pseudomonadati; phylum Pseudomonadota; class Betaproteobacteria; order Burkholderiales; family Alcaligenaceae; genus Bordetella; species Bordetella genomosp. 5. The sequence goes on from NZ_NEVP01000011.1 coordinate 407,584, forward strand.
GGTAGAAAGAGGCTCCGGCATCGCGGTATGGCGCCAGATCGGCGAACAGCTCGCCGAAGACATCCGCAAGAAGCGCTATCCCGCGGGCGAACAGATGCCGCCCGAGCCGGAGCTGGCCGCGCGTTTCTCGGTCAATCGGCACACGATCCGCCGCGCAATGGCCGAGCTCGAGCAGCATGGTCTGGTGCGGATCGAGCAGGGGCGTGGCACCTTCGTGCAGGAGCACGCGATCGATTACGTCATCGGCCGGCGCACCCGCTTCTCCGAGAACCTCCGCAACCAGGGCCTGCACGGCCATGTCGAAGTGATCGACAGCCTGGTGTTGCGCAATGCCGACGTGGCGCGCCATCTCGGCCTGCCGCGCAGCCATCCCTTGTTGCGCGTGCAACTGATCGGCAAGGCCGAGGGCACGCCGATCAACGTCTCCGAACATTTTTTCGACGAACGCCGCTTTCCGGACTTTGCCGACGAGCTCGCGCGCCAGCGTTCGGTGTCGAAGGTCTATGCTCATTTCGGGGTGGACGACTACACCCGCAAGTGGTCGCGCATCACCGCCGCGCTCCCGAGCGCCGAGGTGACGCGCCTGTTGGGTCAGCCCAAGACGCGCCCGATCCTGCAGATCGAATCGCTCAATGTGGACCAGGCCGGCGTTCCGCTCCAGTACAGCCTCACGCGCTTCGTCGGCGACTGGGTGCAACTGGTGATCAGCGACGACGACACCGTGCCCGCATGACCCGCCCGATTCGTCTAGACATTTAGCTGTAATGTGGCTTCGGTAAGGTACGCCGCATGAATCCTTCTTCTGCTCCAGCCCCCCTGCTGGCCGGCATTACCGGCAAGCGCATCCTGACGCCCTCCGGGCCCGGCGTCGCCAGCCTGCGCTTTCATGGCGGGCTCATCGACGACGCGGGTGGCCCCGCGCGGCGCCACGGCCAATGGCTGGACGCAGGCGACCTGCTGGTGCTGCCCGGCATCGTGGACCTGCACGGCGACGCCTTCGAACGCGCCGTCATGCCCCGGCCCGGTGTCGCGTTCCCGTACAACAACGCGCTGCTCGACGTCGACCGCCAGCTGCTCTCCAACGGCATCACCACCGAGTTTCATGGCGTGACGCTGTCGTGGGAAGGCGGGCTGCGCGGCGAGCCGTACGCCGAACACATGTTCGGCGCGCTCGACACGCTGCGCGACGAGCTGGCCGCACGGCACTATGTGCATCTGCGCTTCGAAACCCACCATCTCGATGGCGTGGCGCTCGCACAGGACTGGATCCGCGCGGGCCGCGTGCGGTTTCTTGCGCTCAACGATCATCTGCCCGGCATGGCGCGCCGGCTGGGCGACGACCGCAAGCTGCTGCAGTATGCGGATCGCGCCGAGTGCGATCTCGACACCTTCCGCGAGCGCATCCGCCAGGCCATGAGCGGCGCCGACCGCGTGGCGAGCGCCATGCGGGATCTGGTGCGCAGCGCGCACGAGGCCGGCCTGAAGGTCGCCTCGCACGACGACCCCGACGCAAGCACCCGCCGCTACTATCACGGCCTGGGCTGCGAAGTCGCGGAGTTTCCGCTCACGCCCGAAGCCGCCCGCGTCGCGCGGGACCTGGGCAACTCGGTGATCTTCGGCGCGCCCAACGTGGTGCGCGGCAAGAGCCACACCGGCGCGCCCGGCGCGACCGACATGGTGCGTGCCGGCCTGTGCGATGTCCTGACCTCCGATTACTACTACCCCGCACCGCTGCTCGCCGCGCTGAAGCTGGCCGACACCGGTGTGCTGCCTCTGGTCGACGCCTGGGCCCTCGTGTCGGCCAACCCGGCGCGCGCCGCCGGCCTGCGCGACCGCGGCAGCCTCACGCCGGGCCGCATCGCCGACCTGATCGTGGTCGACGACAGCGTGCCGGGCATGCCCCGCGTCTGCGCGGCCGTGGTCGGCGGTGCGCTGCGCTATGCCACGCGCCAATTCGAGGCCGAGCGCGCCGCCGCGTTGGCCGCCTGAATCATGCCCCCTCCCCTCGCCCATCGCTACGCGGTCTACCTCGCGCCCGAGGGCGCGTGGTGGGACCACGGCAGCGCCTGGCTGGGCCGCTGCGCGCAGACCGGCGCCGCCCTGCCTTCCGAGGCGCCGGCCGACTGGACAAGCGCACCCCGCCTGTACGGCCTGCATGCCACGCTCAAGGCGCCGCTGCGGCTGGCCGATGGCGCCGACGCCACCGAACTCGACGCCGCGCTGCGCGCGCTGGCCCGCCGCCACGCGCCCTTCCAGGTGCGGCTGGCGCTGCGCCGGCTGCGCGGATTTCTGGCCTGGTGCATCGCCGCCGACGACGACACCGGCCGTCGCGCGATGCAGGCCCTCGCCGACGATGCCATCGCCTTTCTCGACCCGTTGCGCGCCCCCGCCACCGAGGCCGAGCTGGCAAGGCGCCGTCCCGAACAGTTGCCCGACGCCGAACGCGCGATGCTGATGCGCTGGGGTTACCCCTACGCGTTCGACACCTACCGCTTTCACATCACGCTGAGCGGCATGCTGGCGGAACCCGCGCTGCATGCCGCCGAAGCGGCGCTGACCACGCTCAGTGCGCCGCTGGCGGCCGAGCCGATGCCGGCCAGCGCCGTCAGCCTGTATGTGCAGCCCGAGCCCGGCGCCGACTTCCTGATCGCCCGCCACTACGGCTTCGATGGCAGCGTGCGCGATGGCGCGGGCGCTGCCTGGCTGCCCGTTCGATCATGAACGGTCACGGCCTGGTGTACCTCATGGGGCCGTCGGGCAGCGGCAAGGACACGGTGCTGCGCCTGTTGCGCGAGCGCCAGCCCGCGCACCGCCCGCTGCTCGTCGCGCATCGCTACATCACCCGACCCGGCGGCGCCGACGAAGCGTCGCTGCACCTGCCGCCCGATGAATTCGACCGGCGCGCGGGCCTGGGCTGCTTCGCGCTGCATTGGCACAGCCATGGCCTGCGCTACGGCATCGGCGTCGAAATCGATACCTGGCTCGCCATCGGCGCCACGGTGGTGATCAACGGCTCGCGCGCCCATCTGGCCCAGGCGCATGCGCGCTATCCGGGCCTGACGGCGGTCAGTCTGCAGGTGGACGCCGCGGTGCTGCGCGCGCGGCTGGTCGGCCGGGGCCGCGAAGACGCGACCCAGATCGCCGAGCGTCTGGCGCGCGCCAGCGCCGACTACCCCATTCCCGCGAGCTGCCGCCACGTGGTGATCCTCAACAACAGCGCGCCACAGCATGCGGCCGATGCCCTGCTGCGCGCGCTCGAATCCGATTGCGCCGAATAAAAAAAGTGGCGCCCCGGCCTGGTCTGCAGGCGGGACGCCACGTGAGGGGCCGGGCCCGGTGTCGGGCACGGCAATGATTCGGAAGCGCCATTCTGAGGCCGGCGCATGACAATACGATGTCGGCGGCTCAGATCAGCATGGCGCGGATGCGGGCCGAGACGATGTCGATGAACGCCACGAACGCGATGATGATGATCATGATCGCGCAGGTCTCAGCGTAGCGGAAACTGCGGATGATTTCCCAGAGCAGAGTGCCGATACCGCCGGCGCCCACGATCCCCACGACGGAGGCCGACCGCACGTTGGACTCGAAGCGATAGAGCGAGAGCGAAATCCAGAGCGGCAGCACCTGCGGGATCACGCCATAGACGATCTCCTCGACGGCATTGGCGCCGGTGGCGCGCACGCCCTCGACCGGCCGCGGGTCGATAGCCTCGACGGCCTCGGAGAACAGCTTGGCCAGCACGCCCGTGGTGTGCACCCACAGCGCGAGCACGCCGGCGAACGGCCCCAGGCCGACCGCCACGATGAACAGCATGGCGAACACCATCTCGTTGATGGCGCGGCACGCGTCCATCAGCCGGCGCATCGGCTGGTAGATCCAGACCGGTGCGATGTTCGACGAGCACAGCAGCGCCAGCGGCACCGCGCACACGACGGCAAGAAAGGTGCCCCACACCGCGATCTGCACCGTCACGATCATCTCGTCGAGGTACATGCGCCAGTCGCGGAAGTCGGGCGGGAAGAAGTCGGACGCGAACTGCGCCATATTGCCGGAATCGCGCAACAGGTCCAGCGGACGCATGTCCGCGCCATTCCAGGAGCCGATCAACAGGGCCAGCAGGACGGCCCAGCCGAGCATCATGGGAAGCGAGGAACGAGGGCCCGTGGGCAGGGAGACGGTGCTGGAAGCAGCCAGGGACATGAGGAAGATCCGGTAAAGGTGGCGAGGGCGCGGACGCGGCGGTCGCCGCGTCCGCCCGTGCCGCTTATTGCTTGGCGGTGGGGGCCTGCTTCTCGAGCGCGGCCAGCTTCTGGTCCAGGTCGGCGATGCGCTTGGACTTCTCGCCGGCGTTCATCGCGGTGTCGGCCTCGACGCGCGCCTTTTCCTTGGCGTATTCCAGTTGGCGGATCGGCACGAGCTGGCCGTTGTCCGAGGCGCGGAAGCCCTTGTAGGTCAGGCCCTTGAGCACGGCGAGCTCGTGCTCGGCATTGGCGCCCTTGCCGTAGTTCACGAAGAAGTCGCGCAGCTTCGTCTTCACGTCCGCCGGCAGGTCGGTGCGATACACCATCGGGTCGGCCGGGATCAGCGGCGACTTCCAGATCACCTTGACCTGATCCTGCGGATTCTTGCCCGTGCTGATGCGATAGCGTTCGAGCGCTTCGGTGTTGTTGACCGCCACGTCGACCTGACCGTTGATGACCGACAGGAGGTTGGTTTCGTGGTTGCTGACGCGCACGTTCTTGAACAGCGTCTTGGGATCGACCTTGTTGGCGGCCCACAGGTAGTAGCCCGGCACCAGCGTGCCCGACGTGGAGTTGGGGTCGCCGGCGCCGTAGCTCAGGGTCTTGCCCTGCTTGATGACGTCTTCGACGCTGTTGATCGGGCTGGACTTGTTCACCAGCAGCACCGACCAGTAGCCCGGGTTGCCGTCCTTGTCGATAACGGACGCGAAGACCTCGCCCTGGGCCCGGTCGACGGCCTCCATGGCCGACTTGTTGCCGTACCAGGCGACCTGCACCTTGTTGAAGCGCATGCCTTCGATGATGCCGGCGTAGTCGGAGGCGAAGAACGGCTTGACCTCGACGCCGAGCGCCTTGCTCAGATCGTCGACCAGCGGCTGCCAGGCCGACTTGAGGTTGCTCGACGATTCGGTGGAAATGATGCCGAAGTTCAGCGTCTTGAGATCCTGCGCGTGGGCGCCGGCGGACAGGGCGGCCGAGGCCAGCAGGAAGCAGAAGGTTCTGCGCAGCATGAAGAGGCTCCGTAGGTAAGCCAGGGTGGGGAAATCGGTCGGGGTCGCGCGGCGTTCAGGCCAGGGCCAGCGCGGGCTCCAGCAGCGGCGCGCGCGCACCGTTGGCGGCGGGCAGCAGCTCGCCCAGATCGGCGCCGTAAAGGTCTTGCAGCATGGCCGGCGTGAGCTCGCGCGCCGGGCCGTCGTACACCACGCGGCCATGGCGCAGGGCCACCACGCGCGGGCAATAACGCAGCGCCACATCGACCTGATGCAGCGACACCACCACGGCCACGCCGCGGTCGCGATTGATCTGAGCCAGCGTGTCCATGACGCGGCGCGACGACTCGGGATCGAGCGAGGCGATGGGCTCGTCGGCCAGGATCACGCGTGCGTTCTGCACCAGGGTGCGGGCGATGGCCGCGCGCTGCTGCTGACCGCCCGACAGCGTCGAGGCGCGTTGCCAGGCGTGCTCGCCGATGCCGACCTGCGCCAGCGCCTCGCAGCCGGCCGCGATCTCGTCGCGGCGGAACACGCGCAGCAGGCTGCGCCACAGCGGCACGCGCGGCAGCATGCCGGTCAGCACATTGGTGATCACCGGCAGGCGGCCCACCAGATTGAACTGTTGAAAGACAAAGCCGATGCCGGCGCGGGCGCCGCGCACGCCGCGGCTGATGCGGCCGTTGTGCTGGATCAGGCAGCCGTTGACCGTCACGCGGCCCGCGCCCGCATCGCCCGCGACGAAGCCGGCGAGATGCCGCAGCAGCGTCGACTTGCCCGAGCCGGACGCGCCGAGCAGCGCCACCATCTCGCCTTCGGCGATCTTCAGATCGACGCGCTGGAGGGCCGGCTTGCCGGCGAAGGTTTTGGACAGCCCTTCGACTTCGATCGCGTAGTTCGGCATGACGCCCCCTTGGTTGTTTGTTGACGGAGGGGATTTTGTCGATCGGGGGTGACCGCCTGATGACGTGCGCCGTTCCATTTGTCGAAAAAATGACAGGGCCGGATCAGGTCTTGAAACCTGAGCGTCACAATCGGCGCAGAGCCACGGCCGGCGCGGTTCTCGGTATAGTCTGGTAAACCCGACTTCCCTCCTCTGCGTACCGGACGTCTACATCATGTTGCATGGTTCCTGCCTGTGCGGCCGCGTGGCCTACGAAATCAACGGCCCGCTCACCAATGCCCTCAACTGCCATTGCTCGATGTGCCGCAAAAGCCAGGGCGGCGCCTACCGCAGCCGCGCCACCGTGCAGGTGAGCGATTTCACCTGGACACGCGGCGAGAGCGATATCACCTGGTACAGCTCGTCGCCGGGCAGCTACCGGGGCTTCTGCGGTGCCTGCGGCTCGCCGCTGCTGTCGCGCTTCGACGCCACGCCCGAGGTCTACGGCCTGCCCCTCGGCGCACTCGACGACGACCCGGGCGTGCGCCCGGCGTGCCACGTACATGTGGCCGACAAGGCCCCCTGGCACGAGATCACCGACACCCTGCCGCAGCATCCGGGCCCGCTGCCCTGACACGGCCCCGCCCTGGTGCGCACCGGCCGCCCGCGTCGTGGCGGCCCGCCTGTGGCCTCGATGCCACGGTCGCGGCGGCCTGCTCGCGGCAGATTCCCGGGCATCTGGCTAAAACGTGGTATCCGCGCTACAATAAGTCGTTGATTTTCCGCAGGAAGCCTGCATTTGCGCTGCTTACCCGGTCCGTGTCACTGCACGATCCCCGAGGCGCCCCTGCCGGCTCGACGACCCGGATGCCCTGCGACGGACCGCTCCGACGTTCTGCATCCACCGCTTCTTCCAACGGTTTGGCCGTTGCGACCTAGCCGCGCCACCTGGCGCACATTGCCCCAGCGGCGAGTACCCGCCCCCCCCCTGGTCCCAGCCAGGCGTCATGGCCCGTACCCGAGTCAGTATCCGGCGTTCGCGTCCGGTCTCAATCTGTCCCCCGTCTGGGAACGCCCCGCAGCGCTTGTGGTTGCCACCGCCGCGCTCGACAAGGAGATATAAAAGATGGCGAAAGAAGAACTCATCGAACTGAACGGTATCGTGGACGAAGTGCTGCCCGACAGCCGCTACCGCGTGACGCTGGACAATGGCGTCGAAGTGGGCGCATACGCCTCCGGCCGCATCCGCAAGCACCGTATCCGCATCCTGGCGGGCGATCGCGTGACCCTCGAAATGTCGCCCTACGACCTGACCAAGGGCCGGATCAATTTCCGCCACAAAGACGAGCGTAGCGGTCCCCCGCCCACGTCGCGTCCGCAGTTCCGCCGCTAAGCAGCGGGAGCGCCCGGGTCGATCCGGCGCTCTGAACCGAAATCCCGGCCCTGTCTTGCCGAACGGGCGTTTGCCCGTCCGGTTAAGATGCCGGGCATGATGGATCAGGATCTCACCGACGTGACGCAAGACCGGGAGCAGGCGCTGCGCGAACAGCTGCGCCAGGCCGCCGATCGCCTCACCCGGGCTCGCTACATCTACGATTACGGCGAGAAAAACCTGAATCTCCTGCGCGAGTCGCGCGAGAACTTCATCAACAGCCTGCGCAACACCGGCCTGAGCTACATCGAAGCCAAAACCAAGTACGACAATTGCCTCGATGACCAGAGCGGGCACCTGAAAGAACTCGGCGTGGAGCTGGATTACGCCCAGCGGCTGTACACCCGCGCCTGCGCCGACATGGAAACCGCGGCCGCGGCCGTGTCGTAAGCCGGCGCAAACAGCGAATCGCGTGCCATGAAATAAAGCGGGGCCCGTCCGGCATCACCGGACGGGCCCCGCTTTGCTTGGGCGGCTATGCCGCCCGGGGATCAGCGCTTGCCGACCTGATCGCCGATCACGCCGCCCAGGGCGGCGCCGCCGACGGTACCCAGCACACCGCCATTGGTGATCACCGCGCCTGCCACGCCGCCGATGGCGGCGCCGCCGACGGCGCTCTTCTGACGATGGCTCATGCCGTCCCAGGAGGAACAACCGGCCATGGTCGCCGCGAGGGTGGCGGCAATGCAGACTTTGGACAAAGTAGCGAGTTTCATGATGGGCTCCTTTTGTTGTGCCGGGACCGCGCATCGCCCTTTACGGCCGGACCGTCGCGCGGAGGTGGTGCCCTACCCGCAAGTTTCGGGCCCGCCCTGCGCAAGATGCGTTGTCTTATTGATTCAGAGCCTTCAGGATCGCAAAAGGATCCGCGTTTTGCTGTGAGGTTTGCCCAATTATTGTGTCCAGCTATAGGAATTGTTCGATCGCCACACACAATTGTTGCGCCGGACCCGTCCCTATTTGACGAGTCGTAACGCGTCGCGGAAGCGCGGGTGCTCGCAGGTGCCCAGCCATTCGAAGATCGCCATCTCGGTGGTCACGATATCGGCCCCCGCCGAGCGCGCCCGCCGCAGCGCCGCATGGTGATCCGAGGCGCGGCGGGAGCCGGTGGCGTCGGCCACCAGCACCGCGTGCCAGCCCTGCTCCGCCAGCCCGATCACGGTCTGCAGCACGCAGACGTGGGCTTCGCAGCCGGCCACCAGGACCGTCTTGCGCGCCGGCGGCAGCCAGGCTTCGAATCCGGCTTCGCGTACCGCCGAAAAATGCATCTTGTGGAACGCGGCCTGGATCTGGCCCGCGAGCGGTTCGACCGTCGCGCCCAGGGTGGCGGCGTTGTGCTCGGTCGCCACGACCGGCACATCCAGCAGCCGCGCGGCCTGCGCCAGCTTGTGCGCGGCGGCGAGCACCGCGTCGCCCCGCTCGATGGCCGGCATGAGCCGGGCCTGCATGTCGACGATCAACAGGGTGGCCGAGTCGGCCTGCAGCAGCTTGCTCATGACGGACATCCTCCGCAGCGGCCACCGGCGGGCGGCACATGCCTCAGCGTATACCAGATGCGCCGTCACTGACCCGCGAGGGGCGCCGCTGGCCGCACGCCCGGCCAGGAGGGATCCCGCGGCCACGCCGTGATCGCGCACGCGCCGCCCATGAAAAAGGCCGGACATGCATCCGGCCTCCTCGCCCCATTGCCTGGGGTTTACTTCAGTGCCTTGTAGCGCAGGCGCTTGGGCTTGGCGCCCTCGTCGCCCAGGCGGCTCTTCTTGTCGGCCTCGTATTCCTGGTAGTTGCCGTCGAAGAAGACCACTTGCGAGTCGCCTTCGAAAGCCAGGATGTGCGTGGCGATACGGTCGAGGAACCAGCGATCGTGCGAGATCACCATCACGCTGCCGGGGAACTCGAGCAGCGCATCTTCGAGCGCGCGCAGCGTTTCGACGTCGAGGTCGTTGGACGGTTCGTCGAGCAGCAGGACGTTGCCGCCGGCCACGAGCGTCTTGGCCAGATGCAGACGGCCGCGCTCACCGCCGGAGAGCTGGCCGACGATCTTGTTCTGGTCACCGCCCTTGAAGTTGAAGCGGCCCAGGTAGGCGCGCGACGACATCTCGAACTTGCCCACGGTCAGCAGATCGGCGCCGTCGGAGATGGCATCGAACACCGTCTTGGCATCGGCGAGCGAGTCGCGCGACTGGTCGACGTAGGCGAGCTTGACCGTCTGACCGATCTTCACTTCGCCCGAATCGGGTTGCTCGCGGCCCGCGATCATGCGGAACAGCGTGGACTTACCGGCGCCGTTGGGGCCGATGATGCCCACGATGGCGCCCGGGGGCACCTTGAAGCTCAGGTTGTCGATCAGCAGCCGATCGCCGTAGGCCTTGCTGACGTTGTTGAACTCGATGACTTCGTTGCCGAGGCGCTCGCCGACCGGAATGAAAATTTCCTGGGTCTCGTTGCGCTTCTGGTATTCGTAGGACGACAGTTCTTCGAAGCGGGCGATACGGGCCTTGGCCTTGGCCTGGCGGCCCTTCGGATTCTGGCGCACCCACTCGAGTTCTTTCTTGATGGTCTTCTGGCGCGCGGACTCGGAAGCCTCTTCCTGCTTGAGGCGAGCTTCTTTTTGTTCGAGCCAGGTGCTGTAGTTGCCCTTCCAGGGGATACCGTGACCGCGGTCGAGTTCGAGAATCCACTCGGCGGCGTTGTCGAGGAAGTAGCGATCGTGGGTCACGCCCACGACGGTGCCCGGGAACTTGTGCAGGAACTGCTCCAGCCACTCGACGCTTTCGGCATCCAGGTGGTTGGTCGGTTCGTCGAGCAGCAGCATGTCGGGCTTGGACAGCAGCAGACGGCACAGCGCGACGCGGCGCTTTTCACCGCCCGACAGATTGCCGACGATGGCATCCCAGGGCGGCAGGCGCAGCGCATCGGCGGCGATTTCCATCTGGTGCTCGATATCGTCGGCGCCGCTGGAGGCCGCGGCGGCGATGATGGCTTCGAGGTTGGCCTGCTCGGCGGCCAGCGCGTCGAAATCGGCGTCCGGCTCGGCGTAGGCGGCGTACACCTCATCGAGGCGCTGCTTGGCGGTGAACACGGCGCCCAGGCCGGCTTCGACCGACTGGCGCACGGTGTGGGTGGGATCGAGCTCGGGCTCCTGCGGCAGATAGCCGATGTTCAGGCCCGGCATCGGGACGGCTTCGCCCTCGATCTCCTTGTCCACGCCGGCCATGATCTTGAGCAGCGTCGATTTGCCCGAGCCGTTCAGGCCGAGCACGCCGATCTTGGCGCCGGGGAAGAAGGACAGCGAAATGTCGCGCAGGATCTGCCGCTTGGGCGGCACGATCTTGCCCACGCGATTCATGGTGTAGACGTATTGGGCCATGGGCTCGTAGAGAGACAGGATGCGAAACCCTGGATTGTAGGCCACCTTGGCATGGCCCGGATTTCAGACGGCGGCGCGCCTGTTCTCCGCGCCCGTGAGGGCCTCGCGCCCGGTGCCCGGCGCCCGGTGCCCGGCGCCCGGTTACTACACGGCAGCGGCGCGGCCCGGCCGCCACTGCGCCAGACTGACGCCGGCCAGGGCCAGCAGCCCGCCCGTCACGTGATAGAGGTGCGGCTGCTCGTCCAGCGCCACCATGGCGATCGCCACGGTCCCGACCGGCATCAGGTTCAGGAACAGACTGGCCCGGTTGGGCCCCAGATGCCGCACGCCCTGCATCCACAAAAACGGCGCGAACAGCGACGGAAAGATGCCGGCATAAAGCACCAGCGGGATGTTCTGTGCGTTCAGTGGCGACGGCTCGGCCAGCACGAAAGTCGGAATCTGGAGCAGCACGCCGAACATCACCTGCACGAACAACGACTGCCATGCGCCGATCGGCAACGACCACTTGCGCAGCAGGATGCCGTACAAGGCGTAGGCCAGCGCGGCCAGGCCCATCAGCCCGTCGCCGAGGTTCACCCCCGCGCGCAGCAGCTGCAAGGGATCGCCCTTGCCCAACAACAGCGCCAGCCCGAACAGGGACACCAGCGCCCCGATCAGGGCCGTGGCGGCGGGCCGCTCGCGCAACACCAGCGTGCCCACCCCGATGGTGAGCAGGGGCACCATCGCCGTGATGATGCCCATGTTGGTGGCCGTGGTGGTGGCGGCCGCCACATAGGCGAGCCCCTGATACAGCGCCATGCCCAGTGCGCCGAGCACGCCCAGACGCCAGAGGTTGGGACGGATCAGGTGCCATTGCCGCACCACGCCCGGCAGGGCGAACGGCGCGAGCAGCAGGGCCGCCAGCGCCCAGCGATAGAAGCCGATGGCCGCCGGCGAAATCGTGCTCGCCGCCATCTTGGTGACCACCATATTCACCGACCAGATCAGGGCGGCGAACAACGGAAACAGCATGTGGCGGGCGGAGGGTGCGGCGGTCATGGCAAAATTCACGGGAAAACCCGCGCATAGTACGCGCATTTGCCCGCACCCAGACCCACCATGCCCGCCTCCAGCCAAGCTCCCGCCTCGATCGTCACCTTCAGCACGGCCGAGCTCGACATGCTCGCCAAGACCGCCGACGCCATGTCCGCCTACATGGGCCGCCCCGTCCTCGCCGAAGTCGGCAAGGGCGACGAGGGCACCGAGTGGGTCACGTTCGGCGTGGCGCTCGATACCGATGGCAAAGAGGCCGACGACGATCAGCCTCACGTGCAGATGGGCGGCAAGGACGCGCGCCTGCTCGGCGGCCTGGGCGGCCTGCCCGACGCCGCCACGCAGACCTACGACTGCATCTACCTGTGGGCCGTGCAGATTTCACTGGTGGAGGGCGAGCGCTTCGTCAAACTCGACCAGGAAGGCGAAGAATGCGCCTGGTCGGACGAGCTGGCCGACGTCCTGCCGTTCGCCCTGAGCGAAGATCCGCTCGAGCCGGAGGACGATGAAGACGACGAGGACGAGGACGACGAAGACGACGGCGAGGAAGACGCCCTGCGCCGCGCCCTGCCGCCGAGCCCGCACCGCCACTGATCGCAGCGAGCCCCTGACGCAAAACGGCGTGGCCAAGGCCACGCCGTTTTTTGCAAAGGCGCGGCGTCTCGCTGTCCTATAGTCGTCCTTCCTGGACCGCGTGACATGCCACTACGCCGGGCCCGGCGGGCATCAGGACCGGCACTTCCTGCTTGCAGCGCTCGTTGGCATGCGGGCAACGCGGATGGAACGTGCAGCCCGTGGGCGGGTTGAGCGGGTTGGGCACCTCGCCCGCCACGGCCGTGCGGCGCTTGCCCGTGCCTTCCAGGTCGGGGATGGCCTCGAGCAGCATCCGGGTGTAGGGATGCCGCGGCGTGGCGAACACGTCGTCGCGCGGCGCCACCTCCACGATGCGGCCCAGATACATCACGCCGACGCGGTCGGCCACATGGTGCACGACCGCCAGATTGTGCGAGATGAACAGGTACGTCAGCCCCAGCTCGCGCTGCAGCTCCTTCATCAGGTTGAGCACCTGCGCCTGCACCGACACGTCGAGCGCGGAGGTGGGCTCGTCGCACACAAGGAATTCCGGCCGCACGGCGAGCGCGCGCGCGATCGAGATACGCTGGCGCTGACCACCCGAGAACTGGTGGGGATAGCGGCTCTGATCGGCCGGGTCCAGCCCCACCTGCGTGAGCAGCTCGGCCACGCGGATCTGGCGCTCGGCCGCGCTCATGTCGGTGTGGGTGAGCATCGGCTCGGCGATGATGCGGCCCACGCGCCAGCGCGGATTCAGGCTGGCGAACGGATCCTGGAAGATCATCTGCAGCCGGCGCCGCAACGCCCGCCCCGAACGGCCCTGCATGCGCTCGACCGGTTGCCCGTCGAACTGGATCTCGCCGCGGGTCAGGCCGTACAGGCCCACCAGCATGCGGGCCACCGTGGACTTGCCGCAGCCCGACTCGCCCACCAGCGCCAGTGTTTCGCCACGCGCGATGTCGAACGAGACGCCGTCGACGGCGCGCAACATCTGGCGCGGCTTGCGCGCCATCACGCGCTCCAGCCAGGGTTGCGACACGTCGAACCAGCGCGCCGCGTCGCGTACGGAAATCAGGGGGGCCGTCATGCCGCCACCTCCACATCGTGCAACCAACAGGCCGCGCGGGACGTGCCCGCCGGCAACAACTCGGGACGCTCCTGCGTGCAGCGCGGCATGCGCCGCGTGCAGCGCGGATTGAATGCGCAGCCCGGCGGGATCGCGGTCAGACGCGGCATGCTGCCGTCGATCTGCACCAGACGCTCCACGTGCCCCTTCATGCTCGGGATCGATCCCATCAGGCCCACCGTGTACGGGTGCTGCGGCTGATGGATCACATCGGCGACCGGGCCGATCTCGGCCAGGCGGCCCGCGTACATCACCGCCACGCGATCCGCGGTCTCGGCGATCACGCCCATGTCGTGCGTGATCAGCATGACCGAGGCGCCCTGCTCGCGGCACAGCTTCTTGAGCAGATCGATGATCTGCGCCTGAATGGACACGTCGAGCGCGGTGGTGGGCTCATCGGCCACCACCAGCTTGGGCTCGGCGGCGAGCGCCAGTGCGATCACCACGCGCTGACGCATGCCGCCCGAGAACTGGTGCGGATAGTGGTCGATACGCTCGCGCGCCGCCGGGATGCCGGTGGACGCGAGCAGCTCGATCGCACGCGTGCGCGCCTGGCTCCAGGTCATGGGCAGGTGCGTGACGATGGTCTCGGCCAGCTGGTGCCCCACGGTGTAGAGCGGGTTGAGTGAGGTCAGCGGGTCCTGGAAGACCGCGCCGATCTCGCGCCCGCGCACGCGCCGCATGGCCTCGTCGCCGAGGTTGTCGATGCGGCGGCCCGACAGCAGGATCTCGCCACCGCTCACGCGGCCCGGCGGCTCGAGCAGGCCGATGATGGCGGCCCCGGTCAGGGACTTGCCCGCGCCGGACTCGCCCACCACGCCGAGCACTTCGCCCGGCGCGATCGAAAACGAAACGTCATCGAGCGCCTTGAGCACGCCATGACGGTTCGGAAATTCGACCGATAGATTCTTTACTTCCAACAATGCGCTCATGGTCGCCTCAATTCAGTCGCGGGTTGAGCGCATCGCGCAGCCAGTCGCCCAACAGGTTGACCGACAGCACCAGCAGCACCAGCGCCACTCCCGGGAAGATGGTGATCCACCATTCGCCCGAGAACAGGAAATCGTTGCCGATGCGGATCAGGGTGCCCAGCGACGGCGAGGTCGGCGGCACACCCACCCCGAGGAACGACAGCGTCGCCTCGGTGATGATGGCGGTGGCCAGATGCACCGTCGCCAGCACCAGCACGGGCCCCATCACATTCGGCAGCACGTGGCGGAACATGATGACCGGCGTGGACACGCCGATCACGCGGGCCGCCTGCACGTATTCGCGGTTTTTCTCGACCAGGGTCGAGCCGCGCACGGTGCGGGCATATTGCGGCCAGCCGGCCAGCGCGATCGCGCCGATCAGCACCGGGAACGCGATCACCTCGTGCAGCTCGCGCGGCACGGCGGCACGCGCCACGCCATCGATCAGCAGCGCGATCAGGATGGCGGGAAACGACAGCTGCACATCGGCGACGCGCATGATGAACGCATCGACACGGCCGCCCACGTAACCCGAGAGCAGGCCCAGCACGATGCCGATCACCATCGACAGCGCCACCGACGCCAGGCCGATCAGCAGCGACACCCGGGTGCCGTACAGCAGCGCCGAGTACAGGTCGCGGCCCTGGCTGTCAGTACCGAGCAGATACTTGGACGAGCCGTTCTCTTCCCATGCCGGCGGCAGCAGCGCGTCGAGCAGCTCCACCGTGGTCAGGTCGAACGGATTATGCGGCGCCACCCAACCCGCGCCGAACGAACCGATCAGCAGCAGGACGAGAATCACGGTCGCCACGATGGCGACCGGCGCGTGGCGCCAGGACCAACAGAGGTCGCTGTTCCACCAGCGTTTGAGCGTGGCTTGCATCAGTGACCTCCCCGGGCACGGCCCAGACCCGCGCGCAGACGCGGATCGACAACGAAATACAGCAGATCGACCACCAGGTTGATCACCACGAACACCAGTGCGATCAGACAGAGGTAGGCTGCCATGACGGGAATGTCGGCAAACTGCACCGCCTGGATGAACAGCAGACCCATGCCGGGCCACTGGAACACGGTCTCGGTCACGATGGCGAAGGCGATGATGCCGCCGAGCTGCAGGCCGGTGATCGTGATGACCGGCACCATGGTGTTCTTCAGGGCGTGACCGAAGTGGATGGCCCGGCGCTTGAGGCCGCGCGCCCGCGCGAACTTGATGTAGTCGGTGCGCAGCACCTCCAGCATCTCCGAGCGCACCAGTCGCAGGATCAGCGTCATCTGGAACAGCGACAGCGTGATGGTCGGCAGGATCAGGTGCTTCCAGCCGGTCGGGGTGAGCAGCCCGGTGGTCCACCAGCCCAGTGCCACGGTCTCGCCCCGGCCGTAGCTCGGCAGCCAGCCCAGCGTGACCGAAAAGATCATGATGAGCAGAATGCCGATCAGGAAGGTGGGCAGCGATACGCCCAGCAGCGAGCCGGCCAGCACGATCTGGGACAGCATGCCGTTGCGGCGCAGCGCGGTGTAAACGCCGAGCGGCAATCCCACCACGAGCGCCAGCAGCGCGGCGGCGAAGGAGAGTTCGAGGGTGGCCGGCAGGCGGCTGCGGATCAGGGACGAGACCGGCTCGCTCTGGCGCAGCGACATGCCGAAGTCGCCTTGCACGGCGTTGCCGACAAAGCGCGCGAACTGGACCGGGGCGGGATCGTCCAGGCCGAGTCGTTGGCGCAGCTCTACGCGTTCGGCGTCCGTGGCGTCCTGCCCGAGCATGATGGTGACGGGGTCACCCACATACTGGAACAGCACGAACGCCAACAGGGCCACCGTAAGCATGACCGCGCCTGCCTGCAACAGGCGGCGAAGAATGAATGCGAACATGGGGAATGGAAAGCAAGACGCGGCGGCGTCTCACGACGCCGCCGCTGGAGAGGAAAAACCGAGGTCAGTCGACCTTGACCCACTCGGCCACGAGGCGGTTGTCGGCGCGGTGCGTCACGCTGACATTCTTGCGCATGGCCCACGGGATGACCTGGTCATGCAGCGGGATGTGGCCGAACTCCTTGGCGTGGATCTCCAGCACCTTGTGAATGTCGGCGTCGCGCTTGGCCACGTCGGTTTCGGTCTTGACGCGATCGATGATGGCGTCGACTTCCTTGTTGCTGTAATCGCCGAGGTTGTACATGCCGTCGGCGCCTTCACCCTTGGTGCGGATCAGGTTCTGCAGCGTGTACATCGCGTCGAAGGTCGGCACGCCCCAGCCGAACAGATACACGCTGGTGTCGCGGTTCTGCACCTTGGGGAAGTACGTGGCGCGCGGCATCGCGTTGAGCGAGGCCTTCACGCCGACCTTGGCCCACATGCCGACCACGGCTTGGCAGATGGCTTCGTCGTTGATGTAGCGGTTGTTCGGGCAATCAAGCGTGAAGTTGAGCGTGCCGTCGTAGCCGGCTTCTTTCAGCAGGGCGCGCGACTTCTCGGGATCGTAGGGCACGCGCTTGGCCAGCGCTTCGGTCCAGCCGTGCACCTGCGGCGCGATCATCGTGCCGGTCGGGGCCGACAGGCCGCGCATCACGGCGCGCTTGATGGCGTCGACGTCGATGGCGCGGTACAGGGCCTCGCGCACGCGCACGTCCTGGAACGGGTTCTTGCCCTTGATGTTCGAGTACAGCAGCTCCGGACGCTTCTGGTCGTAGCCGATGTAGATGGTGCGGTATTCGTTGCCTTCGACCACCTTGGCTTCGCGGCGCAGGCGATCCAGATCCTGGGCGGCCGGGTCGAGCACGAAGTCGATTTCGCCCGACAGCAGCGCGGCCGTGCGGGTGGCGTTCTGCTTGATCGGCGTGAAGACCACTTCGGTCACGTTGCCGACCTTCTTGTCCTTGTTCCACCAGCCGGCGTGGGCGGCGAACACGGTGCGCACGTCGACTTCACGCGACTTGAGCTGGTAGGGGCCGGTGCCGTTGGTGTTGCGCGCCGCGAAGGTTTCTTCCTTGTTGACGAAGTCCTGCGGCTTGGTGACGTTGTGCTTTTCGGCCCAGGCCTTGTTCATGATGAACACGTTGGGCAGCTGGCGCAGCAGGACCGGGTTCGGGGCGGACGTTTCGATCTCGACCGTCAGGTCGTCGATCTTGCGCGCCTCTTTGATGCCGGTGGTGTAGGCCTTGTAGTTCGAGGTGGGCGCCATGGCGCGGTGCACCGAGAACACCACGTCGTCGGCCGTGAAGGCGGCGCCGTCGTGGAACTTCACGCCTTCGCGCAGCTTGAAGCGATACAGCGTGGGGGAAACCTGCTCCCAGGAGGTGGCCAGGCGCGGCACGACCTTGAACGAGGCGTCGTAGTCGACCAGCGGCTCGTAGATGTAGCTGTTCGCCGCGATGGTCATGCCCTCGTTTTGCGAGTGCGGATCCATCGTGAGGATGTCGCCCTGGGCAGCCCAGCGGAAGGTCTTGGCGTGCCCGATGGTGGGGGCAGCGACGGCGGCGGCGATCGCGATAGCAATCAAGGTGCGGCGCATGATAGCTCCTGACAGGTATCTGAATATTAAAGACCGGCGGATATTGCCTAGGCCCGACAGCGCCGTCAATTAGGGGTTTCTGCCCATGCGGGCCACTTATTACCGCAGGTTGTGAAACCGGGGACAGTGAGACGGGCGTCTCTTCAGAGCGCCACAGCGAGCGCGACGCCGTCGCGCTGGGGGTCGGCGCCGCCTTGCAGCGTGCCGGTCATGCGCGACACCACGTGGGGCGCGGCGAAGGCGTAGCTATGGCAGGAGCGATGGATCGTCTGACCTTGCGCCTCGACGGCGTCGGTCACATAACGCGGGATCCGGTTGGACACGTCAATCGCGTTGCCGGTGACCGAGATGCGCGGCGCGGCCACGGCCTCGAAGGCACTCATGCCGAAATCCACCAGATTCACGACCGTCTGCGTGAGGGCCGACGCGATGGCCGTGCCGCCCGGCGCGCCGAGCGCCGCCTGGACTTCGCCGTCGCGAAACAGCAGCAGCGGGCATTGCGAACTGGTGCGGCGCTTGCCCGGGCCGATCGAGGCGGGCCGGCCCGGACGCGGGTCGAAGCCGCTGAGCAGGCCGTTGTAAAGCACGCCCAGGCCGTCGGTGATGATGCCGGAGCTGGTGCCCAGGCTATGCGTGAGCGTGACCGCGTTGCCCGCGGCGTCGATCACGCAGACCTGCGTGGTGTCGCGCGGTTCGGCGGCGATGCCGGGCGCGAGCCGGGCCAGCTCCGCGGGCACGCGGTCGCGGATGCGCGCGGCGATCGACGCCGCGTGTGCCTGCGACAGCAGTTGCTCGACGGGCACGGTGACGAACTCGGGATCGCCGATCAGCGTGTCCTTGTCGATCGTGACCCACTTGAGCGCGCGGGCCAGCAGATCGAGGTAGGCCGGACTGTTGTGACCGAGCGCGGCCACGTCGAATTGCGCCAGCACGTGCAGCGCCTGGATCAGCGTGAGGCCGCCGGCGGGCGGCGGAAAACCGGCCACGCGCCAGCCGCGATACTCGCCCCACAGCGGCGCCACTTCGGCGACCCGATACGCGTTCAGGTCGGCCAGCGTGAGCAGGCCGTCGTGCGCGCGCATGTCGTCGGCGATGCGCCCGGCGATCTCGCCGCGGTAAAAATCCGCCGCGCCGACGCGCGCCAGATGTTCCAGCGTGGCGGCGAGGTCGGGGTTGTGCAGGCGCTCGCCGGGCCGCTTGAACTGGCCTTCGGCATCGAGGTACACCGCGCGGCCGGTGGCCGTCAGCGCAAGCCGCTCGCGCGTCTCCAGCATGCCGCCGCGCGCGCGGTCGAGCGCGCCGTATTGGTACATGTGCGGGCGCACCACCACGCCTTCGCGCGCATGCCGCAGGGCCGGCGCCAGCGCGTCGGCAAACGACCACGTGCCGTAGCGCGACAGCGCATGATCGAGGCCCGCGAGCGTGCCGGGCGTCCCGATCGACTGATAGCCGGCCTCGTTCACGTTGCCCTCGACCACGAAGGCGTAACCATCGGGCGTTTCGTTCAGGGGCAGATGCGCCCAGATATCCGGGCGCGCCGCGGCCGGCGCCCGGGCGCAGAAGTCGATGCAGGTGTGCACGCCGCGTGCGGGCAGCGCGATCTGCAAGGTGCCGTAGCCCGCGATGCCGGCCATCATCGGGTCCACCACGCACTGCGTGAACGCGGCGGCCACGGCGGCATCCACCGCGTTGCCGCCGTCCATCAGCACGCGCGCGCCGGCCTCCGCGGCCTCGGGCTGGGCCGCGCAGATCATGGCGCGGCGCGAACTCACGCGCGGGCTCCGGTGGCGTCGCGCAGGGCCAGGATGAAGGCGTTGAGCGCGGCGTCGCGGTCGGGCTCGTTGGGGCTCACGTAGCGCGGTTCGGGATAGGCCGCGAGCTGCACGACCGCCAGCTGCGCGCGCGTATCGATGAAGATGCGCTGGCCGGAATGGCCCATGGCCATCATCGCGCCGTCCTCGCGCAGCCACCAGCTGTAGCCGTAGGCGGTCAGCCCCAGCGCCTGGCGTTGCGCCGTGTGCAGGTCAGCCGGAATCCGGAACGCCGGCGTGCCGGATTGCGCCACCCAGCCCTCGGGCAGGATGCGTTCGCCGCCGACCACGCCGTCGTCCAGCACGAACTGCGCGAAGCGGCCGATATCGCGCAGCGTCATGCCCGCGCGGCTGCCGCCGATCTCCTGACCGTCGTCAGATTCGAGCGTGTAGAACCCGTCGAACTCCATGCCGCACGGCTGCCAGATGCGGCGCGACATGTAGTCGGCCAGCGTGCCGCCGGTGGCCGCGCTCAGCACGGCGCCCAGCAGATAGGTGTCGCCCGTGTTGTAGTGCCAGATGCGCCCTGCGTCGTGCGCGCGATGGCAGGCCCGCAACAGCGCCAGCACACCGCCCGGCACCTTGTCGGCCAGCGATTTGCTGTAGCGGTTCACGTCCGACGCCTTGTCGGTGTAGTTCTCTTCCCAGGCAATGCCCGACGACATCGTGAGCAGATGGCGGACCGTGACGGCGTCGTAGGCACAGCCGGCCAGCGCCGGCACATAAGCGGTGACCGGGTCATCGAGGCTGGCGATCGCGCCATCGTGCAGCGCCGCGCCGGTGAGCATGGCGGTCATGGATTTGACCGTCGACATGGTCGACCAGCGCTCCTGCGGGCGAAAGCCCAGCCCATAGCGCTCGAGCACGATGTGGCCGCGATGAATCGCGATCAGGCCGGCCACGTTGTTGCGGTCCATCAGGTCGGCCACGCCCAGCGTCTCGCCGGCCTGATCGAAGCGCACGTCGATCTCGGGCGCGCGCGGCATGGGCCGGGGCTGCGCGCCCCGGCGGATGGTGCGGGTGGCGAACAGGCGGTCGACGATGCGATAGCCGTACGACTGCAGGCAAGGCGGCCACAGCAGGAAGTCTTCGCCGCGCGGCAGATGCTCGACGGCCTCGGCCAGGGGCGGAGTGGGAATGGCGTTCATGGTGTCTCAAGAAAACGCCGGGCGCGCGGCCCGGCATGACTCAGTCGTTGCGGATGCCCAGGCGTTTGACGATGGGGCCCCAAACCTCGGCTTCGGTCGTCATGGATTGCGCCACCGACTCGGGCCCCAGGGCCTTCGGCGGCGTCATGTAGATCTCGTCCATCTGCTTGCGCACCGCCGGGTCGGCCCAGAACTTGCGCGTGGCCTCGGTGAGCCGCGTCACGATCTCGGGCGGCGTGCCCTTGGGCGCCATCAGGCCGTACCAGGCATCGCCGGGGAAGCCTTGCACGCCCACTTCGGCGATCGTAGGCACGTCGGGCAACTGCGCGACGCGGTCGGTGCCGAAGATCACCAGCGGCACGGCCTTGCCGGTCTTGACCTGCGGCACCGCGCCGGTCAGCGCGTCGGAGGTCAGGTCGATCTGGCCGCCGATCAGATCCATCATCGCGGGCGCTGCGCCCTTGTACGGCACATGCGACATCTTGATGTTGAAATGTTCGGCCAGGAACGCGACGTTCAGATGGGTCGAGTTACCGATGCCGGCCGAGCCGTAGTTGAGATGGCCGGGATCGGCCTTGGCCTTCTTCACCAGATCCTCCACGGAGCGGATCCCGGTCTTGGGATTGGCCACCAGCACCTGCGAGGTGCCGGCGATCTTCGTGATCGGATCGAAATCGCGCGTGGGGTTGTAGGCCAGCTGCGAGTAGGTGAACGGATTGACCGACATGTTGGAGGTGCTGCCGAACAGCAGCGCATGACCGTCCGCCGGCTGTTTGGCCACGAAGGCGGCCGCGATGCTGCCGTTGGCGCCGGGCTTGTTCTCGACCACCACGGTGCCGCCGATTTCCTTGCTGGCGTAGGCGGCCCAGGCCCGGGCCAGCGCATCGGCCGCCCCGCCCGCGGCCACCGGCACCACCACCGATACCGGACGCACCGGCCAGTTGGCGGCGGCAGCCGGAGCGGCAATGCTCAGCGCGAGCGTGCCGGCCGCGGCCAGTCCCAACAGACGTTGAACCAGGGGTGAAACCGACTGCGGAAAGGGCGAACGATGGGCCATGGCCGGTTGCTCCAGAGAATTCGGACAGTGAAGGCCCGCATTCTGGAAGGCCGTTTTCATTACGTCCAATGCATAATTCATCATCAAAGCATAATCAGAACGTAATAAAACAAGGGGCGCGGATGAACCTGCAGCAGCTCGAACACTTCCTCGTCCTCGTGGAAACCCAGTCTTTCAGCCGCGCGGCGGCCAAGTTGCATCTCACGCAGCCCGCCCTGAGCCGCAGCATCCAGGCGCTCGAAGAGACGCTCGGCGGCCGCCTGCTCGAGCGCGACAAAGGGAAAACACTGACGGCGCTGGGCGAGCTGGCCATCGTCCGCGCGCGCCGTATCCGGGTCGAACTCGCCGAGCTGCGCCGCAGCGCCAGCCTGCTGGCCGATTACGCGGGCGGCACGCTGCGACTGGGTCTGGGACCCACGCCCACCGCGATCCTGTCGCTGCCGCTGCTGCGCGAGATGAAGGAGCGCTACCCGGCGATCAAGCTGCTGCTGAGCGGGGGCACGCCCGAGATGCAGGTGCAGGAACTGCGCGAGGGTGCGGTCGACGCGCTGGTGGTACACCGCAATCACATCCCCGCCGACGCCGACCTGCACCTGCGCTTCTTCCCGCGCACGCCGCTCGGTTTCGTGGTGCGCGCCGGCCATCCGCTCGCCGGCCGGCACGCGCTCGATTTCGATGCCCTGCGCCGCTATGCCGTCGCGGCCAGCGGCCGCGCGATCAGCGACGAGGTGATGCACCGGCTCAACGCCTATTTCGGTCCGCCGGTGCACTTCATCGACGCCATCCAATATCAGTCGAACGACATCCAGGCGCTGGTCGATCTGGTGCGCACGACCGATACCGTGTTCTTCGGTGTGCTGCAGGTGGCGCAACCGGCGATCGCGCGCGGCGAGCTGGTGCAGATGGAACTGCGGCCCGAGCTGGCGTTGTCATCGCAGTTCGTCTTCGTGACGCTGGAGGGCAAGACGCTGCCGCCCGCCCTGCTGCGCCTCGGCGAGCTCTGCATGCAGTACCTGTCTGGCCCCCTGGATCCCCATTCGGGCTGAGCCCGCATCGAGCGCCGTGCGGCGCCGGCGCGGTCAGGTTTCTTCGTCGTCGGCGGGCTCGAGGGGGGTACCCATCAGGGCGCGCAGCATTTCCATCAACTGGGCCGCGCGCTCGTGGCCGAAGGGCCGCAGCACGGCATCCTGATGCTCGAGCGCGGCCGCGCAGAGCGAGCCCACCAGCGCGTGGCCCTTCGCCGTGATGCGCACACGCGTCTGGCGCCGGTCGCTGCGAACCCCGGCGCGCACCACCAGGCCGTCGGCCTCGAGTCGTTGCACCACCTTGCTGAGCGTGGGTTGCTTGGTCAGCGCGAGCGCCGCGAGCGAACCGATGGTTTCACCGGGGCTGCCTTCGAGACTGGCCAGCACCCGCCACTCGGTCACCGAGATGCCGGCCTCCTTGGCCTGGCGGTGGAACTCGGCCGAGATGCGATGGCTCGCCTGCGCGAGCAGATACGCCAGGTAGTTGTCGACGAAACGGGGACTGCCTTCGCCTGCCTCGGATGTCGCTGTGTTTTTCTTCATGAGTCGTCCGCGCCCATCGTTGCTGAATTGCACCACCGCTGATTCGTGACCCGCGCAGCGTCCGTAACGGGCCGCCGAACCCGCACGGCTGACGCATCGCAGCAGCCTGCGCACCAGCCCGGTGCCGCCTCGGTCAGGTCTGCACCACATCGTGTCGGGATGCTGTTGCGCAGCATAGGGTTAGCCCTGAATAAAACCCGCCGTCTGCACCACTTTCAGGCATCGTGCCAGCAGCGAAAGCACAGGACAACGAGTATATACACCCTTGTTTTAGCGTGATATTTTTTTCTTTCAATGAAATTTCATGTTTTTCATTGACAGCTAAAAAGTTGACTTCTAAAGTATTTTCGCGGTGCCAGAAAAACAGGAAGTGCGTGTTGCCACGCAACATTCCAACGCGGGCCTGAGGTCCGTGCTCAAGGGGTTTCTCGATGGCGGAAAGGTCGTTCAAGAAAGAAGTCCAGCAGTTGCGCATTGGCGCGGGCGAAGAGTTCCGCGGCGAAGGCATTCTTGCCGTCACCAAGGGCCTGCTGCAGTCCGGCGTGGGGTATGTCGCCGGCTATCAAGGCTCGCCCATCTCGCATCTGATGGACGTGCTGGCGGATGCCAACGAGATCCTGCAGGAGCTGGGCGTGCACTTCGAGGCCAGCGCCTCGGAGGCCACCGCCGCGGCCACGCTCGCCGCCTCCGTCATGTACCCCATTCGCGGCGCCGTCACCTGGAAATCCACGGTGGGCACCAACGTCGCCTCCGACGCCCTGGCCAACCTGGCCTCGGGCGGCGTGACGGGTGGCGCGCTGGTCATCGTGGGCGAAGACTACGGCGAAGGCTCCTCCATCATGCAGGAGCGCTCCCACGCGTTCGCGATGAAGTCGCAGATCTGGCTGCTGGATCCCCGCCCCAACCTCGAAAGCATGGTGCAGGCGGTCGAAGACGGCTTCTCGCTGTCCGAGGCGAGCAAGACGCCCGTCATGCTGCAACTGCGCATCCGCGGCTGTCACGTGCATGGCCGCTTCATCGCCAAGGACAACCAGCGCCCCGCCTTCTCGCTCGCGCAGGCGCTCGAAGCGCCGCAACGCGACACCAGCCGCATCGTGCTGCCGCCGGCCTCGTTCCTGCACGAACAGGAAAAGATCAAAGAGCGTTGGCCTGCCGCCATCTCGTTCATCAAAGAGCGCAAGCTCAACGAGTTCTTCGATGGCGAGCTGCAGGACGTGGGCCTGATCCTGCAGGGCGGGCTGTACAACGGCGTGATCCGCGCGCTGCAGTTGCAGGGCCTGGCCGATCACTTCGGCAACAGCCGCATTCCGCTTTATGTGATGAACGTCACGTATCCCGTGATCGAAGACGAGGTGCTGGACTTCTGCCGCGACAAGCGCGCGGTGCTGCTGCTCGAAGAAGGGCAGCCCGACTACATCGAACAGAATCTTCACGCCGTGCTGCGGCGTGCCGGTGTCACGACTCAGCTTTCCGGCAAGGATGTCCTGCCGATGGCGGGCGAGTACACGACCCAGGTGATGCGCGACGGCATCCGCCGATTCATGGCGGCCCATGCGCCGGAGGCCTTGCAGACCCACGCGCCCGCCGCCGCGGACGCCCAGGGCGAGCGCCAGCTTCAGGCCACCGAGGTGACGCGCGCGCGCCCCGCCCCGGCCGCACGCCCGGCCGAGCAGCCCGTCACGTTCATGCGCCATGCGGCCGACCTGGCCAGCGTCGTGCCGCCTCGGCCCGCCGGCTTCTGTACCGGCTGTCCCGAGCGACCGATCTTCTCGGCCCTGACCCTGGCCCAGGAAAAGCTCGGCCAGCATCACATCTCCTGTGACATCGGCTGCCATCTGTTCTCGATCCTGCCACCCTTCAATCTGGGCGCCACCACGATGGGTTACGGCCTGGGCGCGTCGAGCGCCGCGGCGTTCAACGTGCCGGCGGCCAAGCGGCCGATATCGATCATGGGCGACGGCGGCTTCTGGCACAACGGCCTCGCCTCGGGCATCGGCAACGCCGTGTTCAACAAATACGATGGCGTGATCGTCATCGTCGACAACTTCTATTCCTCGGCCACCGGCGGGCAGGACATCCTGTCATCGCGCGCCGAGAATCCCGACCGCTCCACCAACAATCCGATCGACGCGGCCGTGCGTGGCGTCGGCGTGAAATGGGTGCGCACGATCGACCACACCTACGACGTGTCGCGCGTGCGCGCCGTGCTCGAAGAGGCGCTCACCACCGACGAGGGCGGGCCCAAGGTCATCATTGCGCAGTCGGAATGCATGCTGAACAAGCAGCGCCGGATCAAGCCGCTGTTCAATCGCGCGGTCAAGGAAGGCAAGCGCGTGGTCAAGGAGCGCTTCGGCGTCGACCCCGACGTCTGCACCGGCGATCACGCCTGTATCCGGCTGTCGGGCTGCCCTTCGCTCTCGGTGAAGGACAGCGGCGACCCGCTCAAGCCCGACCCGGTCGCACACGTCGAAAGCAGCTGCGTGGGTTGCGGCAACTGCGGCGAGGTCGCGCACGCCGCCGTGCTGTGCCCGTCGTTCTACCGCGCCGACATCGTGCACAACCCGAGCGCGGGCGACCGCCTGCTCGCCCGCGTGCGCAACGGCGTGATCGGCTTCCTGCAACGCCGCCGCGCCGCCCGCCTCAACCGCTACGCCCTGTGAGCGCCCGATGAGCCTGACCGATACCGCCCGCACCGAACCGATCAAGATCGCCATCCTGGCCATGGGCGGCCAGGGCGGCGGCGTGCTCGCAGACTGGATCGTGGAGCTGGCAGAGCATGCCGGATGGTGGGCACAGACCACCTCGGTGCCGGGCGTGGCCCAGCGCACCGGCGCCACCATCTACTACCTCGAACTGCTGCCGGAGACCGAAGTCGCGCGCGCCGGACGACAACCCGCGCTGGCGCTCATGCCCACGCCGGGCGACGTCGATCTCGTGGTCGCCGCCGAGCTGATGGAAGGGGGCCGCGCCATTACCCGCGGGCTCGTCACCCCGGAGCGCACCACGCTCATCAGCTCATCGCACCGCAGTTATGCGGTGAGCGAGAAATCCGCGCCGGGCAACGGCATCGCCGATCCGAACAAGGTGCTGGATGCCGGCCGCGAAGCCGCCCGCCGCTTTCTCTGCTTCGATCTGCAGGAGCTGGCCGACCGCAACGGCAGCGTGATCAGCGCCAGCCTGTTCGGCGCCGTCGCCGGCAGCGGCGCCCTGCCGTTTGCGCGCGATGCCTACGAAGCCACCATCGAGCGCGCCGGTGTCGGGGTGCAGGCCAGCCTGCACGCCTTCGGCGCCGGTTACGCCGCCGCGGTGCAGGCGCCGGCCCAGCCCGATGCCATCGTGGCGCCCGATCATCTGCCCGAGGTGCCCGAACACGCCGCCTCCCCCGCCACGCAGACGCTGCTGGATCGGGTGCGGCGCGACTTCCCGGGCGCGGCCCAGCCGCTGATGGTGGCGGCGCTGCGCCGGCTGATCGACTACCAGGACCCGGCCTATGCCGGCGAGTACCTCGATCGCATGGACACGCTGGCCGCCCTGGACCGTCAGCACGGCGGCGACGCGGCGGGCTGGGCGCTGACCTGTGCGGCCGCGCGCCACCTCGCGGTGGCGATGGCGTACGACGACGTGATCCGTGTCGCCGACCTCAAGACGCGCGGCACCCGCACCGAGCGCGTGCGCGCCGAGGTCGGCGCCAAGCCCGATCAGCTGGTCTACACCACCGAATTCGTGCATCCCCGGCTCGAGGAAATCTGCGGCACCCTGCCCGTGCGCCTGGGCCGCTGGCTCGAGCATTCGCGGGGCTTCGGCCGCTTCGTGGAAAAGCGGCTCGCGCGCGGCAAACGCATGCGGCTGGGCACGCTCCCGGGCTTTCTGGCGTTTTACGGACTGGCCGGCATGCGACGCTTCCGGCGCACCACCCTGCGCCACCAGATCGAAAGCGAGGCCCTGCAGACCTGGCTCGCGCTGATCGCCCGCATCGCGCCCACCGACTACGCGCTGGCGGTCGAAACCACGCTATGCCGCCGTCTGGTCAAGGGCTACAGCGACACCCACGCCCGCGGCCAGAGCAAGTACCACACGCTGATCGACGCGGCGGGCCGCATGCTGGGCCAGCCCGACGCCGCGGCGCGGCTGCGCGAACTGCGCGAGCTGGCGCTGGCCCAGGCCAGCTGCGCGCCGCTCGAACGCCGCGCCGCCGAACACCTTCCCGCCTGACATTTGAATCGAGATCCATCGTGGCTCCGCTGAAACTCGTCGTACGTGACATCCGCCAAGAATCCCCGCTGATCCGCTCGATCTGTCTGGAGCGGTCCGACGGCGGCGCGCTGCCCGCCTTCGGACCCGGCGCGCACCTGAAGATCACGATCCCCGGCCTGGCCGAGCCGCGCTGCTATTCGCTGATCGCCACCGAAGGCGGCGCCGCCGGTTTCGCACAACCGGCGCGCTACCGCCTCGGCGTGCGCCTCGAAGACAACAGCCAGGGCGGTTCGCGCCACATGCACGCGCTAGCCGTGGGCGATGAGCTCGAAGCCGAGGGCCCCAAGAACGACTTCCCGCTGCACGAGGCCCCGGCCGGCGAAGCGCCTGTGGTGCTGATCGCGGGCGGGATCGGCATCACCCCCATCGCCGCCATGGCCGCCGCGCTGGCCGGCGCCGGCCGCGACTACGCGCTGCACTACACCGGGCGCAGCCGCGAGCAGCTGGCGTTCGCCGGCGAGCTCGAGGGTCTGGCGGGCGGCGCGTTGCGCCTGTACGCCGACGACGAGCCCGCCGCCCGCTTCGACCTCGATGCCCTGCTGGCGGCGAGCACGCCGCATCAGCACCTGTATGTGTGCGGTCCCAAGGGCCTGATCGACGCGGTGATCGCCAAGGCGGCCGAGCGCGGCTGGCCGCCGGCACACGTCCATTTCGAACTCTTCACCACGGCGACGGCCCAGGCCGGCGACCAGCCCTTCGAAGTCGAGCTGCGCCAGTCGGGCAAGGTTCTTACCGTGCCGGCCGACAAGACCATCGTGGATGTGCTCGAAGAGGCCGGCTGCGACCCGCTGTACGACTGCAAGCGCGGCGAGTGCGGCGTCTGTCAGGCCACCGTGCTGGAGGGCGAGCCGGACCACCGCGATTACTACCTGTCAGCGGCCGAGAAGGCCAGCGGCACGGTCATTCAGATGTGCATCTCGCGCGCCAAGTCGGCCCGCCTGGTGCTGGACCTGTAGAGGCAGACATGGCGAGCCCACGCTACCGCGACAATCCCGACGCCGTCCGCGCCCTGGTGCGCGAGACCGAAGTGCACAAGGATCTGTTCACCAGCCCCGAGCTGTTCGATCTCGAAATGGAACACCTGTACGCCGCGACCTGGGTGTACGTGGGCCACGAGAGCCAGGTGCCGAACAACGGCGACTACATCACGACCACCGTGGGCGCGCAGCCCGTGGTGATGGTGCGCCACACCGACAAATCGGTACGCGTGCTGTACAACCGCTGCCCGCACAAAGGCACCATGGTGGCGGGCGATGCCTGCGGCAATACCGGCAAATTCTTCCGTTGCCCCTACCACGCCTGGACCTTCAAGACCGACGGATCGCTCCTGTCGATCCCGCTCAAGAAGGGCTACGACCCCGAGGTGCTGTCGTCCTGCGAGGCCAGCAGCGGCATGGCGGCCGTGGGCGCCGTGGAAAATTATCGCGGCTTCATCTTCTGCCGCCTCAACGCGCAGGGCCAGGATTTCGCGGCGTTCTTCGGCGAGTCGCTCAGCACCCTCGACAACATGGTCGACCGCTCGCCCGAGGGCCGGCTCGAGGTGGCGGGCGGGGTGTTCCGCTACGTGCACCGCTGCAACTGGAAGATGCTGGTCGACAACCAGACCGACACCTGCCACCCGATGGTGGCGCACGAGTCCTCGGCGGGTACCGCCGTGAGGGTCTGGGAGGCCGCACCCGAGGGCACGCCCAAGCCCATGGCCGTGGAGCTCTTCGCGCCGTTCATCTCGCCCTACGAATTCTTCGAGAACATGGGCATTCGCGTCTGGGAAAACGGCCACGGTCATACCGGCGTGTCGGATTCCATTCACGCGTCGTACTCCACGATCCCGGGCTACTGGGACGCGATGGTGAAAGCCTACGGCGAGGACCGGGCCCACGCCATCCTGGGCGAGGTCCGCCACAACACCGTGTACTTCCCCAACATCATGGTCAAGGGCCCGATCCAGACGCTGCGCATCTTCAAGCCGCTGGCCGCCGACCGCACGCTGGTCGAGTCGTGGACCTTCCGGCTGGTCGGCGCGCCCGACCTGCTGCTCGAACGCACCCTCATGTACAACCGCCTGATCAACGCGCCCACCTCGGTGGTGGGCCACGACGACCTGGAGATGTACGAGCGCGCCCAGCAAGGCCTGGCGGCCCGCTCGCACGACTGGGTCAACGTGGCGCGGCTGTGGCAGGCCGACGAGCAGAGCCAGCGCAACGTCGTCACCAACGGCACCAACGAATGGCAGATGCGCAACCAGTACCGGGCCTGGGCCCGCTACCTCACCGACAGCATGGAGGCCCGCGCATGAACGCGCCGCTCGACCAACGCCTCGCCGATTTCGTCTACGCCGAAGCCCGCCTGCTCGACGAGCAGCGGTTCGACGCGTGGCTGGCGCTTTTCACCGCCGATGGCCATTACTGGATGCCGCTCGCCCACGACCAGCAGGACGCGCGCCTGCATGCGTCGCTGATGTACGAAGACCAGCTGCTGCTACGCGTGCGGATCGAACGCCTGACGGGCAACCGCACGTTCTCGCAACAGCCGCGCAGCCGCTCGCATCACCTGCTGCAGGCGCCCACCGTGGAACACGACCACCCCGAACATCAGCCCGACGAGGGCCGCTACGTGGTGCGCAGCGCCTTCCATTACGTGGAGTCGCGCCAGGACGAGCAGACCCTCTACGCGGGCTGGGCCACGCATCACCTGGTCGACCAGGACGGCGCGCTGCGCATGCGCCTCAAGCGCGTCGATCTGCTGAACTGCGACGCGGCCTTCGGCAACATTCAACTGTTCATGTGAGGAGCGCGACATGAACGCAACGGTTCACCAGGCTTTCACCGACAGCGCGCGCCAATGGCCGGAGCACGCTTTCCTGTGTATCCTGCCGGAGACGGCGGGCCTGTACGGCATCGCGGCAGGCGAGCTCGCCTATGCCGACGCCGCGGTCCGCGTAGAAGCGCTGCGCAGCGCCTATGCGGCGGCGGGCTACGGCCATGGCCACCGCGCCGGCCTGCTGCTCGAGAATCGGCCCGACTTCTTTCTGCACTGGTTCGCGCTGAACGCGCTCGGCGTGTCGGTCGTGCCGATCAACGCCGATCTGCGCGCCGCCGAACTCGAGTACCTGACGGGACACTCCGAGATCGCGCTGGCGGTCGCGCTGCCGCAACGGCACGACGACCTGCGCGCCGCCGCCGGCCGGGCGGGCCGGCCGCTCGCCGTGATGGGCCCGGCCGACGCGGTGCCGGTCGCGCCGTTCGCGGCCCCGCGCGCGAACGAAGCGCCGGACGAGCTGAGCGAATGCGCCCTGCTCTACACCTCGGGCACGACGGGCCGGCCCAAGGGTTGCATCCTGCCCAATCGCTATTTCCTGCACGCGGGCCGGTGGTACGCGCGCGCCGGCGGCCTGGCCGCGTTGCGCCCGGGCGTGGAACGCATGATCACGCCGCTGCCCCTGGTGCACATGAACGCCATGGCGTATTCGGCCATGGCGATGGTGCTGACCGGCGGCTGCCTCATCCCGCTCGACCGCTTCCACCCGCGCAGCTGGTGGGACAGCGTGCGCGCCTCGCGCGCCACGGTGCTGCACTACCTGGGCGTGATGCCGGCCATGCTGATGAAGGCGCCCGACAGCGCGCAGGACCTCAA
The DNA here is from genome assembly GCF_002261315.1 of Bordetella genomosp. 5. Taxonomy (NCBI): domain Bacteria; kingdom Pseudomonadati; phylum Pseudomonadota; class Betaproteobacteria; order Burkholderiales; family Alcaligenaceae; genus Bordetella; species Bordetella genomosp. 5. The sequence continues at coordinate 439,186 of NZ_NEVP01000011.1, forward strand.
GCATCGTGTGCGCTTCGGCTTCGGCGCCGGCGTCGAGCGCGGCCTGCACGAGCCCTTCGAGGCCCGCTTCGGCTTCCCGCTGCTGGAGGCCTGGGCCATGACCGAAACCGGCGCCGGCGCCGTCGTCATCGCCAACGAAGAGCCGCGCCACATCGGATCGAACTGCTTCGGTCGCGAAGAGGCCGACGTTCAGGTCCGCATCGTGGCCGACGATGGCACCGACGCGGCCGCGGGCCAGCCCGGCGAACTGCTCGTGCGCCATGCGGGCGACGACCCCCGCTACGGTTTCTTCGCCGGCTATCTGAAAGACGCCGAGGCCACCGATGCCGCGTGGGAAGGCGGCTGGTTTCATACCGGCGACATCGTGCGCCGCGATGCCGACGGGGCGCTGCGCTTCGTCGATCGCAAGAAAAACGTGATCCGCCGCAGCGGCGAGAACATCTCGGCCGTCGAGGTCGAGGCGGTGCTGCTGCGTCACCCCAACGTCAAGACCGCGGCCGTGGCGGCCGTGCCCGATCCCGTGCGCGGCGACGAGGTCCTGGCCTGCGTGGTCGCCGACAGCGAACCCGCCGACCCGGACGGCCGCGCCGCCGCGGCGCAGGAACTCGTGCAGTGGTGTCTGGAGCAACTGGCCTATTACAAGGCGCCCGGCTATGTGGCGTTCGTGGATGCGCTGCCGCTCACCACCACCAACAAGATCCAGCGGGGCGAGATGAAAAACTGGGCGCCGACCTTGCTCGGCACCGAACGCTGCATCGACACCCGCGCGCTCAAGAAGCGCCAGGAGCACGCCGCATGAGCCGCAAGGGTTACGACGGCGTCGCGGTGGCCGTGCCGGTCACGGTGCCCTACGTCCGCTACAGCACGCATGCCGCGCACTGGTGGCTCGGACGCGCGCTGGCCGAATTGCTGCGCGCCACCGGCCTGCGCAAGCACGACGTCGACGGCGTATGCGTATCGAGCTTCACGCTCGCGCCGGACAGCGCGGTCGGCCTGATGCAGCATCTGGGCATGCAGCCCCGCTGGCTCGACCATATCCCGATGGGCGGCGCCTCGGGCGTGGTGGCGCTGCGCCGCGCGGCGCGTGCCGTGCAGGCCGGCGACGCCTCGATCGTCGCCTGCGTCGCGGGCGATACCAACCATGTCGACTCGTTCCGCAACACGGTGAGCCAGTTCTCCCGCTTTGCCCAGGACGGCGTCTATCCCTACGGGGCGGGCGGCCCCAACGCCAGCTTCGCGCTGCTCACCGACCACTACATGCGCGAGAGCGGCGCCACCCGTGCCGACTTCGGCAAGCTCTGCGTGGCCCAGCGCGACAACGCGCTGCGCTATCCGCACGCGCTGATGAAGAAGCCGCTCACGCTCGAGCAATACCTGGGCGCGCGCGAGATCGCGAGCCCGATCCACCTCTTCGACTGCGTCATGCCCTGCGCCGGCGCCGACGCCTTCCTGGTGATGAGCGACGAACGCGCCCGGGCGCTCGGCCTGCCCTACGCGCGGCTGCTGGGCACGATCGAGCGCCATAACGCCTGGAGCGAGGATCCGATCCAGACGCGCGGCGGCTGGACGCTCGACGTGGACGACCTCTACGCACAAGCCGGCCGGGGCCCCGCGGATGTCGATGTGATGCAGGCCTACGACGACTACCCGGTGATCAACTTCATGCAGCTCGAAGACCTGGGCTTCTGCGCCAAGAACGAAGCGCCCGAGTTCGTGCGCCGTCACACCTTCACGGTGGACGGCAGCTTTCCGTTCAACACCAACGGCGGACAGCTCTCGGTCGGCCAGGCCGGCGCCGCCGGCGGCTATCTCGGCACGGTGGAAGCGCTGCGCCAGCTCACCGGCGGCGCGGGCCGCACGCAGGTGGCCGACGCGCGCACCGCGCTGGTGAGCGGCTTCGGCATGATCAACTACGACCGCGGCCTGTGCACCGGCGCGGCGCTGCTCGGGAGCGCATCATGACCGCCCCGCTCAAGCCCCCCGGGCGCAAAAACCCGGTCGCGCGTACGCGCCAGCCCACGCTGCCGCCCGGCGCGCGCAGCCGTGCCGCGCTGGGGCTGACCGCCGCGGCGGCGCTCGGCCAGTTCCGCCTGCAGGTCTGCGCCGCCTGCGGCACGGTTCAGTATCCGCCGCGCGAAGTGTGCGGCGCCTGCCTGCATCATGAGCTGCCCTGGCGCGACGTGTCGCCACGCGGCACCCTCATCGCCCGCACCACCCTGCAGCACAGCAACGACCTTTATTTCCGCGAGCGCCTGCCCTGGCACGTCGGCACCGTCGTGATGGACGCCGGCCCCAGCGTGGTGGCCCATCTGCACGAGGACTGCCGCGACGGCGAGCCGGTGCGCCTGGTACTCAAACTGGATCGCAGCGGCCAGGCCGTGATGATCGCCCTGCCGCCCAAGGACACACCCCATATGGAAGACGACAAGACGCTGCGCGAGACCTCCTGCACGCCGAAGCTGCGACGCGTCCTGGTCACCGACGGGCGCTCCGCGGTGGGCCAGGCCCTGGTCGGCGCGTTGCTGCAGGCCGGCGCCACCCGGGTCTTCGTGGGCGACCCGCAGGCCTGGCGCGGCGACGCCGCCTTCGAGGCGCTGCGCACGGACGAGCGCGTGAGCGTCCTGCCGCTGGACATCACCGACACCGACGCCGTGGATCGCGCCGCCGCGTCGATCGGCGGCAAGGTCGACATTCTCGTCAACACGGCCGACTACGAACGCGAGGGCGGGCTGCTCGGCGCGCGCGATGTGAACCGCGCGCGGGATGCGCTGGACGTCAATTGCCTCGGCCTCATGCGCCTGGCGCAGGCGTTCGGCCCCGGGATGTGCGGCCGCGCCGCCGACGGACTGAACAACGCCTGCGCCTGGGTCAACGTGCTGAGCATCTATGCGCAGATGAATCTGCCCGCGCGCGGCGTGTGGTCGGCGAGCAAGGCCGCCGCGCTGTCGCTGGCGCAGTGCCTGCGCGCCGAGTTCCGGCCCGCGGGCGTGCGCGTGATCAACGTCTTCCCGGGCCCGGTCGACCACGAATGGGAGCAGCGCACGCCGCCCCCGCGCGTGGCGCCCAAGGCGATCGCCGCCGCGATCGTGCGCGCGCTCGAGGCGGGCACCGAAGACGTGTACGTGGGCGACGTGGCCGAGGAATTCCTCGCCCGTCTGGCCGACAACCCCAAGGGACTGGAACGCGAGCTGGGCGCCTGAGCCCGCCGCATCGACAAGGAGCAACCATTGAGCGCAGACACCCTCGCCCGTTTCGTCGGCGACCTGGCCGCAGGCCGGATCCGCGTGGTCGACCTGACCGAAACCCTCACGCCCGAGTTTCCGACCATCGTGCTGCCGCCCGAGTTCGGCCAGGCGTGGCCGTTCCGCATCGAAGAAATCTCGCGCTATGACGAGCGCGGCCCGGCCTGGTACTGGAACAACTTCTCGTGTTCCGAGCACACCGGCACGCACTTCGACGCGCCGGCCCACTGGATCAGCGGCAAGGACCAGCCCGACAATACCGTCGACACCATCCCCGTCGAGGCCTTCGTCGCGAACGCCTGCGTGATCGACTGCTCGCGCGAATCGCGCGACAACCTCGATTTCCTGCTCACCATCGACTTCGTCAAGCGTTGGGAAGCCGAGCATGGCGAGATTCCTGCCCGCTCGTGGGTGCTGATGCGCACCGACTGGTCCAAGCGCGCCAAGCCCGCCGAATATCTGAACATGCAGGCCGATGGCGCCCACTCGCCGGGCCCCGACGCGGATGTCGTGCCGTGGCTCATCAAGGAGCGCGACGTGCATGGGTTCGGCACCGAGTCGGTCGGCACCGACGCGGGACAGGCGGCGCACCTGGATCCGCCCTATCCCTGCCACTACTTCATGCACGGCAACAACCGCTATGGCCTGCAGTGCCTGACCAATCTCGATCAGCTGCCGCCCAAGGGCGCGGTGATCTTCTCGGCGCCGCTGAAGATCCGCAACGGCTCGGGCAGCCCGCTGCGCGTGCTGGCCATGGCGCCGGTCTGACGCAAGCGCCACGCAAGGGGAACACAATGAACAATGAAAATGTGGCCATCGTCACCGGCGGCAGCGCCGGCATCGGCGCCGAAATCTGCCGCAGCATGCTCGAGGCCGGCTACGAGGTGATTTCGCTGGCGCGCCGCACGGGCGAACAGCGCCATGCGCGCCTGCATCATGTGCAGGTGGACCTGCTCGACGCCGCCGCCACGGCGCAGGCCGCCGCCGAGGTGGCCGCCCGGCATCCGGTGAGCCACGTGATCCACAACGCCGGCGTGATCTGGCCGAATCTGTTGCCCGACGTGAAGCCCGAAGAGCTGCAGGGACTGACGCAGATCCATCTGGGCGCGGCGCTGGCGCTGGTGCAGGCCACGCTGCCGGGCATGCAGGAGCGCGGCTACGGCCGCATCGTGCTGCTGTCGTCGCGCGGCGCGCTGGGCCTGCCCACGCGCACGGCCTATTCCGCCACCAAGGCCGGCATGATCGGCATGGCGCGCACGTGGGCGCTGGAGCTCGCGCCCAGCGGCATCACCGTCAACGTGGTGGCGCCCGGCCCGATCCAGACCGATATGTTCTACGAGGTCATCGAACCCGGCAGCGAACGCGAGCGCGCGCTCGCGAACAACATCCCGGTCAAGCGCATCGGCCGCAGCGACGACGTCGCGCGCGCGGTCATGTTTTTCTCCGATCCCGCCAATAGCTTCGTGACCGGCCAGACGCTGTATGTCTGCGGCGGCGCGAGCGTGGGCTCGATCACGATCTGAACGTTTCACCCCGTCTAACAAGCAGTCCCACGAAGCGCGGACGCCCTTCCCGGCGCCCGCGGCAAGCGCAGCATCCACCCTCTCCAAAGCACGGAGGAATTGCCATGTTGTCGAACAAGCTCTCCCTGGCGGCCGCGGCCGCCGCCGCCCTGATCGCCTTCCCCGCCCTGGCCCAGGTCAAGGTCGGCGTGGTCACGTCGTCCACCGGCCCCACCGCCCTGGTCGGCATCCCACAAAAAAATACGGTCCCGCTGCTGCCCAAGAAGATCGGCGACCTGACGGTCGAGTACATCTCGCTCGATGACGCCAGCGACTCCACGCAATCGGTCACCGCGTTCAAGAAGCTGATCTCGGAGCAGAACGTCGACGCGCTGATCGGCCCGTCGGGCTCGCCCAACGCGATGGGCGTGATCCAGTTCGCCGCCGAGGCCGGCGTGCCCATGCTGGCGCCGGTGGGTACCGCCGCGGTGGTGCTGCCGATGAACGACCAGAAGAAGTGGGTGTTCAAGACCACGCAGAACGACGACATCATCGCCCGTGCGCTGGTCGACCACATGGCCAAGACCGGCATCAAGACGGTGGGCTTCATCGGCCTGAACGATCCCTACGGCGAGAACTGGTACAAGGTGTTCTCGGCCATGGCGACCGAGAAAGGCATCAAGATCAGCGCCAACGAACGCTACCTGCGCTTCGACAGCTCGGTGACCGGCCAGGCGCTCAAGATCCTCGCCGCCAAGCCGGACGCGGTGCTGATCGCCGCTCCGGGCGCGGCCAGCGTGCTGCCGCAGACCACCCTGTTCGATCAGGGCTACAAGGGCAAGTTCTACCAGACCCACGGCGCCGCGCTGCCCGACTTCCTGAAGCTCGGCGGCAAGAAGGTCGAAGGCACGATCCTCGCGGCCAGCCTGATGCTGGTGCTGCCGGAAATGCCCGACAGCAACCCGTCCAAGAAGGTCGCCTCCGACTACATCGCCGCCTACCAGAAGCTGCACGGCTCGGTGCCCGCCACCTTCGGCGCCAACGTCTACGACGCCGGCCTGCTGCTCGAGAAGGCCGTTCCGATTGCTGAGAAGGCCGGCAAGCCGGGCACCAAGGAGTTCCGCTCCGCGCTGCGCGATGCGCTGGAACAGACCAAGGAGCTGGTGGGCACGCAGGGCGTCTACAACATGAGCGCCGCCGACCACAGCGGTTTCGACGAACGCGGACGCGAGCTGATCACCGTGCGTGACGGCAACTGGACGCTGGTCAAGTAAGACGCCGGGCCGGAACCACGACGCATGAATGCTCAGATAGCCCTGATCCTCGGGCAGGATGGCCTGACCAACGGCGCGATCTACGCGCTGCTGGCCCTGGCCATTCTGCTCGTCTTCACCGTCACGCGGGTGCTGTTCATCCCGCAGGGCGAATTCGTCGCCTTTGGCGCCCTCACCATGGCCGCGCTGCAGGCCGGCAAACCCGTGCTGCTGGTCTGGCTGGTGGTCGCGTTCGCCGTGGCGGAAGCGCTGGCCGATCTGCTGGCCCAGCGGCGCCGCTACGGCCGCATGCGGCCCGACTGGCGCTGGGGCGCGCGGCTGGTCTATCCGTTCGTGCTGGCGGGGCTGCTGTACACGCTGCCGCTGGCCGACTTGCCCATGGCGGTGCAGGCGCTGCTGACGCTGGCGATCGTGGTTCCGCTCGGCCCTCAGCTCTACCGGCTGTTCTATCAACCGATCGCGGCGGCTTCCACGCTGGTGCTGCTGATCGTTTCGGTCGCGGTGCACCTGGCGCTGGTCGGCCTGGGCCTGCTGGCATTCGGCGCCGAGGGCGCGCGCACGCGCCCCTTCTCGGACGCGCAGTTCGCGCTCGGCCCGCTCAACGTCAATAGCCAGGCGCTGTGGGTGCTGGCCGTGTCGCTGGTGCTGATCCTTGTGCTCTACCAGTTCTTCGAACGCACCATGTATGGCAAAGCGCTGCGGGCGGCCGCCTTCAATCGCGCCGGTGCGCGGCTGATGGGGATCTCGCCGGTGTTCGCCGGCCGCATCACCTTCCTGTTGGCGGGCCTGATCGGCACCGTCTCCGGCATCCTGATCGCGCCGATCACCACCATGTATTTCGATTCGGGCTTTCTCGTCAGCCTCAAGGGCTTCGTGGGCGCCATCATCGGCGGCCTGGTGAGCTACCCCGTGGCGGCCCTGGGCGCCGTGCTGGTGGGCCTGATCGAAGCCTTCTCCGCCTTCTGGGCCAGCGCCTACAAGGAGATCATCGTCTTCACCCTGATCATTCCCGTGCTGCTGTGGCGCTCGCTCAAGAGCCACACGGTCGAAGAAGAGGAGGACGAAGCATGACGTCCGGCCGCCTCCTCGCCGTCTTTCTGATCCTGCTCGCGCTGGCGCCGCTGGGTCTGCCCGCGTTCTACGTCACCCTGCTCAATTACATCGGTCTGTACGCGCTGGTGGCCATCGGCCTGGTGCTGCTGACCGGCGTGGGCGGCCTCACGAGCTTCGGCCAGGCCGCGTTCGTGGGCCTGGGCGCCTATACCACCGCCGTGCTGACCACGCGCGCCGACGCCCTGCCGTCCGTCGTGGCCTGGCTCGGCCTGTCGCCGTGGCTCACGCTGCTGGCCGGCCTGCTGCTCACGCTGCTGGTCGCGTGGCTGCTGGGCGCGCTCACCCTGCGGCTCTCGGGACACTTCCTGCCCCTGGGCACGATCGCCTGGGGCCTGAGCCTGTACTTCGCCTTCGGCTCGGCCGAAGGGCTGGGCGGGCACACCGGCCTCACCGACATCCCGGCCATCTCGCTCTTCGGCATCAGCCTGCACCAGGGCGACCGGATCTACTACCTGATCTGGGCGTTCCTGCTGATCGGCATCTGGACCACGCGCAACCTGCTCGACTCGCGCGAGGGCCGCGCGATCCGCGCGCTCAAGGGCGGCCGCGTGATGGCCGAGTCGATGGGCGTGGACACGGCGCGCGCGCGCATGGTGATCTTCATCATCGCCGCGCTGCAGGCCTGCGCCTCGGGCTGGCTCTATGCCCACATGCAGCGCTTCGTGAATCCGAATCCGTTCGGCCTGCAGATGGGCATCGAGTATTTGTTCATGACCGTCATCGGCGGCGCCGGCAGCGTGTGGGGCGCGCTGGTCGGCGCCGGCGTCTTCACCGTGCTCAAGCAATGGTTGCAGGACTGGCTGCCGCGACTGCTGGGCCAGAGCGGCAACTTCGAAGTGATCGTGTTCGGCTTCGGCATGGTGTTGCTCCTGCACCGCTGGCGCGGCGGCATCTGGCCGGCGCTGGCGCGCATCGTGCCGGTGCGCGTGCCGCCCCGCCGCGTCGACACGCAGGCCGAACCCTTGCCCCGGCGGACCATGCCGCCGCGCGGCGAGGTGGTTCTGGTGGCGCACGAGGTGACGCGCAAGTTCGGCGGCCTGGTGGCCAACGATGCGATGAGCCTCGAGATCCACGCCGGTGAGGTGCTTGCGCTCATCGGCCCGAACGGCGCGGGCAAAAGCACCATGTTCAACCAGCTCTCGGGCGTGGACACGCCCACCTCGGGCAGCGTGCGCTTCCTCGGCCAGGAGGTCGCGGGACTCGGCGCGCGCCGGATCGCCCGCATGGGGCTCTCGCGCACCTTCCAGCACGTCAAGCTGATGAAGCGCATGAGCGCGCTCGAGAACGTGGCGATCGGTGCGCATCTGCGCGGCGAGAGCGGCGTGCTGCGCTCGGCCTGGCGCATGGACCGTCCCGAAGAGCAGCGCCTGCTCGCCGAGGCCGCGCGCCAGATCGAGCGGGTCGGGCTGGGCCCGCATCTGCTCGACCCCGCCGGCTCGCTGGCGCTGGGCCAGCAACGCATCCTGGAGATCGCGCGGGCGCTCGCCGCCGATCCCTGTCTGCTGCTGCTCGACGAGCCCGCGGCCGGCCTGCGCTACCAGGAAAAGCGTGAACTCGCCGCGCTGCTCGACCGCCTGCGCGGCGAAGGCATGGCCATCCTGCTGGTGGAGCACGATATGGAATTCGTGATGGGCCTGGCCGACCGCGTGGTGGTGATGGACTTCGGCCAGAAGATCGCACAGGGCCTGCCGGCCGAGGTGCAGCGCGACCCCGCGGTGCTCGAGGCGTATCTGGGCGGCGTGGAAAACGGTATCGATATGGAAGCGACGACATGAGCGCACCCCTTCTGCAAGTGCGCGGCCTGCACGTGGCCTACGACAAGATCGAAGCCGTCGCCGGCGTCGACCTCGAGGTGGGCGAAGGCCAGATCGTGACCGTGATCGGCCCCAACGGCGCGGGCAAGACCACGCTGCTGTCGGCCATCATGGGCGTGCTGCCGTCGCGCGGCGAGATCCAGTTCGGCGGCACCTCGCATGCCCACGCCGATGTCGAGGAAATGGTCGCGGCCGGCATGAACCTCGTGCCCGAGAAGCGCGAGCTGTTCGCGGAGATGAGCGTCGAGGACAACCTGCTGCTCGGGGGCTTCCATCGCTACCGCACCGGTCAGCGCGACCAGCAGGAATGCATGGCGGAAGTGTTCGAGCTGTTCCCGCGCCTGCGCGAGCGGCGCGGGCAGCTCGCCGGCACCTTGTCGGGCGGCGAGCGCCAGATGCTGGCCGTGGGCCGCGCGCTGATGGCGCGGCCGCGGCTGCTGATGCTGGACGAGCCCAGCCTCGGGCTGGCGCCCCGCATCGTGCGCGAAGTGTTCCTGATCGTGGCGGAGCTGCGCCGCCGCGGCGTGTCGATCCTGCTCATCGAGCAAAACGCGAGGGCGGCGCTGCAGGTGGCCGACCATGCGTATGTGCTGGAAATGGGCAAGGTGACGCTGTCAGGGCCGGCCGCCGAGGTGGCGCGCGACCCGCGCGTGGTGGAGGTGTATCTGGGGCTGGGGCACGCTCAGGCGGCCTGACGCGCGTCAGGCCAGGCCGCGGCGCCGGTCGCGCCGGTACATGACATAGCCCAGCGGCCACATCACCGTGACCAGCATACCGGCCCACACATTGGTCAGCCGGTAGTTGGACACGGCGGTGGGCAGCCCGGAATTCTGCAGGTGCAGGCGAAAGCGCGTGTAGCGCGCCGCCGCCAGCAGGAACTCGCGCGGCCGGTGCAGGATCTGGTCCATGTGATGCTGCAGCATGTCCCAGGCCAGCAGATATAGGCCCTGCACGTTGTTGCGGATCGAGACGCCGCTGTTCATCAGGCCGCCCGGCGTGTCGTGATAGACGCGCACCACGCGGTTGATGAAGCGCGTCATGAAGCCGGCCCGCGCGATCGCCCACCACACCAGGCTCTCGGGCACGAAGCCCGCGACATCCTGCGGAAAGGGATACGCGCGCAGCACGTCGGTGCGCATGCAGCCGAATTTTTCGCCCGGCACGCGGTAGCGGAAGTACATCTCCACGGCGGTGGCGTCGAGCGGATCCTTGGGAAAGCGTTCGCCCACGATGCTGCCGTCGGGCCGCGCGCACAGTCCGGTGACGGCCACGTACGACTCGCGGCGGTCGGCCGGGATCTCGTCCCAGGCGGCATCGAGGATGGCCAGCGCGTCGGCGGGCATCGCGTCGTCGCTGTCGAGCGCCACCACGAATTCGCCGCGCGCCTCACGCACGCCCCGGTTGAACGCCGCCTTCTTGTGCTGGTTGTTTTGCCAGAAATAGCGGATCGGAAAATCGGCGCGGGCCTGCCAGGCCAGGACGACCTCGCGGGTGTTGTCGGTGGAGCCGTCGTCGACCACCACCCATTCGAAGTCGCGCAGGGTCTGGCGGCAAAGCGAGTCGTAGACCCGGGACAGTGTCGCTGCGCGGTTGAACGTGGGCGTCAGGACCGTGAATCGATAGGTCGGTTCGATCATGCGGCGGGACGAAGATGAGAGGGCACGTGGGGCGGCAGGCAGGTCACGAAGGCAGTGTACGGAATCCGCCTGAACCACGATATTCGGGCTTGCGCGGATTTTGAAAACGAATATGTCACGAATTCACATATGTCGGGGCATCGGGGATGCAGGGCCAGCGCGCGAGCAGGTACACTGCCGCGTTGCCCCCGCCTGCCCGCCATGGAACCGAGTCCCGTACAGCTCAACGACATCGCCCTGTTTGTGGAAGTGGCCAAGCGCAAGAGCTTCAGCCTGGCCGCCCGGGCGCTGCACATCCCCACTTCCACGCTGTCGCGCCGCATCAGCCAGCTGGAGCGGGCGATCGGCCTGCGCCTGATCAACCGCAACACCCGCCGTCTCGAGCTCACCGACGCCGGCGATATCTATCTGCGCCGCTGCCAGGGCCTGATCGACGAGGCCCGGCTGGCGCACGAGCAGTTGCGCTCGCTCGCAAGCCGCCCCAAAGGCCGCCTGAGCATCTCGATTCCGTACAGCCTCGCCATCTGGCTGCTGCCTTCGTCGATCCGCGACTTCACCGATGCCTATCCCGACATCGAATGCGAATTCGATCTGAGCATGAAGTCGAGCGCGGATTCGCAGGGCGAGCCGTTCGACGTCATCCTGCGCTTCGGCCGCGATGGCGACGGCGAACCCGACACCCCGGGCAGCGTCGAACACGAGATCATCGCACTTGATAACTATCTGTATGCCTCGGCGGATTATCTCGAGCGTCATGGCGAGCCCGAGCAACCCGCCGACCTCGCGCATCATCAGTGCCTGCGCACCGCGATCGACGACGCGCACTCGTACTGGATCCTGAACAACGGCGTGCGGACCGAGCGCGTCGACGTGCAGGGGCAGCTCGCCGGCAACAACATCAGCGTCATGGGCACGCTCTCGGGTCTGGGGCTGGGCATCACGCGCCTGCCCTCGTGCCTGGCGCTGGATCCGGTGATCGAGCGCAACTCGCTGCGCCGCATCCTGCCCGACTGGAAGGTCCAGCCGATTTCGATCTACGCCCGCTTCCCGTCGCGCATCCTGCCGGCCAAGACCCGCGCCTTCATGGACTTCATCCGCCCGCAGCTCGGCCCGGCCGGTGCGCCCCCGCCGTCGAGCGCGCCGGTCGACACCGGCGCACGGCGTTTGCCGACCGACGCGCCGCACGCGGCCATGCCGCAGTTCAAGAATCCCGACTGAGGCCGTGGCGCGCACGGCGCAAAAGCAAAACGCCGGCTTAGCCGGCACAAAAGCAAAACGCCGGCTATGCCGGCGTTTTGTTGGTCTGGACCGAAGGCGCTTAGACGCGCTTGATCTTTTCCAGCATCTTGAACACGCCCTTGGGCGCGGTCACGAAAAGACGCTTGAAGCTCTTGCCCAGGCAACGACGTTCCAGGGTGTTACGACGCACGCGCTTGCGTTCTGCCATGATGATGACTCCGGTATAGGGTTCGCGGGTTGATTCGAAAAAGCCGCCGCGCAACCGGACATATCCAGTACAGCGACACCCGCAATCAAACTGCTTGCTGGCGTGCGGCGAAATTCAGGTAACTTGGCATTCTAGCCGGAAATCGGTGGGGCCGGCAAGGCGGCCAATTGTCCACGCGGAGACGGCGGCTCAGCTGTGGGCGTTCGGCCGCGCCAGGGATCCGTCTCCCGGTGGCCCTCAGCCTTCCGCCATCTTCGCCAGCACGGCCTCCGCGCGGGGCAGCGGCTCGACCGCGCCATAGCCCTGGGTCGACAGGGCCGCCGCCACGTTGGCGTAGGTGACCGCGGCGCGCCAATCGTCGCCCAGGCAACGGCGCGCCAGCAGATTGCCGGCGAAGCAATCGCCCGCGCCGGTGGCATCCACCGCCTTCACGGGATGGCCGGGCACACGCACCCGGCTCTCGCCATCGTCGATCACCGCGCCGTCCTTGCCGAGCTTGAGCACCACCACGCCGGGCGCGCCGGCCTCGCGGATCCAGTCGAGCGTGCGCTCGGGATCCTCGTGCCCGGTGAGGTGACGCAGGTCATCCATGCTGGGCAGGAAGAGATCGGCCTGTGTGAGCGCCTCGCGCAGGATGGCGCGCGCCCGCGCCAGCGGCCAGAGCCGCAGACGCAGATTCGAATCGAGGCTGACCTCGGTGCCCGCGGCGCGGGCGCGCGCCATCGCGGCGAACACGGTGTCGCACGCGCTGGCGCTGATGGCGAGGCTGATGCCGGACACATGCAGAAAGCGCGCGCGCTCCACCAGGCCCAGCTCCAGATCGTCCGGCTGCATGCGGCTCGCCGCCGAACCCGCGCGCAGATAGCTGAACACATGCCCGTCGGGGCCGTGCTGCACGAAATACATGCCGGTGTGGCCGCCGCTGTCGGTCAGCACGCCCTGCGTGTCCACGCCCTCGGCGCGCCACAGCTCGAGCAGTTGCTCACCGAAGGCGTCGTCGCCGACCCGGGTCAGATAGGCGCAGCGCGCGCCCTGCCGGGCGGCGGCGATCACCGCGTTGGAGGTATCGCCGCCCACGCCCTGCAGATACTGGCGCTCGCCGGCCTGGGTCTGGTTGAACTCGATCAGGGGCTCGCCCAGACCGACAATGTCGAAATCAGCCACGGGCGGCCTCCAGGGTCTGAACGATCTGCCGCACCAGCGTGCCGGTATCGCGCGCCGCGAAGGCGGTCTTGTCATAGAGATTGCTGCCGATGCCCACCATCGCCGCGCCGGCCGCGAAGTAATCGCCCATGTTCTGTGCGGTCACCCCGCCCGTGGGGCAGAACGCCACGTCCGGAAAGACCGCCTTGAGCGCGGCCAGATGGCGCGGCCCGCCCGTGTCGGCCGGGAACACCTTCACGATGTCCGCGCCGGCGCGCACCGCCTGTAGCACTTCGGTGGGCGTGAAGGCGCCCAGCAGGCACAGCCCGCCCGCGGCATGCGCCAGCTCCACGATGCCCGGGGTATGGCCGGGCGACACCAGAAAGTCCGCGCCCGCCGTCAGGGCGTCGCGCGCCTGCGATTCATCCAGGATGGTGCCCACGCCCAGCACCACCTGGTCGCCGTGTTTGTCGCGCAGCGCGCGCACGAGGTCCGTCACGCCGGGGATGGTCCAGGTCAGCTCGAGCGTGGTGCAGCCGGCGTTGAACGCGACCTCGGCGGCGTAGGCGGCGGTCGCGGCGTCGTCGTAGCGCAGCACGGGCACCACCCGGGCGGTGTGCAAGGCAGTCAGGGCAGGATGATCGGAAGGAGCAGTCACGGAATACCTCGCTGAAAACGTGGAAACAGCAAAAGGAAGAGCGGGGACTCAGCCGCCCTGCGGCGGCAGCAGTCCGAGCAGCGCGCGCGAGCGCTCGCGCAGCGCCAGCAAAGGGGCGACATAGGCCTGCAGCGGGTCGGCGTGGGTGCGGAAGCACAGCACGCTCACACTGACGCAGGCTACCACTGTGTCATCGGGCGCCTGCAGCGCCACGCCATAGCAGCAGATACCGGCTTCGTTTTCCTGGTCATCGAGCGCATAGCCACGGGCGCGCGCCTGCGGCAGCGTGGTGCTGGACAGCAAGCCCCGCGCCGCGTCGTCGCAATCGGGCAATGCGGCAAGGCGCGCCTCGCACAGTTCGGGCGTCAGCGCCGCGAGCCAGGCGCGACCCACCGCGCTGCGGTGCGCCGCGACCGTCGCGCCCACGCGCGACACCATGCGCAGCGGACCCGGGCTCTCGAGCTTGTCGATGTACATCATGGCGGTGCCCGCCGGCACGGCCAGATGCACGGTCTCGCCGGTGAGGTCGCGCAATGCGCGCAGCTCTCCGGCCAGGGCCTCGCGCACGTCGAACTGCGACCATGCGCGGCTCGCCAGGCCCAGCACGCGCGTGCCGATGCCATAGCCGCCTCGCATCTCGCGCAGCATCCCGTGCTCGGCCAGCGCCGCCACAATGCGATGCACGGTGGAACGCGGATAGCCGCTGGCGCGGGCGAGATCGGCGATCGACAGCGGCTGCGCGGCGTCGGCCACGGCCTGGAGAATGGCCATGAATTTGGCGAAGGCGGCCGTCCCGGCCACGGTCGATTCGGACAAGACGTCTCCTGATGCGCGGCGCCGGCGCGGCGGTGCGCAAAATCTGCGATACTGTTTATCCATACAGCTTGCCGCGCACCATGCCCCCGTGCCGGGCGCGCGGCTTGCGGTGTCGTACCTTCGCCGCTTACAGAGTGGCAGGCTTGAAATCCGCGCGCTCGCCCACATCTGGTTTATCCACAATGTGGTCATGGCGTTCACGATATAGCCAATTATTCCACAGTATCCTTCCCGGCCACCCGATCTCGCGGCCGCGGCAGGCCGGCCCACCCCTCAGGCTACGATTACGCTTCATGAGCTCCCATATCCGCATCGTTGGCGCCCGCCAGAACAACCTGAAGAACCTGGACCTGGAGATCGCCACCGGCGAGCTCGTGGTCGTGACCGGGGTCTCGGGGTCGGGCAAAAGTTCGCTCGCGTTCGACACCCTGTATGCCGAGGGCCAGCGCCGTTATGTCGAGACCTTCTCGCCCTACGCGCGGCAGTTCCTCGACCGCATGGACAAGCCGCAGGTCGATCGCATCGAGGGCATCCTGCCCGCGATCGCCATCGACCAAACCAATCCGGTGCGCAGCTCGCGCAGCACGGTCGGCACCATGACCGAGCTCAACGATCACCTCAAGCTGCTGTTCGCGCGCGGCGCCAAGCTGTATTGCCGCGGTTGCGGCAAGCTCGTGCGCCGCGACTCGCCCGAATCGATCTTTCACGCGCTCACGCACCGCGCCGCCGAGGCCGGCGATCCGCGCCTCGTGATTACCTTCCCGATCGCGGTGCCGGCCAACTTCTCCGAAGATGAGGTGAAGGGCTTTCTCGAAGGCCAGGGTTATACGCGCGTGCACGCCGAAGACGCGGCGCCGGCGCGGGCCGCCGCTCCCGCCAAGGGCAAGGGCAAGAAGGCCGACAAGCAGGCCACCGAGGCCCGCCGCGTGCTGCACGTCGTGCAGGACCGGCTGCGCATGGGCAATGCCGAGCGCGACCGGGTCATGGAAGCGCTCGACACCGCGCTGCGCATGGGCGCCGGCCACCTCGCGATCCATGTGATGGACGACGACGGCGCCGACGCGGCCGTCTGGAAGTTCAGCGATCGGCTGCACTGTGCCGATTGCGACATCGAATACAGCGATTCGCTGCCCAGCAGCTTTTCGTTCAACTCCCCGCTCGGCGCGTGCGAGAGCTGCCGCGGCTTCGGCCGCGTGATCGGCATCGATTACGGCCTGGTGATCCCCGACGAAAACAAGACCCTGCTCGAGGGCGCGGTCAAGCCCTGGCAGACGCCGTCGTTCAAGGAATGCCAGGACGACCTGGTGAAGTACGCGCCCAAGGCCGGCATTCCGCTCGGCGTGCCCTGGAAGGCGCTCACCGAAGAACAGCGTGAATGGGTCATCCGCGGCACGCCCGACTGGAAGGGCGCCGACTCCGCCTGGAAAAACCAGTGGTACGGCGCGCGCCGCTTTTTCGACTGGCTCGAAACCAAGTCGTACAAGATGCACGTGCGCGTGCTGCTGTCTAAGTACCGCAGCTACACGCCCTGCCCCACCTGCAACGGCGCACGCCTCAAGCCCGATTCGCTGTTGTGGCGCCTGGGCAGCAAGGCCGAGGCCGATACGGTTCTGCCGCCCGATGACGGCCGCTATCGCCGCTTCATGCCGGCCGGCACCAACTGGTCGCGCGAACAGCTCGAGCAGCTCGATGGCCTGTCGCTGCACGACGTGATGCTGCTGCCGATCGAGCGCGTGCGAACGTTCTTCGACACGCTGCGCTTCGAGGGCGCGCTCGACGCCGCCGCCGATCTGCTACTCACCGAAGCGCGCGCGCGCCTCAAATTCCTGTGCGACGTGGGCCTCGGCTATCTCACGCTCGACCGCCAGAGCCGTACGCTGTCGGGCGGCGAGGTGCAGCGCATCAACCTCACCACCGCGTTGGGCACCTCGCTGGTCAATACGCTGTTCGTGCTCGACGAGCCGTCGATCGGCCTGCATCCGCGCGACATGCATCGCGTGGTCGAGGTCATGCATCGCCTGCGCGACGCCGGCAACACGCTGGTGGTGGTCGAGCACGACCCGCAGGTCATGGTGGCGGCCGACCGCATCATCGATATCGGCCCGGGTCCGGGCGAGCGCGGCGGCCAGATCGTTTTCGACGGCACGCCGGCCCAGCTGCGCACGGCGCCCACGCTCACGGGCGACTACCTCGGCGCGCGCCAGCGCGTCGAAGCGCCGCGGCCCATGCCGGTGGCGGCCAACACGCCCAAGCTGTTGCTCGAAGGCGTACGGGCGCACAACCTGAAAAACGTCTCGATCGCGCTGCCGCTGGGCCGGCTGGTCTGCGTGACCGGCGTGTCGGGCTCGGGCAAGTCCACGCTGGTCCAGGACGTGCTGTATCCGGCGCTGCTCAAGCACCAGGGCAAGCCGTCCGAGAGCCCCGGGGAGTTCGATCGTCTGCTGGGCGCCGAGCAGATCGCCGAGGTCGTGATGGTCGACCAGACCCCGATCGGCAAGACCGCCCGCTCCAACCCGGCCAGCTACGTGGGCGCCTTCGACGCGATCCGCAAGCTGTTCGCCCAGGCCCCGGTGGCCAAGGAGCGCGGCTACACCGCCGGCACGTTCAGTTTCAATAGTGGCGACGGCCGCTGCCCCACCTGCGGCGGCACCGGCTTCGAACACGTCGAGATGCAGTTCCTGTCCGACGTCTACCTCCGCTGCCCCGACTGCGACGGCAAGCGCTTCCGCCCCGAAGTGCTCGAGGTCCGCATCGAGCACCTGAACAAATCGGCCTCGATCGACCAGGTGCTCGAAATGACCGTGAGCGAAGCGGTCGAGTTCTTCCGTGGTCTGCGCGACGTGCAGACCGGCCTCGCGCCGCTGGCCGATGTCGGTCTCGAATACGTGCGGCTGGGCCAGCCCGTGCCCACGCTGTCGGGCGGCGAGGCGCAGCGCCTCAAGCTCGCGGGCCATCTGGCCGAAGCGGCGCGCTCCGGCATTTCGACGGCCAAGGTGGCCAAGAAGGGCAGCCTGTTCCTGTTCGACGAGCCCACCACCGGTCTGCACTTCGACGATGTCGCGCGTCTGATGCGCGCGTTCCGCAAGCTGCTGGCGGCCGGCCACACGCTGCTGGTGATCGAGCACAACCTCGACGTGATCCGCGCGGCCGACTGGCTCATCGACCTGGGTCCGGACGGCGGCGACGCCGGTGGCGAACTGGTGGGCGTGGGCACGCCGCAAGACCTGATGGACAACCCGCGCTCCTACACCGGCGCCGCGTTGCGCGACTACGAGGTCAGCATCCTGCCGGCCGACGTGGTGGTGTCCAGCGACGCCGACCGCCAGGAGGCCGAGCAGGCCGGGCTGGTGGCGCGTGTCGCCGAGCCCGACGCCGACTACG
Organism: Bordetella genomosp. 5; assembly: GCF_002261315.1. NCBI lineage: Bacteria > Pseudomonadati > Pseudomonadota > Betaproteobacteria > Burkholderiales > Alcaligenaceae > Bordetella > Bordetella genomosp. 5. Next base: position 457,213 of record NZ_NEVP01000011.1, read on the forward strand.
GCACGCCGCTGCAATCGCACCTGCGCCATCGCCGCGAGGCCACGCGCGCCATCGAAATCAAAAACGCCCGCGAGCACAACCTCAAAAACGTCAGCGTCGAGATTCCGCGCGACAAGTTCACCGTGATCACGGGCGTGTCGGGCTCGGGCAAGTCCACCCTCGCCTTCGACATCCTGTTCAACGAAGGCCAGCGCCGCTACCTCGAATCGCTCAATGCCTACGCGCGCGCCATCGTGCAGCCCGCGGGCAAGCCCGACGTGGACGCGATCTTCGGCATTCCCCCCACGGTGGCGATCGAGCAGCGCACCAGCCGCGGCGGCCGCAAGTCGACCGTGGCCACGATGACCGAGATCCATCATTTCCTGCGGCTGCTCTACGTCAAGCTGGGCACGCAATACTGCCCCGACTGCAACGTGCCGGTCGAGCCGCAGAACACCGACCAGATCGTGGCGCGCCTGATGCGCGAGCACAAAGGCACGCACATCGGCGTGCTGGCGCCGCTGGTCACCGCGCGCAAGGGCTACTACACCGACCTCGCGAAATGGGCGTCGGGCAAGGGCTACTCGCACCTGCGCGTCGACGGCGAATTCATTCCCGTGAGCCCGTGGCCCCGCCTCGACCGCTACAAGGAGCACACCATCGAACTGCCGGTGGCCGACGTGCTGGTCGATCCGGCCGACGAAGCAGGCCTGCGTGACGCCGTTCGCACCGCGCTCGAGTTCGGCCAGGGCACCATGAGCGTGCTCACCGACCTGACGCAGGGCGGCGGATCGCTCGAAGAGCGCCGCGACGGCGGCATTGCCGCCCAGGCCACGCAGCAGCACTTCTCGGTCAAGCGCGCCTGCCCCTCGTGCGGCATCAGCTTCCCCGAGCCCGATCCGCGCCTGTTCTCCTACAACTCCAAGCACGGCTGGTGCACGGGCTGCTTCGGCACCGGGCTGCAGCTCAGCGGCTTCGACGAAGAGCAGACCGGCGAAGAAACCGCCTGGAACGCCTGGTACGAGGGCGATGCGCAGACCTGCAAGGTCTGCCATGGCCAGCGGCTCAACCGCACCGCGCTGGCCGTCCGCTGGCGCGATCGTTCCATCGCCGAGCTCGCGTCGCTGCCGGTGTCCGATGCCCACACGTTCTTCACGGGCCTCGTCACGCGTGGCCGCGAAGGCGAGATCGCGCGCGACATCCTGGCCGAGATCCGCGGCCGCCTCGACTTCATGCAGGAAGTCGGCCTGAACTACCTGGCGCTGGACCGCGCGGCCCCCACCCTCTCGGGCGGCGAGGCGCAGCGCATCCGGCTCGCCGCGCAGCTGGGCTCCAATCTGCAGGGCGTGTGCTACGTGCTCGACGAACCCACGATCGGCCTGCATCCGCGCGACAACCGCATCCTGCTCGACGCGCTCGCGCGCCTCGAGGGCAACGGCAACACGCTGGTGGTGGTCGAGCACGACGACGACACCATCAAGCGCGCCTCGCACATCATCGACATCGGTCCGGGCGCGGGCATCCGCGGCGGCCGCGTCGTGGCCCAGGGCACGGCCGAAGACCTGATCGCCTCGCCCGAGTCCGTCACGGGCCGTTATCTGGCCAAGCCGCTCGCGCATCCGCTCGAAGGCCGCCGGCCGGTCACGGCCGACACGCCCATGATCGAAGTGAAGGGCGCGCACCTGCACAACCTGCGCAATGTCGATGCCCGCATTCCGGTCGGCCGCCTGTCGGTGGTCACCGGCGTGTCGGGGTCCGGCAAGTCGACGCTGGCGCGCGAGGTGCTGCTCGACAACCTGGTCCACGCGGTCTCGCAGGGCAAGGCGCCGGCCTGGAACGGCTGCGCCCGCATCAGCGGCTGGGAGGCCATCGACCGCGTGCTCGAGGTCGACCAGACCCCCATCGGCAAGACGCCGCGCTCCTGCCCCGCCACGTATGTCGGCTTCTGGGACGACGTGCGCAAGCAATTCGCCGATACGCGCGAGGCCCGCATGCGCGGCTGGGGCGCGGCGCGCTTCTCGTTCAACACCGGCGACGGCCGCTGCCCGATCTGCGAAGGCCAGGGCATGCGCACCATCGAGATGAGCTTCCTGCCCGACGTCAAGGTGCCCTGCGATGCCTGCGGCGGCGCGCGCTTCAACGCCGACACGCTGAGCGTGCAGATGCGCGGCAAGAACGCGGGCGAGGTGCTCAAGCTCGAGGTCGACGATGCCCTCGAATACTTCGCGGCCCATCCGAAGATCCACCGCCCGCTGCAGCTCATGCAGGACGTGGGTCTGGGCTACCTGACCCTCGGGCAGCCCTCGCCGACCCTGTCGGGCGGCGAGGCGCAGCGCATCAAGCTGGTCACCGAGCTCTCCAAGGCGCGCCTGACCGACGGCCTCATCAAGACCGGCCGCGCCTCGCGCATCCCGCACACGCTTTACGTGCTGGACGAACCCACGGTGGGCCTGTCGATGGCCGACGTCGAGAAGCTGATCCACGTGCTGCATCGCCTCGTCGAGGCGGGCAATACGGTGGTCGTGATCGAACACAACCTCGACGTGATCGCCGAGGCCGACTGGCTGCTGGACCTCGGTCCCGAGGGCGGCACCGGCGGCGGCCAGCTGGTGGGCGAAGGTTCGCCCGAAGACGTCATGGAAAAGGCGCCGGATTCGCATACGGGCCGTGTGCTCAAAGAGTTTCTGGCCGCTTCCTCTCAATGACACAGTGCTGGTTTGAAGATCGGCTGGCCGGGCGCGCCTTGCGCCTGGCCGATCCGATCGCGCGCATCGAAGCGCGGCGGCGCGACGACCTGCCGCGCGTCTGGCACGAGATCGACGCCGCACGTGCGGCCGGCCATTGGGTCGCCCTGCTGCTGGACTACGAACTGGGCGAGTGGCTCGCGCCCGAGTCGCTGCTGCCCGCGCCCGACGGGCCCTGCCCGCCGCCGGCCGACGACGGCAGCGCGCGGCTGACCGCGCTGGTGTTCGGCCGCGCGGAACACGGCGCGTGCTGGCAGGCGCCGGCCCCGGCCGTGCCGGCGCGCGTGACGTCAGTGCAGCCCCGGCTCGCACGCGACGACTACCTGGCGGCGATCTCGCGCATCCGCGCCCAGATCGCGGCCGGCGAGCAGTACCAGATCAACTACACCCAACCGCTGGCCGTGCGCGTCGACGGCGATCCCGCCGCGCTCTATCGCGATATCGCCGCCCGCCATCCGGTGCCGCACGCGGCCTACATCGAAGACGGCGGGCGCACCGTGCTGTCGTTTTCGCCCGAGCTGTTCGTGGCGCGGCAGGGCGAGCGCCTCGTCACCCGCCCCATGAAGGGCACGGCGCCGCGCTCTGCGGATCCCGCCGAGGATGCGCGCCTGCGCGCCGCGCTGCTGGCCAGCGAGAAAGACCGCGCCGAGAATCTGATGATCGTGGATCTGCTGCGTAACGATCTGGGCCGGCTGGCCGAGCCCGGCTCGGTCACGGTGGATGCGCTGTTCACGCTGGAGCAGTACCCCTCGGTCTGGACCATGACGTCCACGGTGAGCGCGCATGTGCCGGACGCCGGCCTGGCCGACGTGCTGGCCGCCCTGTTTCCGTGCGGTTCGATCACGGGCGCGCCCAAGATCGCGGCCATGCGCCGCATCCGCCAGATGGAGATCGCGCCGCGCGGCCTTTATTGCGGCAGCGTGGGCTGGCTCGCGCCCGACGGCGACTTCTCGCTCAACGTGGCGATCCGCACCCTGGTGCTCGATGCGCAGGGCCGCGGCGTGTACAGCGTGGGCGGCGGCATCGTGCACGATTCCGACCCGGCGCTCGAATGGGAGGAATGCCACTGGAAAGCGCGTATTCTTGCGGAATCGCCCGCGCGCTGACGCACCTCGTTCATCCGGAGCCGCCCATGTCGCCCGAACTCATCGAAACCATCCTCGTCACCGCCACGCGCGACATGCCGCTGTTGCCGCGCCATCTGGTGCGCCTGGCGAGCAGCGCCCAGGACCTGGGCTACCGCTGCGACGAGATGGGCGTCGAGACCCAGGTGCGGGCCGCGGCCCGCGCGCTCACCGCCCCGGGGCCGCACCGCTTGCGCCTGCTGCTCGATCGGGCGGGCCAGTGCACCATCCAGACGGCGCCGCTCGCGCCTCTGCCGCTGGTCCAGGAAATCCTGATCGCCCCCGAAACGCTGAATGCTTCCGAGCCGCTGCTGCGCTACAAGACCACGCATCGGCCCTGGTACACCAAGACCATCGAATGGCTGCCCTCGCATCCCCACATTTTCGATCTGGTCTATATCAACCAGCGCGGCGAGGTCTGCGAAGGCAGCCGCAGCAATGTCTACGTGCAACAGGGTGAGCGCTGGTACACGCCGCCCATCGACAGCGGTTGCCTGCCCGGCGTGCAACGCGCCGCGCTGCTCGATGCCAACGACGTGCACGAGCGCGTGCTGACCGTACAGGACCTGCGCGAAGCGCGCGCCCTGCGGCTCTCGAATGCGTTGCGAGGTTGGTTCGACGTGGTGCTGCGGGACGCCTGAGCCCTCAGGTGCCGGCGCCGGCCGCCTGGGCCAGGATGGTCTGCACCGCCTCGTTGGCGGCTGCCAGGCCCATCGCGGCCGTCACCATCACCACCGATCCATAACCCGCGCACGACAGACCCTGCGGCGCGGCGGGCCGCACATCGGCGCCCATGTCGTCTTCGGCCTCGCTCGCGCTCGTCCAGGCGGCGGGCAGGATGGCTGGTTGATCGAACCACAACGCCCGCACACCCATGCGCGGCACGCGCTTGAGCGCCCGGCCGTTCTGGTCGCTGGCGCGCGGAAAGCCATGCTCGCGGCGCAGCTTGTTGCGCAGCTTGGACAGCAGCGCGTCGTTCAGCGACTGCGACAGATCGCCCGCGCGCAGCGCCAGCGGATCGGTCTTGCCGCCCGCGCCGCCGCACAGCAGCATCGGAATGCCACGCGCGCGGGCGTGCAGAATCATGGCGATCTTGGCGGCCGCCTGATCGGTGCAATCGATGATCATCGCGTAGTGGCCGGCGAGCAGCGTGGCGACGTTGGCCGGATCCACGAAATCGTCGATGCGGGTCACCACGCACTCGGGGTTGATCGCCGCGATGCGGTCTGCCATGGCCTCGACCTTGGCCTGGCCCAGCGTGCCGGTCAGCGCGTGGATCTGGCGGTTGACGTTGGACTCGGCGATGTGGTCCAGGTCGATCAGCGTGAGGGCGCCCACGCCGCAACGCGCCAGCGCCTCGGCCGTCCAGGAGCCGACGCCGCCCAGGCCCACCACGGCCACATGCGCGCCGCGCAGCCGTGCCGGGCCGTCCGGGCCATACAGCCGAGACAGCCCGCCGAAGCGGCGTTCGGCGTCGATGTCACAGGAGGCGGAGAGGTCGGGCGGGGCAATCGTCATGGGCGTCATTGTCCCACGGGCGGCGTGACCATGTCGCCGCCCAGCGCCTGGTAGATCGTGACCTGATTGAGCAGGCGATCGAGCGTGTTCTGGTCGCGCTCGACCTCGGCCAGCCGGCGCTGCTCCTGCGCGTCGAGCCAGAACCGCAGGGACACCGCGCCCGCGCGGTACCGCACCTCGTACAGGCTCTCGGCCTGACGCGCGGCCGCCAGCGCCGCCTCGAGCCGCTCGGCGCGCAGCGCGAGCTGGGTGCGCGCCGACAGGGCGTTCTCGACATCGGTCATGGCCTGGTAAAGCGCCTGGCGGAACTGCACCACGCGCACGGCGTACTCGGCCTCGGACACGCGGATCGACAGCCGCATCTGATTCCAGTTGAGGAACGGCAGGGTCAGCGCCGCCCCCAAGGTGGCCACCGGATTCTGCAGCAGGTTGCCGAGGGCCGTGCTGCCGGTGCCCAGCGCGCCCGTCAGCGTCAGCGGCGGATAGAAACTGGCCCGCGTCGCATCGGTCTGGGCCAGCGCCTGGCGCAGGCGGAATTCGGCCGCGCGCAGATCCGGCCGGCGGGCCAGCAGGTCCGCGGGCAGACCCGCCGGCACGACCGGCAGCGTGGCGAGCGGCAGACGCGCCGGGTTCGCCATGACGCGGTCCGGTGGGCTGTCGAACAGGATCGTCAGGCCGTTGATGTACTCGACCCGCAACTGCACCAGGTCGGTCTGCGCGGCCTGCTGACTCGCGAGATTGCGCCGCGCCTCGGCCACCTCGAGCGCCGACGTGCCGCCGGCCTCGTATTGCGCCAGCACCAGATCCAGCGTGCGCTGCGCATAGGCGATGCTCTGCAGGCTGGTGGCGATGCGCTGGTTGATGAACGCGATGCGCCAATACAGCGTGGCGGTGGTCCCGATCAGGCTGAGCTCGGCGCTCGCCCGATCCTGCTCGGTGGCGGCCGCCTCCCATTCGGCGGCGTCGGTGAGGCTGTCGAGCCGGTTCCAGAGGTCGAGCTCGTAGCTCACCGTGAGCTGGGCGGTGTTGTTGCGCGAGATAACGCGGTCGCCGTCGAGCTGGCGCTGGCGCTGCACATCGACGCCGGCGCCGACGGTCGGAAACTGATCCGAACGCGCGAGACCCGCGCGCAGCTGCGCCTGTCGCACCCGCAGCGCCGCGGCCGCGAGATCATTGTTGCGTTCGAGCGCGAGCGCCACCAGATCCGTGAGCACGGGATCGTCGAAATGGCGCCACCAGAGCCCGCCCGCGCCGATGTCCTGTTGGGTCGCGTACTGCCAGGCCGGCGGCGTGGCGACGGCGGGACGCTGATAGTCGGTCTGCATGAGGCCGCAGCCCGACAATAGGAGCGGCACGGCCAGCAGGCCGACGAGCACGGCGCGGCGCGCCGGTTGCATGGTGATCTTCATTCTCGAGCCAGAGATTGCACGGGATCCAGCCGGGCGGCGTTGCGCGCCGGCAGGTAGCCGAAACCCACGCCGATGAGCGTGGAGCAGACGAACGCGGCCACCATCGAGGTCCCCGAATAGATGAGCTGAAATGCGCCGCGCGTCGCCTGCGACACCAGTACGCCCAGCCCCAACGACAGCAGGATGCCGAGCATGCCGCCGATCAGGCAGACCAGCACGGCCTCGATGAGGAACTGCTGCATGATGTCGCCCCGGCGCGCGCCCACCGCCATGCGCACGCCGATCTCGCGGGTGCGTTCCGTGACCGACACCAGCATGATGTTCATCACGCCGATGCCGCCCACGACCAGCGAGATGATGGCGATGGCCGACACCAGCAGCGTCATGGTGGCGGTGGTGCGTTCGATGGTCTGCCGGATCGTGTCGGTGTTGAACACGAAGAAGTCCTTGGTGCCGTGGCGCTGCGTCATCAACTCGGTGATGGCCTGCTCGGCGGCCTTGGTCGGCACGTCGTCGCGCACCCGCACGGTGATGCTGCGCAGATGCTGCTGGCCCAGCACCCGGCTCAGGGCCGTGGTGTACGGGATCCAGACGTTCAGCGTCTCGGCGTTGCCGAACATGCTTTCCTTGCGCTCGGTCACGCCGATCACGCGCACGGGCACGGTGCCCAGAAAGATCACCTGGCCGATCGCCTCGGTGTGCGTGCCGAACAGCGTCTTACGCGTGTTCTCGTCGATCACGGCCTCCTGCGCCCGCCGGTTCACGCCCTCGGCATCGAAGAACTTTCCTTGCGAGAGCGTCAGGCCGCGCACGCGGAAGAACTGCTCGCCCACACCCTGGATCGAGCCGTTCACCGAGATGTTGCGATAGCGCAGCGACGCGCTCGTCGTGACCTCGGGCGTCACGCTGTCGACGTAGCTCTGCCGCGCCAGCGCCGCCGCGTCGGCGGGCACCAGCGTGCGTATGGTGGCGGCCTTCTCGTCGCCGAAGTCCTTGCCGGGGTACACGTCCACGGTGTTGGTGCCGATCTGGCTGATGTCGGCCAGGATCTTCTGGCGCGACCCTTCGCCCAGCGCCACCACCGACACGACCGCGGCAATGCCGATCACGATGCCCAGCATCGTCAGGAAGGTGCGCAGCCGATGGGCGTTCATCGCCAGCAACGCCATGCGCAATGCCTCGTTGGCGCGGTCGAGCGTGGCCTGCCAGGGCCTGGCCATGCGCGTGGACGCGCGCGTGGCCGCCTCCGGCGCGGCGGCAAGCGCGGGCGCATCGGGATTGGCGCGATCGGCCACGATACGGCCATCGCTGATTTCGATGATGCGGCGCGCGTGGCGCGCCACGTTCATATCGTGGGTGACCAGCACGATGGTGTGACCGGCCGCGTTCAGCTCCTCGAGAATGCGCAGCACTTCCTGGCCGGTGTGGGTATCGAGCGCGCCGGTGGGCTCGTCGGCCAGGATGATGCGGCCGCCGTTCATCAGGGCGCGCGCGATACTCACGCGCTGCTGCTGCCCGCCCGAGAGCTGCCCCGGCCGGTAATCCAGGCGCTCGCCCAGGCCCAGCCGCTCGAGCAGGGCCTGCGCGCGTTCGTGACGCGGCAAGCGGCCCAAACCGGCGTACACCGCCGGCATCTCGACGTTGCCCTGGGCGGTCAGGTCCGACAACAGGTGATAGCGCTGGAAGATGAAGCCGAAATGTTCACGGCGCAGCTCGGCGAGCTCGTCCGGATCCATGTCCGAGGTCGCCCTGCCATCGACGCGGTACGCGCCGCGGCTGGGTCGATCCAGGCAGCCCAGGATGTTCATCAGGGTCGACTTGCCCGAGCCCGACGCGCCCACGATGGCCACCATCTCGCCCGCGGCGATGGTGAGGTTCACGTCGCGCAGCACCGCCACGGTCTGGTCGCCGGCGGCGAACTCGCGCCACACGTCCACGAGCGAAATCAGTGGCATGTCGGCCGCGTCGGCTGGCACGGCGCCCGGCAGCCCGGCGTTCGTCTGCCCGGCGTTCGTCTGCCCGGCGCCCGGCTGCCCGGCGCCAGGGTTCTGGCTTGCCGTCATCGCGGCGCGGCGCCCGGTTGCGGCAGCGTGGCCGCCTCGGCGGACACCACCTTGTCGCCCGCGGTCAGCCCCTCGAGGATCTGCGCGCTGACGTTATTGTTCATGCCCACCTTGACCTCGCGCGGCGTCAGGGTGCCGTCCGCGTTCACCAGCTGCACGGTGTAGCGTCCATCGGCGCCGCGCTTGCCCAGCGCCGACGCCGGAATGACGAGGGTCTGCTTGGCCTCGCCTAGCACGATGAAGACCTGCGCCGTCATCGAGATGCGCAGCGTCTGGTCGGGGTTGGGCACGTCGAACAGGCCGTTGTAATAGACCGCGGCGCTGCTCGAGCCCCCGCTCGTGCTGGACCCGGTCAGCGCCGCGGTGCTCTCGTCGCGCTGGATCGAATCGGGCGCGGGCTCGATGGCGCGCAAGGTGCCCTCGTAGCGCTGATCGGGCTCGCCGAGAATGGTGAAGTAGACTTTCTGTCCCGCGCGCACCCGGGTCACATCGGCCTCGGAGATCTGCGCCTTGACGGTCATGGTGTCGACCTGCGCCACCTTGATGATGGTGGGCGCGGTCTGGAACGAGTTCACCGTCTGCCCTTCCTTGGTCACGATGGCCACGACCTTGCCGTCCATCGGGGAACTGATCCGGGTGTAGCCGAGGTTCACCGTCGCGGTGTCGACCTCGATGCCGGCCTGCGCGATCTGCGCGTCCAGCGCGGCGATGTCGGCGCGCGTGACCGCCAGCGTGGCTTCGGCCTCCTCGTAGTCGGCGCGGGAGCTGGCGTCGCGCGCCAGCATGTCGCGCTGGCGCCGGAACGCCAGCTCGGCCTGCTTGAGCGTGGCCTGCCTGGCGCGCCGCTCGGCCTTGCGCGTCTCGAGCGCGGCCTGGGCATTGCGCAGGTCGTTCTGCTGCGTCAGGTCGTCGATCTCGGCCACGAGCTGCCCCTGGCGCACCTCGTCGCCGAGTTTCACCTTGAGCGACTTGACCTGGCCCGAGACCTGGGCGCCGACGCTGACCTGCCGCACGGCCTCGAGCGTGCCGGACGCCAGCACGCTGTTCTCCATATCCGCGACGCGGGCCTCGGCCGTCGCGTAGGACGGTGCCGGAGGCTTGCTGAAGAAGACTCCCCGCGCCACCAACAACAGCAGCACGATCGCGATCGCGATCCAGATATAGCGTTTTCTTTTGCTCTTACGTGCGCGCGTGGCTTGCCCGGGCGTGGTCGTCATGCTGAAGGTGGATAGTCCAGAGGGCTGAAAAAGGGGTCATGCCTGACGGATTCTACGTGTCAGGGCCGTCGCAACTGTGAAATTGCGTATGGCAACGCAAGGAACCGGCTTCATGGGGCGCCGGCAGGCCCGACGTTGCAAACCTGACACAGTAGAAGGGACAGAACATCATTCCATCTTGCAGGACAGCGCCGTCGCCAAGCTGCGCCGAACCGCGCAGTTATGCCGCCATATCGTTTGCAACCTGATCCTATATTCCAAAGTCATAAGCCAGACGCCCCGTCTGTATGCTGCAGCGCGGCATAGACAGGCGTCTCGACATTGCCAGACGATAGGCACAGAATCGTAGCAGTTACACCGTGCCTAATCCTGCCTCTTCCCCCTCTTCCAAACACGGCGCCCCTGTCTTTTCAGGGGCCGCGTTGTTGTGCGTGCTGGCCATGCTCAACCACGTGGCGCTCACGGGGGGACGGATCACGGTCTCGCTCACCGCGCTGCAGCTCGGGCTCTCGACCTTCAAGGTTGGCACCCTCGTGGCGGTATTCGCGATCCTGCCCATGCTCGCCTCCGTGCATGCCGGGCGCTGGGTCGACAAGGTCGGCATCCTGCGGCCGCTGGTGATCGGCACTGCCCTGGTCTCGTTCGGCACCGTTCTGCCGTTTTTGTTCCCAGATCCCTTCGCCTTGCTGGTGGCGTCCTGTTCCATCGGCATCGGCTTCATGCTGCATCAGGTCGCCACCCAGGACCTGCTCGGCCACGCCGAGCCCAAGGAGCGGCTGCGCAACTTTTCCTGGATGTCGCTGGCGCTCGCCGGCTCGGGCTTCTCCGGCCCGCTGATCGCCGGCCTGGCCATCGACCATCTCGGCAACCGCATCGCCTTCGGCCTGCTCGCGCTGGGCCCGATCCTTTCGTTGGGCGGCCTGTATCTGCTGCGCCATCAGTTGCGCGCCGCAAACGAGCACCTGCGCGGCAGTGGCAACCGCGAAAAAGAGCGGCGCCGCATCACGGAGCTGCTCGCGGTGCCGCCGCTGCGGCGGGTCTTGATGGTGAATACGATCCTGTCGGGCGCCTGGGACACCCATCTGTTCGTGGTGCCCATCTTCGGCGTCGCGATCGGGCTGTCCGCCACCACCATCGGCATGATCCTGGCGTCGTTCGCGCTGGCAACGTTCGTCATCCGCCTGCTTCTGCCCTTCATCCAGAACCGCGTGCGATCCTGGACGCTGGTCCGGGTCGCGATGGCCACCGCTGCATGCGACTTTTTGATTTACCCGATGTTCACCGACGTTACGACCTTGATCGTGCTGTCGTTCATCCTCGGGCTCGCCCTGGGATGTTGTCAGCCGAGCATGCTGTCGCTGCTGCATCAGTATTCCCCGCCCGGCCGCGCCGCCGAAGCGGTCGGTCTGCGCATGGCGCTGATCAACGGCTCGCAGGTGTCCCTGCCATTGACCTTCGGCGCACTCGGTGCGGTAATTGGGGTAGCCCCCCTCTTCTGGGCCTACTCGCTCGCGCTGGTCGCGGGCGGGTGGTTCAACCGTAATCCGCCGCAAGAGTCCGAACGCCAGTCGTGAACACGCAGTCTTCTTCTCCCGCTTCATCCGTCCCCTTGGTTTCCGGTGCCGATACGCCGTTTCGTCTCTGGACGGCCGAAGAAAGGCGCGCCTCGATGGAGGCGGCGCTGGCCGACTGGCGCAGCGACGAAGACGTGTGGGTGTTCGGCTACGGCTCGCTGATCTGGCGGCCTGACTTCGATTTTCTCGAGCGCCGTCTCGCCACCCTGCGCGGCCATCATCGCGCGCTGTGCCTCTGGTCGCGCGTCAACCGCGGCACGCCGGAGTGCCCCGGCCTCGTGTTCGGGCTGGACCGCGGCGGCTCGTGCCGTGGCGTCGTGTATCGCCTGGCGGGCAAGCAGGTGCCCGACTACTTCCCGGCCCTCTGGGACCGCGAGATGTCCACCGGCGCCTATCTGCCGCGCTGGATCACCTGCGCCACCGAGCACGGCAATGTGCGGGCGCTGGTCTTCGTGATGAACCGCGCCAACCCCGCGTATATCAGCGCCTTGCCCGAGGGCGAGCTGCTGGCCATCGTGCGCCGCGCCGCCGGCCGCTACGGCCCCTGCACCGAATACGTGGTGCAAACCGCCCAGGCGCTGCGGTCGGCGGGCATCCACGACGCCCGCCTCGACGCGATCGCCCGCGAACTCGAGCGCGACGCCCAGGTCCTGCCCGAAGCCCAGACCTGAGGGCGTGATCCGTCCCTCCATAGCCCGGAGCCTGCGCGGCGCTCAGGGCTATCCCTGATCCGTACCAGCGTTACAGGTACACTCATAGCTCCCCCAACCGCCGGTTCGCACGCTCCCATGTCCGTATCCGATCTGCGTCAAAGCTACGAAAAAAGCGTTCTTCTCGAAGGCCAGGCCGCTGCCTCGCCGTTCGATCAGTTCAAGCTCTGGTTCGACGAGGCCCTGGTGGCCGGCGGCCCCGAGCCCAATGCCATGACGCTCGCCACCGTCGACGCGAGCGGCCAGCCCTCGGCGCGGATCGTGCTGATCAAGGGCTACGACGACCACGGCTTCACGTTCTTCACGAACTACGAATCGCGCAAGGGCTGCGACCTGCTGGCCAACCCGCGCGCCGCGCTGCTGTTCTTCTGGCAGCCGCTCGAGCGCCAGGTCCGCATCGAAGGCGTGGTGGAGCGTGTCGCGGCCGACGAGTCCGACGCCTACTTCAACAGCCGCCCGGTGGGCTCGCGCATCGGCGCCTGGGCCTCCGAACAAAGCCGGCCGATCACCCGCGAGGCGCTCGAAGCGCGCGAACGCGAGTTCCGCGAACGCTACGGCGACGCGCCCCCGCGGCCGCCGCACTGGGGCGGCTACCGCCTCGCCCCGACCCGCTTCGAATTCTGGCAAGGCCGCCCCTCGCGTCTGCACGACCGTCTGCGCTATCAGCGCGACGCCGGCGGCGCGGGCTGGACGCTCGACCGCCTCTCGCCCTGACCGATTTTTCTAGCCGCCTCTGCATGTCCGCTGCCCTTACCGAATTCGACGCCAAGTTTTTCCGTACCGCGCTGGGCCGTTTCGCCACCGGCGTGACCGTCGTGACGACCACGGGCCTGGAGGGCGAGCGCATCGGCCTGACCGTGAGCTCGTTCAACTCGGTCTCGCTCGAGCCGCCGCTGGTGCTCTGGAGCCTGTCGCGCGCGTCCTCGTCGCTCGCGGCGTTCGAGCAATGCGAGCGCTACGTGATCAACGTCCTGTCGGCCGAGCAGCTGGCACTGGCGCGGCGCTTCGCCACCGGCAAGACCGCCGAGCGCTTCAACGGCCTGCCGCGGATCGAGGCGCCCGGCGGCACGCCCATGCTCGACGCGCTGAACGCGGCCTGGTTCGAATGCCGCAATCGCAGCCGCTACGTCGAAGGCGATCACGTGATCATGGTGGGCGAAGTGCTGGCCTGCGGTCATTCGCGCGAAGACCCGCTGGTGTTCCATGCCGGCGGCTTCGACCTCACCCCGGCACGCGAACGTCAATCCTGAGTATTTTTCGATGAGTTCAACGCAAAAAGACATCGACTGCGTGGTGATCGGCGCCGGCGTGGTCGGGCTGGCCATCGCCCGCGCGCTCGCGCTGCAAGGCCGCGAGGTCTTGGTCGCCGAGGCCACCGAGGCCATCGGCACGGGCACCAGCTCGCGCAACTCCGAAGTCATTCATGCCGGCATCTATTACCCCGCCAACAGCCTGAAGGCGCGGCTCTGCGTGCGCGGCAAGCATCTGCTGTACGCGTACTGCGCCGAGCGCGGCCTGCCGCACAAGCGGCTCGGCAAGTTCATCGTGGCCACGAGCGCGGCCGAGGCCGAGCTGCTCGACGGCATTGCCAAGCGTGCGGCCGCCAACGGCGTGGACGACATGCAGCTCGTCTCGGGCGCGCAGGCCATGCGCGACGAGCCCGCGTTGTCGTGCACCGCCGCGCTGCTCTCGCCCTCCACCGGCATCGTCGACAGCCACGCTCTGATGCTGTCGTACCAGGGCGACGCCGAACAGGCCGGCGCACAGGTGGTCTTCCATACGCCGCTCGAGCGCGCCGAGGTCCTGCCGCAGGGCGGCTTCGCGCTGTCGTTCGGCGGCGCCGAGCCGATGAGCCTCACCTGTCACACGCTGATCAACGCGGCCGGACTGCACGCGCCCACGCTGGCGCGCCGCATCGAGGGCCTGCCGGCCGCGAGCATCCCGCCCGAGTATCTGTGCAAGGGCAGCTATTTCACCTTGAGCGGCCGCGCGCCGTTCTCGCGCCTGATCTACCCCGTGCCGCAACATGCCGGCCTGGGCGTGCACCTGACGCTCGACATGGGCGGGCAGGCCAAGTTCGGCCCCGACACCGAGTGGATCGACACCGAGGACTACACCCTCGACCCGCGCCGCGCCGAGGTGTTCTACGCGGCCGTGCGCACGTACTGGCCCGCCCTGCCCGATCACGCGCTGGCGCCGGGTTACACCGGCATCCGCCCGAAGATTTCCGGCCCCACCGAGCCGGCCGCCGATTTCATGATCTCGGGTCCGGCCGACCACGGCATCGACGGCTACGTCGGCCTGTACGGCATCGAATCGCCGGGCCTCACGTCCAGCCTGGCGCTGGCCGAAGAAACCCTCACGGCGCTGTCGGGCTAAAATCCCCGGCTTGCCCCGTTTTCCACCGCATTCACCGCGATCTCATTCGAACATGCAGCACAACGACTACATCCTTACCCTGTCCTGCCCTGACCGCACCGGTATCGTGTACCGCGTCAGCGGCCTGCTGTTCGAACTCGGTTGCAACATTCTCGACTCGCAGCAGTTCGGCGACGACGAAACGGGCCGCTTCTTTCTGCGCGTGCACTTCGACCTGCCCACCGCCATCAGCGCGGACTCCCTGCGTGAGCGCTTCGCCGCGATGGCCGACGCCGCGATGGACTGGCAGATCCACGACGCCAAGAAGAAGTCGCGCCTGCTCATCATGGTGAGCAAGCAGGGGCACTGCCTCAACGATCTGCTGTTCCGCGTGAGCAGCGGCCAGCTGCCGGCCGAGATCGCCGCCATCGTGTCCAACCACAATGATTACGCCGGCCTGGCCGCGTCGTATGGCATCCCGTTCCATCACCTGCCGGTCACGCCCGACACCAAAACGCAGCAAGAACGCCAGGTGCTGGAGATCGTCGATCGCGAGAACATCGATCTGGTGGTGCTGGCGCGCTACATGCAGATTCTGTCGGCCGAGATGTGCCAGGCCCTCACCGGCCGCGCGATCAACATCCATCACAGCTTCCTGCCGAGCTTCAAGGGTGCGCGGCCCTATCACCAGGCCCACGCCCGCGGCGTGAAGATCATCGGCGCGACCGCGCACTACGTGACCTCGGACCTCGACGAAGGCCCGATCATCGAGCAGGACATCGAGCGCGTCGACCACGGCATGACCGCCCAGGCGCTCACGCAGGTCGGCAGCGACGTCGAATCGCTGGTGCTCTCGCGCGCCGTGCGCAGCCACGTCGAACACCGCATCCTGCTCAACCGCAACAAGACCGTCGTGTTCCGCTGATCGGTTTTCAGCCTTGCGCCGGCGCGCCGAAGTGCCGCCGCACGCTGGCCAGGGCCCGGGCGGCCAGCGGACTCGCCGGCCCGGCCGGCCAGATCAGCTGACTCTGCGAACGCGCGGTGTGGGCGAAGTTCACGAAGCGCGTGCCGGCCAGCCCGCTGCGGCGCAGGCAGGCCGGCACGATCGACACCCCCAGGCCCTGCGACACCAGCGAACACACGCTGAGCCAATGCCGCACCTCGTGCCGCACCGCGGGCCGGAACCCCGCCGCCACGCATAGCGACAGCACCGTCTCGTGATAGCTGGGCGAGGCCTCCCGCGCGAAGAACACGAAATCGTCATGGGCCAGCGCCGCCAGATCGATACGGCGCCGATGCGCCAGCGGATGATCCTGCGGCAGGCACACCACGAAGGGCTCCGCCATCAGATCCTGGCCGCGCACCTGCGGCGGCAGGGGATTGGCATGCACGAAACCCAGGTCCAGCTCACCGCGCCGCACGGCTTCGATCTGGTCGTGTGAGTTCAGCTCGCTCAACACGTGCTCCACCTGTGGCATGGCCTGGCGCAACTCGGCCAGCAGCCGCGGCAGCCCGCGATACAGCATCGAGCCCACGAAGCCGATGCGGCATCGTCCCTGCAGCCCGGCGTCCACGCGCCGCACCAGCACCCCGATCTCTTCCGACTGCCGCAACAGGGCCAGGGCCTGCGTATAGAGCGTGTGCCCTGCCGGCGTCAGCGCGACGTGGCGGCTCGTGCGCTCGAGCAGGCGCGCGCCCAGCTGCGTCTCGAGCTGGCGAATGGCGTACGACAGCGGGGGCTGCGATATGTGCAGGCGCTGCGCCGCGCGGCTGAAATGCCGTTCTTCGGCCACCGCGATGAAGTACCGCAACAGCCGGGGGTCGAGGTCCATACGCGTCTCCGATCTATATTTTCTCTGTATTGTTCAACACCTAAACGGTATTTGTATAGATCAATCCACCGGCGCACCATGCCAGGCATATCCCTTTGCGATCTGCCATGGACATGCCTGCCACCTTGCCCGCCGACACGGCCGTACCCGACTCGCGCGGCCAGAATCTCTTCGACTGCGATCCGTACGCCGGCCCGATGGCCGCGCGCTATCTGCCCGCCGACCTGTATGCCCATCTGCTGCCGCATCTGCACAGACTCGGCGCACTCGCCGGCGGCGAGATGGACGCGCTGGCCATGTCGGCCGATCAGCATCCGCCCACGCTGGCGGTGCGGCATCGCACGGGCGTGGATGCGTCGCGGGTCGAGAAACACCCCGACTACGTGGCGCTCGAGCGCCTTGCCTACAGCGAATTCGGCCTCGCCGCGCTCTCGCATCGCGGCGGTGTGCTGGGCTGGGCCGACCCGATGCCCGCCGCGGCCAAGTACGCGCTGAGCCACCTTTTCGTGCAGGCCGAGTTCGGCCTGTGCTGCCCGGTGAGCATGACGGACTCGCTGGCGCGCACGCTGCGCCGCTATGGCGATCCGGCATTGGTCGAACAGGTGCTGCCCGAGGTCACCAGCCTGGACTTCGACACGCTGCGCCAGGGCGCGATGTTCATGACCGAACAAGGCGCGGGCTCCGACGTCAGCGCCACCACCACCGAGGCGCATCAGGACGCCGACGGCAACTGGCTGCTGCAGGGCGACAAGTGGTTCTGCTCGAATCCGGACGCAGGCTATGCCATGGTGCTGGCGCGCAGCGAGCGCGAGCCGGGGCTCAAGGGCGTGTCGCTGTTCCTGCTGCCGCGCGACCTGCCCGACGGCCGCCACAATCACTACCGCATCCTGCGCCTGAAGGACAAGCTCGGCACGCGCTCGATGGCCAGCGGCGAGATCCGCCTCGAAGGCGCGCACGCGTGGCTGGTGGGCGAAAGGGGCCGCGGCTTCAAGCAGATGGCGGACATGATCAACAACTCGCGCCTGTCGAACGGGATGCGCGCGGCCGGCCTCATGCGGCGCGCCTGCGCGGAGGCGATGTACGTGGCGCGCGAGCGGCGCGCCTTCGGGCAGGCGCTGGCCGACATGCCGCTGATGCGGCGCCAGCTGGCGAAGATGATGCTGTGGGCCGAGCAGGCCCGCAGCGTGATGTATCAGACCGCGCAGGCCCTGGCCGACGCCGAGGCGGGCCGCGGCGACCCGGCGCTGCCCCGCATCATGACGCCGCTGATCAAGTTTCGCGCCTGCCGCGATGCGCGCAAGGTCACCGGGGACGCGATGGAAGTGCGCGGCGGCTGCGGCTACATCGAAGAATGGGTCGAACCCCGCCTGCTGCGCGACGCCCATCTCGGCTCGATCTGGGAAGGCACCAGCAATATCGTGGCGCTCGACGTATTGCGCGCGATCCGCCGCGAGCAGTCGTTGCCGGCGCTGCGCGCCCATGTCGACCGCCTGTTGGCGCAAGGGGTGCCCTGCCCCGACTCGTTGCGCGCGCAACAGGATGCGGCGATCGACGCGGCCTTCGGGCTGGCCGACCGCGCCGCGCAGGAGAATCTCGATGCCCTGGCGCGGCAGGCCGCGTCGGCGCTGTATCACGCGCTGTCGATCGCGGCGCTCAGGCACGAAGCCCGCGCCGACGGACTGGCGGGGCGCGCGCTGCTGGCCGACCAGGTGCTGCGCCATCGCCTGATGCCCCAGGATCCTTGCGCACCGGCCCAGGACGACGACGCCCTCAACCAGCGCGTGCTCGCGGCCCAACCCTGATTTCAACGGTGGCGCACGCCACCGCATGCTCGACCACCGGCGGCTCGATCCGCCGCGTGTCCACAACACAGGAGACATCCACCATGACCCAGCCTCTGCTTTCCCGCCTGGCCCGTTTCGGCGCCGCGCTCGCGCTCGGCGCGGGCGTTCTGGCCGCCCCGGCCCACGCCGAATTTCCCGATCGCCCCGTGACGCTGATCGTGCCCTTCCCGCCGGGCGGCCCCACCGACGCCATGGCCCGCCGCCTGGCCGAAGGCCTCAAACAGGAGCTCGGCCAGACCGTCGTGGTCGAGAACCGGGGCGGCGCCGGCGGCAACATCGGCGCCGAGGCCGTGGCGCGCGCCAAAGCCGACGGCTACACGCTGCTGTTCGGCACGTCCGGTCCGCTTGCGATCAACGTCAGCCTCTACAAAAACCAGGGCTACGACCCGCGCACCAGCTTCGCGCCCATCGTGCGTATCGGCCACCTGCCGAACATTCTCGTGGTGCATCCCTCGGTCAAGGCCGACAACGCGCAGGAGCTGATCGCCTACGCCCGCAGCCATCCCGATCAACTCAGCTATGCCTCGTCCGGCAACGGCGCCTCGTCGCACCTGGCGGGCGTGCTGTTCAATCGCATGGCCGGCACGCGCATCATGCACGTGCCCTACAAGGGCACCGGGCCCGCGCTCAATGATCTGCTCGGCGGCCAGGTGTCGATGTCGTTCACGGACATCCTGACCGCGCTGCCGTTCGTGCAGAGCGGCCGCCTGCGCGCCATCGGCCTGGCGAGCGCGGATCGTTCCACCGCCCTGCCCGAGCTTCCCACGCTGGCCGAACAGGGCCTCGCCGGCTACGACGTGAGCGTGTTCTTCGGCATCGTCGCTCCCAAGGACACGCCGCCCGACGTGGTCGCCCGCCTGAACCGCGCCTTCATCGCCACCCTGGACTCGCCGGCCGTGCGGGACACGCTCACGAAGCAGGGCATCGTGCCCGCGACCGACCGCACGCCGCAGGCCCTGGCCACCTTCATCTCGGCCGAGGTGGACAAATGGGGCAAGGTCATCCGCGACGCCAACATCTCGATCGACTGACGCCATGCATCCTTCCATACCGCAGGCCGGCGCGCTCGCCGGCTGCCGCATCATCGACCTCTCGCGCGTGCTGGGCGGGCCCTACTGCACGCAGGTGCTCGCCGATCACGGCGCCGACGTGCTCAAGATCGAGCCGCCCTCGGGCGACGAAACCCGCGGCTGGGGCCCGCCGTTCGCGCAGGGGGTGGGCGGCGACACGGCGGCCTATTTCGTGGGCGTGAACCGCAACAAACAGGGGCTCACGCTCGACCTCTCGCAGGAGGCCGGCCGCACGTTTCTGCGCGGTCTGCTGGCCGAGGCGGACGTGCTGGTCGAAAACTTCAAGCCGGGCACCATGGAAAAGTGGGGCTTGGGCTACGACACGCTCAAAGACGACTTTCCGCGCCTCATCCACTGCCGTGTCAGCGGCTTCGGCGCCGACGGCCCCCTGGGCGGCTTGCCCGGCTACGACGCGTGCGCGCAGGCCATGTGCGGGCTGATGAGTGTGAATGGCGATGCCGAGGGCGAGCCCACGCGGGTCGGGCTGCCCGTCGTCGACATGGTGACGGGGCTGAACGCGACGGTCGCCATCCTGCTGGCGCTCAACGAGCGCGTGCGCAGTGGCCTGGGCCAGTTTCTGGACATCACGCTGTACGACTGCGCGGTGTCCCTGCTGCATCCGCACGCGCCCAATTATTTTTACGGCGGCAAGGTGCCCGGGCGCAGCGGCAATGCGCATCCCAACATCGCGCCGTACGAGACCTTCGCCACGGCGCAGGGCACGCTGTTTCTGGCGGTGGGCAACCAGCGTCAGTTCGCCACCTTGTGCGCCACGCTGGGCGCGCCCGCGCTGGCCGAAGACGAGCGCTACGCCAGCAACGCGGCCCGCCTGGCGCACCGCGCGGCGCTGCACGAGGCGCTGACGGCGTTGCTGGCCGACAAGGAGGCCGCGGGATTCGCCGAGGTGCTGCTGGCGCGCGGCGTGCCCGCCGCCGCGGTGCAGGACGTGGCCGAGGTACTGGCGCACCCGCACACGCGCCATCGCGGCATGGT
Organism: Bordetella genomosp. 5; assembly: GCF_002261315.1. NCBI lineage: Bacteria > Pseudomonadati > Pseudomonadota > Betaproteobacteria > Burkholderiales > Alcaligenaceae > Bordetella > Bordetella genomosp. 5. The sequence continues at coordinate 477,648 of NZ_NEVP01000011.1, forward strand.
GATCGAACACGGCGACTACCTCGGCATCGGCAGCCCGATCAAGCTGTCGCGCACACCGGCCACCCTGCGCCGCCTGCCTCCCGCCCTGGGCGAGGACAACGCGGCGCACGACGCCCCGTCGTCCTGAGCCGGCTCAGCGTCCCAGCGCCACACCCTCGCGGCGCGGATCCGCGCCGCCCTGCAGGCCATCGAGTCCGATCACGATGCCCTGCAGGCCGCTGGGGAAGGCCTCCATCTTCACCTCGTGACCCATCGCGCGCAGCCGCGGCGCCAGGGCTTCCAGCGCGCTGCCGGCCTCGAGCTCGGTGGCCTTGTTGCGGCTGCCCCGATTCGCCAGCGCGATGGCCTGCTGGATATCGAGATTCCAGTCGAGCACGCCCACCAGCGTCTTGGCGACGTAGTTGATGATGGCGCTGCCGCCGGGCGAGCCCACCGTGAGATAGGGCTTGCCGCCACGGAACACGATCATGGGCGCCATCGAGCTGCGCGGACGCTTGCCGGGCTCGATGCGGTTCGCCACGGCGCGTCCCTCCGGATCGCGCCACGACGAAGAAAAGTCCGTCATCTCGTTGTTGAGCAGAAAGCCGCGCACGAAGATCTTGCTGCCGAACGCCGATTCGATGGTCGACGTCATCGACACCACGTTGCCCGCCGCGTCGACGGCGGTCAGATGGGTGGTGGACGGCAGCTCGAGCGCATCGTCGCGGGCGCGTTCGGCCAGCATCCCGGCCGGATCGCCGGGCAGGGCCACCTTCATGCTGCGGTCCGGCCGGATCAGGGCGGCACGCTGACGCAGATAGCCCGGCGCCAGCATCTGCGCGACCGGCACGGACACGAAGCGCGGGTCGGCCACATAGAAATCGCGATCGGCGTAGGCCAGGCGGCCGGCCTCGGCGAAGTAATGCACGGCCTCGACGCTGTCGGGCGCGAGGCGGGCGATGGGCGTGTGCTCGAGGATGCCCAGCATCTGCAGCACGGCCAGCGGACCGCTGGACGGCGGCGGCGGGCCGCACAGGCGATAGCCGCGATAGCGGCTGCACACCGGCTGCTCGATCTGGGCGCGAAAGCCGGCGAGGTCCGCTTCGGTGAGGTCGCCGGGTTGCGCGTGGCCGTGCACGGCCGCCACGATGTCGCGCGCGATCTCGCCCTGATAGAAGGCATCGGCGCCCTGCGCCGCCACGCGGCGCAACACCTCGGCAAGCGCGGGGTTGCGCAGGCGGTGCCCCACCGGCCAGGGCTGCCCCGCCGCGTCCAGGAAATACGCCGCCGCGGCCGGCTGCTTTGCCAGTGCGGGGGTCTGGCGCAGCATTTCGTGCAGCCGTGGCGACACCGCGAAGCCCTGCTCGGCCAGGGCGATGGCGGGCTCGAACAGACGCGCCCAGGGCAGCTTGCCGTGCGCGCGATGCGCCAGCTCCAGTCCGCGCAGCAGGCCGGGCGTGGCGACCGCGCGGCCGTTGTTCACCGACTCGGCGAACGACAGCGGTTTGCCGTCGCGCCAGAAGCGGTCCTGGCGGGCGGCGGCCGGCGCGGTCTCGCGGCTGTCGTATGACACGAGCTCGCCGCTCGCCGCGTCGTAATGCATCATGAAGGCGCCGCCCCCGATGCCCGACGATTGCGGCTCCACCAAATTCAGCACGAGCTGCGCCGCGATCACGGCATCGACGGCGCTGCCGCCTTCGCGCAGCACCGCCGCGCCGGCCTCGCTCGCCAGCGGATTGGCCGTGGCGATCATCTCCTGGCGCGTCTGCACCAGCGGCTTCGCCTGAAAACCGGACGCGCCCTCGGGGTTCACGTCGGCGGCGGGCTGGCGCGCCTGTGCCGGGCTCAGTCCCAGCGTGGCCAGCAGCACCAGACCGGCCGCCCATTTCATTTGCATCGTCATCCCTGTCCCCTCGCCTCGGAGACCCCATGATAGCCAAGCGGCGCCCGGGTCTCGCATAGAATCGCTGCTGGACCGATCCATTCCTTCCACCATGCGCCTGCGTCACATCGAAATCTTCGAAGCCATCCGCCGCACCGGCTCCCTGACCGAAGCGGCGGCCGCGCTGCATATCTCGCAGCCCGCGGCCAGCAAGCTGCTGGCGCATGCCGAAACGCAGCTGGGATTCAAGCTGTTCGAACGGGTCAAGGGCAGGCTGGTGGCCACGCGCGAGGCCGAGATCCTGACGCCCGAGGTGGCACGGCTGAATCAGGATCTCAACAGCGTGCGACGCCTCGCCGCGAGCCTGCGCGACAGCCCCAACGGCCATCTGCGCGTGGGCTGCGCGCCCGCGCTGGGCCTGGGCCTGCTGCCCGGCGTGATCCGCGCCAGCCGCGATGCCCAGCCCGGCATCACGTTCGATATTCACACCCATCACAGCGCCGAGCTGGTGCAGGGCCTGATGGCCCGCGAGCTCGATCTGGCGATCACGTTCGATACCAACGACTACGCCGGCCTCACCCGCGCGCCGCTGGGCCACACGGAACTGGTGCATCTGAGCCGGCGCCCGGCCACCGATGACGACGCGCCCACGCGTCTGTCCGACCTGTCCGGCGACACGCTGATCGTGCTCGACGCGCGCGATGCCTCGGGCTCGATGCTGCAGATGGCGCTCGACGCGCAAGGCCTGGCGCCGCCGGTGGCGATCCAGGTCCAGACGCACTACGTCGCGTGCGCGCTGGCCGAGGCCGGCTGCGGCGAGGCCATCGTCGACGCCTACACCGCGCGCGCGATGCTGCGGCCCGGCATGGTGTCGCGGCGTCTCGAGCCGCCGCTGCGGGTGCCGATCAGCCTGCTCACGCGCAGCCACGAAGCGCTGTCGGCGCTGCACCGCGACTTTATCGAACGCCTGCGCACGGCCTGCACCGCCGCGCCATGAAAAAGGGCACCCTCGCGGGTGCCCCTGTCAGATCCGGCATGCCCGCGCGAGGCGGGCCCGGGATCAGTCGAGCTTGATGTTCTGCTTCTTGACCACGTCGGCAGCCCAGTCGTATTGCGCCTTGATTTCCTTGGCGAATTCTTCCGGGGTGTTGCCCGACGGGGCCGAGCCCTGATCGGCGAGGGTCTTGATGACCTTCGGATCCTTCAGGGCCACGACAGCGGCGTCACGCAGCTTGTTCACGACTTCCATCGGGGTGCCCTTGGGCGCCAGCAGGCCATACCAGACGGGCTGGTTCAGCACCGGGAAGCCGGCATCCTTGAACGTCGGGACGTCCTTGATCGAGTCGATGCGCTCGGGCCAGGCGATGGCCATGGCGTTGAGCTTGCCGGCCTGGATCTGCGGCATGGACGACGGCAGGTTGTCGAAGATGATTTCGATCTGACCGCCGACGGCGTCGGCCACGGCCGGGCCCGAACCCTTGTAGGGCACGTGCACGATGTCGGTGCCGGTGGCCATCTTGAAGGACTCACCCATCAAGTGCAGCACGCCGCAGGTGCCCGAGCTGCCGTACGAGTACTTGCCGGGGTTCTTCTTCAGCTCTTCGAGGAAGCCCTTGAAGTCCTTGGCGGGGAACTTGGGGTTCACGGCAACGACGTTGGCCGTGTTCGCGAAGTTCGTGACCGGCTGGAAGTCGGTCAGGGGGTTGTAGGGCAGATCCTTGGGACGGCAGGCCGGGTTCACGGCCATGGTCGAGACCGTGGCGATCGACAGCGTGTAGCCATCGGGCGCGGCACGCGCGGCTTCCGATGCGCCGATGGCGCCGCCGGCGCCGCCCTTGTTCTCGACCACCATGGGTTGGCCGAGCTCCTGGCTCATGCGCTGGGTCACGATGCGCGCGATGATGTCCGTCGAGCCACCCGGCGCGAACGGCACGATCACACGAATGGGCTTGTCCGGGAAATTGGCGGCTTGTGCGCCGCTCGTTACGGCAGCGATACCTGCGGCCATGGCAATGGCCTGGACCAGGGTGCGGACTTTGATCATGGGTGTGCTTCCTCCTAGATTTACGGCGTCCCCGCGTGAGAGATGCCGATGTGCCGATCGCCCTCTGTGGATGAGCGATATCTATGATTGTTTGCGGACGTGAAATGCGGTGTGTCTCATGCAAGCCCAGGGCGGGCCCCGCCACGTCAGAACCATGGAGAATAGCAGCAAATCGCGCGATTGCGGTAGCATGCCCGCCAGCATTCCTTTCCGAGTCCTGAACGAAACACCATGTCGGTCGCACTGCTGGTCCTGCCGGATTTTCTGTTGGTCGCCCTGGGTTGGGTACTGCGTCACAGACTGGGTTTCGCGCGCGAATTCTTCGCCGGCACCGAGCGCCTCGTCTACTTCGTGCTGTTCCCCGCGCTGCTGTTCCAGTCCATCCTGCGCACCCCGATCAGCGCCGGCAACGCCGCCCTGCTTCTGCAGGCCGCGGCCATCATGATCGGCGCCGGCACGCTGCTGTCGTGGCTGGCGGGCCCGATACTGCGGCCGGCCCCGGTGGCGCTGGCGTCGGCGGCGCAATGCGGCTATCGCTTCAACACCTACATCGGCCTCGCGCTGGCCGCGAGCCTGGGCGGGCAGCCGGGCCAGACGGTCATGGCGCTGATCATCGGCTTCGCGGTGCCCATGGCCAATCTCTCGGCCGTGTACGGGCTGGCGCGGCACAACGGCAAGAACCTCTTCGGCGAGCTGCTGCGCAATCCCCTCGTCGTCTCCACCGTGCTCGCGCTGCTCTGCAACCTCGCGGGCCTGCACCTGCCGGGCCCCGTCGATATCGTGTTCAGCCGGCTCGGCAGCGCGGCCATCGCACTCGGCATCATCTGCGTGGGCGCCAGCCTCTCCTGGGAAGGCGGCAAGGGCCATGGCCGGCTCATCAGCTGGATGCTGGTCGTCAAGCTCGGGCTGATGCCCCTGGTGGCGCTGGGCGCGGCCTGGCTGCTCGGCCTCGATCCGCTCGCCACCCGCATGCTGGTGCTGTTCGGCGCCCTGCCCACCGCCTCCGCGGCCTATGTGCTGGCCATGCGCATGGGCGGCGACGGCCGCATGGTGGCCGTGCTGATCTCGCTGGGCACGCTGTTCTCGGCCGTCACCATCCCGCTCTGGCTGCTGATGCTCTGACGCGCCGTGGCGGCAGCGGCCATGAAAAAGGCCGCGCCTGTCAGGGCGCGGCCTTGTCATCGGCGGCTGATCAACGCTTGGCGTTGGTCATGTCGGCCGGCACGACCCAGGCTTCGAACTCCGCCTCGGTCACGTGGCCCAGGGCCAGCGCCGATTCCTTGAGCGACAGGTTTTCCTTGTGCGCCTTCTTGGCGATCTGAGCGGCCTTGTCGTAGCCGATGTGCGGATTGAGCGCGGTGACGAGCATCAGCGAACGATCCACCAGCTCGGCGATGCGCTCGCGGTTGGGCTCGATGCCCTGCGCGCAATGCTGGTCGAAGCTGTGCATGCCGTCGGTGAGCAGGCGCACCGATTGCAGGAAATTGTGGATGACGAGCGGCTTGTAGACGTTGAGCTCGAAATTGCCGCTCGCGCCGCCGATGTTGATGGCGACGTCGTTGCCCAGGACCTGCGCGGCCAGCATGGTGATGGCTTCGCACTGCGTCGGGTTGACCTTGCCCGGCATGATCGAGCTGCCCGGTTCGTTTTCGGGGATGCTGATTTCGCCCAGGCCCGAACGCGGGCCGCTCGACAGCCAGCGCACGTCGTTGGCGATCTTCATGAGGCCGGCGGCCAGCGACTTGAGCGCGCCATGCGCGAACAGCAGGGCCTCGTGCGATGCCAGCGCCTGGAATTTGTTGGGCGCCGAAACGAAGGCCGTGCGGGTGTCGTGCGCGAGCACGGCGCTGACCTTGGCGCTGAACTCAGGATGGGCGTTCAGCCCGGTACCGACGGCGGTGCCGCCGATGGCCAGCTGGTGCAGGCCCGGCAGCGTCGCGCGGATCTGCTGCTCGGCCAGGTCGAGCTGGGCGACGTGGCCCGAGAGCTCCTGGCCCAGCGTGAGCGGCGTGGCGTCCTGGAGGTGGGTGCGGCCGATCTTCACGATGTCGAAGAACTCGGCGCTCTTGGCCGCCAGCGTGGCGCGCAGCGCCTTGAGCGCCGGCAGCAGGTGGTGCTCGACCTCGACCGCGGCCGCCACGTGCATGGCGGTGGGGAAGGTGTCATTGGACGACTGGCCGCGATTGACGTGGTCGTTGGGGTGAACCTTGCGCCCCTCGCCGCGCTCGCCGCCCAGCAGCTCCGAAGCGCGGTTGGCCAGCACTTCGTTCATGTTCATGTTGCTCTGCGTGCCCGAGCCGGTCTGCCACACGGACAGCGGAAACTCGTCCGGCCACTTGCCCGCGATCACCTCGTCGGCGGCGCGCACGATGCCGTCGGCGATGGTGGCGTCGAGCTCACCCAGCTCGGCGTTGACCTTGGCGGCGGCCTGCTTCAGGCGCGCCACGGCGGTCACGAGCGGCACCGGCATCTTCTCGGTCGAGATCGCGAAGAAGTGCAGCGAGCGCTGCGTCTGCGCGCCCCAGAGGTGGTCGGAGGGCACTTCGATCGGTCCGAAAGTGTCTTTTTCGGTGCGGGTCTTCATGAATCGCTGCTCCATCGGCAAGGCTTATTGAATAAGAATTACTTTCAACTGCAAGCGTACCAGAAACTCACTTTCTATAATCGGCATCCCTGATCGTTTTACCACCGGCCCACGCCCATGTCCTCCACGCCCCCGCTAGCGACGCTGGCTTTGCACCTGCCCGACGAGGCCGCGACCGACGCGCTCGCGCAGCAACTGGCCCCCTTTCTCGACGGCCGCGAAGGGAACGTCGGGGGACACATACATCTGCGCGGCGATCTCGGCGCCGGCAAGACGGCGTTCAGTCGCGCACTACTGCGGGCGAGCGGTATCAAGGGCCGGATCAAAAGTCCGAGCTACGCCCTGCTTGAATCCTATAAAGTTTCTAACTTATACTTCTATCACCTTGATTTCTATAGATTTAGCGATTCGCGCGAATGGTTGGACGCCGGATTCCGGGATTTGCTGCGTGACGACGCGGTAGTTTTGATCGAATGGCCCGAACGTGCGGGAGGGCTTTTGCCTCCGCCGGACCTGCAGATTGCCCTGGTATACGCGGACCAGGGACGGAACGCTGATCTGTCTGCCTTTACCGCCCGAGGACAAAAATGGTTGAACGCGATGGCAATACGGCAAGCGGCGCATCCTCGCCCCGCTCAGCCACCCGGCGACGCTTGATCAGCGTCGCCGCAACCCTGCTCGTTCTCCCCGTCATCCCCCGTTTTGCCCAGGCCGCCACCATTCTTGCCGTGCGGACCTGGCCGGCCGACGAATACACCCGCGTCACCCTCGAACTCGATCACGAGCTCAAGGCCGAGCAATTCACGCTCGAAAATCCGCACCGTCTCGTGGTGGACATCGAAGGCCTGTCGCTGAGCCCCGCGCTCAACGATCTGGTCTCCAAGGTCCGCCCCGACGATCCCTACATCCAGGGCCTGCGCGTGGCGCAGAACCGCCCCAATGTCGTGCGCATGGTGTTCGACCTGAAGCAGGCCGTCGCGCCGCAGGTCTTCACCCTCAAGCCCGTGGCCGACTACCAGTTCCGTCTGGTGCTCGACCTCTATCCCAAGGTGGCGCAGGATCCGCTGGTCGCCATCCTGAACAAGCAAGGCGCCGGTCCCGACGTCGAGGATCCGCTCGCGCGCATTCTCGATGAGATCTCGCGCAATCCGGTCACGCCCTCGCCGGGCCAGCAGGCCCCCGCGCCCGCGCCGCTCGCGCGTGGCCAGCAGCAGGCGCCCACGCTGCCCTCTCCGGCAATCACGAGCCCGGCGCCCTCGCCCGGCCGCGCCAGCGCGGGCCGCAAGCGCATGCTGACCATCGCGCTCGATCCGGGCCACGGCGGCGAAGACCCCGGCGCCGTCGGCAAGAGCGGTCTGCGCGAAAAAGACGTGGTGCTGCGGATCGCGCGGCGCCTCAAGACGCTGATCGACGCGCAGCCCTACATGCGCGCCTACCTCACGCGCGACGACGATTACTTCGTGCCGCTGCACGTGCGTGTCCAGAAGGCCCGCCGCGTACGCGCCGATCTGTTCATCTCGATTCACGCCGATGCCTGGATCAAGCCCACGGCAAACGGCTCGTCGGTGTTCGCGCTGTCCGAGCGCGGCGCGACCAGCGCGCAGGCGCGCTACATGGCCGACAAGGAAAACGCAGCCGACCTGATCGGCGGCGTGAACCTCGGCAGCCACGACCGCCAGGTGCAACGCGTGCTGCTCGACCTCTCGACCACGGCGCAGATCAACGACTCGTTGAAGGTCGGCTCGGCCTTCCTGGACGAGATCCGCAAGATCAACCGCCTGCACAAGAACAGCGTCGAACAGGCGGGCTTCGCGGTGCTCAAGGCGCCCGACATCCCGTCGATCCTGGTCGAGACCGCCTTCATCAGCAATCCCCAGGAAGAGGCCAAGCTGCGCTCGGCCTCGCACCAGGACGCGCTCGCGCAGGCCATGATGACCGGCATCTCGCGCTATTTCACCGCCAACCCGCCGCTCGCGCGGCTGGGCGACGCCGGCTGAGTTCGCTTCCGGCACCGCGCGTAGCGGCCAAAAGAAAACCTGCCCTCGGGCAGGTTTTCTTTTGGCTGGTCGATATCAGGTGTTCGGCCGACCCCGGCGCCGCTGCCACAGCCGCACCACCGCGGCGGCGATCAGCGGCACGATGGCCGCGGCCAGGCCCAGCAGCACGATCGTGTTGAGGTGATCCTTGATGATGGGGATGTTGCCGAAGAAGTAGCCCAGCGTGACCAGGCCGACCACCCACAGGAGCGCGCCACTCACGTTGAAGAACTGGAACCGCCCCATCGGCATCTGCGCCACGCCCGCCACGAAAGGCGCGAAGGTGCGCACCACCGGGATGAAGCGCGACATCACGATGGTCTTGCCGCCGTGGCGGTCGTAGAACATGTGCGTGCGCATCAGCGCGCCGCGATCGAGGAAACGCACGTTCATGGTGAACACACGCGGACCGATCGCGCGGCCGATCGCGTAATTGAGGCTGTTGCCCGTGATGGCCGCGACCACCAGCAGCGCCGCCATCCACAGCGGATTGATCGCGCCGGTGGCGCCGAACGCGCCCGCGATGAACAACAGCGAATCGCCGGGCAGAAACGGCAGCACCACCAGCCCGGTCTCGGCGAACACAATCGCGAAGAGCGCGAGATACACCCATGCTCCGTAGTTCTCGATCCAGACGCCCAAGGTCTGATCGATATGGAGCACCATATTCAGAAATTCCATCACCATCTCGATAGGGCGTACTGCGCCCGAATTGGGGCCTCACTATACCCGCCGCGCGGCCCCGCCACGGCAGCGCTAAAATCGTCGAGTCTGCCCATACTGTCGCCGCCCCGCGCGGCCCAAGCCCTGCGCCTCATGTCCGAACGCCGTTCCATCGCCCCGCTCCCCGACCTGCTGATCAGCCAGATTGCCGCCGGCGAGGTGATCGAACGTCCGGCGTCGGTCTTGAAGGAAATCCTTGAGAACGCGATCGACGCGGGCGCCCGGGCCATCGAGGTGCGGCTGGAGGGCGGCGGCATCCGCCGCATCGCCGTGAGCGACGATGGTGGCGGCATCCCGCCCGACGAGTTGCCGCTGGCCGTGGCGCGCCACGCGACCAGCAAGATCCGCTCGCTCAACGAACTCGAGTCCGTCGCATCGATGGGATTCCGCGGCGAAGCACTGGCCTCGATCGCATCGGTCGCGCGGCTGTCGATCATCTCGCGCACGCGCAACGGTGAACACGCCTGGCAGATCGACGCGTCTAGCGGCGAGATCACGCCCGCCTCGGGCCCGGCCGGCACCACGGTCGATGTGCGCCAGCTGTTCGACGCCGTGCCGGCACGCCGCAAGTTCCTGCGGGCCGAGGCCACCGAGTTCGGCCACTGCGTCGACGCACTCGAACGCATCGCACTGGCCCACCCCGAGATCGCCTTCCGCCTGTTTCATCACGATCGCGCGCAGAAGCAATGGCTGCCGGCCGACCACGGCCAGCGCATCCGCGACGTGCTGGGCGCCGAGTTCGCCAGCCAGGCGCTGCCCGTCGATACGCGTTTTGGCGCCATCGGCCTGATCGGCATGGTCACGCGGCCCACCGCCGCGCGCGCCCGCGCCGATCGCCAATACCTGTATGTCAATGGCCGCTACGTGCGCGACCGCACCGTCAGCCACGCCTTGCGTTCGGCCTACGCCGACGTGCTCCACGGCGACCGCCAGCCGGCCTATGTGCTGTACCTCGACATCGATCCCACGGCGGTCGACGTCAACGTCCACCCCGCCAAGAGCGAAGTGCGCTTCCGTGACAGCGGCGCGGTCCACCGCTTCGTCAATCAGGTGATCGGCCAGGCCCTGGCCCAGACCGGCGGCGCCGCCGTCGCTGCCGATCCCGCCACCGGCGAAGTCCACACCGACGCCGCCGGCGCGGGCGGCGCCAGCCCGGCCATGGCCGAGTCCGCGAGCCGCCCCCAGCCCTACACCGCGCCCGCCGCGCGCCCCGCGCACAGCCAGGTTCCGTTCCGCCTCGCCGAGCCAGAGGGCGTGCCGGTGCGCGATTGGCAGAGCCTGTACCGGCCGCTGCCCGACGACGCCGCGCCGCCGGCCTCGGCCACCGTGGCCGCCTGGCAGGCGCCGGCCGCGCCTGCCGAGACCGCGCCCGCGCCCGTGGCGCGCGCCTTCTCGGCCCCGGCCACGCCCCTGCCCGCCGACGAAGAGCATCCGCTCGGCATGGCCCTGGCCCAGGTCCACGGCATCTACGTGCTCGCCCAGAACGCGCGCGGCATGGTGCTGGTGGACATGCACGCCGCGCACGAGCGCGTGGTCTACGAACAGCTCAAGCGCGCGCTCGATGCGCGCGCCCTGCCGCGCCAGGATCTTCTGGTGCCGGTGGTGTTCCATGCCCAGGAAAAAGACGTGGCCCTGGTCGAAGAACACGGCGAACAGCTGGCCGAGCTCGGCTTCGAGATGCGGCCGTCGGGCCCCACCTCGATCGCGGTGCGCAGCGTGCCCGCGCTGCTGGCCCGCGGCGACATCGAAAGCCTGGCCCGCGCCATGCTGCGCGACCTCGCGGCCGTGGGCGAATCGCGCCTGCTCACCGAGCAACGCAACGAACTGCTCGCCACCATGGCCTGCCACGGATCCGTGCGCGCCAACCGCAAGCTCACGATCGAAGAGATGAACGCCCTGCTGCGCCAGATGGAAGCCACCGAGCGCGCCGATCAGTGCAATCATGGCCGGCCTACCTGGGTGCAGTGGTCGATCTCCGACCTCGACAAGCTGTTCCTGCGCGGTCAGTAGGACGACCGATGAGCAATCGTCCGATCCTGTGCCTGGCGGGCCCGACCGCCGCCGGCAAGAGCGCATCGACCCTCGCATTGGCCGAGCGCTGGCCGCTCGAGATCATCAACGTCGATTCGGCCACGATCTACCGTGGCATGGACATCGGCACGGCCAAACCTTCCGCCGCCGAACAGGCCCGCGTGCCGCAGCATCTGCTCGATATCCGCGATCCGGCGCAGTCGTATTCCGCCGCCGAGTTCCGCGACGACACGGAGCGCCTCATCACGGAGATCGAGGCACGCGGCCGCATTCCGCTGCTCGCGGGCGGCACGATGATGTACTACAAGGCGCTGCGCGAGGGCCTGGACGACCTGCCGCAGGCGGATGCCGCCCTGCGCGCCGAGATCGACGCGCGCGCCGCCCAGTCCGGCTGGCCGGCGCTGCATGCCGAACTGGCCCGCCTCGATCCGGTCACCGCGACGCGCCTCGCGCCCAACGACAGTCAGCGCATTTCGCGCGCGCTCGAGATCTGCATCCTCTCGGGGCGGCCGATGTCGGCACTGCTCACCGGCCCGCGCGCCACGCCGCAGTCGCATCGCTACGTCACGCTCAGCCTCGAACCCGGCGATCGCGCGGGCCTGCATGCACGCATCGCGCAACGCTTCGACGCAATGCTCGCGGCCGGCCTGCTCGACGAAGTGCGCGGCCTGCATGCCCGCCCCGATCTGCACCCGGCCCTGCCGTCCGTGCGCTGCGTGGGCTATCGCCAGATGTGGGCGCACCTCGACGGCGAGATCGACCTCGACACCGCGCGCGAACAAGGCATCGCCGCCACGCGCCAGCTGGCCAAGCGTCAGCTCACCTGGTTGCGCGCGCAACCCGATCGTCTCGTGGTGGATTGCCTCGCGCCCGACGCGGTCGCGCGCACGATCGACCACGCCGCCCGCCTGCTCGAGCCGCGCTGAGCAGCCCGCGCCGCCCCGCCGTGCTTCGCCCAACGCCACCGCACCCATGAACGAAACCCTTCCGCTGCGCATCGAACCCCTCCACGCCACCGCCGTGCTGCCCTACGGGTGGATGCTGGGCAAGCCGGTCGAGTCGGCGCCCGCCGGCACCGCGTTCGCCAGCCCGGCCTCCGACTTCTGGCAGGAGCATGTCTTCGATACCGGCACGGGTGGCGAGCCCGAGATTCTGTGGGTGGACTATCGCTCGGCCGAGCCGGTGATCGCCCGTCTCGAGGTGCATGACCTGACCGAGCAGGCGGTCGTGCCGCTGACCGCCGCCATCGTGCAGGTCGTGGCGGCGAGCACGGCCCCCGGCACGCCGGACCTCGGCACGCTCAGAGCCTTCCTGGTGCCGCAGGGCCAGGGCATCTGCATGAAGCCTGGCACGTGGCACGCCACGCGCACCGCCGGCGCCGAGGCGCGCTGCCTGATGCTGACCCGCCGCTCCACGACCCGCGATCTCGCGGCGCATCTGAACGACGGCGCGCCCATTGCCGAATCCCGGCTCGCCGACGTGCCGCCCCTGCGCCTGACGCGCTGACGCGGCAGCCAGCGCGCATCCTCCGCGCAACCGCCGCACCCCGTCGCACGCGTTCGCCGCGCGGCAAACAAAAAAGCCTGGCGCCGTTTCCGGGCCAGGCTTTTTCGATGCGATGCGGCCGCGGCCGCCCGCGCTCAGACCACGATGGTCTGGGCCATGCCGTCTTGTTGGGGCACGATCTCGCCGATGCGGTTGACCGTTTCACCCTGCGCGCGCAGCGTGGCCGCGACGGCGTCGGCCTGATCGGCCGACACCACCAGCACCATGCCGATGCCGCAGTTGAACACGCGGTGCATTTCCGCGTCGGCCACGCCGCCCTGCTGCTGCAGCCACTGGAACAGCTTGGGCATTTCCCAGCCATCGCGGTGCAGCTTGGCCGTCAGGCCGTTCTGCAGGATGCGGGGCACGTTGTCGACCAGACCGCCGCCGGTGATGTGGGCCAGACCCTTGATCGCCGAGCCGTGCGCGGCCAGCGCGGCCAGCACCTGCTTGACGTAGATGTGGGTGGGCGCCATGACGACGTCGACCAGCGGCTGGCCGTGGAAGTCCTGGTCGGGACGGGCACCCGCGCGTTCGAGAATCTTGCGCACCAGCGAGTAGCCGTTGGAATGCGCGCCGCTCGATGCCAGGCCCAGCACCACGTCGCCCGGCTGGATCGACTTGCCGTCGATGATGGCCGACTTGTCGACGGCGCCGACGGCGAAGCCCGCCAGGTCGTATTCGCCATCGGGGTACATGCCCGGCATTTCGGCGGTTTCGCCGCCGATCAGCGCGCAGCCGGCCAGCTCGCAGCCGCGGGCGATGCCGCCCACCACCGAAGCGGCGGTGTCGACCGACAGCTTGCCGCAGGCGAAGTAGTCGAGGAAGAACAGCGGCTCGGCGCCCTGGACCAGGATGTCGTTGACGCTCATGGCGACCAGGTCGATGCCGACGGTGTCGTGACGGTTCCATTCGAACGCCAGGCGCAGCTTGGTACCCACGCCGTCGGTGCCCGAGACCAGCACCGGCTCGCGGTACTTCTTGGGCACTTCGAACAGCGCGCCGAAGCCGCCGATCCCGGCCAGCACACCGGCGCGCATGGTGCGCGCGGCCAGGGGCTTGATGCGGTCGACCAGCGCGTCGCCCGCGTCGATGTCGACCCCGGCGTCGCGGTAGGTCAGGGGAGCGGAGTGTTCAGTCGTCATGGAGAAACCGTGGGGGTTGTAACAATTGCGGAATTAGGTGGAACTTCGGGATTTTACGACGTTAGCCGCCGAAAGCGCCGAATACCGCGCAAAAGCGCATGCAGACTGGCTGTACGGCCCGCGAGTGGCCCGCTTCCCGGCCTCGCGCGGTAGCGCGCGCGCGACATACCGCCCGCCGTGGTTTAAAGTTCGGGGTTGGCCGCGCGCGGCCGGCTTTCCGTGGACTTTCGCGGGCCGCGCGTACCGAAGCCCGATTTATCGCCATTTCATGAACCGCCAGCTGCTGCTCGACGTTCTTCCTGCGCCAGCGCCCTCGCTGAACAACTATATTGCCGGCCCCAACGGGGAGGCGCTGGCAGCGGCGCGCGCATTGCGTGCCGGCCGTGCCATCTACCTCTGGGGCCCGGCCGGTTGCGGCCGCTCGCACCTGCTGCGTGGCCTGACCGCTCGCGAAGACGCCATCTACATCGATGCCGAGCGCGGCCTGCAGGCCCTGCGCACGCTGGCCGAAGCCGATTCCACGGCGCCGATGCCGAAGTTCATCGCCGTCGACGACGTGCACCGGATGGATGAACGGCGGCAGGCCGGCCTGTTCGCCCTGTACAATCGCTGGCGCGAATCCGCCGCGACCGACCGTGCGTTCGCGCTGGCCGTATCGGGCGACCGCGCCCCGATGTCGCTGCCGTTGCGCGAAGACCTGCGTACGCGGCTGGGCTGGGACCTCGTGTTCCGCCTCGATCCGCTGTCCGACGCCGACAAGCTGGCGGCGCTGTCCGCGCAGGCTGCCGACCGTGGCCTGCACCTGGCGCCCGAGATCATCAACTGGATGTTGACGCACCACGAGCGCGACATCCGCAAGCTTGCCGCCCTGCTCGACGCGCTGGACCGCTACTCGCTGGCCACGGGCCGCCCGATCACCACCGCTCTGTTGCGCGCCATGCTCGCAGACCCCCACTCCTCATCGACATGACCACCCGCCGCCTCGCCCTGTTCGACCTGGACCACACCCTGCTGCCGCTCGATAGCGACTATCAGTGGGCCGACTTCCTGGCCCGCACCGGCCGCGCCGGCGACCCGGACGAGGCGCGTCGCCGCAACGACGACCTGATGGAGCAGTACAACCGCGGCGAGCTGACCGCCGAGCAGGCGGCCGAGTTCATGCTGGGTCTGCTTGCCGCGCACTCACCGTTCGAGCTGGCGGCCTGGCACGAAGAATTCATGACGCAGGTGATCCGCCCGGCTTTCGAGGCGCGTCCGCGCGAGCTGGTCGAACGCCACCTCGCCGCCGGCGACCTGTGCGCGGTCGTCACCGCCACCAACAGCTTCGTGACCGCGCCGATCGCGCGCGCGTTCGGCGTGCCGGTCCTGATCGCCACCGATCCCCAGTATCTCGGCGGCCGCTACACCGGCCGTATCGAGGGCACGCCGGCCTTCAAGGAAGGCAAGGTCGTGCGCGTGAACCAGTGGCTGGCCGGTCTCGGCCTGTCGCTCGCCGATTTCAGCGAATCGTTCTTCTACAGCGATTCGGTCAACGACGTGCCGCTGCTCGAAGTGGTCACGCAGCCCGTTGCCACCAACCCCAGCCCGCGCCTGCGGAGCATCGCTGCCGAACGCGGCTGGCAAGTGCTGGATCTGTTCGACCACATGGAAGATTCCAAGTCCTAATGATCACCGAGACCATCAAAAAATTCGTCGGACGTCTGTTCGGCCCCGCCCTGCGAGGGGGGCCGCAGCGCATCCCGCATGACCGTCACGGGATCGACCGGCGCAACGTGTCGCGCCACGCCATCAAGGTGTGCGAAGTGCTGCGCCAGCATGGCTACGAAGCCTATGTGGTCGGCGGCGCCGTCCGCGACCTGATCGTCGGCCTGGAACCCAAAGACTTCGACGTGGCCACCAACGCCACGCCCGAGCAGATCCGCCCGCTGTTCCGCCGTGCCCGCATCATCGGCCGCCGCTTCCAGCTGGTGCACGTGGTGTTCGGCCAGGAGATCATCGAGACCTCCACGTTCCGCGCCCCCGCCACCGAAAGCCAGGAGACCGACGAGCACGGCCGCATCCTGCGCGACAACGTGTTCGGTTCGCAGGAAGAAGACGCGGCCCGCCGCGACTTCACGATGAATGCGCTCTACTACGATCCCCACACCGAAGAGGTGATCGACTATCACCAGGGCGTGCAGGACCTGAAGAAGCGCCAGGTGCGCATCATCGGTGATCCGGTCAAGCGCTACCGCGAAGACCCGGTGCGCATGCTGCGCGCCGTGCGTTTCGCGGCCAAGCTCAACGGCAGCATCGACACCGCCACGCGCGCGCCGATCCGCACGATGGCCGCGCTGATCGAAAACGTGCCGGCTTCGCGCCTGTTCGACGAAATGCTCAAGCTGCTGACCTGCGGTCATGCGATGGACTGTCTGCGCCAGCTGCGCGGCGAAGGTCTGCATCACGGCCTGCTGCCGCTGCTCGACGTCGTGCTGGAGCAGCCCGGCGGCGAACACTTCGTCGAACTGGCCCTCGAGCGCACCGACGCGCGCGTGCGCGCGGGCAAGAGCATCAGCCCCAGCTTCTTGTTTGCGGCGCTGCTGTGGCAGTTGGTGGATGTGCGCTGGAAGCAGCTGCGCGCCAATGGCGAGCACACCATTCCCGCGCTGATCCAGGCGGCCGATTCGGTGCTCGACGAGCAGACCGAAAAGCTCGCGATCCAGCGCCGCTTCTCGTCGGACATGCGCGAGATCTGGTTCATGCAGCCGCGCTTCGAGCGCCGCGCCGGCAAGACCATTTATCGCATGATCGAGCAGCCGCGCTTCCGCGCCGCCTGCGACTTCCTGCAGCTGCGTGCCGCCGCGGGCGAGTTCGACAGCGTGCTGGCGCAATGGTGGATGGACCTGGCCAACGCCGACGACGACACCCGTGCCGAGATGATCGAAGACACCGCGCGCCTGCCGCGCGAGCCGGGCGACGCGCCGGCCTCGACGCGCAAGCGCCGCCCGCGCCGCCGCCGCTCTTCCGGTGGTTCGGCACCGGCCGCCGAATGACACTCGCCTACGTCGGCCTGGGTGCCAACCTGGGCGACAGCGCCGCGACCCTGCGGCACGTGGCCGGCGAGCTCGGCGCCACGCCGGGCATCGAGATGGTCACGGTCTCCCCGTTCTATCGCAGCGCGCCGGTCGACGCGACCGGCCCCGACTTCATCAATGCGGTCGCCGCGCTGCACACCACGCTGGCGCCGCTGGCGTTGCTCGATGTCCTGCAACGCCTCGAGCTGGCCCACGGCCGCGAACGCCCTTATCGCAACGCGCCGCGCACGCTCGATCTCGATCTGCTGATCTATGAAGGCGTGACGCTGGATCATCCCCGGCTCACGCTGCCGCATCCGCGCATGCACGAGCGCGCCTTCGTGCTGCGGCCGCTGGCCGACCTGGCCCCCGCGCTGATCCTGCCGCAGGGCGCCCTGCCGGCCCTGATCGCCGGCGTGGCCGATCAGGCCATCGAACCGCTGGCCTGAATCAGGCCGGTGCGCGCTCGGGATAGCGCGCCCGCACCGCCTCGACATCGGCCTGGCCCGGCAGGCCCGCCTCGTTGCCCAGATGCTGGATCTTGTACGCCGAGGCCGCGCGCGCCCAGCGGAAGTGCTCGATCCAGGGCAGTTGCGGGCGCAACGCATACGACCACACATAGGCGCCATGAAACACGTCGCCGGCACCCGAGGTGTCGACCACCTGTTCGGCCGGCACGGCCAGCGCCGGCAGGCGCTGCAGCACGCCGTCCTCGCCGTACCAGAGCATGCCGCGCTCGCCCTGGGTCACGGCGCCCACCCGGCAGCCGCGGCCACGCAGCAGCGCGAGCAAGCCTTCGGCGGACAGGCCCATCTGCTCGCACAGGCGTTCGGCACACACCGCCACATCGATGTACTGGAGCAGCTCTTCGGTACTGCTGCGCAGACCGCCGCCATCGAGCGAGGTGAGGATGCCGCGTTCACGGCAGGCACGCGCATAGTGCAGCGCCGCGTCGGGCTGATGCCCGTCGAGGTGAAGCACGCGATACGGCGCGACATCGAGCTGGGGATAAGCGGCGAGATGGTGGTCATCGCGCGCGCGGACAATGGCGCGCCGGCCCGCGTTGGGCATGATGAACGACAACGAAGAGCGGGCGACGGGCCGGCCGTGCAGCGCGACACCGTGCCGCTGCGCCATCGTGGCGAACAGGCTGCCGAAGGCGTCGGGCGCCTCGGTGCAGATGAGGTCGGGCGCGCCGCCCAGCCGGGCGTAGGCAAAGGCCGCGGTGACCGCATTGCCGCCGAACGACACGGCGTAGTCCTGCGCGACGGCTTTGTCGTCGCCGGTGGGCCAGTGCTCGGCCAGCACCGTGACGTCGATATAGGTGTGGCCGACGAAGAGCGCGCGGGCGCTCATCGTGCGACCGGCGATTCGCCCGCGAGCTCAAGCAGGCGGCGCGCGCGCGCGATCACCGGCGCATCGACCATCTTGCCATCGAGCTTGAAGGCGGCGGCCCCACTCTCCTTGGCGGCGCGCAGCACCTCGCGCGCCCAGGCCACGTCGGCCAGCGGCGGCAGGAACGCCTCGTGAATGACCGGCACCTGATTCGGATGAATGCAGAGCATGCCGCCGAAGCCCATGTCGCGCGCGCGCATCGCGGCGGCGCGCAGGCCGGAGCTGTCCTGGATGCCGGGAAACACGCCGTCGAGCGGCTGGGCCAGGCCGGCGCCGCGGCTGTGCAACAGCACCTGGACCCGTGCCTGATCGAGCACGACGTCGGCCCCGTCGGTGTCGGGACTCAGGCCCAGATCGAGCGCGAAATCCAGGCTGCCGAAGGCGAGCCGGGCGACGCCCGGCGTGGCGGCCACCTCGGCCACGTTGATCAGGCCCTGCGCGGTTTCGATGATCGGCAGCACGGCGATGCCGCTCTGCGCCACATGGCGCACCTGAGCCAGGCTCTCGGCCTTGGGAAGCAGCAGCCCGGTGATATTGCCGCGGCCCCGGCAGGCCTTGATGTCGGCCTCGTGCCAGGGGGTGCTGGCGTCGTTGATCCGAACCCACACGCGCGCCTCGGGATGGGTGCCGAGGAAGTCGCAGAGCGACTCGCGCGCGGCGTCCTTGCCGAGATGCTCGACCGCGTCTTCGAGATCGACGATCACGGCATCGGCGCCGGCCGCCAGGGCCTTGGGAATGCGCTCCGGCCGATTGGCCGGTACAAACAGCGCGGTTCGAATCACTGTCGCCATCACACCACCTCCGCTGCACGCAGGCGCGCCACCTCGTCGGGCGCGTATCCCAGCGATGCTAGCACCGCATCGGTGTTTTCGCCCACCGCGGGGATCGCGCCCATGCGCGGCTCGTAGCGGTTGCTGACAGCCGGCGGCAGCAGGGCCGGGATCGGCCCCGCAGGGCTGTCGACCTCGCGCCAGCGATCGCGCGCGGCGAGCTGCGGATGGCTCCAGACGCCGCGCATGTCGTTCACGCGCGCGTTGGCGATGTGCGCGGCCTCCAGCCGCTCGGTGACCTCATCGATCGAGAGCGTGGAAAACGCGTGCACGATCAGCGCGCGCAAGGCATCGCGATTGGCCGTGCGGCGGGAATTCGAGGCATAGCGCTCGTCGGCCGCGAGCTCGGGCTGGCGCAGCACCTGTTCGCAGAACACCTTCCATTCGCGCTCGTTCTGCAGCCCCAGCATGATGGTGTCGCCCCCCGCGACGGGGAACGGGCCATACGGATAGATGGTGGCGTGCGCCGCGCCCGCGCGTGCGGGCGGCGGGGCGCCGTCGAACGCGTAGTACATCGGGTAGCCCATCCACTCGACCATGCTCTCCAGCATGGACACGTCGACACGGCTGCCCTCGCCCGTGCGCTGGCGCAGCAGCAGGGCATTGAGGATGGACGAGTAGGCATACATGCCGGCCGCGATGTCCGAGATCGAGCAGCCCGCCTTCACGCCTTCGTGGGGCGTGCCGGTCACGGACACGAAACCGCTTTCGCTCTGGATCAGCAGGTCGTAGGCCTTTTTGTCTTGGTACGGACCGCCCTCGCCGTAGCCGGAGATGTCGCACACGATGAGGCGAGGAAAGCGCGCGTGCAGCGCGTCGAACGACAGACCGAGGCGCGCGGCGGCGCCGGGCGCGAGGTTCTGGACCAGCACGTCGGCCTGGCCCAACAGGCGCTCCATGACCTCGGCGGCATCCGGCTGCTTCAGGTCGAGCCCGAGGCTTTCTTTCGAGCGGTTGGTCCAGACGAAGTGCGACGACAGGCCGCGCACGCGCTCGTCGTAGCCGCGCGCGAAGTCGCCTACGCCGGGACGCTCGATCTTGATGACGCGCGCCCCCATGTCGGCGAGCTGGCGCGTGCAGAACGGCGCCGCGATGGCATGCTCCAGGCTCACGACCGTGATGCCCTCGAGTGGCAGAATCCCGGGCGCCGCGCTCATGCTTCGAACCTCAGTTCGGCCTGATGCGCCAGCGTGCCGCCCTGCTCCGCCCACAGGCGGGCCAGACCGGGCTCGACGATGGCGCCCGCGGCCTGGAAGGGCGCGGGGCTGATGAGCGGGCGCAGGCCGCGATAGCTGAGGTGCGACAGACGCGCCCGCGGCTGGGCCCGGCGAAACGCCGCCACCATCGAGGTGGCGATCAGCGGGCCGTGCACCACCAGACCGGGATAGCCCTCGGTGCCGGTGACATAGGGATGATCGTAGTGAATGCGATGACCGTTGAACGTGACCGCCGAGTAGCGGAACAGCAGCACGGCGGAGGGCTCGATCGTGTCGGACCACTGAGCCTGCGGCGCCGGCTCGCTGCCCTCGAGCTTGGGCGGCGAGGGCTGGCGGTAGACGATGTCCTGTTCTTCCTGGATGGCGACGCGGCCTTCCTGGTGATACTCGTGGCGCACGGTCACGAACAGCAGCGAGCCCGTGCGGCCGGTCTTTTCCTTGACGTCGGCCACGGTGGACACGCGCTCGGCCGGCACGCCGACACGCAGCGGCTCGCGGAATTCGACCCGGCCACCCGCCCACATGCGGTTGCGGTCATTGGCCGGCGGCAGAAATCCCCCGCGCGCCGGATGGCCGTCGTTGCCCAGCCCATCGGACTCGACCGCCTTGATGAAGTAGGCCCACTGCCACAGCGGCGGCAGGGCCTCGCCCGCGGCCGGCGCCGGCTCCCCCAGCGTGGCGGCGATACGGGCGGCGTGCACCGGATCGAGCGTGTCGGCCACGCGTTCGGTGCTGCCGATCCAATCGGCGGGGTTGGCGTCGTTCATGGCACATCCTCTTCGATGAAACTGAGTCAGGCTGGCAGCATGCCCGCCCTGCCCCACCCTTGTAAATTCGTTTTTCCTCAAGGCGGGGTTTCGGCTTTGCGAAGAGGTGCCGGGCGCTCGGGCAACGCGGCGCGCGCCCATGAAAAAACCCGCCGGGGCGGGTTTCTTCGGGGCCGTGCCGGTCAGGCGGTGGCGACGGGGATCTTGCCGATCCGGGCCTGCCATTCCTTCGGGCCGGTGGTGTGCACCGAGGTGCCCTGCGCATCCACGGCCACCGTGACGGGCATGTCCTTCACGTTGAACTCGTAGATGGCTTCCATGCCCAGGTCCTCGAACGCCAGGACCTTGGCTTCGCGGATCGCCTTGGACACGAGGTAGGCGGCGCCGCCCACGGCCATCAGGTAGGCCGAGCCGTGCTTGCGGATCGCCTCGATCGCCACCGGGCCGCGCTCGGACTTGCCGATCATCGAGATCAGGCCGGTCTGCGCCAGCATCATCTCGGTGAACTTGTCCATGCGGGTCGCGGTGGTGGGACCCGCCGGGCCGACCACTTCGTCGCCGACCGGATCGACCGGACCGACGTAGTAGATGACGCGATTGGTGAAGTCCACGGGCAGCTTCTCGCCCTTGGCCAGCATGTCCTGGATGCGCTTGTGCGCGGCGTCGCGGCCGGTGAGCATCTTGCCCGACAGCAGCAGCGTCTGACCCGGCTTCCAGCTCGCCACTTCTTCACGCGTGAGCGTGTCGAGGTCGACCTGCTTGGACTTGTTGTAGTCGGGGGCCCAGTGCACTTCGGGCCACTCGGACAGCGACGGCGGATCCAGACGGGCCGGACCGGAACCATCGAGCACGAAGTGAGCGTGACGGGTGGCGGCACAGTTGGGGATCATCGCCACGGGCTTGGAGGCGGCGTGCGTCGCGAAGGTGGAGATCTTCACGTCGAGCACGGTGGTGAGGCCGCCCAGGCCCTGCGCGCCGATGCCCAGCGCGTTGACCTTTTCGTAGAGCTCGATGCGCAGCTCTTCGAGCTTGTTCTGCGGGCCGCGGGCCAGCAGCTCGTACATGTCGATGTCTTCCATCAGCGACTGCTTGGCCATCAGCATGGCCTTCTCGGCGGTGCCGCCGACGCCAATGCCGAGCATGCCCGGCGGGCACCAGCCGGCGCCCATCGACGGCACGGTCTTGAGCACCCAGTCGACCAGCGAATCGCTGGGGTTGAGCATCGCGAACTTGGTCTTGTTCTCGGAACCACCGCCCTTCGAAGCGATCTGCACGTCGACGGTGTTTCCAGGCACCAGGTCGACGTGCAGGATACAGGGCGTGTTGTCGCGCGTGTTCTTGCGCGCGAAGATCGGATCGTCGAGCACGGACGCGCGCAGCGGATTGTCGGGGTTCAGGTAACCCTGACGCACACCCTCGTCACAGAGCTCCTGCAGCGTGCGCTTCGTCTCGAAACGCACGTCCATGCCGATCTTCAGGAACACGTTGACGATGCCGGTGTCCTGGCAGAGCGGACGCTTGCCTTCGGCGCACATGCGCGAGTTGGTCAGGATCTGCGCCATCGCGTCGCGCGCGGCGGGGCTCTCCTCGCGCTCGTAAGCGCGCGCCAGATGGCGGATGTAGTCAACGGGGTGGTAGTAGCTGATGAACTGAATCCCGTCCGCGATGGACTGAATCAGATCCTCTTCTTTGATGATGACGGTCATGGCGATATCGATGGTGCGTGACGAACAAAAAATGGCCGACCCGCGCGGCGCGCGAGCCGGAGAAAAATTTATTTTCGCCGACGGGCCGCCCCTAGGCGAAAAGGCCCCCTCGGGGGGCAGCAAGCCGAAGGCGCCGCGTGGGGGCATTTTCGCCGACGGGCCGCCCCTAGGCGAAAAGGCCCCCTCGGGGGGCAGCAAGCCGAAGGCGCAGCGTGGGGGCTAACAGTCATTTGCCTTGCCAGACGGGCTTGCGTTTTTCGGCGAAGGCCGTCGCGCCTTCTTTGGCGTCGGCGGACGTGAAGATGTGGGCGATCAGCGGGCGCTGGCGATCGAACATGCCTTCCTGCTCCCAGTCGGTGGCCTGCGACACGATGCTCTTGGCCGTCTGCACGGCCAGCGGGCCGTTTTCGACGATCACACGGGCCAACTCGAGCGCGCCGGCCAGCGCCTGGCCCGGCTCGGTCAGGCGATTGACCAGGCCCAGCGCGTAGGCGCGCTCGGCGCCCAGCATGTCACCGGTCAGGATGACTTCCATGGCCACGTGATACGGCAGCCGGCGCGGCAGACGCAGCATGCCGCCCGCGCCCGCCACCAGGCCGCGCTTCACTTCGGGCAGGCCGAACTTGGCATTGTTGGCCGCCACGATCAGATCGGACGCCAGCGCCATTTCGCAACCGCCGGCCAGGGCATAGCCCTCGACCGCCGCGATCAGCGGCTTCTTGGGCGGACGCTCGTTCAGGCCGGCGAAGCCACGGCCCGGGATCAGCGGACGCTGGCCGCTTTGCGCGAACGCCTTGAGGTCCATGCCCGAGGAAAAGGTGCCGCCGGCGCCGGTCAGGATGCCGATGCGGATGTCGTCGCGCGCGTCCAGTTCGTCCAGGGCGGCCGCCATGGCCTGCGCCGTCTCGAGATTGATGGCGTTCTTGGCTTCCGGGCGATTCACCGTGATGATCTGGATACCGTCGCTGACTTCGACCTTGATCAATTCAGACATGCCTGCTCCTTCCGTGAGGGCCTCCAGGGCGTGGCCCCGGGCTCTGGGTTTTATATAAGACCTGGGAAAGACGGAATCATACGACCATTGCGCCGGGGCCCGGTATGTCCCCCTGCGCGAAGGTCCACGCCGCGGGCGGCGCGTGGCCCTGCGCCGGCGCGCCGGAAAGGTGTGCGCCCGGTCCGTCGGCGCTTGCGCGCCCCCGCGTCCCGCGGGTCGGACAGCGGCCGGCAAAGCCTGTATTTGCGCCGGTTTGGCGGCCCGGGCGGCATGCGCGCCCATCCTGGCCCCGGGGCAGTTAAAATGCCGGGTTTTCCATGCCAACCGGCCTCGCGGCCACGCCGGCGCGGCCGCACCTCCGGCCCCGGCCGGGCGCACCGTTTTCACGGACTTTATGCTTACCTTCCAGCAAATCATCCTCACGCTCCAGGAATACTGGGACAAACAGGGTTGCGCCCTGCTGCAGCCGATCGACATGGAAGTCGGGGCCGGCACATCGCACACCGCCACGTTCCTGCGCGCCATCGGCCCGGAACCCTGGCGCGCTGCCTACGTGCAACCGTCGCGCCGTCCCAAGGATGGCCGCTACGGCGAAAACCCCAACCGCCTGCAGCACTACTACCAATACCAGGTCGTGCTCAAGCCCGCTCCGCCCGAGATCCTCGATCTGTACATCGGCTCGCTCAAGGCGCTGGGCATCGATCCCACGCAGCACGACATCCGCTTCGTCGAAGACGACTGGGAAAATCCCACGCTCGGCGCCTGGGGCCTGGGCTGGGAGGTCTGGCTCAACGGCATGGAAGTGACGCAGTTCACGTACTTCCAGCAGGTCGGCGGCCTCGATTGCACGCCCACCACCGGCGAAATCACCTACGGTCTCGAACGCCTGGCGATGTATCTCCAGGGCGTCGAGAGCGTCTACGACCTGGTCTGGACCGAAGGCTGGGACGGCACGCCCGTGCTCTACCGCGACGTGTTCCACCAGAACGAGGTCGAGCAGTCCACCTACAACTTCGAACACTCGTCGGCCGACATGCTGTTCTCGCACTTCAACGACTACGAAGCCGAGGCCAAGCGCCTGATGGAAGTGCCGCTGGCGCTGCCGGCCTACGAGGCGACGCTGAAGGCGGCCCACACCTTCAACATGCTGGACGCGCGTGGCGCGATCAGCGTGACCGAACGCGCGGCCTACATCGGCCGCATCCGCAACCTGTCGCGCGCCGTCGCACAGGCCTATTTCGAATCCCGCGAACGACTGGGCTTCCCGATGCTTGCAGGCCGCAAGGCCGCCGGGGAGGCTGCCTGACATGACCACCGATATCCGCCCCCTGCTGGTTGAACTGCTCACCGAAGAGCTGCCGCCCAAGGCCCTGCAAAAGCTGGGTCAGGCCTACGCCGAAGGCGTGCGCGCCACGCTGGCCCGCCTCGGCCTGCTGGCCGACGGCTGCGTCGTCACGCCGTACGCCACGCCGCGCCGCCTCGCCGTGCACCTGAGCGCCGTGCTGGCGCAGGCACCCGACCAGGCCTACACCGAGAAGCTGATGCCGGCCAAGGTCGGTCTCACCGAAGACGGCCAGCCCACGCCCGCGCTCACCAAGAAGCTCGCGGCCAAGGGCCTGGAGCACCTCACGCCCGACCAGCTCGAGCGCGAATCCGACGGCAAGCAGGACTACCTCGTCGCGCGCGGCACCGCCGCCGGCGCACGGCTGGCCACGGGCCTGCAAGAAGGCATCCAGGCCGCCACCGACGCCCTGCCCATCCCCAAGGTCATGCGCTATCAGCTGGCCGACGGCGTGAGCACGGTCAAGTTCGTGCGCCCGGCGCATGGCCTGATCGCCCTGCACGGCGCCGACATCGTGCCCGTCGGCATGCTGGGCCTGCAGGCCGGCCGCCTCACGCTGGGCCACCGCTTCATGAGCGAAGGCGACATCGAAATCACCGACGCCGACAGCTACGTGTCCACGCTGGCCGAACGCGGCCACGTCATCGCCTCGTTCGAGGCACGCCGCGACGAGATCGATCGCCAGTTGCAGGCCGAGGCCTCGCGCCTGGGCGCCACGCTGGGCGTGGATCCCGAAGTGGCCGCGCTGCTCGATGAGGTCACCGCGCTGGTCGAACACCCGACCGTCTACGTGGGCCAGTTCGAAGAGGAGTTCCTGCAGGTGCCGCAGGAGTGCCTGATCCTCACGATGCGGCTCAACCAGAAGTATTTCCCGCTGTTCGATCCGGCCACCGGCAAGCTCACGCACCGCTTCCTGATCGTGAGCAACATGCAGGTCGCCAACCCGGTCAACATCGTCGAAGGCAACCAGCGCGTGGTGCGTCCGCGTCTGGCCGATGCGCAGTTCTTCTTCCAGACCGACCGCAAGGTCCCGCTGGCCGCGCGCGTCGAGCAGCTGGGCAGCATCGTCTATCACAACAAACTCGGCACGCAGCTCGAGCGCGTCGAGCGCGTGCGCGCGATCGCGCGCGGCGTGGCCGAGGCGCTGGGCGCGGATGTCGCCGCCAGCGACCGCGCGGCCCTGCTGGCCAAGGCCGACCTGGGCTCAAACATGGTGGGCGAGTTCCCCGAGCTGCAAGGCATCATGGGCGCCTACTATGCCGCCGGTGATGGCGAGCCCGACAGCGTCGTCGAAGCCCTGCGCACGCAATACCGCAACCGCTACGACGCCCCGGTCACGCGCGAAAGCCTGACCGCCGCCGTCCTGTTCCTGGCCGAACGCGCCGAAACGCTGATCGGTATCTGGAGCATCGGCCTGGCCCCCACGGGCGAGCGCGATCCGTTCGCGCTGCGCCGTGCCGCGCTGGGCGTCATCAGCGCATTCGAGCAACTCGCCGCGGGTGGCTGGCTCAAGATCAGCGAGGCCGGCGCCCTGTCGCTCGACACGCTGCTCGATCTGGCCGCACGCAGCTTCCCGGCCGGCAAGATCGAGGCCGCCACGGTCGCCGAGGTGCGCGCCTTCATTTTCGAACGCTACCGCAACCAGCTGATCGGCGAATACGAGCGCAATGCCGTCGAGGCCGTGATCGCCCTGACACCGCCGCTGCACCAGGTGGCCGAGCGCGTGCGCGCGGTCATCGCCTTCGAGCAGATGCCCGAGGCCGCCAGCCTGGCCGCCGCCAACAAGCGCATCGGCAACCTGCTCAAAAAGGCCGAAGGCGAGATCGGCGCGGTCGACCCCGCCCGCCTCACCGATGCCGCCGAGCAGGCCCTGGCCACCGCGGTGGCGCAGCTCGCGCCGCAGGCCCAGGCCCAGCTCGCCGCCGGTGACTTCGCCGGCAACCTGCGCACGCTGGCCCAGGCCCGCGGCCCGGTCGACGCGTTCTTCGCCGATGTGATGGTGATGGCCGAAGACCCCGCACTGCGTGCCAACCGTCTGGCGCTGCTCAACCAACTGCACGGCCTGATGAACCAGGTGGCGGATCTTTCCAGGCTGGCACAGTGAAACTCATCATCCTGGACCGCGATGGCGTCATCAATCAGGACAGCGACGCCTTCGTCAAAAGTCCCGACGAATGGATCGCGCTGCCTGGCAGTCTGCAGGCCATCGCACGCCTGAACCAGGCCGGCTGGACCGTGGTCGTTGCCACCAATCAGTCCGGCGTGGCGCGCGGCCTGTTCGACATGGCCACGCTCAACGCCATCCACGGCAAGATGCGGCGCGAGCTGGCCGCGGTGGGCGGCCATGTCGACGCCATTTTCATGTGCCCGCACGGCCCCGACGACGGCTGCAATTGCCGCAAGCCCCTGCCGGGCATGCTGTTCGACATCGGCCACCGCTACGACGTCGACCTGACCGCCACGCCCGCCATCGGCGACTCGCTGCGCGATCTGCAGGCCGCCTCGGCGGCCGGCTGCCAGCCGTGGCTGGTCCAGACCGGCAACGGTCCCAAGACCCAGGCCAAGGGCGGCCTGCCCGAGGGCACGCGCGTCGCGGCCGATCTGGCCGCCGTGGTCGACACTCTGCTACAGGATGCCTGAGCCCATGGCCTGGTTGCGTTCGTTCGTCTATCTGCTGTTCCTCATCGTCACCGTCATCCCCTACGCGTTCGCCTGCATTCTGTGGGCGCCGCTGCCGCTGCACCTGCGCTACCGCCTCACCGTAGGCTGGCCGCGCCTGGCGATCTGGGGCGCCAAGGTGATCTGCGGCCTGCGCTGGCAGGTCAAGGGCTGGGAAAACCTGCCCGACGGTCCCGCCGTGCTGCTGTCCAAGCACCAGTCGGCCTGGGAAACCCTGTTCTTCCCGGGCTACATGCCGCGCGAGGTCTGCTTCGTCTACAAGCAGTCGCTCAACTACGTGCCCTTCTTCGGCTGGGGACTGGCGCTGCTGCGCATGATCTCCATCGACCGCTCCAAGGGCCGCGATGCGTTCGAACAGGTGGTGCGCCAGGGTCAGGCCCGCCTCAACGAAGGGCGCTGGCCGCTGCTGTTTCCCGAGGGCACGCGCGTGCCGCCCGGCGAGACCCGCCGCTTCAAGATGGGCGGCGCGCTGCTCGCCTCGCGCACGGGTGCCCGCGTGGTGCCGATCGCGCACAACGCCGGCGAATGCTGGCGCCGCAACGCTTTCGTCAAAACGCCCGGTCTCATCACCCTGTCCATCGGACCCGCGATAGAATCCCAGGGAATCACCCCCGAAGAGCTCAACGCCAAAGTACAGGCCTGGATCGAAGGGGAAATGCGCGTACTCAATCCCGAAAGGTATGACCAGGACTGACCAGCTCGAGCTGCTGTTCGACGCCGGGCCGCCCAATGAGGCGTCCCACGGCGCGGCGGCAGGCGCGGGTGCGGCCGCCCCGGTCGCCCCCGACGCCCCCCGCGCCGGCAAGCCTGCCACATCGGGCGCCCCCACCGGCGCCGCCTCCGATAGCGCGCCGGCCCCGTCCGGCGGCCCCGCGCTCACGCTGCGCCCCACGCCCGCGCCCACGCCGGGCAGCACCCTGATCCCCACGCCCTGCCCCGACTCGCTGCCGCACGGCGCGCGCTGGCGCGAGGTCGCCACGCCGCAGCAGACCATCGGCTTCGTGCTGTTGCGCTCGCGCCGCCGCAGCATCGGCTTCGTCGTGGCCGACGACGGCCTGCGCGTCACGGCCCCCAACTGGGTCACGCTGGGCCAGATCGACGACGCGGTCCGCGAAAAGGCCCGCTGGATCCTGTCCAAGCTGCGCGACTGGCATGCCCGCCGCGAACAACTGGCGCTCACGCAGACGCGCTGGCAGGCCGGCGGCGAGCTGCCTTATCTGGGCAAGCGCATCCGGCTCGACCTTGGCGCCGATCGCCGCCAGGCGCATTTCGACGGCGACGCCGACGCGCCCGAGGAAGGTCAGACGCTCTGGCTGCCGCTGCCGGCCAATGCCGACGGCTCGCGCATCCGCGACGCCGCGCAGGCCTGGCTGCAGCAACGCGCGAGCGCGTGGTTCGGCGCCCGCCTGGCGCATTTCCTGCAGATCTCCGGGCTCAAGATCAGCCGCTGGCGCCTGTCGTCGGCCACCACGCGCTGGGGCTCGTGCACGAGCGACGGCAACGTCATGCTCAACTGGCGCCTGATCCACTTCAGCCCGGACATCATCGATTACGTGATCGCGCACGAGCTGGCCCATCTGCGCGAGATGAACCACAGCCCCAACTTCTGGAGCGAGGTCGGCCAGATCCTGCCCAACTACGAGCAGGCCAAGCGCGTGCTCAAGCAGCACGACCCGGCCATGCTGCCGCAGTTCTGAGGCGGCGCCGCCCATGGAACTGCGGCAACTCCGATATTTCGCCAAGCTGGTCGAGTGCGGCAGCATGGGCCGCGCCGCGACCGAGCTGGGCATCGTCACCTCCGCGCTGAGCCAGCAGATCAGCCGTCTCGAAGGCGAGCTCGCCACGCGCCTGCTGGTGCGCACCTCCACCGGCGTGGTGCCGACCGACGCCGGGCTGGCGTTCCTGCGCCAGGCCCAGCTTGCGCTGCGCCATGCCGACGACGCGGCCCAGGCCGCGCGCCAGTCGCGCCTGAGCGGCCACGTCAGCGTGGGGCTCGCCCCGACCACCGCGTCGGTGCTGGCCGTGCCGTTCATGCGCGCGATGCAGGCCCGCTACCCCGACGTGCGCGTGCAACTGGTCGAAAGCCTGTCGGGCCACCTCGCCACCATGCTCAACGCGCGCCAGCTCGATCTGGCCGTCGTCTTCCACACCGAAACCGCGCGGCGCTGGAGCGTGCTGCCCCTGCTCGACGAACGCCTGTTCCTGATCGCCCGGCCCGACCAACCCGGTCTGCCGACGGGCGACCTGGCGCGGCTGCGCGATCTGGCGGGCGTGCCGCTGCTGCTGCCCAGCGGCAGCCACGGCCTGCGCGCGCTGGTGAACACCGGCTTCGCCCGCCTGCGCCT
Organism: Bordetella genomosp. 5; assembly: GCF_002261315.1. Taxonomy (NCBI): domain Bacteria; kingdom Pseudomonadati; phylum Pseudomonadota; class Betaproteobacteria; order Burkholderiales; family Alcaligenaceae; genus Bordetella; species Bordetella genomosp. 5. Next base: position 507,945 of record NZ_NEVP01000011.1, read on the forward strand.
CGCGCCCACGATCGCCGCCGAGGTCGACGGCCTGACCGTGCTGATGGAGCTGGTGCGCGAAGGCATCGGCGCCACGATTCAGCCGGGTGCCGCCGCGGTGCGCCTGCACGGCGAGCCGCTGGGCCTGTGGCGCATCGCCGACCGCCAGCTCAAACGCGCCAACCTGCTGGCCAGCCTGTCCGACGACGAGCTCTCGCCGGCGGCCCTCGCCGTGCGCGTGCTGCTGGCTCAGACCGTCGCCGAACTCGTCCGCGACGGGCATTGGCCCGGGGCAAGTCTTCACAAAGCGTGAACACGCCTTGCCTCTGAGGTGATGGCGGCCACGCGCCCGCCTCCCTATAGTCGCCGCATCATTGATGGATGGCGACATGACAGACGTACTGGTGATCGGCGGCGGCAACGCGGCCCTCTGTGCCGCACTGATGGCGCGCGAAGCGGGCGCCAGCGTGCTGCTGCTCGAAGCCGCGCCGCGCGAATGGCGCGGCGGCAATTCCCAACACACCCGCAACCTGCGCTGCATGCACGATGCGCCGCAAGACGTGCTCGTGGAAGCCTATCCCGAAGAGGAATACTGGCAGGACCTGCTCAAGGTCACGGGCGGCCTGACCGATGAAAAACTGGCCCGCCTCGTCATTCGCGAGTCGTCCACCTGCCGCGACTGGATGCGCCGCCATGGCGTGAACTTCCAGCCGCCGCTCTCGGGCGCGCTGCATGTGGCACGCACCAACGCGTTTTTCATGGGCGGCGGCAAGGCGCTGGTCAATGCCTACTACCGCAGCGCCGAAGCCCTCGGCGTGGCGATCCGCTATGACGCCCCCGTCGACCGGCTCGACCTCGACGCGCAGGGCCGGTTCCGCGCGGCCTACGTGAACGGCGAGCGCATCGAGGCGCGCGCCTGTGTGCTGGCCGCGGGCGGCTTCGAGTCGAACCGCGAGTGGTTGCGCGAGGCCTGGGGGCAGAACGAGCGCGGCGAATGGCCCGCCGACAACTTCCTGATCCGCGGCACCCGCTACAACCAGGGCGTGCTGCTCAAGTTCATGATCGACGCGGGCGCCGACATCATCGGCGACCCGTCGCAATCGCACTGCGTGGCCATCGACGCGCGCGCGCCGCTCTACGACGGCGGCATCTGCACCCGCATCGACTGTGTGTCGCTGGGCGTGGTGGTCAATCGCGACGCGGAGCGCTTCTACGACGAAGGCGAGGATTTCTGGCCCAAGCGCTACGCCATCTGGGGCCGGCTGACGGCCATGCAGCCCGGCCAGATCGCCTACTCCATCATCGACGCCAAAGCGGTCGGCCGCTTCATGCCGCCGGTGTTTCCGGGCGTGCGCGCCGACACCCTGCCCGAGCTGGCCCGCGCGCTTGGCCTGGACGATGCGCGTTTCATGGACACCGTGGAACGCTACAACGCGGCCTGTCGCGTCGGCACCTTCGACCACACGGCGCTCGACGACTGCCACACCGAATCGCTCACGCCGCCCAAAACCCACTGGGCGCGCCCGCTCGATACCGCGCCCTACTTCGGCTACGCGCTGCGCCCCGGCATCACCTTCACCTATCTCGGCCTGAAGGTCGACGAGACCGCCGCCGTGCGCTTCGGCGATCGCCCGAGCGACAACCTGTTCGTGGCGGGCGAAATGATGGCCGGCAATGTGCTGGGCAAGGGATACACCGCGGGCGTGGGCATGTCGATCGGCACCGCCTTCGGACGCATCGCCGGCACACGCGCCGCCCAGGCGGCGCTGGCCCAGGCACAGGGAGAACAACGTGAAGCAGCTTGAAGACCTCGCGCGCCAGGCCGAGGCGGAAGGCGCCGCCCCGGCGGCCCAATCGATTTCGTTCGTGCGCGACGCGACACGCGCCGGCGCCACGCTCAGTCCTCAGGAAGGCGAGGTGTCGCGCATCATGCAGATCTGTAATGCCTGCCGCTATTGCGAGGGCTTCTGCGCGGTGTTTCCGGCCATGACGCGGCGCCTCGAATTCGGCAAGGCCGACGTGAACTATCTCGCCAACCTCTGCCACAACTGCGGCGCCTGTCTGCACGCGTGCCAATACGCACCGCCGCACGAATTTGCGGTAAACGTGCCGCAGGCGATGGCCAAGGTGCGCATGCAGACCTACGGCGACTACGCCTGGCCGCGCGCGGCCGGCCTGCTGTACCGCCGCAACGGCCTGACGCTCTCGCTGGCCACCGCGGCCGCGCTGGCGCTCTTCCTGGTGCTGGTGGTCAGCATCAACGGCGGGCTGCTGCACGCACCGCTGGCCGGCAACTTCTACGCCATCTTTCCGCACAACACCCTCGCGCTGATGTTCGGCGCGGTGTTCGGCTTCGCCATGCTGGCGCTCGCGCTCGGCGTGCGGCGCTTCTGGCGGGACGTGAGCCCGGGCCGCGAAGGCGCGGGCGCCGCGGCCGCCGCCGAAGCCGCGCACGCGGCGCTGCGGCTCAAGTATCTGGATGGCGGCCACGGCAAAGGCTGCAATGAGACGGACGATGCCTTCACGCTCTGGCGCCGCCGCTTCCATCACATGACCTTCTACGGCTTCATGCTGTGTTTCGCCGCCACCTGCGTGGCCACGCTCTATCACTACGTGCTGGGCCAGCAGGCGCCCTATCCCTACCTCAGCGCGCCGGTCGTGCTCGGCACCGTGGGCGGCATCGGGCTGCTCGTCGGCCCGGCCGGGCTGCTCTGGCTCAACCTGCGCCGCCATCCCGAGCACGGCGACGCCGAGCAGAAGCCCATGGACCGCGGCTTCATCGCCCTGCTGTTCGTGACCAGCCTGACCGGCCTGCTGTTGCTGGTGCTGCGCGAGACCTCGCTGATGGGGCTGATGCTGGCCATCCATCTCGGCGTGGTGATGGCGCTCTTTCTCACGCTGCCCTACGGCAAGTTCGCCCACGGCATCTTCCGCAGCGCCGCGCTGCTGAAGTTCGCGATCGAGAAGCGTCAGGCCAACCGGCTGCAGCTCGGCGCCGACTGATCGCCGCACATCCGCCACGCCGGCGCGACGCCGGCGGGCATTCGTATTCATAACAACGATTGGAGAAGACGCTCATGACCTCCCGGACCTCTCGCGCCCCACGCCGGCGCTTCTGTATGGCGGCGCTGGCCGCGCCCCTGCTCCTGATGACCGGCGGCGCGCTGGCGCAGGACTTTCCCGCCCGGCCGATCACGCTGATCGTGCCGCACTCGGCGGGCGGCACCTCCGACATTCTGGCGCGCACGGTCGCGGCCGAAGTGGCCAAAACGCTGGGCCAGAGCGTGATCGTCGAAAACAAGGGCGGCGCCAACGGCAGCATCGCGGCCAAAACGGTGGCGACCGCCAAGCCCGACGGCTACACGCTGCTGCTGGCCACCGCCAGCACGCACGGCATCAACCCCACCCTCTATCCCGCCATCAGCTACGACGCGCGCAAGGACTTTGCGCCGGTGGCGCTGCTGGCCACCGTGCCCAACGTCCTGGTCGTGCGCAAGGGCGTCGAGGCGGACAGCGTGGCGGCGTTGAGCAAACGCATCGGTGCCCAGGCCGACAGCTTCAACATGGCCTCGGCGGGCGCGGGCACGCCGGGCCACCTGGCCGGCGAGATGTATCGCAGCCAGGCCAAGCTCAAGTTCACGCACGTGCCGTACAAGGGCGGCAGCCCGGCACTGGCTGATCTGATCGGCGGGCAGGTGGACTTCATGTTCACCACCATCCCAGGCGCCCTGCCGCACATCAAGGCCGGCACCCTGCAGGCCCTGGCGGTGACCTCGCCGCAACGCTCGCCGGCGCTGCCCGACCTGCCCACCATGAGCGAAGCCGGCCTGCCGGGCTTCTCGGCGCTGTCGTGGCACGGCGTGGTGGCCCCGGCGGGCACGCCGCCGGCCGTGATCGACAAGCTCGACCAGGCGTTCACCGCGGCGCTCAAGAGCCCCGAGGTGCAGCAGCGCCTGCTCGAAGAAGGCGCCCTGGCCGCCGACATGCGGCAACAGGCCTTCGCCGGCTTCATCGACCAGGAAATCAAGAACTGGGCGGTGGCGATCAAGGACTCCGGCGCCACGCTCAACTGACGTTCCCCTGACGCGGCGGCGTGGCGTGGCGGCGGGCGCAACTGCTACGATTGAGGCCTGGCTTCAATTGTGCAAAAAAGGACACCTCCATGCGCCTCCTCCACACCATGCTGCGCGTCGGCAACCTGCAACAGTCCCTGGACTTCTACACCCATGTGCTGGGTATGCGCGTGCTGCGTCAGAAAGACTATCCGGACGGCCGCTTCACGCTGGCCTTCGTGGGTTACGAAGACGAATCCAAGGGTGCCGTGATCGAGCTCACGCACAACTGGGACACCGAAAAGTACGACCTCGGCACGGGCTATGGCCACATCGCCCTCGAAGTCGACAACGCCTACGAAGCCTGTGACAAGGTCAAGGCCAAGGGCGGCAAGGTCACGCGCGAAGCGGGCCCCATGAAGCACGGCACCACCGTCATCGCCTTCGTCGAAGATCCCGACGGCTACAAGATCGAGTTCATCCAGAAGAAGGATCGCAACGACTGATCGGAGCGCGCCGTCATGATCCACCCGATCCTGAAGATGGGCGACCCGCGCCTGCTGCGCGTGGCGCCGCCGGTCGAGCGCTTCGGCACGCCCGAGCTGCGCGCGCTGATCGACGACATGTTCGAGACCATGATCCATGCCAACGGCGTGGGTCTGGCCGCGCCGCAGATCGGCGTGGACCTGCAACTGGTGATCTTCGGTTTCGAGCGCAACCCGCGCTACCCGGACGCCCCTGCGGTGCCGCAGACCGTGCTGTGCAACCCGGTCATCACGCCCCTCTCCGACGAGCGCGAAAGCGGCTGGGAAGGCTGCCTGTCGGTGCCGGGCCTGCGTGGCCTGGTGCCGCGCTGGCGCCATATCCGCTACAGCGGCTTCGATCCCGATGGCAATCCCATCGAGCGCGAAGCCGAAGGCTTCCATGCGCGCGTGGTACAGCACGAGTGCGATCATCTGATCGGCCGGCTCTACCCCTCGCGCATCGAAGACTACTCGCAGTTCGGCTTTACCGAGGTGCTGTTTCCGGATCTGGATCCGAACCAGGACGACTGAACCCCGCGCCCGGCGGCGTGAGCTCGTCGGGTGCGAAATCGTCCACCGCCACCACCCGCGCGACGGCCGCTTCGGCCGCCATCAAGGCCTCCACCTGCTCATCGGTGATGGCGCCGCCCAGATGGGCATCGCGCCAATTGCGCACGCCCTCGCGCCGCAGCCGGTCCTGCAGACTCTGCACGGCGCACACATCCCTGAACGCATCTTCGAGCTGACCCAGCGCATCGCTGCCGCCGCCCCGCACCAGATCGGCCGACAGCCGGTCCCGCGTACGCGAGGGTTCGATCAGGAATGCCGCGCATTCGCGCGTGAGCGCATCCGACGGCCCCCGCGCCGTGCGCACCGGCAGGATCAGAGTGCGCAACAGCACCGCGACCGGCCGGTTGGGCAGATTGGCCAGCACCTGGTCGAGCGCCTGTTCGATGCGCAGCTTGCCCTCTTCCATGCACCACGCCACCAGCGGCAGATCGGCATGATGGCGGCCTTCGTCGTCCCAGCGCTTGAGCACGGCCGACAGCAGATACAGCTCGGACAACACATCGCCCAATCGGGCCGAAATCATTTCGCGCCGCTTGAGCGCGCCGCCCAGCAGTCCCATGGCCGCGTCGGCCAGCAGCGCGAAGCCCGCCGCATAGCGGCTGAGCTGACGGTAATGCCGCGTGACCGGGCCCGCCGCGGGCGCGGGTGCCAGCAGGCCGCCGGTCCAGGCACGGCCCCAGGCGCGCAGCGCCGTGCCGGCCGTATGCCGCATATGCTGCCAGAACACCTGATCGAACACGCGCTGACCCTCGCGTTCGTCGGCATCGCCCAGCGCCAGCACTTCTTTCATCAGATACGGATGGGCGCGGATCGCACCCTGGCCGAACACGATCAGGCAGCGCGTGAGGATGTTGGCGCCCTCCACCGTGATCGCGATCGGCAGCGCGCGATACAGCGAGCCGAGATAGTTGTGCGGGCCGTCGATCACCGCCTTGCCGGCGTGCACGTCCATCGCGTCGTTCACGGACACGCGCAGGCGCTCCGTGGCGTGGTATTTCATGATGGCCGACACGACGGCCGGCTTGGGGCCTTGATTGAGCGCCGCGCAGGTCAGGCGCCGCGCCGCTTCGACCAGATAGGCGTTGCCGGCCAGCCGCGCGAGCTTCTCCTGCACGCCCTCGAACTGCCCCACCGGAATATTGAACTGACGCCGCACCCGCGCGTACATGCCGGTGGCGTGGGCCGACATCACCGCGCCGGCCGCCGACAGCGAGGGCAGCGAAATGCCGCGTCCCGCCGCCAGCGCGCTCATCAGCATCTGCCAGCCCTGACCGGCGCGGGCCGGCCCGCCGACGAGCGCTTCGATGGGCACGAACACGTCACGCCCGCGATTGGGCCCGTTCTGGAACACCTGCATCGACGGCAGATGACGCCGCCCGATCTCCACGCCCGGCGCATCGGTCGGTACGAGCGCCACCGAGATGCCGATATCCACGGCGCCGCCCAGCAAGCCGTCGGGGTCCTGCAATTTGAAGGCAAGGCCGAGCACGGTCGCGACCGGACCCAGCGTGATGTAGCGCTTGTGCCAGTTGAGGCGGATGCCGAGCAGTTCCTGGCCGTCGACGACCTGGCGGCACACGACGCCCGTGTCGGTCATGGACGCGGCGTCGGATCCGGCCTCGGGGCTGGTGAGGCCGAAGCACGGGATCTCGCTGCCATCGGCCAGGCGCGGCAGCCAGAACTCGCGCTGCGCGTCGGTGCCGAACTGCATCAGCAGCTCGCCGGGTCCGAGCGAGTTGGGCACCATCACGGTCACGCCGGCCGTGATGGACCATGCGGAAATGCGCCGCACCACCTCGGAATGCGCGTAGGGCGAGAAGCCCAGCCCGCCGTATTCCTTCGGGATGATCATGCCGAAAAAGCGATGCGCGCGGAGAAAGGCCCAGACCTCGGGCGGCAGATCGCGCCGCTTCCAGGTGATGTCCCATTCGTCGAGCATGCCGCACAACTCGGCCACCGGCCCGTCGATGAAGGCCTGCTCCTCGGCCGTGAGCGTGGCGGGCGGCACGGCCAGCAGTCGATTCCAGTCGGGGTTGCCCGTGAACAGATCGCCGTCCCACCAGACATCACCGGCCTCGATCGCCTCGCGCTCCGTGTCCGACAGACCGGGCAGCGCCGCGCGCGCCCAGCGGAATGCGGGTTCGGAAATGCGGCGCCGGCGCCAATCCTTGAAGTCCATGCCCGTCCTCGTTTCAGATGGTGACAGATAGGGGGCAACTTACCAGAAATGCACGGGACGGCCTATGCGCGCCGCACGGCGAACGTGCTGGATTGCGCCGGCGAGTCTGCGACAATGGGCGGCGCCTCACCACGCCCACCTTCTTTCCGCACTCATGCTCAACAAGCTCTGGCTGGCCTTTTTTCTGGTTGCCGCCCTGGCCGGCGGCTATCGCTGGATCGCTCTCGGCGATGCCGACGTGTTCCGCCTCATCGTCGCGAGCCTGTTCGACATGGCGCGCGTTTCGGTCGAAGTGATGGTGCTGTTGTTCGGCACGCTCACGCTGTGGCTGGGCTTTCTGCGCATCGCCGAGCGCGCCGGTCTGGTCGAGGCCCTGGCCCGCCTGCTGGGGCCGCTGTTCGCACGCCTGATGCCGGAGGTGCCGCGCAACCACCCCGCCATCGGCCTCATCACGCTCAACTTCGCGGCCAACGGCCTCGGGCTCGACAATGCGGCCACGCCGATCGGCCTGCGCGCCATGCATGCGTTGCAGTCGCTCAATCCGCGCCCCGACACCGCGAGCAACGCGCAGATCCTGTTTCTGGTGCTGAATGCCTCGTCGCTGACCTTGCTGCCGGTCACGCTCTTCATGTTCCGCGCCCAACAAGGCGCCGCCGATCCCACCCTGGTGTTCCTGCCCATTCTGCTCGCCACCAGCATGAGCACGCTGGCCGGCCTGCTCGCCGTCGCGTTCTGCCAGCGCCTGCGCCTGTGGGATCCCGTGGTGCTGGCCTGGCTGGGCGGCACGGCGCTGCTGCTGGGCGGCTTCATGGCGCTGCTGGCGAGCATGTCGGCCAGCGCCATCGCGGCGCTGTCGTCGCTGCTGGGCAACCTCACGCTGTTCGCGGTGCTGCTGGCCTTTTTGGTCGTGGGCGCCTGGCGCAAGGTGCCGGTGTACGAGGCCTTCATCGAAGGGGCCAAAGAAGGCTTCGAGATCGCGCGCAATCTGCTGCCCTATCTGGTGGCGATGCTCTGCGCGGTCGGGGTGCTGCGTGCCTCGGGCGCGCTGGACTTCCTGCTCGACGGCATCCGCTGGATCGCCAGCGGGGCGGGCTGGGACACGCGCTTCGTCGACGCGCTGCCGACCGCACTCGTCAAACCCTTTTCGGGCAGCGCCGCGCGCGCCATGATGCTCGAGACCATGACGCACCATGGCGTCGACAGCTTCCCCGCGTTGCTGGCGGCCGTCATGCAAGGCAGCACCGAAACCACGTTCTATGTGCTGGCCGTGTACTTCGGCGCGGTGGGCATCATGCGGGCGCGCCATGCCGTGGGCTGCGCGCTGCTGGCCGATCTGGCCGGCGTGCTGGCCGCGATCGGCGTGTGCTACTGGTTCTTCGGCTGAGCCCGGGGCAGGCCGGGGCGCAGCGACGTGGCAGACGCGAGCGGGGCCGGGGCCGGGGCCGGCCCCGGCCCTGGCCTCATTCGACCTTCAGGATCTTCATGCCGTTGGTGCCGCCGCTGTCGCGATAGAAATCGCCTTTGGTCAGGATCACCCAGTCGCCCGCTTCGACACGGCCGCGCTTGCGCAGCTCTTCGATCGCCACGTCGCTCAACACCGCCGGATCGTGATCCGCCGGCGAGAACGGGATCGTGTACACGCCGCGGAACATCGACACCCGATGCTGCGTGACCGGGTGCGGGCTGTAGCAATAGATCGGCACGCCCGAGCGGATGCGCGACATGATCAGCGGCGTATGGCCGCTTTCGGTCAGCGCGATGATGGCCTTCACGCCGGGGAAATGATTGGCGGCATACATGGCGGCGAGCGCGATGGTCTCGTCGCAGCGGGTGAAGGTTTCGCCCAGGCGATGGTGCGAATGCGTGGTGGTCGGATGCTTCTCGGCGCCCAGGCAGATGCGCGCCATGGCCTGCACCGCCTCGACCGGATACTGGCCCGACGCGCTTTCGGCGGACAGCATGACGGCATCGGTGTAGTCGAGCACCGCATTGGCCACGTCCGACACTTCGGCGCGCGTGGGCATGGGGCTGGAGATCATCGATTCCATCATCTGCGTGGCGGTGATCACGACCTTGTTGAGCGTGCGGGCGTGCTGAATGATGCGCTTCTGGATGCCGACGAGCTCGGCATCGCCCACCTCGACACCGAGGTCGCCGCGCGCGACCATCACGCCGTCGCTCGCACGGATCAGCGCATCGAGCGCCTCGTCGTCGGCCACGGCTTCGGCGCGTTCGATCTTGGCGATGATCCAGGCGTTGCTGCCGGCTGCCTGCAGCAGCGCGCGCGCCTCGTCGATGTCATGGCCATATCGCGGGAACGACACCGCCACATAATCGAGCTCGAGTTCGGCGGCGACCTTGATGTCGGCGCGGTCTTTGTCGGTGAGGCTGGGCGCCGACAGGCCCCCGCCGCGGCGATTGATGCCTTTGTTGTTGGACAGAACGCCGCCCACCGTCACGGTGGTGTGCACTTCGTCGCCGGCGGTGCGGTCGACCACCAGCACCACGCGGCCATCGTCGAGCAGGAGCTCATCGCCCTCGCGGCAGTCTTCGACGAGCTCGGGATAATCGATGCCCACGATCTGGTCGGTGCCGGCATCCTTGGGATGCACGCGCGACAGCACGAAAGGCTGGCCCACGTGCAGGATGACCTGCTTCTCGGTGAAGCGCGCGATACGGATCTTGGGCCCCTGCAGATCGCCCATCAGCGCCACGAAACGTCCCTGGTCGGCCGCGAGCTTGCGGACCAGCCGCGCGCGCTCGCGGTGGTCGTCGGCGGTGCCATGCGAGAAGTTCAACCGGGCCACGTCCATCCCCGCCTGGATCAATGCCGACAGGCGGTCGGGCGTCGAGGTGGCGGGGCCGAGCGTGGCGACGATTTTGGTGCGGCGCAATACAGGCATGGATACTCTCTGACAGGGTTGAGACGAACGCCTATGGTACGCCGGAGCGCGGCGCCCGGGTATCATCGCCCTTCGACCGCCGTTGATTGAAACCTCAAATCAGGATCGTGCTCGTGAAGATCGTCATCGCTCCCGACTCATTCAAGGAAAGCCTTTCCGCCGAAGCCGCGGCCCGCGCGATCGCGCGTGGCGTACAGGCCGCGTGCCCCGGCGCGCAAACCGTCTGCATCCCGATGGCCGATGGCGGTGAAGGCACCGTCTCCGCCGTGCTGGCCGCCACCGGCGGCAAGCTGCGTCACAGCCCGGCGCACAACGCCCTGGGCGAATCCATCACCGCGCATTGGGGCGAACTCGACGAAGGCACCGCCATCATCGAGATGGCCGCCGCGGCGGGCCTGGACCAGATTCCCGAAGCGCGCCGCGATGCGCTCGCGGCCGACACCCATGGCGTGGGCGAGCTGCTGCGCGCCGCGCTGGACGCGGGCGCACGCCGGCTCATCCTGGGTCTCGGCGGATCGGCGACCACCGATGGCGGTACCGGCATGCTGCGCGCCCTCGGCGCGCGCTTTCTCGATGCCGACGGCAAGGCGTTGCCCCCCGGTGGCGGCGCACTCGCGCGATTGGCATCGATCGACCTGAGCGGTCTCGATGCGCGCCTGGCCGAGGTGCAGGTCGAGGTGGCCTGCGACGTCGACAATCCGCTGTGCGGTCCGCAGGGTGCGGCCCATGTGTTCGGCCCGCAAAAAGGCGCGACCGAAGCGCAGGTCGAGCAGCTCGACGCCGCCCTCGCCCGCCTCGCGGACATCGCCCGCGACACCCTCGACCACGACGCGCGCGACCATCCCGGCGCGGGCGCCGCGGGCGGTCTGGGCTTCGCCGCGCGCGCCTTTCTGGATGCGCGCTTCCGACCCGGCGTCGAGGTGGTGGCCGAGCTCAACGCGCTCGACAGCGCGATCGAAGGCGCCGCGCTGGTGTTCACCGGCGAAGGCCGCATGGACGCGCAAACGCTGCGTGGCAAGACGCCCGCCGGCGTGGCCCGTGTCGCGCACGCGCGCGGCGTGCCGGTGGTCGCGCTCGCCGGCTCGCTCGGCGCGGGCTACCAGGAGCTGCATGCGCACGGCATCACGGCGGCCTTCAGCCTGGCCCCCGGCCCCGTCACGCTGGCCGACGCGCTGGCGCATGCCGACAGCTATCTGGCCGACCGCGCACGCGACGTCACGCAACTCTGGCTGGCTGCCGGCAAACGCAGGCTCTGAACCCGGCCACGCTCCAAAAAACAAGGCGCCCCGCGGGGCGCCTTGTGCATGCAGACAAGCCGATTCAGGCGCCGATCGCCTTGGCCGCGACGAGCGCGTCCGCGAGCGCGATGAACTGACGCACGCCGACTTCTTCGGCGCGCGCGGTGGGCGCGATACCGATCTCGTCCCAGGGCACCAGACCCGCCCAATCGCCCAGCACGCGGCGCAGCATCTTGCGCCGTTGCGAGAACGAGCGCGCCACCACGGTTTCGAACGCGGCCGCGCTGACGGGCTGCGGCCGATCGGCCGGCAGCGGCACCATGCGCACCACCGCCGACACCACGCGCGGCGGCGGATCGAAGGCCTCGGGCGGCACGTCGAACAGCTTTTCCATGCGATAGCGCGACTGCAGCATCACCGACAGGCGGCCGTAGTCGGCCTCGGAGGGTGCGGCCACCATGCGATCGATCACTTCGCGCTGAAGCATGAAATGCTGGTCGCGCACCTGATCGGCCGCCGCCATCAGATGGAACAGCAGCGGGCTGGAGATGTTGTAGGGCAGATTGCCGACCACGCGCAGCGCGCCGCCGAACTGAGCAAAGTCGACGGTCAGGGCGTCGGCCTCGACCACGGTCAGACGCTCGGGCGGATAGTGCTTGCGCAGCCGCGCGGCGAGATCGCGGTCGATCTCGACCGCGGTGAGGCGATCGAGGCGTTGCAGAAGCGGCGCGGTCAGCGCCGACAGGCCAGGGCCGATCTCGACGACGTGATCGTCACGTGCGGGCGCGATTGCCCGCACGATGGATTCGACCACGCTCTCGTCGGTCAGGAAATGCTGACCAAAGCGCTTGCGCGCCTGGTGCTGGGACATGAAGAGCTCTCGAACTAGCGGTTGTTCTGCTCGAGACGCTCACGCTTCTCGAGCCGGTTGTCGATGTAGGCCTGGCTGCGCAGCTGTTCCATCCAGTCTTCGAAGGCCGGACCCGCGCGGCGCTCGTACAGGATCTGGCGGGCACGCATGCGCTGCATTTCGTCGGCCACGTCGTGCTGACGGCGCTCGACCACCTGGATCAAGTGCCAGCCGAACGGCGACATCACCGGATGGCTGATCTGGCCGTCCTTGAGCGCGTTCATGCCGGCCTCGAAGGCGGGCACCATCTCGCCGGGATTGACCCAGCCGAGATCGCCGCCCTGCGGCGCGGTTGCGTCCTGCGAGTACTGGCGCGCCATGTCTTCGAACTTGACGCTGCCGTTCACCAGGCGCTGATAGATCTGCTCGAGGCGCTGGCGAGCCTGCTCATCCGACATCACGGTGGAGGTCTTGATGAGAATGTGGCGCGCATGGGTCTGCGTGACCTGCACCGGGCCCTGCTTGGCCAGGCCGGCGTCACGCGGCGCTTGCGGCGCCTGCTGCGGCGCGGGCTGCTGGGCCTGCTGCTGCGGTGCCGGCGCGGGTGCGCCCCCACCGGCGCGTTGCAGCACCTTGAGGATATGGAAGCCGTTGCCGCTCTGGACCAGGCCCGAGACCTGGCCCGCCGGCACCGACGCCACGGCCTTCACGAACAGATCGGGCCAGCCGTCGAGCGGACGCGCACCCATGACGCCGCCTTGCAGCGCTTCGGGGCCATCCGACGAGGCGGCGGCCACGCTGGCGAAATCGTCGCCGCGCTTCACGCGCGCCAGCAGGCCTTCGGCCTTCTTGCGCAGGGTCGCGACTTCGTCGGAGCTCGCGCCTTCGGGCACGCGCACCAGAATCTGAGCCAGCGCGATCTGCACCGGACCCGCCTGGGTCTGGGCCTGCGGCGCCGGCTGGGGCGCCTGCGGGGCCTGCTGGGCCTGGGCCGGGGCGTTCATCATCGAAGCCGGGTTGTGCTCCTGATCGCGCAGGAAGGCATCGACCTCGGCATCGGAGATGACGATGTTGGAGTCGATCGTGCGCTGGCGCAGGCGGTCCATGCGGATCTCGTCCTGTAGCGACTTGCGGTATTGATCCCAGGGGATGCCGCTCTTCTCGACTTCGCCGCGCAGTTGCACCGGCGTCATCTTGTTGCGGGCGGCCACCATATTGATCGCCTGATCGACCTGCGCGTTGTCGACGCGGATGCCGAGTCGATCGGCTTCGCCGCGCTCGAGACGCTCATAGATCAGACGCTGCAGCACCTGACGCTCGAGGTCGGCGGTGGGCGGCACCTGGATGCCGCGCTTCTTGAGGTCGGCACTGGCCTGTGCGGACGCTTCACGCACTTCGCGCATCGTGATGACGTCTTTGTTGACCACCGCGGCAATGCCGTCGACAAAGCGCTCCGACGGCGCGGGCACATTGGACGGGGCAGCGGGCGCGGCGGCGGGCGCGGCCGGGCGCGAGCCCGACTGGGCCGAGGCGGCGCCAGGCAGGGCGGCACCCAGGGCGAGCGCCAGCAGGCTGCCGCAGAAACGGCGCGACGTATGCAACCTACGCATCATTCATACCTTTCAAAAGTCGTACCCGCCTGAGTGGGCGGCGTGACCGATTGATAACCCGGAATGCTCCGGTCAAGCAGTTTGATCGGATCCGTACCGAGCGAACCGAGGCCGGTCAGCTCGAGCTGGAAAAAGATCGCGCTATTGGTGTCGTTGGCGGCGACGGCATAACGTTGGTAAACCACGCGTCCGACCCAGCAGCAATCGCCTTTGTACTCCAGACCGGCGATGGCCTGGGTGATACGGGGGCCTTCGTCCTGGCTTTCGTCACGGCGCATGGAGTAATCGACGCGACCCACACCATACCAGCGGTTGGTGAACGGCCACTGCACGCCCAGACTGACCTGGTTCTGACCTTGCGGCGAATAGATCTGATCGAGCTGCGGATCGCGCTGGTAGCGATAGGCCAGCGCGATGGTGGTCAGGCGCTGCGGCGACCACCGCGCGCTCACCAGGCCACGCGACCAGCGGTTGTCGTAGGGGTTGTACTGCGCCGCCACGTCGGTGGACAGCGTGTCGGTCAGTGCGGCGCTGGCGCCCACCAGGAAATCGGAGCGCACGTTCTCGCGCGGCGTTTCGCGCGGCAGCGTCACGCGCTGGTCTTCGAAATACAGGCGTTGGGCCACGCCCAGCGACGCGCGCTGGAAGCCGCTGTTGGCATCGAGCCAGCGCGTGGTCAGCGCCATCGTGAGCTGATTGGCGTTGGCGATGCGGTCGTAGCCGGTATAGATGTTGTCCTGGAAGGCCTGCTCGAAGCTGAAGTCGGCCAGCGAGGTGTCGTAGACCGGCAGCGCGTCCTGGTTGCGGTACGGCACGCGCAGATAGAACAGGCGCGGTTCGAGCGTCTGGGTGGAATCCTTGCCGAACAGCGTGGTGTCGCGCTCGAAGGTCATGCCGGCATCGACCGAGAAGATCGGCACGGTGCGCGACGCGCCGCGGCGGTACTCGGACAGGTTGCCCAGGCCGAACCAGTCACGGTTGTACCAGTCGGTCTGGTACTTGGCGTAGTTCAGCGCCGCCTTGGGCGTGACGTACCAGCCCGGCCGCACGACCGGGAAGGAAATCGTCGGTACCGACACCAGTCGGTCGCCCTCGGGCCCGATGCGGCCGCCCTGGAACAGCGGACGGCGGAATCGCACGGCCTGCGTGTTCCATTCGGTGTCGAAGCCGCCCAGCCAGTTGTAGCGCGCGCCGTTCAGGACCAGTTCGGGCTCTTTGTCGTACGGCGGCGCGAGCGGCGCGCCCGGATCCTGCAGGGTGCGGTACTTCAGCACCTGGGCGTAGGTATCCCAGTACGTGGAGCTCCAGCCCACCCGGCCGCGCCGGGTCAGGTAGGTCGTCGAGGCCTGATTCAGGCCGAGCGTCGACATGTCGCGGAAATAGTTGTCGTCGGAGACGTTGGCGATATCCCAGTCGGCGTAGAAGCCATTGCCGAGCAACTGGTAATGCACCGACCGGTACATCCAGCGGTCGAAGCCGGCGTCCTTGTCGTTCGACAGATAGGTGCCCTGCAGGAACCCCGAGTACGTGTTGCCGAGGTAGCGGGCTTCGCCGCCCAGCTGCATGCCGCGCTTGCCCAGGTAGCGGGGCGTGAGCGTCAGGTCATAGTTGGGCGCGAGGTTGAAATAGTAGGGCAGCGCGATGTCCAGGCCGCTCTTGCTCGAGGTGCCGTAGGTCGGCATCAGGAAGCCCGACTTGCGCTCCTTGCGGACCGGAAAGGTCAGGTAGGGCGAGGCCAGGATCGGCACGTCCTTGAAGTACAGCACGCCGTTGCGCGCCACGCCTTCGTTCTCGTCGAAGTCGATGTCGACCGTGTTGGCCTTGATGTACCACGACGGCTTCTCGCACGGGCAACCGCTGTAGGTCACCGTGGTCAGGCGCATCTGCGAACTGCTGAACAGGTCGGCGTGCTCGGCCACGGCCTTGCCGCCATTGGCGCCGATCCAGAAATTGGGCTTCTCGATCTCGCCGCTATAGGTATTGACGTTCATCCGGGCCGAGGGGCCCGTGATCAGGGTGCCGTCGCGCATCATGCGCGCGCTGCCCTGGATATCGATGTCGCCGGTCTCGTGCTGATAATTGATGCGATCGCCCTTGATCACGCCATCGATGCGGCGGACCTGGGCGTTGCCCGTCATGGTGACTTCGGAGGAGGGATCCCCCTGGATGTCATCGGCTTCCATGAAGGCCGGCACCGCGTCGTCGGTCATGCGGCGTTCGCGCAGCCGGCTGTCCTGGCGCAATCCGGATTCGATGCGTGGGCTGGCCGTGAGACGGGGTTCGGCGGCGGTTGCCGGCTTGACGTTGTCCTGAGTGCCCTGGGCGTGGACGGCCCCGGCAACGCCGAGAGCAGAGAGGATCAACCACCTGACCATTTGCACGAGTCGAAAACCTTGTGACAGAGAATACCCGCCCGCCACAAGGCGGCCACCGGGGCTGGAATGACCCGGTATTATAGAGAAGCCGCGCGACCCCCGGCCTACGGGATTTCGCGCGTCCCGAAATTGCCCCCTGCTCCCTCTAGAGACGGCTCCTTGAACACCCCCGACGATCCCCGCCTGGCGCTGTTGCGCGCCTGGTTGCAAAGCCTGCCCGCCGACCTCGGCCTGCACCTCGACACCCTGGCGCCCGCTTCCGCCGACGCCAGTTTCCGCCGCTACTTCCGCCTGCAGGCCGCCGCCGGCACCCTCGTGGTGATGGACGCGCCCCCGCCCCACGAAGACGTGCGGCCGTTCGTGCACGTCGACGGATTGCTGCTCGAGGCCGGCCTGAACGTGCCGCGCATCCTGGCGCAGGATGCCGGCCAGGGCTTCCTGCTCCTGACCGACCTCGGCCGCGACACCTACTACCACCGCATCCAGGCCGGCATCGACGATCGCCAGTTACAGGCGCTCTACCGCGACGCCCTGGCCGCGCTGGTCAAGCTGCAGCAGGCCGCCACCACCGGCCTGGCCACCTACGACACGGCGCGCCTGCGCGACGAGCTCACGCTGTTTCCGCAGTGGTACGTGGGCGTGCACCACGGCGTGACGCTCGACGAACGCACCACGGCCGCGCTCGAGCAGATCTTCACGCTGCTGTCGCAGACCAACGGCAGCCAGCCCACGGTACTGGTGCATCGCGACTATCACTCGCCCAACCTGATGGTCTGCGACGAGGCGGCCTACGGTCCCAATCCGGGGGTCCTCGACTTCCAGGACGCGCTGGCCGGCCCGATCACCTACGACCTGGCCTCGCTCGTGACCGACGCCCGCACCACCTGGGAAGAGCCGCAACAGCTCGACTGGGCGATCCGCTACTGGGAGCTGGCGCGCGCCGCCGGCCTGCCCGTCGACCCGGATTTCGCCGAGTTCCATCGCGCCTACGAATGGATGAGCCTGCAGCGCAACCTGCGCATCATGGGCGTGTTCGCGCGGCTCAACCACCGCGATGGCAAGGCGCACTACCTGGCCCACATGCCGCGCATGAACGCCTATGTGCGTCAGGTCGCGCAGCGTTATGGCGTCTTCACGCCGCTGCTGCGCCTGCTCGACAAGCTCGATGACCGCGAGGTCAAGGTCGGCTACACCTTCTGAGGGATCCCGGATGCGCGCGATGATTCTTGCGGCCGGGCGCGGGGAGCGCATGCGCCCCCTCACCGACCACACCCCCAAACCCCTGCTCGAGGTCGCCGGCAAGCCGCTGATCGTCTGGCATCTCGAGCGGCTGGCGGCGGCGGGATTGCGCGATGTCGTGATCAATCACGCCTGGCTGGGCGCCCAGGTCGAAGCCCGCCTGGGCGACGGCACGCTCTGGGGCGTGCGCATCCGCTACTCGGCCGAAGCGGCAGCGCTCGAGACCGCCGGAGGCATCGTCCAGGCGCTGCCGCTGCTCGGAACGGAGCCGTTCCTGGTGATCAACGGCGACGTCTGGTGCGACTGGGATCCGGCGGAGGCCGCGCCGCGTGCGCAGGCCCTGCGCGCCCGGGGCGATCAGGCCTGGCTGCTGCTGGTCGACAACCCGCCGCAGCATCCGCACGGGGATTTCGCCCTGGCGGACGGACGCGTCGCCGACGCGCCCGCGACCGAGCCCCGTTTGACCTATGCCGGCATCGGCATCTACGATCCGGCCATGTTTGCCGGACTCGAGGCGGGCGTCGCCGCGCCGCTGGCGCCGCTGATGCGCGCGGCCATGGGTCGCGGGCAGGTGGGCGGCGCCCGTCATCCGGGCCGCTGGACCGACGTCGGCACCCCGGAGCGTCTCGCCCAACTCGACAGCGCACTGCGCACGGCGCCTTGATCGGCCGGTGTGTCGTGACGCACTGGGCTGCTTTTTGTCCCAGATCGGCTACGTACGTCCCGTATTTCACGGTATCTACGTAAGAAACCAGAATTGTCAGATGAAGACCCGGGCCCCGCCTCGCGGTATCCTCTGGCACTTTATCGAAATCGCCGGCACCGCGAACCTCGCGGCCACGGCGGACACGCATTGAAGGAAGTTTGCTCGCATGGGGATGTTCGGACGCTCGCAACGATCGGTTTTCAAGCCATCGGTCTATCAACCTGGCAAGCGTCAGCGCCGCATGCCGCGCTGGCTGGTGCTGCTGCTGGTGGGCATCGGCCTCGGTGCGGGCGGCGTGCTGTTCCTGCAGACCAACTACGGTCCGCAACGCCTGACCGTCGAGCAATCCGAGCAGTTGCACACCGAGCTGAGCGCGTCGAACGTCGAGCGCCAGCGCCTGCAGGCGCAGCTCGACGAGGCCATCACCCAGCGTGACAACAACAAAAGCACCCACGAAACGCTGACCACGGACCTGGGCAAGGCCAAGAGCCGCATCGAAGAGCTGAACCAGGAGCTCGTGCTGTTCCAGGACGCCATGCCGCCGGATCCGCGCGGCGGCGACATCGGCGTACGCGCCGCGTCGTTCCGCAAACAGCCGGGCGGGCTCGCCTATCAGATCCTCGTGATGCGCGAGAACGTCACCGACAACACGTTCAAGGGCAAGGTCGAACTCGACATCGACGGCACGTATTCCAACGGCCGGCGTGATCGCGTCAAATCCGATCCGATGCCGCTCAACCTGTCCCGCTACGATCACGCGCAAGGCGTGATGCCGCTGCCCGACAACTACAACGCGCGCACCGTCACGATCCGCGTGCTCGATGCGCAGGACAAGCAGGTCGCCATCCGCATCTACAACGTGCGCGGCTGACCTCCGGTCCCCACGACAAAAAGCCCGGCTCGCCGGGCTTTTTGCTTTTCAGGCGACGGGCGCGCCGCGCTCAGTCGGGTACCGCCAGGCCCACGCCGCCCAGGCGCGCGGCGGCCTCATCCATGAATTGCGCCATGCGCACGTCGAGCTCGGTCACGCCGCCGGCTTCGTGCGTGGTCAGCAGCACGTCGACGCGGTTGTAGACGTTGCGCCATTCGGGATGGTGATCGAGGCGCTCGGCGAACAGCGCCACATGGGTCATGAAGCCGAAAGCCTGGTTGAAGCTCTCGAAGCGGTAACGCTTCTGCAGCGCGTCGCGGGTGGGATGCGCCTGCCAGCCCGTCAGGGCGGGCAGCGCGTAGGCGGCGCCGATCGGCGCGGGAGGCAGCATGCTCATGGCGGCTCCTGGCGTGGTGATTCGAACTTCATGTTACGCCATCGGCCGCCACGATTTAGCCGCGTTATTGCTTGACCGCGTACAGATAGACTTCGACGCGGCGATTGAGCGCACGGCCCTCGGGCGTGTTGTTGTCGCCGATGGCATCGTTCGGACCGCGGCCCTCGACGTTCATGCGGTTCTGCGCCACGCCCTTCTGACCCAGGTAATCGGTCACGGCGCGTGCGCGATTGACCGACAGCGTCTGGTTATGCGCCAGCGCGCCGGTGCTGTCGGTGTGGCCGACGACCTTGGTGCGCAGTTCCGGATGCTGGGCCAGGGCCCGTGCCACGCTGTCGAGCACCGGCAGCATCACGGGCTTGAGCACGTACTTGTCGGTGTCGAACGACGCATTGCCCGGCAGATTGACCTTGAGCGTGCCGTCCGGCATCTCGACCACATCCACGCCGAGCGAGGCCGCGCCGGACTGCTGGGCCGACTGCTGCACGTCGTCTCGCACCGCCTTCCAGTTGTAGCCGACGAGGCCGCCCGCCACCGCGCCGATGCCGGCGCCGATCGCCGCGCCCTTGCCCTGACCGATCAACGCACCGATGCCCGCGCCCACGGCGGCGCCCGCGCCCGTGCCGACGGCGGTGTTGGTCTGTTGCGGAGTGGCGCAACCCGCCAGCAGCGCGCCTGCCACGCCGATGACGGCGACGCGTCCAAGTATTGTTTTTGCTCGCATGACGACCTCCTCGGGTAATAACCGGCATATGCCGGCCGGATCATCCTAGCAAGCGGCGTGTGTCTGGCCAGCGACAATTTGTAGCCGCACCATCGCAGACTTGCGAGCATCCATGGCGAACTGTCGGCACGCTTAAACCCCTGCGCCGCGTGGCGCAAGGACCGGAACGGCGCCTCATGGCGAGTAAGATCGGGTCCACGCGACGGGGCCCGGCGGGCCTCGCCTCCCCTTCTTCGCATTACGGAGCATCGACTTGAAATACCGCAAACTCGGCCGCACCGACCTCGAGGTGAGCCTCATCGGCCTGGGCACCATGACCTGGGGCGAACAGAACACCGAGGCAGAAGCGCACGAACAGCTCGATTACGCCCTGTCGCGCGGCGTGAACCTGGTGGATACCGCCGAGATGTATCCGGTGCCGCCCAAGCCCGAGACCCAGGGCCGCACCGAGGCCTACATCGGCACCTGGCTGGCCAAGACCGGCCGCCGCAAGGACATCGTGCTGGCGAGCAAAGTCGCCGGCCCGGTCCGCGACCCCAAGCGCCCCGGCCATATCCGCGACGGCAAGACCTACCTCGACCGCAAGAACCTGACCGAAGCACTCGACGCCAGTCTCAAGCGCCTGCAGACGGACTACCTCGATCTGTACCAGCTGCACTGGCCCGATCGCACTACCACCACCTTCGGCCGCCCCTACTACCCCTACGTCGACGACGAGCACACCGTGCCGATCGCCGAAACGCTCGAGGTCCTGCAGGACTTCGTGCGCCAGGGCAAGGTCCGCCACATCGGCGTCTCCAACGAAACGCCGTGGGGCGTGGCGCAGTTCCTCAAGCACGCCGAGGTGGACAAGCTGCCGCGCATCGCCTCGATCCAGAATCCCTACAGCCTGCTCAACCGCACCTATGAGCTGGGCCTGTCCGAGTTCAGCCATCACGAAGACGTGGGCCTGCTGGCCTACTCGCCGCTGGCCATGGGCATGCTCTGCGGCAAGTACCTCGACGGCGCCAAGCCGGCGGGCGCGCGCCTCACGCTGTTCACGCGCTTTACCCGCTACAGCAACCCGGAGAGCGAAGCCGCCACGCGCGACTACGTCGAACTGGCCCGTGCGCGCGGCCTGTCGCCCACGCACCTGGCGCTGGCCTTCGTGAACGAGCGCCCGTTCGTCACGAGCAACCTGATCGGCGCCACGAACCTGGAACAGCTCAAGGAAAACATCGACAGCGTCGATGTCGGCATCGACGAAGACCTCTGGAAGGCCATCGACGAGATCCACACGCGCCATCCCAACCCGGCGCCCTGAGACGGGTTTCCGAAACGCGGCCGGATAGCTCATCGCGCCGCGTTTCGCCGACCGGCGCTTCCGGGCCGGGCCGCGCCGCGGCCAGGCCCGGGCCTGTCGTGCTTCAATGGCGTCCTTTCCTATCACCAGGACACACCATGAGCCAGGCCGGCCCCGACCGTCAGATCGACAACATCGAATTCAACGTCACCGATATCGCGCGCAGCAAGGCGTTCTACGGCGCGGCGTTCGGCTGGAGCTTCATCGACTTCGGGCCGACCTACACCGAGTTCAACGACGGCCGTCTCAAGGGCGGCTTCACCACTGGTGAACCGGTGCGCCCGGGTGGCCCGCTGGTCATTCTGTACGCCGACGATCTGGACGCGACGCAGCAGCGCCTGGTAGCCGCCGGCGCCACGATCAGCCGCGCGGTCTTCGCATTCCCGGGTGGCCGCCGCTTCCATTTCATCGATCCCGACGGCTACGAACTGGCCGTCTGGACGGCGGCTTAGGGTCCTCCGCCGCCGCGGCGCCCGCCGAAAGATTTTGCTCGCGCGGCTTTCGGGCGCGCCTGCGCGGGGCGCTGCGTTGGAGCCGCGAACGCCTGCCGAAAGGTTCCGCTCGCGCGGCTTTCGGACTCGTCATTGCGGAGGGCCGCATCTGGCGGAGCCGCGAACGCCCGTCGTCCGGCTCCAAGCGGTCTGCGCCCCCGATGCTGCAACGCAGCAATTCCATGCCGGCGCCGGTCTGGTTGCGCGCTTTCGGTCGCTCGCCCCTCCCCGGGTCTCTCCCGACCCTAGAGTCGCTTGATATCAGGGGCTTAGCCGCTTTGGACTAGGGTAATCCCGAATATCGGGACGACGCCAATGCAAAGGCATCCGATACGGCTTTTTCGCCCGGAGTTCCGCATATTGCATTGCGACATCCTGTGCTCTAGTG
Source organism: Bordetella genomosp. 5 (assembly GCF_002261315.1). Lineage (NCBI taxonomy): Bacteria > Pseudomonadati > Pseudomonadota > Betaproteobacteria > Burkholderiales > Alcaligenaceae > Bordetella > Bordetella genomosp. 5. Next base: position 530,383 of record NZ_NEVP01000011.1, read on the forward strand.
CTCGGGTAGCGGCGCATTCCGCGCCCCCATCGCATGTCCATCATGTCCAAACTCAAAAATCTCTCGCTCCGGAGCAGCCTGATTGCCCTGGTGCTGTTCTTCATCGTGACGCTGTTGGCCGTCGGCGCCATCGCCATGCAGCAGCTCTGGAGCATCAGTCAGAAGCAGCGCGCCATGTACACCGAGACCGTGATGCCGCTGCGCGTGGTGGTCGACGCCGCCCGCCAGGGCGCCACGCACTTCCGGCGCATGTATGTCTATATCTGGAACACGGACCCGCAGGCGCGGCAGAACGAGCTCCGGCTGAACGAGGACTCGGAGAAGTCGGTGCTGCAGGCGCGCGACCGCCTCCTGCAGGAACAGGATCCCGCGCTGCGCGCGCTGGGCGGCAGACTCGCCGACACCTGGACGCGCTACAAGGCCGCCGTGAACAACGTGAAGGGTCTCGCGGATCGCAACGACCCAACCGCCATGACCGTGCTGCACAAGGACTCGGCCGAACTGCATGTGGCCGCGCGCAACATCCTGATGGAAGCGGCCAAGCGCCAGGAAGAGCTGGCGCATCTCGACACCGAAGACGCGGCCGCTGCCGTCGAGCGCACGTTCTGGACGCTCACCGCCCTCATCGTGCTGTGCGCGCTGATCGGCATGATTCTCGGCCTGTCGCTGGTGCGCTCCGTCATGCGCCGCCTCGGCGGCGAGCCCGCCTACGCCGCGCGGATCGCGCAGGAAGTGGCCAAGGGCAACCTGGGCGTGCGCGTCCAACGCCGCGACGGCGACGACACCAGCGTTCTGGCAAACATGGAGGCCATGCGCGCCAACCTGGCCCGCCTCGTGAGCCAGGTGCGCCAGACCAGCGAATCGATCGCCACCGGCGCCACGCAGATCTCCACCGGCAACAGCGACCTGAGCCAGCGCACCGAAGAGCAGGCAGCCAACGTCGAAGAGACGGCCGCCTCGATGGAGCAGATGAACGCCACCATCAAACAGAATCTTGACTCGGTCCAGACCGCGACCCAGCTGGCCGGCTCCGCCAGCCAGGCCGCCGCGCGCGGCGGCGAGGTGGTCGGCAATGTCGTGAGCACGATGGATCAGATCTCGGCCAGCTCGCGCAAGATCGTCGACATCATCGCGGTGATCGACTCGATCGCGTTCCAGACCAACATCCTGGCGCTCAACGCCGCGGTCGAAGCCGCGCGCGCCGGCGAACAGGGCCGCGGCTTTGCCGTGGTGGCGAGCGAAGTGCGCGCGCTGGCCCAGCGCAGCGCCGGCGCCGCCAAGGAGATCAAGCAGCTGATCGGCGACAGCGTGGGCAACGTCCAGACCGGCTCGCAGCTCGTGTCCGAAGCCGGCAGCACCATGACCGACATCGTGACCCAGGTGCGCCGCGTGGCGGACCTGATCGGCGAAATCGGCGCCGCGGCCCAGGAACAGGGCCAGGGCATCTCGCAGGTCAGCGACGCCATCAACCAGCTCGACCAGACCACGCAGCAGAACGCCGCCCTCGTCGAAGAATCCGCCGCGGCCGCCGCCAGCCTCAACGAACAGGCCGCCACGCTGGTGAAGCTGGTCAGCGTGTTCCAGCTGGGCAGCGAAGAAAGCGCGGCGTCGCATGCCGCGCCCGCAACGACGCCTGGCGCCGTGCACGCACCGCGGCAGCCCCACGCCCGCCCCGCGGCCACTTCCCCCGCTCACGCGCCCGCTCAGGCCCCCGCACGCGTCTCCGCGTCGGCACCGGCCGCCGCGGTACCGACCGCCGCGGCATCGGCCGCCGCGGCATCGGCTGGGTCGGCTGGGTCGGCTGGGCCGGCTGGGTCGGCCGGCGCAGCTTCCGCTGCCGCACCTCTGGCAGGCACCGCTTCGGCAGGCGCATCGCAGACCGGCGGAGCGTCGGCCGCCGCAACATCGGCCGCAGCAACATCGACTCCCGCCGCACCGACCGCATCGGCACAGGCCGCGCCTCGCGTGGCCGCCCCCGCACGCGCCACGGCGCGCCCGGCCACGCCGAAGACCGCCGCCGGCCGCGCCGCCAGCGCCACCGACGCCCGCACGCCGCGCCGTCCGCGCCCCTCCGTCAGCGCGCCGCCTCCCCCCGCCCCGCGCGGCAAGCCGGCCGAAGACGATTGGGAAAGCTTCTGACGCATCGGGCGCCCGATGGAGGCCGCGCAGCCCGCCTCCATCGGCAAGTTGGCGAGAACGCCCTCTCACGGCCTTGCGCCGCGTTCAGCGCGTGATGGTCGCCCCAACCTGCGCCGACACGCCAATAGCAATAAGCCTCCCGCACGCGGGAGGCTTATTTTTTTGCGGCTGGCATGCGCATGCATGATGGCGCAGGAAAGACGCGCCCCTGAAGACGCTGGCATGCGCGTGCCTGATGGCGCGGGAAACGCGCGTCTCTGAAGACGCTGGCCATGCGCGCCCCTGGTGGCGCTGGCAATGCGCTTCATTGGCGACGCCCACGCACATCCGCGATCCTCAACGCAGCGAGACCCAAGCAGCACCCGATCAACGAGACCAATGCAAAAAGCCCACCGTTGCCGGTGGGCTTTTTGATCGAGGGTGACCTCGAGAATTCTGGTGGGCTGTGAGTGGCTCGAACACTCGACCTACGGATTAAGAGTCCGTTTTAGGGGTGTTTTGCCATGGGCAGACCAACATGAATATCTAGAAAAATCATGAGCTTAGCTTACCGGAACTTACCGCGACTTAACGCACTTTACTGCGGTCAGTGCGTTAAAAGTGCGGTCAATTTCGATGGCGCCGACGCGGATTGTACGGCCTACCGGGAGGTACTGCCAGGCGGCCATGGCTGCCCTTCCCTGTCTATACTTTTTGCTGGCATGTGCCAGTGCCTTCGCGAAAGTAAAGATGGACAAACTTCTTACCTCCGATCAACTGGCCGCCGTCCTGGGCTTGTCTGTGCAGACCTTGTACAACCGACGCACGCGCGGAGAGCCCCTCCCTCCTTGTGTGAAAGTTGGCAGACTGCTGCGCTACGAACAAGCGGAGGTGCATACTTGGTTGGTATCACAGCGCGAAGCTCAGCAAGCCCAACAAGTAGCGCTTGCCACACCTGAACCAACAGCTGCGCCACAGGTTGCACGCCGACGTGGGCGGCCAACCAAGGCTGAACAGCATCAACGACGGCAGCTGGCAAGGCAAGATTAGACGTTGAGTCATAAATCGCCCAAAAAGTCCCCCATTGCATGGTGTTCTTGCCCGTCACATACTCGGTTCTGTACCCGATTTTGGAAAAACAAGCCTAGGATCCGCCTCAACCGCATCGTACCGCCCTCCGAGCGACCGCGTGGAGGGCGGAGAATGTCACTTTACCGAGACGCTCGACACCCATCTCGACAATCCATCCAGGCTCGCTAGAGCTGTAGCGACTGCCCAGACCGACATGCACTGCCCTTACCTTAAAGGACAGATTTCCTGCCTCCGCTCCCAAGCAATACGGGGCTGACAGCAACACGCCACACGGCCGCACTTAATTTGTCGTGACAACCCCAATTTGACGGCACCGAATCGCAAATGATACCTTTTGCAATACAAACGATTGCGAATGGTATAGCCTTCATGACCCAGCCCAAATCCGCGCTTATGTCCTTGCGTATGACACCTCAAGGCAAAGCGCTGCTTGCCTTGTGCGCGCAACATGAGCACCGCAGCATGGCTTCGATGATGGAGCACATGGTGCACACCTATGCCGCAAGCCATGGCATCGCCTTGCCAGCAGCCGAGCCCGAGCTCAACAAGAACACAACCAAGAAGCTTTGAATGTCCAAGTTAGCCGACCTCATCTGGAAGAATGCCGAACTACTGCGCGGCGCCTACAAGGAAAACGAATACCGCAAGGTCATCCTGCCGTTCACCATCCTGCGTCGCCTAGATTGCGTCTTGCAGCCCACCCGTGAGGCCGTTCGGGCTAGATATGCCGCCGTACGAAGCAAGGGCTACGACTTGGACAAGATGCTGACGCCCGTCAGTGGCTATCCGTTCTTCAACACGTCCTCCTTCACCCTTCCCAACATCGCAGAGACTCCAGATGACGTCCGCGACAACCTGGAAGCGATGATCAATGGCTTCTCGCAGAATGTGCGCGACATCTTCGACAAGTTCGAATTCGCTGCCACCCTGGACAAACTGGCAGAGAAAAATCGTCTGTACCTCGTAGTCCAGCGTTTTGCAGAAACAGACCTTGACCCAGCCACCGTGACGAACCACGACATGGGGCAGGCATTCGAAGAGCTGCTGCGAAAGTTCAACGACGTCTCCCCTGCTGGCGAGCAATACACCCCTCGCGATGTAATTGAGCTCATGGTAACGCTGCTTTTCAGCGGCGACGACGAGGCGCTGTCCGTTCCTGGGGTGATACGCACCATGTACGACCCCACCGCAGGCACCGGGGGCATTTTAAGTGTGGCCGAAGAGCACCTACGCAAGTTCAACGACCGTGCCACCCTGAAACTGTTTGGGCAGGAGCTGGAAGACGAGACCTACGCCATCTGCAAGGCCGACATGCTCATCCGCGGTCAAAACCCAGCAGACATCAAGAGCGGCGACACGCTGGCCAACGATCTTCACCCAGACAAGACCTTTGAATACCAGGCAGCCAATCCGCCCTACGGCGTGGAGTGGAAGCCGGCTGAAGCCGCCGTCAAGAAAGAACACGCCAAAGGGGCTGCTGGACGTTTCGGTCCTGGCCTGCCCGCCATCCGCGATGGGCAAATGCTGTTTTCCCTGCACCTACTGTCCAAAATGCAGCCCGTAGTTGCTGGCAAGGGCGGCGGGCGCATCGGCGTGGTGCACAACGGCTCCCCGCTCTTCACCGGCGACGCAGGCAGCGGCGAGAGCGAAATCCGCCGCCACATCTTAGAGCATGACTACCTCGATTGCATCGTCGCACTACCCACGGACATGTTCTACAACACCAACATCACCACCTATCTGTGGTTCATGACGAACCGCAAGCCCGCTGACCGCAAGGGCAAGGTTCTGCTGATCGATGCCACCGCCATGAGTGTGCTGATGAAGAAGAACCTGGGCAAGAAGCGCCGTGAGTTCACCGCCGACTGTGTGGAACGCATCACCAAAGCCTATGCCGACTTCAAAGCCATGGAATGGTCAGAAGATCCCGAAGGAAAAAGTGGTCGTGTGCTCAAAGCCAAGGTATTTGACCACGAGCACTTCTTCTATCGCCGCGTCACCATTGAACGGCCCTTGCGCATGCGCTTCCAGATTGAGCTTCAACGCTGGGTTGATTTGGGCTACGACACAGCCGCCGCCAAACTTACTCAGGACCAATCGATCCTGTTGTCCGAAGCAGTGAATCGCATGGACAACGACGTGATCTACAGGGACGCGGAGTCATTTCGTTCCGCGCTGCATGCAGCAGCCGAAGCTGCTGCAAACGAACTGGAGTTGACAGGAAAGGCCGCCAAGCTTACAGCCAAGACCGTAGAACTGGCTCGCAAATACTTCGGCACCAAGGACAAAGATGCCGAGCCGACCACCAACGAAAAGGGCGAAGTTCTGAGTGACTCCGAACTGCGCGATGCCGAATACGTGCCCTTCAACGACGATATCGAAGCGTACTTTGACAAAGAGGTACGCCCCCACTGGCCAGACGCGTGGATCAACTACGACGTGAAGGACTCTGCGGACGGAAAGACAGGTATGGTGGGCACCGAAATCAACTTCAATCGCGAGTTCTACGTGTACACGCCTCCGCGCAGCCGTGAAGCCATTGCAGCGGATATCGAGGCCAAGGAGCACAAGTTCATGGAACTGCTGCGAGGCATTAAGGGCGAAGTTTGCCCATGAAGCCGTACGCGAGCTACAAGCCTTCGGGCGTACCGTGGTTGGGGGATGTTCCGAGTGATTGGACCGTTGAGAAGTTGAAGTTCTTTGCCAAATTCGTTGGCGGAGGCACCCCAAGCAAGGATGAGCCAATTTACTGGGGCGGCGAAATTCCATGGGTTTCACCAAAGGATATGAAGCAGCCCCTTATCAGGGAGACTGAGGACTACATCACTTCCGAAGGACTTGGGAATAGCCCCTGCGCGTTGATCCCCCCATCGTCCGTACTAACGGTGGTACGTTCAGGCATTCTGCAACACACCATCCCAGTAGCTATCAATACCGTTCCGGTTACGTTGAATCAGGATATGAAAGCGCTCATTCCGGATGGCAGGATGGATAGCCGATATCTCGCGTACCAGATTGAGGGATGCCAGAAGGAACTACGAGATGAGTGGGTTAAGCAAGGGGCAACCGTCGAGAGTATTGAACATCAGCGAATGGTTGATTCGCGTTTGGCTGTTCCATCCCCGGATGAGCAGCAAGCCATTGCCGACTATCTTGATGCCGAAATTGCTCGCATCGACACCCTGCTTCATGAGAAGGATGAACTGATCGGGTTGTTGCGGGAGGCCCGGTCCAGTCGTATCAGCGAGTTGGTTTCTGGCGATGGCCTGACCGGTGCTCCCACGGGCAACCCCTGGGCACCCCACCTTCCGGAGGGCTGGGAATTAAAGCGGCTAAAACACCTTGCCCAAGTGCGCTCGGGTTTGGCCAAGGGCAAGAACAACGGCAGCAATCCAACGGTGGAACTGCCGTATTTGCGAGTTGCCAACGTACAGGAAGGGAGCCTTGATTTGCGCGAAATCTCAACCATGCCGGTTGAGGTGGATGCCGTGGAGCGCTTTTCCCTGATGGAAGGTGACGTACTCATGAATGAAGGCGGCGACTACGACAAGGTTGGGCGCGGGGCGGTCTGGACGGGCGAAATTTCCCCGTGTCTGCATCAGAACCATGTCTTTGCCGTGCGACCGGTGGAGCGCAGCTTGTCCGAATGGCTGTCAGCCATCACCCAAACGCGGTACGCGAAGTTCTATTTCATGAACAACGCCAAGCAGAGCACCAATCTGGCATCCATCAGTCAGGCAAACGTGAAGGAGCTGCCCATCCTGCTGCCGCCCAAGGACCAGCGCAAGGCACTGCTTAAAAAGCTAGGGGCGGAGTTGGCGGCATTTGACGACCTCATCGCCCACACCAACGACGAAATCACGCTGCTGAAAGAACTCCGGGCCGCGACCATCGCAGACGCAGTGCTAGGACGCATCGACGTTCGTACCGCAACGCAGCAATAACAACAGAGAAAAATACGAGAGGGACATCCATGGCAGCCATCCACACTGAAGAGCAGTTTGAGGACGAAATTTGCGAGGCCATGAAGGCTCAAGGCTGGCTTATTGACGGTCCTCTGCCCTATCAGAAGGGATTTGCCTATGACGAAGGCTACGATCGCCATACGGCTCTGTACCCTGAGGATGCCATTGCCTGGGTGAAGGAAACACAGCCCGACGCCTGGGAGAAGTTCTCCAAGAACCATGCAAAGAACCCAGAGGCTGTGTTCATCCAGCGGCTGGCGGAAGAGCTGGACAAAGACCGCCCGACGATCAAGAAAGAAACGCCACAGCTCTGGGGAACGCTCCACGTTCTGCGTAAGGGCTTCAAGGATATCAACGCCACATTCAAGATGGCGCAATTCGCCCCTAGCAATCGGCAGAATGCCACCACCTGGGAGCACTACAAAAGGAACCGCCTGCGTGTAGTGCGGCAGTTGCATTACTCGATGCACAACCTGTTATGCATCGACTTCGTGCTGTTCCTCAACGGCCTGCCCTTGGCAACCATCGAGCTGAAAACCGACACCACGCAAAATATCGAAGAAGCGATTCGGCAGTACAAATACGACCGCAACCCCATCGACGTAAACACCAGGCAACCCGAGCCCTTGCTATCGTTCGGCAAGAGGGCCCTGGTTCATTTCGCTGTCAGCACTGATGAGGTGCAGATGGCCACTAGGCTGGCTGGCGTAGCCACCCGGTTCCTGCCGTTCAACCGTGGCAACCCAGATGGCATGGGTGGCGCGGGCGCAGGCAATCCATCTGACGACGTATTGGGCTATTCCACCGGATACCTGTGGCACGAGGTGTTCCAGCCTGATGCGTGGTTGACCGTTATCGGCAAATTTCTGTCTGTCGAAGTCTCTGAGACCAAGGACGCCAAAGGTAAAAAGGTATTCAGCACCTCGCTACTGTTTCCGCGCTACCACCAGTGGGATGCGGTCAACCGATTGCTTTCAGCTACCCTCACAGAGGGCGTGGGACATACCTACCTGGTTCAACACTCAGCGGGATCTGGAAAGTCCAACACAATCGGCTGGTTGGCACACCGCCTTGCCTCCCTCTACGACGCGACGGACCAAAAAGTGTTCAGCAGCGTGATCGTAATCACAGACCGCAGGGTACTGGACACGCAATTGCAAGACACCATCTACCAGTTCGACCACCAACAAGGTGTAGTCGAAAAGATCGACGAAAACAGCACGCAGTTGGCCCAAGCCCTGGACAAGGGCAAGCTAATCATCATCACTACCCTACAAAAATTTCCGTGGGTGCTGGACAAAGTTGGGGATTTGGGTGACCGCCGATTCGCCCTGATCCTGGACGAGGCTCACTCCAGCCAAGCAGGCAAAGGCGCGGTGAAACTGCGCCAAGTCCTGACTACGGGAACACAAAGCACACCGTTAAGCGTAGAACTCTCGCCGTCAACAGCGTATGAGGATGCTATCGCCGCCGCACAGGAAGATGCAGAGCTGACGGACGAAGATGTCTTGAACCAGATCATGGCGTCTCGCCAGCGCCCGCCCAACGTGTCGTACTACGCCTTTACAGCAACGCCCAAGCCCAAAACAATGGAGCTCTTTGGGCGGACAGGCGTAGACGGAACACCTGAGCCCTTCCATGTATATTCGATGCGCCAAGCCATCGAGGAAAAGTTCATTCTTGACGTGCTGCGGGGCTACACCACCTATGGTTTCGCCTTCAAGTTGGAACAAGCTGGTGACGACAAGGCGGTAAAGGCCGGTAAGGCCAAAACCAAACTCTTCCGATACGCACAGCTGCACCCGACCAGCATCGCACAGAAAGTCACGGTCATCGTTGAGCACTTCCGCGAGCACGTCATGCACCAACTGGGCGGGCAAGCCAAGGCCATGGTGGTGTCGGACAGCCGCATCGCGGCCGTGCGCTACAAGAAAGCGTTCGACGACTACATCAAGAAGATGAAGTACGCCGACTGCAAAGCACTGGTGGCCTACTCGGGCGAAGTGACGGACGAAGAGTCGAAGGTGCTCAAGGCCAAGGAAGGTGACCTCAACGACTGCAAGGAACACGACGACGGCATCAAGGAGGCATTCAAGACCGATGCCTATCAGCTGTTGATCGTGGCATCGAAGTTTCAGACTGGATTCGACCAACCCAAGCTCTGTGCGATGTACGTAGACAAACGCTTGGACAACGTGCTGGCGGTGCAAACGCTCTCACGCTTGAATCGCATGTACCCCGGCAAGGAAACCACCTTCGTGCTGGATTTCCGCAACGAAGCCGACGGCATCCTCAAAGCATTCCTTCCGTTCTATCGCACTGCGAAGATGTCTGCCGTCACAGATCCCAACCTGGTTCACACATTGCGCCAGAAGCTAGATGACGCAGGCATCTACCTTTGGGAAGAGGTCCTGCAATTTGCCAAGGGGTACTTCGAACCCAAGGGCAAGCAAGCCACGATTCAAGCGCCGTTGAAGAAGGCACACGAACGGTTCAAGGCACAAGCCAAGGAAGTGCAGGATGTGTTCCGTAGTGACGTTTCGTCGTACATCAGCGCCTACGATTTCCTGTCGCAACTGCGCTCCTACGACGATGCGGATCTGGAACGCCTACACGCTTTCTGCCGGATGCTGCTGCCCCGCTTACAAGGAAAGGCTGGTGGCGATGAAGCCCTGGATGAATCCGTGCGGCTGGCGGGATACAAAGTGATCAACGAGCAAAAGCACAAGCTAAACCTCGAAGCGGGATCAGCCGAACCGATGAAGCCGCTGGGAACGGGAGGTGGTCGGGCCTGGGACGACCCAGAAGACCGACTGTCCGCCATCATCAAGAAGATGAATGAGGTGTTCTCGGGCAATCTCTCCGATGCGGATTTCCGCGGGTATGCAACCACTCTGATTGGCAAGATGGTCAACGACCCAACTCTAAAGGAACAGGCCGAGGCTAACGACACGGTTACAGCATTCGCAAATGGCGCCTACGAAACCAAGCTCAACGATGCTGTCGTAGATGCCCTAGAGGGTCACAACGCCATGGCTGACCAGGCATTGAGGCATGAAAAGGTATTCAAAGGGTTGGCGAACCTCTTGGTAGATGAGGTGTACCGACAGTTGCGAGACAAGGGTGAAGAAGCGCTGAGTGGGCTTGACGAGTGGTCATTTCCTGGCGAAATTTCACCGGGATTGGCCAGAAGCTAGCTACCACCTGGTCAGCCGTCGTACTTCTTCCCCAGGTCACTGAACACCTTCGCTAGGTCATCAGTACCGATCGGCCAATTCTCGCGTGTCTGCGCCGCCATCCGTTCCGACAGGAAATACGCTAGCAAAACAGCCGGCTGATTAAAGAAGTGCCGCTGGCCGTTCTGCTCTTTGATCTTGCCGAAAACATAACTCTTGTCTCGCAAAAAGGCTTCCAACTCGTCTATGACGTCTGTTGGCAAGAGATCATTGAATGCGTCAATCACGAGCTGGTTGGAGCGCTCTTGGCCCGGCTCCAAACCTGTGCCATCCCTGTAGGCCGTAGCCAAGTAGTCCAGCAGACTGCGTTGCGGCTCATCTGCGGCAGCCAAATCGCGCATGGCCTGCTCAAAAAACTCATCCGTAGCCTCGATCAGAGCCATGCTCTTCGCCACCGTGCGCTTTACTGACGGCTGCGCAGTAGTCTTCGGCTTGTACAACGTGTCGTGCGTCAACTCACTGTGAGCATGTTGCAGGAGTGTGCGTATCTGCACTTCACATGCGATCCCTTCCGGGATGATCACATCTCCAAACGACAGGCCGGCCTTGGAGCGCAATACGTAATGCACGGACTGGTATGCGAACTCCAAGGGTTTCGCCAGCCGCTCGGCTTCGTAGTCCTTGTCTTTGGACCAATCCCAGAATGCGCCACATTCCGGACTCTCAATAATCGAACAGAACTGGTTGATGTGCGTCGTCAGCAGGACGACGTAGCGCATACCGACCTTGTCAGTAATGTCGCCGTACGGATCCTTGTAGGCCTTCCCTCGATATAGAGCTTTGTCGATCAAGCTCGTGTCGCCTTTCAGGCGTGGCTCCATCGGCACCTTCAGGAAATAACCCAACGGTGTAGGAGCAATTGCGGGTACTAGCCGCCGTTCGATTTCCTGACCGATAAGCGAGGCCCAAGCCCTGTACAGGGGCTTGTCCTTCTCCCATCGCTCCAGGATATCTTTCTCGCTCACTCTTGGTCTCGAATATGCGTCCGGACCGTGATCTTGGTCCACTTAGGAATGTTGCCGTGCTCGTCCGGATCGCCATCAATGGATTCGAGTCGCACGAGGTTCTCGAATTGATCTGCTGGCGCCGTCAGCTTGATGTCATGGCCGAAGGTCAATTTTCTCAGTCTTAACTGACTTTGAACCTCGGACAGATCCTTGTGGATCGCCGTGTCCGGAAAATTCCTTTGCTGCATGTATGCCGTATAGGCATCTTGCAACGGAGCATCTCCTAGGTAGGCCATGGAAAACGCCTCTACCTGAATCGTAGCCGTCTGGTCCGTTTTCAGATAGGTGGTCAGTGCGTTCAAAAGGTCTATCTTGCGTTCCGCATCAATGTCTGCGTTACGAATGAAATCCTTGGTCAAGGAATGGAACTGCTTGGTCTGGAATGCGCTGTTTGACGGGAAATCCAGCCCGAGGAACGTCTCGCGGAAATAGAGCGCCGCCGACAGCTTATTACTTTGCGTAATTTGGTCATCGAAGAGGAATGCACGCCAGCCGTTGGTAGGCTGTTGCTCGGTAGCAGCATCGGGATCCTGCCGCACAAACGCGCCGATCTTGTAGAGCTTCGCCTGGGGTGTGAGGATCAGCTCTTTGAGGTATTCCAGCGTCAGCGTGTTGTTCACCTGCCGCTTTGTAAACCCCCCATGCGGCTCAGCCTTGATAACGCACATGAACGGCCGCGACGGATTGCCACACGTGCCATCGATAACCACGACAATCCCTCCTGGAATTGTTCGGCTGGTTTGCGCGGCAGCCAGCTTGCTAGTGATTGCCTGAGACAAATTCACAAACTGCTCGTCGTTCCCCAGGGACTCAACAATTGCCTTGGCAGACTGCCAAGCACTCTCTGGCCCGGCATCGCTGATTGTCATCTCGACGCCGTGAGAGGACCTCCCCAGCGTATTTGTGATGCGATCTTGAAGAGCATCCCTAGCCTCCTGCGGCAAAGTTAGCAGTTGGGTCCCGTAACTGGGTTCTGCGGGCGCTCTGTCTTCTCCGCGAACAAAGACCTCATGGATAATGATTCGACCGATCGACAGATTCTCAAAGGACATGGCTCGTTTCTTTTCTCTAGTTTCTCAGTGGCACTCGATCTAAAACGACAATAAGACACAACCGCAATTTTTTGATACATGCATTGTACTAGTGCTCCTTGATGCCACCTATTGAATCTCAGGTTTGGAGGCTCCGAAGTGCCTAGACAACTGGGGCGATTAAGTCCTTTGCCCCACACGAAGGTCATTATTCCCACCGGTTGGAGCTATACACACGGCGAGGCATTGATGCCCGCGCCTCCTCGGACCGGAAACAACCTGCGCTCTGACCGCCCACTAATTTTAAGGGTGGGAAACAGTGAACAGGAAAAACTCCAAAATATCAGATGGTTACAGCGCCGTCCGGTATTTCGTCCCGTCGCCTTTACTTGACTCGCAGGCGGCCAAACCAACGGAGGCGCGGGCTCGGAGACGAGCCGTGGCTCAACTTACTTACCAAACCCTTCTCGACAATCAGCAACGCCAAGTGATCGGCGAGGGCCTCAACGAACAGACAGCATCGAACCGCGCGACGGCGTTGCGTGGTTTCCTCAAGGCCAACGGCATCCACATCGACGACGTGGTCGGCGACGAGATGCGGGCCGGTCACAGCGCCGCTCTCGAACGGTTCCTGCTGGGCTTGCAAGAGTTGGGGCAGTCTGCCCGTACCGTGTCCAACACCAAGTCGGCATTCCGCCACTGGAAGGACGCGGTGATCGCCCATGACACCATCCAAGCGGCGCACGCAGGCAAGGCCACTCCCTTTCAGTCGACTCTGGCCGCACTGCTGGAGAACCGGGCGGCAGCCACTGTTGCCAAGCGAGTCGGCATCCCCCGGGACATGATGTACGGCTGGATCAAGGGCAAGATTCCCCGCGGGAACAACGTGAATCACCTTCTGCGGCTGGAAGCGTTCTTCGGCCTTGAGAGGCACAGCTTGGTGCAACTGTCAGGCATGCGGCTGATCGGCCAACGCCAGGCGCGCGTCGGGAAGGCACCAGCCCCTATCGTCTATCGCACGATCCTTGGGGACCTGACGCGCCAGATCTATGGTGAGAAGCCGGCGCCTGAATCTCTCCTGCGTCGTCAATGGACCGAATTCATGCGCTACAAGACGGCGGCAGCATTGCCTGTCGGGCTTCAACGCACGAAGCGGGGAAGGTGGCGGTTCTCGCCGTGCCCTTTGACGGCGACCACGGACGCAAACTGGTGGGCGTTCCTGGACGGGCGCGAGGTGGCCTCAGCCCGCTACGGTTGGGGAAACACCGCGATGTACCTGGGGTGGCTCAAGATGAGCACCGAAGCAGGAGGAGCGGGCCTGAATCCGTCGGAGACGCAATCCATGGCATGGCTTGTTGTGTCTGACTACATCGAGGCCTATCTGGACTGGCGCAAGGCACGCTCAGGTCGGCGTAATCAAGGGGCTAACCAGGCGCTAGCCTTCCTGACGGCCCTGGTCCGTCCGCGATTCGGCTTTCTGCGGCAGCATCCGGAATGGCAAGCCACGCTGCCTAAGCGGTATCGAAAGGAGAAGTGGGAGGCCATGTGTGATCGTCAGTTCGATCTGCTCGAACAGCTTGCCTCGTCGTACTACAACGAAATCGAGGTCTCGCGCGACTCGTTCGAGCCGCTCCGCCACCTCATCGATCAGAAGAATCCCATGGATTCGGTAGCAGACATGATCCAACGAATGCGTGCGGCTCGGCCTGTCGGTGCGGCACCTAGCAAGGAGGCCATCTGGGCTCGCGATTTGGTGCTGATCAAGATCCTTGCGTCCAACCCGCTGCGTCGCCGCAACCTCGCTCATCTCACTTGGCGAGCAGACAACACGGGAGAGCTTTACCAGAAGAGCGACAAATCCTGGTGGATCAGAATTCCGAAGCACAAATTCAAGAACTGGTACGGCGCGGCTCAGGATGTGCCTTACGACAGTCCTGTGCACGCGTCAGCCCGGATCGACATCGAAAAGTACCTGTTCACTCTCCGCCCTATCCTGATGGTGGCACCGACTGACCTGGTGTTTCTGACGCGGAAATCTAGAAAGCCTGGCGCCAAGCACACGCCCTGGGTCGACATGGGCGCAACAGTCAAAACACTGACCGCCAACTATCTGCCTAGCTGCCACGGCTTCGGCGCCCATGCGTTTCGTCATCTCGCTGCTACATCCATCTTGAAAGCCGACGGCGGCGATTTCAAGACAGCCGCACTTGTACTCAACGATCGCGTTGGCACCGTCGAGAAGCACTATGCATTCTTGCGCAGCGGCGAAGGGTCTACGCGAATGGCGGAGCTGCTCGAAAGCGCCTTCAGTCGGATGTGACAGCAGATAGCTGCGGCTTAGCGTCCACCTATGGCCGTGCAAAGGCCCCCACCTCTACCGAGAGTGGGGGCCGAGCTCGTCACCAATCAGTCATGGATCAAGATATGCCGCGCCAACCACCAGGCAGTCGTTGGCCTGAGAATATCTTCGACCTGAGCACGCTGATGCAGCAAAACGATGAGCGACTTCACCGGAACAGGCAACTGATCCAGGTCGGCCAACTCAATTCCTGCCTCGGCCGCCGATGGACTGCCGGAAACCACCGCAAGTCCGGACTCCAACTGCTGCTCCAGCGTAGGTGTCCCCTCGATGAAATCAGCTAGCTCAAGCCGTCCGGCAAGCATAAAGCCAGCGATAGCCGGCATACCGAGATACGCAGCTAACCGCCGCAAATGTTGATCGCTCACTGCATCCATCGCCTTATCGCCGTTCAACAACTGAGACAGGTAGCTCTGACTGACTCCGACGTGAGAGGCCAGCTGCGAAACGGTATGCGAACGTTCGCGCATAGCAACTCGCAATGCGTGTCGGAGCCGAAGGCCCTTATTTCCTTTCTCCATAATTTTTGCCTAATAGAACGGGCACATGCCCACAGGCGTATAGCTAGATGTGGCGCGCGATGAGGCATTGCCGTCAGTGCAATCCCATTGCCCCCAGCAATAAAGACCCCATGCCAAGTAGAGACCAGTAGGCTGGAGCATATTTTCTCGGCCCCCAGATGATCTACTTTCACCCCAACGCTCTTGACACCTCTGACCTAGGTGATCCGGCAAAGCGACTCCTTCACACAATGATGGCCATCGGAATCGAGTTAGGCGAGAGAGACCATCATCGCGTGGAGGCTGAGGAACTTCTTCGACGAGCAGAGCTGCCACGAGACAGTCGATCGCAAATGCGGGACCTGCTCATCGAATGCACGAAGGCCTTGGGTTTGCTTGAGCCGGAACACGACAGCGACGACGACGCGCTAGACGCAAGCTGCCCTGTCTTCCAATATGTCGCCCAAGACCATGATGAAGTGATCTACCGACTGTGGCGGCCCATTTATGGACTGTCGGCGTCAGAACTGCAACGCCTGCTTCCTCTACGGCCGCACAAGTTTGTCCCGCTTCTTCCGACGCGAATCGCAAACGAAAGTGCGTCATTCAACACTCGTGCCGGATCCGCCCAAGGCTGGCCAGGAAGCAACGAGATGATCGAGACCTCAAACCCAAACCACACATGCCAGGCAAACGCAGGAGCCGCTGACTCTGACCGACCTATCGACCTGAACGAGGCCATTCGAACACTCTGGCGACTCGCTCATGAGGACGGGGACTTGGGCGCGGAATACTGGAACTCAGTCATAGACCTCCTCAAATCAGCCAACTCGATGCGTTCGGAACTCCAAAAACTTCGGGGAAGTGACAATGCATCTAAAGCATGACGGATGAGAGGACCTCAGCGAAGCTGAGCACCGGAGGCAGGGTGACAATCCCACGCGCGATCCGCGAACAACTGTCTCTTAGGCCTGGCGACAGACTGCAATTCGAACTACGCGCAGATGGCACGTTAGAAGCTCGTGTTGCCACAAAGGAAAGCGAAGTGCCCGCTGCCCGTGAGGATGGCGGCCAAGAATGAGCTCCATAGTCCTCCCGGCGCGGCCTGCCTCCACTTCAAGTGCTGGAGCATGTCCTCAGTATTGCCACCCTTCCCTTTGAGACAGGCCTCACCTATGTTTCGCCCCAACATCCTTGCCCTCGACTTAGAAGGCACGTTAATTTCTAACGCGGCGAGCCAAATCCCTCGACCTGGACTCAACGAGTTCCTGATTCAGTGCTATGAGATCTTCCCGAGAATCGTGATGTACACGACGGTAAGCGAATCGAGGTTTCGCCCAATCGCAGAACTTCTCGTTGATGAAGGCCTGGCACCCGACTGGTTTGCACAAATTGAATACGTGCGGTGGAAGGGGACTACCAAGGACTTGGCATGGATCCCTGGCTCAACGGTTCAGCAATGCCTTCTTGTCGATGACTTCGAAGGATATGTCCATCCCGGGCAGCATTCTCAGTGGGTGAGGATCGGTTGTTTCGAACATCCCTATGAGCCAGCTGACCAGGGGCTCGCGCGTGCACTACTGGAGCTACGCCAACGCCGAGTTGAACCTCCCGTAAACTCACGCCCGATACCGTCCTGATGGTCGCCGACGTGGCTCTCAGATCTAGCATTCCAGAGTGTCAACTCTGCGGCCAGACTGATTGGAAGATTGGCGATCACTCTGGGCCTTCTAGGCAGTTATCGCACTACAACATTCAGGGCGTCGCTCTCTCTACTGCGTCATCTCGACTTCCAACGGGCATGGCGTAGGTCACCCAACAAGTCCGGGCAGAGAATGCTGATGATCATTGAGCAACCTATTCAACCGACATTCGCCGAAGGCCAGAGGGTACCGGCAGGGGATCACTCTCACAGGGCTCCGAAATGTGTGTGTGGGGGGGGTAAGTAGGGGACAGTCACGAACGACGGCTCACGGCTAAAAGCCGGTCAGCCACGGTAAACTGTTGAGCGCCTGCTTCAGACTGGTGAGAATTGTTCGCGTTCGATGCCTGGACGATCGGTCTGGTCAAGACTGGTCAACGACAGACAGGCGATCATTGTGGGCTACTAGCTCAGAAACCGTAAATGCGCCTATTTCTTGATACGAATGTCTGGAGCTATGTAGCTGACTGCGGGGCGGCTAGCGATCTCGCGCGCGTTGCGAGGCGTTCAAAAGTCGAGATTGTCGTTTCTCCAGCAATCGTGGATGAAGTGACGGCACTACCCAATGAGGGTGCCCGCAAGAAAGCGTTGGCGTTGGTCACCGATCCGCAGTGGAAACGACTAATGCCCGAGTCCTTCTCGGAGTCCGTCGAAGTCAAGAAGGAAATTCTTCGGCTTCGCCCGGCATGGAAGGTCACGTCACCAAAACTTGCAGAAGTAAACCGCTTACGTTATGACTGGGTGCGTCGGAGTGGCGGCTTCTGGCATCGTGCACGCGCGAGCGTCGCATCGCAGGAAACTGATGAGAGCCTTCGCGCTGATCGCGAATTCGCGCTTGCAAAGGAGGAGTCCTACCAAATCCGCCAGCGCTTGGTCAGCGCAAGGCCGGCAGCTAACACGCATCTACAGTACGTCGCTGGGCTTCCCGACGCTGGAACCGCTGGCTGGTCGGGTGATCCAGTGCACTACTGGCGAGTGCCGAGTTTGTACTTCTTCCAAAGCGAATTACTCATCTACGCCAGCCCCGTGCGTGAGTGGATCGACGCGGAAGTCGATGTCGCGGCGATGATGAGTGATTCGGCTTCGATGAATCGCCTTTGGCTTCATGAGATGGATCCTCACAATGTGCCCCGCCAATGGCTGCGCGGCGCGTTCGAGTTCCTCCAGGCTTGGCATAAGGTTACTGACGGCACGCCGGGTGATTCACGACTTGCGACTCACCTTGTTGAGGTCGACCAGTTCGTCTCAGCTGACAAGAACTTCGTCCGATTCGCAGAGCGCTGTCGCGTCGAAGCGCCTTTCCGCCTTGCGCAGGCAAGGCGTATATCGGGAGGGCGTGAGGGCGTCGATCAATTGCTGGCACTGGTCGCCGAGCCGCGAGCGTCAACAGCGGGGCTAACGTCTCCATAAAAATCACACTGCTGGCCTATATGCCGCCCGCACGCGGCGCAGCCCAGCGTCCGGTATAAGCTGAAACCCGGTCATGTATGTTGCTAAGCCCGAAACGGCAGCGTCGACCAGAAGCGGTCGGTCCCTGGGGGCTGCGGTTGCCTCGGGTTCTGCGCCTCCTCCTATTGTTTTCGATGGACGCCAACCGGTCAGTCGGCAAGACTTGCTTGGAGATGGTCCTTGGCCCATACGCGGAGCAGACGCTTAACGCGTTGCAGTGTAACCAGCCAGCGGCACGCCCGTTTCCAACAACTCGTCGAGCAAAGTTTCCCTACTTAAAGGTAGGGTGATGGCCCTGTCGGCCAACTCGGCTGCGGCACGTCGGGCGAGACTGCGTGCGCGGATCCTTTGCGTGGCTGAGACAGGCTCGATGCCCGCTCGCCCGTGGAGGAAGACGCTCCGAAGATGAAACAGCTCCTCATACTGTTGTGCTGCATCGGGAGTGCGGAGTAGTCCGGCCAGCCTGGCAGCTACTCGCTTTGCTCCCTTCAGCCGTCGATACGGACGATTCCCGGGGCCATAGTCAGCTTCGGTGCCAACTGCTGCTTCAATGGTCGTCATGTGCGCGAGGAATTCGTCGATCCCATTGGCTTGGAATCCTCTAACCAGGAAGTGTTGAATTGGGGTTTCGAATAAAGAAGTCGACTTAGCTTGTTCGAGCTTCCCCCAATAGGCGTGATCCCACCTAGCCAGTTGTGCTGCTACGTTGAAATGCAGGTGGATTTGCTCGGGAGTATCGGTCTCGTGTTCGTTGCCTTCCGGGTCGAGGTAGATATTAGGGTAGATGCTGAGTCTGTCGGGATTTGGCGGCATCACGGGGGATGTGAAGAGATCTGTGTCCTGCGTGTATACCCACGGGATTTCGAATCCAAAGATGTTGCTCTGCGGATACGATACCCATTGCTCCCAGGGAGCTAGTAACAGGAAGAAGAGAGCATCTTCGACTGCGCGTGGCCAGCCATTTTCGTGTGGCTTCAGCACACCTCTGTCTGGTTCAAGGAATTGATCTAGGAAAAAGCTGGACCTTCGTCCCGGGGAGCTTTCAATAGAGTAAGTCTCTTTGACAATCAGCCACTTAACCATGGAGAGACGGTGAAGGTCCATTCCGTTAGTTACATGATGAGCTGCGAGTCGTTGGGCATCCAGGGCGACACCAAGCTCTTGAGGCGTGAAGTTCCGCACTACTGCTTCGCCAAATGCCAGATCCGGCCAGTCATCAGCCAAATCCAATGGACAGTAGTGGATGCGCATCCGATGAGTGCAAGTACACGCATCTATCAGCTGGGCTGCGACGTCTTCAAGATTGTCCGGCGAGACCGCTCCCCCTGTCGATGCCGGAAGGCCAAGAGACCTGAGCGCGTTGAGGAAGGCGAATTGATGTCCAAAATATTGCGCCGCACCGTCGGTGTACGGCCCGCAGGCTTCTATGACTTTCGCTAGTTCTGGAGTAGAAAAAACGCCACCCCGGTACCGCGGCGCCGCGATCCATAAGTCCTGTAGGGCTTTTAAGAGGTGCTGGTCCATCTCTCTACTTCGACAGATAACGCGCCTATCAGTAATAAGCGCCAACGGATTAGATTCGGCTGGGAAGATATGTTCAATTCCAAAGCGCAATTGACAAGATGAAGTCCGATTCTTTGTCTTGAAGTTCAGCCTGAGTGCAAATTCAGTCGCGAGACAAAACCAGCTTTCCGCCGGCATTGGAAACAACTTTGTACCTGCGCAAGGAGTTGAGAGCGCCTACACCACCGGCAGCGACTGCGATACTTACCGCCGACAAAGCGGTAGGGAGCCCAAGTACTGTGACGGCACCTATACCAACGGGCCCGCTGACTGGCGCACCAGCCCCGCCAGTACCTAAAGTGATAGCTACCGCAATGCCAATTGCGCCGATGGCGACTACCCAGGCAACCGTGCCTGTTGCTTTGATTCTGAGAACCTTATTTTGCAGGTCACCTTCAATTTCAATGGTGTCTTGATCATTCTTCAGTGCTTCTCCAAGCTCTTCCTCAGTTCGAACTGTCATGATTCTTCCGATTGTTAATAATTCGATTTCTATGCTGAATGTGAAATATTATTACGTAGTTTAACACCACAAAAGTAAGCCGCGTTGGTTGTAAATTTAGTGTCGTCGCGTCTGGGCAAATCGGAAAATTTTCAGAGCTCAATCAATGGCCAACGAAAAATCCGATGGCCGAAAGGGGTCCGCCCCCAGACAGAGGCCCCTGCCGGCCAGGAGCAGCCGGTCACCGCAAATGAAAGCGGACGTTCAATGTGAAGGTGAGCAGCGCCTTGCCGCAACTTGTCCGAGTCCACCGACCTGTTATGCGGCATTTGCGACGCCCTCACGGACTCGCGTTCTTCTCGAAGAGTAGCTTGCCGATCCACCACACGGCGCGCCCGACGTTGTGGATAAGTTGCTCGCCCTGGCGCAGGCACGAGAAATTCTCGTCGATCCCGGCGAGTTTCAGGGCGTCCCCAATCTTCGATCCAGTCGGATGCGCATCGCCGACTCTCATCTCATAAGCGCCGACTATGGGACCAAGCACCGTTCGCGCTCTATCCTCCCCGACTTGCTTGGCTAGTACGTCCTGAAGGAGTTTGTTGGAGCCAAGCTTGTCCTTCTCCTTGTGAGTCGAGAGATTACGGAGCTCTCGAACGTTAAGGCGATCCGAAAAGACTCTGATGATCTCCTTCGCGAGACGCAGCAATGAGGCTTGGTCCTTGCTGTGAAAGCGAGATACCTGCTGCATGGCTGAATCGTCGTCGATACTGTGGCTGAACAACTCAACCCCAAACTTGTTGCGGAAGCCCTGTTCGAGCATTCGCATGCTCACAAAGAGCAACTCTTCCACGGCATGTGTGGACGCCGGTTGCGCCTTAACTTGCGCAGATAGCAGTTCTCCTGAGACCTTCCCATCGGGAGGAACGTTGTGTGCTGCCCAGATATGCTGCTCCCACGCCGCGAGCCGAGCGATATCGTAGGCGTAGACAGTTAGCAAGTCAGCGGAATTGATACCGAAATGCGTGCGTAGCCAGACGTAGACCCAATGGCACCAGTCTCTGCGGTGTACCACTTGAGGGAGAAACCTCGACGACCGAGTAGGTCGGTCACCACGCTTGTGCGAAACCATAGCCAGCGACCAATATCTTCAGAGTCGAGCACTGAGGACGCCGCCCTTGTTCCATCAGTCTCAATGATGAAGTGCGGCAAAGATTGATCGGTGTCGCCGCGAACCCGCACGGTCACGCCTCGGTGATCGATCCATTCATCTTTCCAGAACTCACCTTCAACGCGGACTCCGTCGGGCCCGGATCGGACGCCTTCCGACTGCTCGGATTCTGTGTTGTCGTCCCTCTCCGGTCCCAGCACTGGAGCGTCTTCTTCCTCATCGACATCAGTTCTCCAGATGCGGAACGACGCCCAACTTCCGCCATAGACGTCATTGAGGCTTCGACTGAGGAGTTCAAAGCCACCGCCATCTCGATCGTCCTGATGGTTCTCCAGCCCTTCGTACTCAGCGCCTTCAAGCGAACCTACATTTTCAACACGTTGCCGATAGTAGGAGAGACGTAGCGCTAGACCTCTGGCGGCAAGATAATCAATCAGAAACTCTCGTTTGATCTCGATAAGCCGATAGCTGCCATCATCATCAAAAAACTCGCGAGCGACGACAACGAAGTCTTCCTCCGGCCTCACCCAGTTGTTGCCTTCCTTAACTAGGCGGAGCGCGATGACAAGGTCTGGATTCAATATCCACTTTGTGCCTCCGACGACAGGCTGGTCATGCACGAATACCAGCTCAACTCCAAACGGCTCTTTGTCGTTGTACTGGTACTGGTCTACCGGCGAGTAGTAGCCATCCTCATATGCGTACGGTCGCGCGCTGTGGCCGATGCCCAGATCGCTCCAGCCCAGTGTCTCTGCGAATTCTCGGTGTTGCGGAGGGAACGCGACCGATCCACAGCCAAAGAACTCGCTGACATAGCCAACTTGAGTAACCAGAGCTTTGCCCTGCTCAGCATCTTGTGATGCGCGCAGCGGCACCCATGTCGCGTTCGCAAAGGATCGGCGCGTCTCGCGTGTTTGAAGAATCCAGTCTCTGTTCATTTTCTGGTCACTTAGAGTCAGAGGTGTTGCGCCGTCTCGGTCGGTGACCAATATGGCTGTTCAGGCCGCGCCGTGGACCGCCGCAGCTTCCTTAAGCCGCAGCCCCCCGCAAAACCTACGAAATAAACCAGGACGTGCGGGATATTCTGGACATTGACTTCTCCTGGAAGAGGCTCGCGACAAAGGTTTGCACGGGACGACCCAGTCAAAGGTACGAATATAAGAATTCCGTGAAACCCGTCACACGCCAACTTGCCACACTATAGATTGCTAGTAGGCGGAGACCGGAATTTCCAACAGTAGCGGGCGGCAAATCGATGGCAGCTTCAGGGTGCCGTTGCTCAACGGAGGCTCAGGGTCGGAAGCGGACGACGTCAATGGTCCTGACTGCCCTGCTCTGGCCGGGAGCTGAACGGCCTGGGATAAGCTGTTACCTGACATGGCTCGTGCATCGCACTAGAAGCTCACCCGCCTGAAGTAAGTCAGTATGTCAACCAACCGTCATTGGGTTGGGTAAGGGATCCCCCAGCTTGTCCCACCCCACCATACGTGCAGTTCCGCATTCTGCGGCTCCCTGTGCGCCCATCCCAAGGTGAGAAGGCCGTTCAGATAAACATCGAATCACTCTCGCTCAGTAACGCGCTTGATTCGGGCTTCGTGGTGGCAACCCAGTGTTAACCGCCGTATAGCGAGTCCACAAACTTGCAATAGCGATATCTATGGAGGGACCCGATCACACCCTCACCGTTGAATAGGCGAGAAGCGCCCCAAGTTCGCTGTTACCTGATATGGTTCGTGCATCACCGAAACGCTTGCGGAAATCCGATCAAACCAAGGCGCAGAAGCTTTGTTGTCTGCCTACTGACATCAGAGAAAGCGAACCGTGCAGCGTTGTGAGTGGCGAGGCCCCATAAGCCAAAGCAGGGCTGAGCTTTGAACCACCCAAAGGAAAGGCCCACGCTATGCATGGGCCCTGTTTAACTCTTCGGAACGGCGCCCGCAAAATGCTATTCGCAAATTGCGCCTCATTGAGGCACCCCGTTCGACTGGACAGCTACGCTGAGTGACTCCAGTCCTGTTCCACAAGCCTCGACCGTAATGTCACTCCGGCCGGACTCATCGTCGATTTCAGCCTCGCCAGTATATCAACGGAGTTCGGCGAGTGCGCAGACACACGAGATCAATTGCCGTCACCATCCACAGAGGCAAATCCCGGCAGGCCCATATCAAGCCTCACCGGCTTCTTTAGCCCGCAACCATCTGACCACGGTGGATTGGTTCACATCCAGCTGCCCTGCCACTTGCCGCGAGGTCAAACCAGAGGCGGTCAGCATCGCAGCCCTCTCCCGCAGCTCCTGAGTGGCGAACCTTCGCGCGACGCCAGAGGCTCGCCCTCGAGCAGCCTAGATAGCCCGGAAGTCACCTGGCGTAAATCGCTTCCACACCCAGCGAGAGACGCTGCGTGCAATGCTCTTCACCTCTCCGAAGTCCAATGGGGCAGGGAAAGTTCGGTTCAGGGACTCAGCCTCCCGCAGGAGCCATTCATAAAAAAGCTCGTCTCCCGCCGGTCGCCAGAACGCCTTTACCTGCAAGTACGCCTGCTGTCTCAAGCCTTCGAATAACCAGCAATTCCGCCCCAAGGCGGCATAGTCCGGATTGATTCGATCTGCTCTCATCTCCTCCAAGCGAGGCAGCTCAACATATTCAGCGAGTTCACTGAGCTCGTATTGAACGTCGTTCGCGGGCTGCCATAGATGCCAGTTAGCATGCAACGGATTCTTCGCCAGAGGGCCTCGAAACGCGCGATCAGCGACAAGCTTACGGTTGTAGGCGTACTCAATGGCCGCAAGATAAGCCAAGGGCTTCTGACGACCGGCGTCCGTTTTGCAGACTGGACTGGTAAGCGCATATCCGTAGTGCGCATGGCCGTTGGAGGGATTTACGGCGACATACGTGGGAGGAGGGAGATTACAGTCGTCCCAGGTGTGAGACGCTTCCCCCTTGTCGATATCAAACTGGAGCCAGTACACATGCGCCGGCGGGTTGAGTTGAATGTAGGGTTCCGTTAAGGCAGTCGCTAACGGCCGAACACGGCAACGGTCTTTCTCTGGTCCACACCACGGCCGACGTGGCGCAGACGCTTCAATGCGAGCAAGCAAAGCTGCTGACATGGCACGCCTAAATGACGTGCCGCAACGAATTCAATGTTTCCTAACTGAGCAGCAATATGTCCTCGCCGCTGCGGCGGGTTTTATCTTGATCGTTGGCGGACGAGCAGACCTCTTCCGCTGCCCGCCAACAATCCCTATCAGATGCCCAAACTAGGCAATAGCGCGAGTCCGCGATGGCAGATCACGCAAGAACTGCACTCGAATGACGTTGCTCGTGGTCGGGTCGCCAACGCGCTGGACAGGCACATCCAGCGTCGGCCCAGAAGCCAATTCGATAGCCCTGGGCACAGCCAGAGCATTCGGCGAACCGGGTGACGGTTCCGATCTAGCCGCCTCCACGGCACGCATTCGCGTCGCCAATTCCTGTGCGGTCGGGTTGTAGTACCTCATGGCCATTTGCAGCGTTTTCCAGCCCATGATCTTGGCCAGCTCCTGAGGCATCATGTGCGGAGCCAAGCGAGTCGCCGCTTCGTGACGAAGATCGTGAAAGTGCAAGTCGACCAGACCAGCGGCAATGCAGGCTGCTTTGAAATCGCAATCTAGCTTGCCGGTCTCGTGATAGCCCTTGGTGACCTTCTGAGTCGAACGAGGAAGGCTCTGAAGGACGCGTACAGCCTCGAGGTTCAAGCCCACTGATCGCTTGCTGCCATTGCGGGCCTTAGTCAGGTTCATGACGCCACCCTTCAGATCAACCTGTGACCACTCGAGAGTCAGCAGTTCACCGGCACGCAAACCTGTGGCCAGCGAGAGTCGAATGCATGCTTCCAGCCAAACTGGTTGCCGAACGCGCTCGACGCTGACTTCCAAGAGGAGCCGGGCCTCCTCATCCCCACGAAGCCGGCGTTCACCGCCCTCTGGAGCAGAAGGTCGCCTCACGTCCTTCAAGGGATTGTCGAGTGGCCAGTTCCACTCTTTCTTGCAGATCGTGTACAGATGCGAGAGCAGCGCCAGCTCCAGCCGCACGGTGTTAGCGCTGCCTACTTGTGCGGTCCGCTCATTACGGTACTTGGCAAAGTCAGAGGACTGAAGAGTGCTCAGCTCACGCCTGGCCAGTGGATGCTTTTTCAGCAGTCGAATTCGATTGCGCTCGTTGCGCTGCCCGCCTACGGCCTTGGTCGGGACGACTTCGTCCATGTAGCGGTCCAAGGCATCGCCGAGGGTCAGTTTCGCGACGGGGCGCAGGTCTCTGAATTTCCCCTCGTCCATTTGCCCCTCGTGCTTTCGCTCCCACCGTTCGGCGTCGTCTTTGGTCAAGAACGTCTGGGTTTGCCGCGGGAAGCCTTTACGACGAATGTCTGCTTGGTACTGGTACTCTCCGCGCTTTTGAATGTTAGCCATGCTGCTTATCTCACAATTTGAGGATTGAGGTATAAGCGCCAACGCGGGTGGACCCTTGCTTCGCGGGGCTCCGATTCGCCGAAAACTGCCAGCAAATGGAGGCAGAAATTTTTTCTGTAACAGCGCTCGAAGGTCGCTGCCAGAGTCCGCCAAAACACCGGAGTGCGTTAGAAGTGCGGTCAAAATTCCCAGAAAGCAAAAAGCCCACCGTTTCCGGTGGGCTAAGCGCTTGATACTACTAGAGAATTCTGGTGGGCTGTGAGTGGCTCGAACACTCGACCTACGGATTAAGAGTCCGCTGCTCTACCAACTGAGCTAACAGCCCGACGCATGCAGTGTTATCCAACTTCGCGACCAACAAGACTTGCCTGTCAGCCCCGCCGCAGAACTGCTGCAATTGCGAGAGGCCGAATCATACATGATTTTTTGATCTTGTCCAACTCACCCCGGATTTTTACAAATTCGTGGCACCCGCCGGTTCAGTGCCGCATCCCTCACTTCTTCGCCGGCGCGGGCTTCTTGGCCGGCGTCTGCTTCATGCGCGCGAACAGCTCGGCGCATTGGTTGCCCTCGTCGTTGTTGCTCGGCGCGATCAGCGCCAGCAGGCCGGCGGCCGGGGTGAGCACCACGCCCAGCGCCACGGCGCCCGCGCCGCGCGCGGCCAGCGGGAGCGCGTGCACGCCGGGCTTGGGATCCTTGAACGTACCGCGCACATACAGCGGCGAGCGCAGCGAGAAGATGCGAAAGCCCTTGCTGTCCGGCGTGATGTCCAGATCCATCTGCTCGTTCTTGAAGTTGATGGTGCCGTCGACCGTCACCAGCGCGTTCTCGGTGTCGAACACGAACAGATTGGTCTTCATGAGACCGGACTTCATGCTGAGGTCGGCCGCGCCGCAGTTGATCTTGACCTCGTCGTCGCCGAACAGCTTGTTGACCACGTAGTTGCCCACGTTGAGGCCGGCGATCTCCATCAGCGAGCGGCTGATCACGCCATCGTTGACGAGCAGTTGCACGTCGCCGTTGGCGGTGCCCAGCAGCGCCGCGATCGAGTTGCCGGTGCCGGCCAGGTTGGCGTCGCCCTGCAACTGGCCCAGCGTCTTCTGCATCGACTCCACCTCGGGGAAGAGTTGCTTGAGCTGCAATCGTCGCACCGAGATGCGGGCGCGGCCGTCCATCGGCGCCTTGGAGCCATCGAGGCGCACCGACGAGGTCAGCCGCCCGCCCGCCATGCCGAAATTGAGCGGATCGACGTTCAGCACGCCGTCCTGCAACACCACGCGCGTGTCGAGGTCCGACAACGGCAGCTTGCTGCTGTGGATGATGCGGCCCGCCGCGAGTGCGACGTTGGCGTCCATGTCGCGCCAGCGATCGGTGCGGAACTCCTGCACCGGCAGGGCCTTGTCGGCGGGCTGCTTGGACGCCTTCTCGCCTTCGGCACGCACGGTCTTGGCCGTCGTGCCGGCGCCCGATTGCACGCCGATCAGCGGCCCGAGGTCTTCCATGCGCAGCTGGCGGGACGTGAGCTTGCCCGTCAGTTTGGGCCGGGGCGCCTGCAGCGCGAAGCGCAGATCGCCGTGCAGGTCGCTGGCGCCCACCTTGCCGTTGAAGTTGCGGTAATCGAACACCGGGCCCTGCGGATCCTGCAGATTGGCCGTGAGGTGGCCGTCGGTGGAATACGGCGGTGTGTCCGGCAGCGTCACGCCGGTGAGGGGATACAGGTTGGCCATGGAATTGCCCGCGAGCTTCAGGCGCAGGTCCAGCGCGCCCAGGCTCAGCGGATCGGTCACGGTGCCGATGATGGCGGCCTTGGTCGAACCGGCGCTGACGTCCGCCTGCACGGGGAACGGCACATTGCCGTCACGCAGGGCCAGCAGACCGCCGATCTTGCCCTCGCCTTGCACGGCGAGGTCCTTGTACTTGCCCTTGACCTTCCAGCCGAACAGGTAGTCCGGGGGCGGCTGCTCCTTGCGCGCCTCGGCAACGGCATCGGTGGTCTTGGCATCGCCGGGCTGGCCGGCGGCGTCCGCGGAGTTGCCCGTCGCTCCGTCCGCCGGCTTGTCGCCGGGCTTCGCGGCCGAGGTGGCGGCGGTCTTGTCCGCCGTCCGGACGTCCGCGGGCTTCGCGCCGCTGGCCTTCGCGGGGGCTTCGGCCCCGGCCTTGTCCGTCGCCTTGTCGGACGCGGCAGCGGTCTTGTCCGCGGCCTTTTCGGGTGCCTTGCCGGCGGGCTTGTCGGCGGCATTCTCGCCGCGCTTGGCGTCCTTGGCGTCCTTGCTTTCCTTCGTGTCCTTGGCGTCCTTGGCGTCCTTGCTTTCCTTCGCGTCCTTCGCATCTTTCGCGTTCTTGCCGTCGCCGTCCTTCTCGCCCGGCACCGCCGTCGGCCCGCCCGCGATCTCGGCAAACGGAATCGGCTTGCCCAGCGGATCGATCAGCACCTCGAGGTCGGCCTTGAGCGGCACGTCCTTGTAGGTGATACGCCCCTGGTCGAAGCCGATCGCATCGATGTCCATGGTCCAGGGCGACGGCTCGCCGCTCTCGGGCATCTTGAACACCCAGTTCGCCTCGCCATCCTCACGGCGCTGCAGGTCGACCTCCGCGCCCGTCAGCTGGATGCTGCGGATGCGCACGGTACGCACGATGAGCGGCAGCGGCGACAGGCGGAACGACGCCTCATTCAGCTTGGCGAAGGTGGGCGCCTCGGCCCAGGGCGCGTTGCCGACGGTCAGATCCTGTGCACGCACGTGCGGCCACGGCACGAGGCCACGCCAGCCGCCCTCCTCGGGATCGCGCGCCCACTTCACGCTGAGGTCGCCATTGATGGCGAAGGGACGGCCGATGGCGGCGGACACCTTCTCGTTGATCGTGGGCTTGAAACGGTTCCAGTCCAAGGTGGCGATCACCACGACCAGGACAACCGGGATCAACAGCAGGATCACCAGGATGCCAATCAGGGTTTTGCGTGTACGCGTCATTGTCTGTCCGCCTTTTTTCTTAGCCAGGCTCCGCTGCGCGAAGCACCCTCGATGCCGCAGCGGCCAGCGCATCCCGGGCGCAGCTGGGCTGCGATCCGTCACCGAATGCCGCTCAAATCAGGGTAGCGCAGACCTGTCCCCGGCACAGCCGGCCAGGACGCATCGACACAAAAAGCAACGACCGGTCATGCCCGACCCGGAGCATCAGGGGATGGTAGTCGAGCAACTGCCGTGCCCGAGGGGATCCCCGCCGGGGTCAGCGCGGGGGCTCGAAGCCCGCCCGTGCGCGGTCGCAGGGCTTGCAGGCGAAGCAATCGGGATGATGGTCGTTGACCATGCCCACCGATTGCATGAACGCATAGACCGTGGTCGGCCCCACGAAGCCCCATCCCAGCTTCTTGAGCGCCTTGGACAGCGCCGTGGCCTGGGGCGAGGTGGCTCGCACTTCGAACGCGGCCTTGGGGCCACGCGGCGCATGGGCATGCGACCATGCCAGCGTTGCCAAGGACTCGCCACGCTGGTGCATCTCGAGCAGGCGCTTGGCGTTGTTGATCACGGCTTCGATCTTGCCGCGGTGCCGCACGATGCCCGCATCGCCCAGCAGGCGCGTCACGTCCTTCTCGGTATATCGCGCCACCTTGGCGTAGTCGAATCCGGCGAAGCCACGGCGAAACGCTTCGCGCTTGTTGAGAATCGTGCGCCAGCTCAGCCCGGCCTGAAAGCCCTCGAGGCAAAGCTGCTCGAACAGGGCCCGTTCATCGGCCTGCGGCCAGCCCCATTCGTCGTCGTGATAGGCCGTGTATTCGGGCGATCCGTCGGCCCAGCCACAGCGCGGTTTGCCGTCTTCGAAGTCCGTACGAGCCTGCATGCCATTCTCCTTGTGCGTAGCGGCGCCATGCTAACCCGCGGGGGCGCGATGCAGGCCCGGCGCGTGCCGAAAACGCGACGTTGCACGCCGCCCACAATCCGGGCTTTTCCTCATGATTTCAGAGACTTGCGGGCTCCTCACGAACCGTGCGCCCTGCTAATATCAGCGCCCGGCCACCTCATGCGCCGGGCTTCCAGGACACGTCCATGTCGCAGCTCCCTCCGTTTGCGCAGCCCACCCCTCTCGCCACGCTCGAAGGCGTGTCGTTCGACCCCAATCCCTGCCTGTCCTGCGGGGCCTGTTGCTCGCATTTCCGGGTGTCCTTTTACTGCGGCGAGATTGCCGGCCCCGACGGCGGTCTCGTGCCCGCCGACCTCGTGACCCAGATCGGTCCGCTGCGCGCCTGCATGCAGGGCACCGAACAGGGCGGCGGCCGTTGCGTGGCCTTGCGCGGCGAGCTCGGCCAGCCTGGCATCCACTGCGCGATCTACGAACAGCGCCCCACGCCCTGCCGCGAGTTCGACGTGTGGCAAGCCGACGGCCAGGTCAATCCGGATTGCCAGCGGCTGCGCCTGGCGCGCGGCCTGCGCCCGCTCGCCCCCCGCCCCGACGCCGGCAACGATCCCATCGGACCGGCCGACCCCTTACATCCCGATCAGCCGCGCGCCGCCTAACGCTTGCGTGGCGCAGGCACGGCCGATGGCGCAGCACCCGGCGCATCGGGCGGAAAGTGCGCCCCCGGGCCGTGGCTCGCCATCATGTCCTGCGGATTGCGCAGCGGACATTGCTTGAGCGACAGGCAGCCGCAGCCTATACAGCCGTCTAGTTGATCGCGCAGCTGCGTGAGCGTGCGGATGCGCTCGTCGAGCTCGCCGCGCCAGCCCGCCGACATCTTGCGCCAATCGGCCACCGTGGGCGTGCGGCCCTGCGGCAGGCGCGCCAGCGCATCGGCAATCGCGGCCAGCGGCAAGCCCATGCGCTGCGCCACCTTGATGACCGCCACGCGCCGTAGCGTGGCCCGGGCATAGCGCCGCTGATTGCCGTCGCTGCGCTCGCTCGCGATCAGCCCGCGCGATTCGTAGAAGTGCAACGCCGAGACGGCGACCCCGGTGCGTTCGGCCAGCTCGCCCACCGACAGCGGGCGGTCGCGCGTGATCTTCGCGGGTGCTCGAGATTTTCCGGCCGGCATACTTGACCTCAAGTTAAGTTGAGGTCTGATACTAGCAGCTCCTCAGAACCTCGCATGTCGGAGATCCTGCATGCTCGCCGCACGGAGACGCTTCATGGCCGTCACTTCCCTCCCCTTGCCCGCCAGCCATCCCGGCCCGGTGTTCTTCAATCCTCCGGGCCTGTACGACCCGCGCGCCAACGGCTATTCCCACGTGGCGGTGGCCGACACGCCCGCACGGCTCGTGCTGGCCTCGGGTCAGGGCGGCGAAAACGAGCGCGGCGAACTCGCCGGCGACTTCCCCAGCCAGTTGCGGCAGGCGCTCGACAACGTCGAGACGGCCCTGCGCGGCGTGCATGCGGGGCTGGGCGACATCGTGCGGCTGCAACTACTCATCGTCGACCACGACGAAACCAAGCTGGCGCACTACAGCGCGGAGATCGCACGGCGCTGGGGCGAGAAGCGCCTGGCCCCGGCCTGCACGCTGATCCCGGTGCCACGCCTCGCGCTCGATGGCATGCTGGTCGAGATCGAAGCCACGGCAGTGCTGCCGCTGCCGCGCTGAGACAGCGGCCGTCGAGGGCGTTCGATCGCTCGGCCGCTGGCCGCTCGGTCGCTGGCCGCTGGCCGCTCGGTCGCTCGGTCGCTGGTCGCTGGTCGCTGGTCGCTGGTCGCTAGTCGCTGGTCGATGGTCGATGGCCGATGGTCGATGGTCGAAGGTCGATGGTCGATGGTCGCCGGTCGCTGATCGCCGGTCGCCGGTCGCTGATCGCTGGTCGCCGGTCGCTGATCGCCGGTCGCCGGTCGCTGATCGCCGGTCGCCGGTCGATGGTCGATGGTCGCCGGTCGCTGATCGCTGGTCGCCGGTCGCTGATCGCTGGTCGCCGGTCGCCGGTCGCCGGTCGCCGGTCGATGGTCGCTGGTCGCTGGTCGATGGTCGATGGTCGCTGGTAGCCGGTCGATGGTCGCTGGTCGCTGGTCGCCGGTCGATGGTCGATGGTCGATGGTCGCCGGTCGGCGGTCGCTGGTCGCTGGTCGATGGTCGCTGGCCGCTGGTCGCTGGTCGCCGGCCGCTGGTCGATCGTGCGCGTCTGCGCTTACTCGTCCGCCTGGTCGTCTTCACCATCGCGACCGCACATCACCCTAGCCGCGCCACGCTCCGACGTGGTCGGGATCGACGGGCCCGATGCTGTGGCGGCGCATCTCGAGATCGACCTTGATGGCCTCGCCGGTCTTGAGTTCGATGAAGTCGCGCGTGCCGGCGGTGCGGGTGCGCACGCGCACCGGCCCGCGCTCGACCTGCACGGCGAGCTCGGTGCCGGGCACGTAGCGAACGTTGAAGGCGAGGTCCGGCGTGGAATCCGAGGCCGGCACGATGTCGACGCCTTCGGTGCCGGTCTTGACGCTGAACGTGGACAAATACTGGTAGCTCACCTGCAGCCAGACCTCGCCGCGCGTGAGCGCGATCTCGCGTCTGCGCGGAAACACCTCGGCCAGCAGCTCCGTGTTGCCATTGACGGCCATGAACGATCCATCGGGCAGGTACACCGTGCTGTGCTGATTCGACGCCGTGCTGACGCGCTCGCGCCATTGCGGCGTGGTCTCGCGCAGAGTGTCGACCACCAGGAAGGTCAGCACGATGACCACCAGCACCACCCCGGCCACCACGATCGCCGGCACCGGTCGCCGCTTCTTGCGCGCGCGGCGGTCGAGGTTCACGACATTGGAACGGTCCGGTTCGGTGGGCGGCATGGGGGCATCAGCCAGTGCGTCGGGATGTACCCCATTCTATAGGAGCCCTATCCCGGCAGGCGGCTCCATACCGCGTTCGCCACATCGGCCGGCGCGATGGCGTCCATCCCCGCCCCCTGCGCCGGCGCCAGCGCGTGCAGGCACGGCGCGTAATGCATGGGCGGGCTGCTGCCGAACAGCCCGATGGTGGGCACACCGTGGGCCACCGCAATGTGCAGCCCCATGCTGTCGTTGGAGGCGAAGGCCAGGCAACGCGCGATCAGTGCCTGGCTGACGCAGATGGCCGTGTCCAGCTCGGTCGTATCCAGCACAGGAATCCCGGCGGGCAATGTCGCGCGGATCTCCTGCCCGATGTGCCGCACATCGGCCCCGCCGCAAAGGAGAAAGCCCAGCCCTGGATCGCGCGCATGCAATTGCCGCGCCACCTCCGCGTAGGCCTGGGCGCTGTAGCGGCGCCGGGGCGCCGACGCGTTCAGACCGAACCCGACCATGCGCGGCAACCCGGCGCTCAGGTCGGCCGCGGCCGCGCGGGCCGGGGCGGATATCTCCATGGACGGGTAGCGCGCCTCGAACCGGCAACCCGCCTCGTCGAGCACCCGCGGAAGCCACGCGTGCGTGTCCGGATGCGGCGTGCCCTTGCGCCGCACCCACGCTCGATGTGTGAAGAGCGGCGCGAAGTGCGGCTGATGCTGACGCACGAAACCCGCCCGGCGCGGAATGCCCGCCAGGCTTGCGGCCAGCGCCACATAAGGTCGGAAGGTAAAAAGAAACAGCGCGTCGAAAGCCTCGGCGCGCAGCGCATCGCGCAGACGCCTGATGCGCTGCCAGCCGCGCGTGCGTTCGAGTTCCTGCAGCGAAATCACGCGCTTCACGTAAGGCTGCGAACGAAACAGATCCAGGGCCGACTCGCCCTGCGTCATGAGCAGCGTGACGGGCGCCCCGGCCTGCTCGGCCAGCGCCCGGGCAAACACCATATTGAGCACGCCATCCCCGATGCCGCCGGATAGGTAAATAGCCGGATTGCGGGCCACGAACCCGCCAGTGATGGACTGCGACATAGACTCCCTGGCCGACAAGCATGAATCCGGAGCATGTCGGTTCAAGCCAATCCAGCATCCCGCCCTGCTCCATCGAGCAGCGATGATAGGGGCCGAGCCGTGAAAAAATCGTGACGCGCGCATCGCTTTGTCGGCGCCCAAGGATTGGCCGGAACCGGGAAACCTTACATGCTGGCGCAGGTCAAGGAAGCGGCAGAGCGGCCGGTTATCGCGTTCAGGCGGTGGCGTCGTATGGCAAGCAGATCGAGGCGCTACGAGAGCTGAACATGGAGGCTCGTACAGTGGCGTCCGCGCTCGAAGCGCGCCAGAAGGACCGCTTCAAGTTGGACGAGAAGACGGTTCTCGTCATCGACGAGGCCGGCGTGGCCTCTGCCCGGATCATGGAACGCCTGATGAAAATGGCCGAGGTGGACGGTGCCCGTGTGGTGCTCGGCGACAGGGGCCAGACCAAGGCGATTGAAGCGGGCCGAACCTTTCACCAGTTGCAGGCAGCCGGCATGGAGACCTCGCTTATGGGAGACATCATCCGTCAGAAGTCGCCAGAACTGAAGGCTGCCGTAGAACTTGCCGCGGCGGGCCACGCATCCGCATTTCTCGCCTTGCTGGATGGAAAGCTCAAGGCCGTCCACTCCATCGACGACAACGGCGCCCGCTACGACGCCATCGCTTCCAAGTACGCCAACCTCGAAGCGGATGAGAGGCGCGAAACGCTGATCGTCACAGGCACGAACGATTCGCGCAAGGCACTGAACGAAGCAACGCACCAGGCGCTGGGCCTGTCCGGCCGTGGATTCGACTTCAGTCTGCTTACCCGTCGCGACACGACACAGGCGGAACGGCGGGTCGCGAAGTACTACATCGCCGGCGACATCCTCCAACCCGAGCGCGATTTACAAGACCGGCAACCTACGCCAGACCGAGATGTACCGCGTCATCGGCACAGCGCCCGATAAGCCAAATGATCTGGTCGTGGAGCACGTCGTCACCGGGGAACGCACACAGTTCAATTCTGCACGTGCTGCCAAGCTTTCCGTATACGAGCCAGTCCCAGCGGAGCTCTCAGCCGGCGACTGGGTGCGAGTGACCCGGAACAATGCCAAGCTCGACCTGGTCAACGGTGGCAGATTCGAGGTGCTGGCGGTAACCCCCACGTCCGTCATCATCGGTGGCGGCGGCCGTCGGCTCACGTTGGACGCTGCCGCCGGCCCGCTACACCTGGATCGTGCGTATGCCACGACCAGCCATAGCGCCCAAGGGCTGACCTGCGATCGTGCACTCATCAATGCGGAGAGCTTCAGCCGGACCACGCAGCGCGACGTCCACTACGTGGCAATTTCCCGCGCGCGTCACCAGACGGAGATCTACACGAACGACGCCAGTGAGTTGGCGGGCGTTGTAGATCCGCTCGAGGAAAAAACGGCAGCGCTCGATATCGGATTAGAAATCACCCGTCCCTGGCGACCGCACAAGGCTTCCGCCGCCATGGACATGAACCCAAAATAGGAGCGCCAAGCAATTTTTTTTGGTCATTGGGATCACGGGCGGCGTGCAAATACGGAGGTACGGCCGTCAAGCATCGGCCAGCCGCCGCATCGACCATCATTAATATCAAATGTCGTCGCTTTTCAAAGCGACGTATAGGTTTGGCGCGAACTTTCTTAGTTGGCCTAAGGTTTCCCGCTCCCGCGGGCTTATTTTCTTTTCCGAGAACACCACCAAGATAGAAGGGAAAGGGGACCAAGTCAGGTACTCTAGGCCTCTAAAGATCGAGTGCGTGTCCTTCACCACTTTTACCTCGATACCAACGCGCTCTTCGTTCTCCGTCCCAGCCCCCCAGATAACGATCAGGTCATGCATCCCATTCTGGAGAGACCGTAAACGATTCCCAAACGAGGCGTATCGACCGTCTGCCACCGGGTCGAACTGCATTTGCTGACTAGTTCTCACGATTCCGCCAACTAGCGCGGCATCTCTCTCGATCTGATCCTCAATCGCAGACCTTAGATCCTCAACGAGGGAGATTACTGAGTGAAGAAGGGCTCTAGGCCGAGCTGGTTGCCACCCCGCACGTCAGGCTGACCAAAGCACCCAACAATGCGATGTTGTCCGCCTGTGCACGTTCCAGAAGCCAGGGCAGTACGGCGCTGCGGTCACCGGGAACGTCGCGCGTGCACGCCTCCCATTCGCGCTGCACAAGCTCCCATGCTGCGCAGTCCTTCATTGCAGGATCGGTGCGTGCCAGGTCATGCTGCGCATTGCTGGCCGAGAAACTTAGGCAGCGCACGGGGTTGTGCCGCCGCCCTGCATCGTCCAGCTCGTGCACCATCTGCTCGATTAGCAGGCAGAGCGCCAGATTCGGACGCTGAATCACTTCGGCCTGCAAGGCGATAGCACGCTGCGCTTGTAGGCGGTTCATCGGTGCTTCCGAATGAATCGGGCGGGTCTTGACCGGCGGCAGGTCCACCGCAGGATGTGCGCCGCCGTCCTGTCTGGCTGCGCCGCGCACCTTCTCGGCCACCGCCTCCCGATCCTCCTGGCGGATTAGTCCACGCGTCACTGTTAGCTCGCCCGAGTAGTTCAGGTGCAACACGGCCCCGGCGAGCGGTTTCAAATCTGCGGGATAGTCATAGAGTTCGGCGCGCACTTCGGAAATCTGACCGCGCCAACTGGCCACGTTGGCCGACAGCTTTTCCATCAGGGCGCTGTCGCCATCTCGGCCTGCGCCGACTCGCACATCTTGGCCTCGGCGTCGTCGATCTTCTTCGTGAGCGAGTTCAGCAGCTTCGCCTGAGCCTTCGTCGGCTCCTGGTTGGATTGCTGAATCTCTCCGTACAGCTTCTTGCGGTCGCTGTAGTCCAGCTCCACGCGGTGTTCCATCCAGCCCCAGCCCTCCCCGGCCACCGTCTTAGCGAGTTTGGAGCGCTGCATCTTCTGCACTGCCATCGCACGCACCTGTTCCGGGTCGTCAAGATACGTGTTGTCCTCGAACAGGTCGCGGCGCACATTGCCGCCGGCCTTTTCGTAGGCCGCGACCGTGACATAGCGCGCGACGAGGCTATCGCCGCGCAGCTCGGTCTCGGCCAGCAGTTCCCGGATGCGGCTAGGACGATGGTAGTAGCCTTGCTTGGCCGCCTTCCAGGCTGCTTCCTGGCGACCGTGGTCAGACACCGCCGCCAACGCCTGCATTTCCTCCAAGGCAATCTTGTCCTGGCGGAACAAGTCCATGAGGACCGGCGAGACTTCGCCCAGCGCCAAAAGCTTCTTGACCGCCTTCTCGCTTGCGCCGTGGGCAGCGGCGATAGCGTCGACCGCCCAACCCTCGGCGCGCAGCCGCGCATAGGACGCGAAAACATCGGCCGGATGCATCGCCTTGCGGCCAATGTTCTCAATCATGCTCGCGTGGTGGGCGTACTCGGCAGGAATCACGAGGCACGGCACCGGGTGGTCTGTCGCAAATACTCCGCCATCAATCAGGAGGCCGAGGGCAGTCCAACGCCGACCCCCTGCGCATACCTCATAGGCCCCGTCAGGTGCGGCCACGACGACAAGGTTTTGCAGGAGGCCGCCCATCGCCTGGATGGTGGATTTGAGCCCCAAAATCTCGGCGTCCTGTTGCCGGTCGTGCGAGCTACGCGCTTAATATGCTTCGCTCAGACGCAGTTGCGTATACGGAATGTCGAGGCGCGCGGCGGCGGCGTGGACGGCGGCGAGTTCCTGAGTATCGTTCTTCATAGCGTGGTGTCCTTTTCAGATGCCTGGGCAGTCAATGGGTGAGCGCCGATACGGGCGAGTCGATGGCGAGGAGCGCGATCAGCGTGCCCAGGTCGCGCATCGTCATCGCGGGGAGGCGGAACGCTTCGCCCTGCGCATGCGCGCGTCGCATTTCGTTTGCCAGTCTGATAAAGTCGTGATTCATCGCAAAGCTCCTTTGAACGTGATTTGCTGATGCATGCCCCTGTCGGTTCCAGCCGAGCAGGGGCATTTCTTTTAAGTGGCTGCGCTACGCAGCCACGGTGGACAGTGCGTAGTAAGTGGTGTCGAAGAAGGTGACTTCGCACACGTCGACAAGTGAGGACACTGCCTCGGGCAGTCGATCATGGCGATACATAACAGGCGTGAAGTAATCGCAGGCATCGATGGCCGCGGTTTGACGAATCACCGACTGAAGTTCCGACATTTCCCGCAGTTCCACACACGTCGGCGCCAGCGCGGATTCGAGCACGTCGAGACGGTCGGCCACTTCGTTGAGGTCGATAGCCGCAACATCGTTGTTCAACGCTTGATCGAGTGCCGCCATTTCAGTACCCGAGCCAGTCAAGCACGACCGAGCCGCGATAGAGCGCGTGGTCTCCACACTCGTCAAGAAAGCTTTGCGGCCACGCGCCATGCTCTTCGACTTGCACCAGCGCTTGATGGCGCGTCAGCACTGCGTGTCGGGCTTCCTCCAGATCGGAAAGACCGTGCGCGGGCACAGGGCCTTCGGATACAAGTGCGTGCAGCAGTTCGATCATGTCTGCACGATGGCCGCGCCAAGCAACGATGCGGCGGTCAACGATGGTGGATACCACGGGGGCCTCCAACGGCGATTGATCCGCCGCACTCCGCTCGGAGAACTGGATTCCAGCGCGCAAGAAAGCCTCTCGCGTCAGCTTGGATGCTTCGCAATTGGGCAGGGTGTATAGGCTGATTTGCATGTCGCTTCTGTCCGTCAGGGAGGTTCTGTTTGTGCTGACCGGGCCTGAAGATCGTTAGCCCGATCGTGAACGGCTGGAATCGCTGGACTTCGTCTTCGCGGGTTGCCGCCAGTCCTGTGAGTCGCTGAGCCCGTGCCGATCGGGATCACGGAGTGACGACTGGAAAGGGGCGGGAGCGGAAGCCGCATGCGGAGCGCAGGCCGAAGGCCGAGCACCGAACGGGTGAGCACCCGGCGTAGCGGCCCCCTTGGAAAGAGGAACGTAGTGATACTGTCGGCGGTTCTAGGGCTCTGCGACTTACAGGCCAGGCATGCGAGTACGTGTCAGAGAGGCGCAGGCGTGCCGCGCGGCGAGCGCCCCAAGCCCGCAGGGCTCAAACTGGCCGCAGGCCCCCGCAAACGGCGCGTAGCGACGTGCGCAGCGCCAACGGGCGCGTAGGCGTGAGGGATGGAAGCCCGAAGGGTTGAGACAGGCGCAGCCTGGCTCAACGCACAGCGCGAGAGCCCGGTCCTGACGGCAACGCCGGCAGGGCACGCACAAACCACTGTCGTCGCTTTCCAACGACCGGCCCGCAATATCGGAACTCCGACCGCTCAAGGAATCGAGCACCGGCCAACGCTGTAAAAGTACGGCTCGGCGGCGTTTAGCAGCTGAACACCGTCGACCACCTCAAAGGTTTCGCAAGTGATCGACGAATCCGGCGAGATTCGCTGCCTCAAGCGTCTCGCGGATCTCCCGCAACGAGAGATCATGGAAACCCAGAGCAGCGGGCACTACAGAGGCCCGTTCGTTCTTCCGAGCAGGCCAGGCACCTGGCGCCGCGCGCTTCGGATGTGAGTGACGTTTAGACAACAGGGAGGGGCGGGAGATGGCGCCCCGAGGACTAAGTGATCGCTGCGAGAAATGCCGCCAACAAACCAAAGGCAGGGGTCAGCGGCAGCAGAGATCGATATCGCACTGATCACTCGCGGCGGCCAGTTGCGGCAGCCTGCTCTCCAGACGCGCCGGGGATTGGCGGGGGCCACGTACCCGGTTTACTTTTGACGAACTCGCCTTTAGTAGCTTCTTTATCGGCTTCGGCGCGGCGCTCTGCTTCAGATTGGCCGCAGCCCAACACGACACCGGCGGCGACGAGAAGGGCTATTACGGTACGGGGCATTGAATACTCCTGTGTGCGAGGGAGGGCAGATAGTAGTGTGTTTTAACCGTGCCGGACTAGCTGCAGGCGCATGAATCTCGGCACCTCCAGCTCCTATAAGTGGGCACTGAGTTGAACGCGCTGAGCGCCGCGCGCGAGTCTCGGTGCCCGCTCATGCTGCTACCCGTTCCTGAGCGTCGAGGCGGAGCCGCTGCGTCGCGGCGGCGTGATACTTCGGGTCCATCTCGATGCCATAAAAACGTCGGCCTACCTGACGGGCAGCTACACATGTCGATCCGGAGCCCGCAAATGGGTCGAGCACGATATCCCGTGGCTTGCTGAACGTCTCGATGATCGGTGCCAGGCAGTCAACCGGCTTCTGCGTCGGATGATGGCGATTGCCTGAGTATTTCCAGGGCAGCACGTCTGGCAAAGGCGCAGCCGGAGTAGCCGGTTGACCCTTTGCCAGCAGGTATGCGGACTCGTGCTGGTAGCCAAGAAAACGGGCCTTGGACTGATAAGGCTTGGCAAACACAATGTGGCCCACCGGGCGAAAGCCGGCCGCGCGCCAGGCGGAAAAGAAGCTGTCCACACGATTCCAGCCATAAAAGGATATGCAGAACGCATCGTCGCGGAGCACGCGGAACAACTGTGCGAACGCCGGCGCCAGCCAGTCATCGCGGCGATCATTTGCGATGCTTCGTCCGGCACGGTCAACGTAGTTGACCAAGTAGGGTGGATCGGTCAGCACCAGGTCGACGCAGCGGTCAGGCAACGTCGGAAGAATGGAAAGGCAATCGCCCAGGACGACACGGCTCATAGGTGGCTCCATGCGTGCAGCAATGGCAGCCGATCTGCATTGCACTGCACGGGGCAGGCGGGCGCAGGCATGGAGGAGGCGGTCAAGGGAACGTGGAATACCGCAGTGCGCGAAGCGCGCGAGGATATGCCGCGAAAGCCCTTGAAAGGCCCGACGCGGCTACAAAGCCGCGCGCTGCGACGGGCCTGTCCGGATCCGAAGGGCCTGCGACTGTGTGGTCCGTGCAGTGCTTGATGGTCTGTGCGGGCCGAAGATGGCGCGTCTGCGACGCGCCTGGCCCCGAATGGGGCATACCGCAGCGCCCCTAAAAGAGCGAGATCTGGCCAGCTGCAGCTGCGCGTCGAACCGATTTCGACATGATCCGTGGCGGCTGCTCATCTGCAGAGTCGAGGCCGCTCTCGACAGCCTGGTCAACATTCTCGAGCGCGGCGGCCGCCGGCGAATCGAGCAGCGCACGGGCGCCCTCCTCTGCTTCCCGACGACGAAGTCGCGTGCGCCATCCGCCCAGGATATGCGCGGGGGTGAACCACTGCTCCCGGCATTCGCCGGTGAGACCATTGCCATGGACGACAACCGCCGGCACGTGCAACAGCGCGAGCTGGATGAACGTCATATGCACGCAGCGCTGATCGATGTCGATCGCAGTTGCGTGCATGCACTGCTGATAGTTCAGCTGGGCCTCGTGCATCGATTGCGCCGCCGCGATCAGCATGCCGCCGGCACCGCAGGCCGGCTCCAGGATGCGGACGAATCCATGAGCATCAGCCTTGTCGATCAGGTCCTGCCCGCTGCCCAT
Source organism: Bordetella genomosp. 5 (assembly GCF_002261315.1). Classification (NCBI taxonomy): domain Bacteria; kingdom Pseudomonadati; phylum Pseudomonadota; class Betaproteobacteria; order Burkholderiales; family Alcaligenaceae; genus Bordetella; species Bordetella genomosp. 5. The sequence goes on from NZ_NEVP01000011.1 coordinate 571,725, forward strand.
GATCATGTCGCCCATCAGACGCGACACCTCGTATGGCGTGAAGAACTGGCCGGCACCGGCGTTACCCATGTCCAACATCATGAACGTGCTTCCCAGCACATCACCGAAGTCCGCTGCCTGCATCCGGACCTCGTAGGCCATGACCAGGTGCGAGAACGCTTGCACCAGCAGGTCCAGCTTGGCCCGCTCATACCGAGCGATTACCTGCAGGTAGCGCTGCTCGCGCGCCTCGCGCTGCGCGAGATCGGCACGAGCCAGTGCAATCGCGCAGATCTCCATCCAATCGCTCCATACGCGGTCGATCCCTCGCGTATGCGCGACCCGCCGGATGAGGCTCACGATATCCTTCTGATGATCATCCGCGTTGTTCAGAAAACGGCGTTGTTGTGCATTTGATGTCTTGGCCATGTGATCTCTCCGGTTGCCAGGGCGGGAATGCCCGGAACTTCAGAGGCACGGCGCAGCGCAGCGCTCAAGTGTCGAAGACGGCCAGCGGCCGCCAGCGGCTCGGGCCCCGCCCGGGTCGCGCCGCACTTGAACGCGAGAACGCCGTGGCACCATGACCGGGAAAGCAGACCCGCCGCCCCGTATGGCTTGCAATGGCCTACCTTCGGAGCGATGAGCCCCGCCCAGCGGTGCCGGTTAGCAGTGGCTGAGCCACGTTGGCTTGTGGGCGAGCAGAAGAAGAGAGGCCCGCCGAAGCGGGCCGGGATGGCGTCAATCGATCGCGGCGAAGATGGCGCTCGCCTCGGCGTGCTCGCCGGCGAAGTCGCGCAGGGCGTGATACTTCTCGGCCAGGTCGTCGCTACGTTGTTGACTGCAGAGTTCGCAGAGCGCGTACAGCGTGGCGACGATACCGGCTGCGTCGGCCGACATGGTCCGGTCGCACCAGTTCAAGGGCCACACGATGCGGAGCGTCTCGTACCCGGCCGGAGCCATGTAAAAGCCGTTGGGGATCTCGAAGTAGTGCCAGTAACCGCCGCTGTATTCCTTCGACAAGCGGTCTAGCCAACCATAGACGGTGAGTTCACCGCGGAGCATGAGCCGCTCTCCGAAGTGCTTTGGCAGGAAGCTCATGCGTTGCTGCTCGGGAACGAGCGTGGCGGTAGTGGTGGCGTGCGTCATGTGGTGCTCCTTTGAGTGGATCCGGCCGGGTGGCAGGACGGGAGCACTGGCGCCCTGCGGAACAAGCGCCGGGGGCAAGGGGACGTGGAATACCGCAGCGAGCGCAGCACGCGAGGATATGCCGCGAAAGCCCCTTGCGCCTGGTGCGCGCAGGGCCAAGATGCGCCCAAGGCCTGTCAACCGGCTAGTCCGTCAAGAGGCAGCAGCAACGTAGTCAGCATCGCGCATCGAACATGCGCGGCATAGAATGAAGCGCAGTTGCAACGTTAGCAAAGGGTCGACATGAAGAAAGGGACAGCAGATTCTGTGGAGCGAGCTGCAGCAGTCGCTGTGGCAGTTGTAGGGGCCGCGAACCCAATCGCAGGTGTCGTCGCGGCCTTCATGAAGGAAGGGTTGGGCCAATTCGTGCAAGCCAAGGTCCAGGAGGCCGAAGACCTCTTGATGGACCAGATCCACGATGCTGATGCGTGGGACCGATTGATGAAAGACCCTGAGGGCTTGGCTGCACGGACGATCCGCTACATCAGATCGGCCACCGTAGGTGCTGCACATGACAACCTCCGATTACTCGCACGGCTGGTTGTCTTTGGGGATGGCTCGCGCGCAATTGTCGCGGACGACTTCCTCTATCTCGCTCAAACGCTTGAATCCCTCCGGCATGATGAGATGGTGGTGTTGGCAACCTTTATCCGAGTGAGGAACAGCCCGGCCGGCGCAGCATCGCGCGATATTGAGATGGAAGTGATACCCGCATTGAGGGAAATTTATGATGAGGAAGAAGTCTGGTCGCTACTCGCGGGCCTGCAACGGACGGGGTTGATATACGTCGTCAGTGGCTACGGCGGCGGGGCATGGAATGCAGCTCCCTTGCTGCAGAAGCTCGAGGATTCAATTCAGTTTGCTGATGCAGTGGCACGTGCGCGCGCAGCGCGGGCATCTTGAGGAACCCGCATGTGTGGACGCATCGTACAAAAAACTTCTCCGCTCGATTACGTCGAACGTATCTTCAGCGGTCTGGGTAGGGCTTTTGCAGACAGTGCAGGGTCTCGCTACAACATCCCGCCAGGCACGCGTCCGCTCGCCATCCACAGCCAGGTCCACCACGCGGTGGACCTGGCACGCCTTCCGTGGGGCTACAGGCCCCACGGAAGGCGCTTCTTTATGGTCAACGCAAAGCTCGAGACGAATTCCGAGATCCGCTTTCCCTCGTGCAGCTGCGCGCCATCCAGGCCAGGCACCCTCGAGAAGAGGACGTCCTCACCATCCTTTGGGAGGTGAAGCGGCTTCGCTCGCTCGTGTTGCGCCTTAACCAGCTGGCTTCTGACCTCAAACGCCCTAACAGCGTACTGTCGGCCTGCTTCGACCTGCTGGTCGCGGAGCTGCCGTACGAGCCGTGCGTCCTCGAGCAAAAAGCATGGATCCAAGAACTGCTTCTGTACCCGGCCAAACCAAGAAAGACTGCTCCTACCCGGCCTTCAGACTGACCGCTAACTGACCACGGCAAGCGCTGCCCTCGCATCGCCGGAGGCGCGATTGTTTGGAAGTTCTGTGTCTAACTGGTCGATGGCTTGGGGCCTGTGGGTATGTGGGTGAAGCTGGGCTGCCTGTGGGCATGCCCTGTGGGCAAGCGCGTGTTCAGGCGAAGCCTGTCCACCGTTTGTCCATCAGTGGTTGTCCACGGGTCCAGCGAAGCGAGCCCGGCGGTCGCGCAGCGATCATCCACTTATCCACATGCCCGGCTTGGGGTATCCATTTATTTAACGAGTCAGCCACGGCCTCCTGCCAAATTGCGATCGATCTGTATCTGCTACGCTTCAGCCAGCATCCCCAATGGAAACTTTTACAATGCCCGGCCCTTCAGAGCACTCCCTCCGCATAGGGCTTCTAGCCAAGCATGCCAGCAGAGATCCACTCGTCGCAGTTGAGGTCCCATTTGCAGCGATGCTCGATCTCTGCGAGAGATTGCTCAATGTAAAGAGGGGGAGCAAGATTCGAACCGATGAGGGATGGAAAAGTGATGCCCAAATACTAGGGGTGAAATTTACGAAGCACCTGCTCTCGTTGCAAGCGATCAACGCAAGGACCGGCGGATTAGGCCGGTACGCCCATATAGATCACTCGTCGATGAAGGTAATTGCACGGGCTGCCGTTGAGACTTTCTGGGTGTTTGCATACATCTTTCGCGCGCCGACCGCCGAAATGCGCCTATACCGACACACCGCTTGGCGACTAGGCGGTTACTGCGAACGCCAAAGACACCGGCCTCTTGACCCAGTGCTTCAAGAACAGCAAGCAGCTGAAGCAAAAGTCATCGCGATGCTCCAAGCTCAGCTGCAGCAGATGCCTGAGTATCTTGCGCTGGACTCAAAGAGTCGGGCGAAAGTGGCAAAGGGCGAATGGCGGGAGCCGGATGGCTGGAAGAAGATGGCTAATGGCGCAGGATTCTCTAACGGCTACTACGCGCGAGTCTATGGATATCTCTGCAGTTACGCGCACTCGAGCTACCTCAGCATTCTGCAGTTGAATGATGCGCGCGACCTTAGTGATCAGAGGAAATTGAGCGACACGGTTCTGCAAATCTGTACCTTCACCATGGCTCGTTTCATAGACGAGTACGTGAGCCTGTTTCCGGAGACGAGAGCCGTGATGCTTGCCAATCCAAGCTTGGCCCGTTTTGCGCGCACCTGGAACTTCGATCTGCAACTGCTAGAAGCGCATTTCCCAGCTAACAAAAGTTGAACGCGGCTTCTGCGCATGTAGCCGCCTGGCCTTCCGCTGGGTTGCCTATGGACGCGCATGTGGTTAGGCGAAGCTGTCCACCAACTGTTCATCAGTGGTTGTCCACGGGTGGAGCGCAGCGGTCATCCACATACCCATAGGGCGATGGTCAGGAATTCAACTTGTCTAGCGGTTAAACCCCGGACCACATATCGCGACAACCTAGATTTTTCAAAGCCAATTGTCGTGGACGACTGCTCCAGTGCACCGAACTTGGTCGCCGCCCTTCTTTCAGTTTCGAAAAGCCGAGATCCAGCTCCCGCACACATTTTTGTCAATCCACTGAGGCATCCATGCCCGCTCCGATGCGTCACAGGGCAGTTGCCGCAACGTTAGATGGAAGACTGCAGCGACGAGAGTGAGGCAGAAAGCCCAGTGTCCTAATCGCATTGAGCGCAGCCTAAAGGCTACCTCCCGAGCGGGCTCCAAACTCTCGATCCGCGGTCGACCCCGGCGAATCGCACTCAAGTGCTCTAGTTCAACTCGCCGGCAACGGAAATAGTCGTACCAGAAGGTATAAATGCTGGTTATCAAAGGCAGCGAGAAAAAAGAGACCAGCACCGTGCCCATAGCCTTCCCGACTACACCTACCTGGGCAAGAGCAGCGACGCCCGCAATGAAAGCCAGCGATAGTGTGGCCAGCATCTTTGCATATTCCCGCTCTCCCTCGAGCCGCCGCGCAACCGCAGCACCGTAAAGGGCAAGCATCTCATCAGTAGCCGTAGCGGCCAACTTTCGATCGCCCCTTTTTAACGTCCAGCGCCTTCTGATGGAATGAAACACGGACAGGCGGCCTATTCCGACGCCCAACACGAACACAGCAGATGCAACGAAAGCAAGTTCGACAACCATAAGATAAAAATTGGCCCAGTGATGATTGGAGGGAAATGAACGTTAATCGGCTCGTATCGACCATCCCAAGCCGGGCCGGTCGGCAAACCCCCAGCCAACGTAACGTCCCAGGGGCGGGGACGGAGTGCAATAAAAGCTAGACAACCCTAACCCATCGCCATTACAAATGGCACAGCGTTTACTGCTGCAACATCCAGGAAGGCTTCTGCGAAAAGTCCAAATTTATTCTTCAGCCCGGACCGTGAAAGTCGATCATCCCAAGTAATTTCCTTAGAAAGCGAACCCCACCTTTCAGCCTGGCCCAGCATTTACGCGGCCGCTGCCGGAGATCAGTTTGATTACGCTATCGAGAAAAGTGCTCGCAATGCTGATTTTAGCTGTATCGGCCGTTTTTCTCCCTGAGACCACGGAGGCTGGATGGGGTTCCACCTTGGATTCCGGTTGCCGCACAAACTGTGCTTCCGCCCAAGAGGTCTGCGACTTTTGGGGCGAATTCTATGGAGGCGGCTGCCTCAGGGTCGGCCCGCCGATCATCGATTCCATAACGGGTCGGGTGACGGCTATGGAAGCGTGCTATATCCAAACCCTGGGCGGCGGGCATCCAATATGCGTGCCAGCAAGGATTTACTGCACTGCCCCCGCTGTAGCGAACGCGGCCGTACCGGGAGGTTGCTCAAATGCGGCGGCGACCCCCGGCCGGCAAATGGGCGATGGATGCGTTGGTGTGTGTACTGTCGCAAACCCCATAACACTAAACACCGGAAACAAGTTCGAGTCAGTCGTTGACTTTGAAACGCAAGGTCAAGCACGGCTCGCATTTGTGCGTTACTACAATAGCCACCAAGCAACGCTCTCTTCGATGGGCTGGGGATGGCGGTCTAACTTCGATAGGGGATTGCAACACAACAACTTGACGGTGGCAACGTCGAGCCGCCTCACGTTTATGCGTCCAGACGGAGCGAGCTACTCTTTTTCCAAAACTTCCACCGGCCTATGGCAGCCCACTGACACCGACGTCAGCGCTAAACTCGTTTCCCAAGGCACTTCGGGATGGACGCTAACCGATGGAAACGACACTGTCGAGACTTACACGTATACGGGCCAGCTAACATCTATAAAAGAGCGCTCTGGTTATCAGCAAAATTTGGTGTACAGCGCGGACGGCAAACTATCCTCGGTCGCCGACTCTTTCGGACGTAGCCTATCGTTCACCTTCGAGCACGGCTCAATACGTACCCTTACCGATGTCGACGGCAACGTATACACGTATAACTACGGGACCATTCTGTTCGGTAGCGATCTCTTGCTGAGCGTAACGTACCCTGGTACGGCGTCTCCGGGCGTGGCATACAAGTACGAGAACACTACGTATCCCTATGCACTTACAGGGATCGTGGATGGCAATGGCGTTCGGTACGCTTCCTGGACCTACGACACCACACTGAAGGCTGTCAGCAGCCAGCACGGCTCCGGAGCCGATCTTATGACGGTTACGTACGGCCTAACCTCTAGTGCTGGATCGGTCACAACAACGAATGCACTAGGTCGCCAAGTGGTCTACACGTTGAGCAATGTGGCAGGCGTAAGAAAAATTACGCAAATCGCTGAAGCTGCCAGTGCACACGCAGCAGCCTCGTCCGAATCATTTGCGTACGATGCGCGCGGCTACTTGAGCAGCCACACTGATAAAAACGGCAATATCACGAGGTACGTGAACGACAGCCGCGGGAACATTACAAGCCAAACGAACGGCTTTGGAACCCCTCTTGCGCGGACCTACACCACGACGTGGCACGCAGACTACAACCTACCCCTGCGATTGGTGCAGCCTGGGCTGACAACAGATTATACGTACGCGTCAGGGCAGCTCGTTCAGAAGACGTTGTTGGACACGACCACGTCCACAACCCCTTACAGCACTCAGGGCAACACTCGAACGTGGACCTACAGCTATTACCCCTCAGGTCTCCTGCACACCATTCAAGGCCCAGCAGGTCCTACTGACCTCGTCACGTATACCTATGATGCGCGAGGTTGCGTGGTTTCCTTCACTAATCAACTGGGTCAGACTACGACCATCGGTGGAAATAATGGTCGCTGCCAGCCACTGCTTTCTTCTGATCCCAACGGCATCGCAACGGAATACGGGTATGACGAGAGAGGCCGCGTCATCTGGGTAAAGAGGGACTCAGCCAACCAACCATCCACGATTGGATTCAGCTATGACCTGGCGGGCATGCTGATCTCGACCACCTTCCCTGACGGGTCGAGCTTGACCTTCACTTACGACGATGCGCATCGGCTCGCCGCAATAACCAACAATTTGGGTGAGAGCATCACCTATACCTTGGACGCGCTCGGCGGAAGAACGGCAACAGTTGTACGCACGGCGTCCTCTGTCATTACTAAAACCCAGTCCGCGCACTTTGACGAACTGGGGCGGATAATTGAGTCGATCGGCGCTGCATCACAGAAAACCGCTTACGCTTACGATGGCAACAGCAACGCGACCTCAACGACAGATCCGCGAGGCAAGGTATATGGCAAAACCTTCGACGCGTTGAATCGGATATCTCAAGAAATTGACCCTGATGGAGCCACTACCACCTTCACCTACAACGGAAAGGACGAATTGATCGGAGTGAAGGATCCCCGCAACTTGCAGACCACATATGTACGCAATGGTTTTGGCGACGTGATCCAGCGAACCAGTCCGGACACAGGCACCGATGTTTATTGGCACGATAGCCGATCAAATATTGTGAAGCGTGTCGATGCTCGCGGCATCGAGAGCCGCTTTACGTACGATGCAGCGAGTCGGACGCTTACCAAGACCTTCCCAGCAAGCCCAGACCAAAATCTAACCTTTAGCTATGACGCAACAGCGGGTGCCAACTTGGGCATAGGGCGTTTGACGTCAACGACCGATCAGAGTGGCTCAACAGCCTATGTCTATGACGGCCTGGGGCGAGTGACGCAGTCCACAACAGTCGTGAGCGGCCAAGCCTACATTGTGGCCTACACCTATGATGCGGCGGGGAAAGTACTTTCGGTCACGTATCCTTCGGGCCGCATTGTGCAATTCTCTCGAGACGCTCTGGGAAGAGTTTCCGGAGTGACTACTGTGAGTGCTGCAGGCAGCGCAGTAGTAAACCTCGCGTCTGGGGTCGCATACCAGCCCTGGGGTCCCCCAACCGGCTACACAAGCGGCAATGGGTTGGTTACGACGCTTGCCCATGACTTGGACTATCAACCCACGCACCTGAGAGTTGAGAATGGCGCTGCATCGATCCAAAACCAGGTGAATCTGTTCGACCCCACCGGCAACATTACGGCCATTACTGACAACGTGGTGCCGTCACGGAGCCAGACGATAACGTACGACAATCTCAATCGCGTCGCGTCGGCCACGGGCGCCTACGGAGCCCATACGTACACCTATGATGCCTCAGGGAACCGTCGAACTCGCACTGTTGCTGGCAGCACTGAGACGTATGGGTACTCGCAGACATCGAATCGGCTTGAATCAGTGACGATCGCAGCCGAAAACGCGCGTAGCTTTTCTTACCAGAGTAGCGGCCAGCTCGTACAAGACAATCGCAGTGACGGCAACACCTACGCAATTAGCCTGAATGCAGACGGCCGCCGCGCAGGTGTCTCACTAAACGGAACGCCAGTTGGAAGTTATCTGTACAACGCTATCGGCCAGCGAGTCCAGGCAATTAGCGGAAGCAACACCACCCACTTTATCTACGATCAGCGCGGCCGGCTCCTTGTCGAAGCCAGCGCATCTGGAGGTGCACGACGCGAGTACATGTGGCTCGATGACCTCCCGGTCGCCTTGGTGGATGTGGCAGGAAGCAATGAAGCCGTCTATTACATCCATGCAGACCAGATCAATACCCCGCGCACGATGACGGATGCCCTCGGAGCCGTCGTTTGGGATTATGCGTCGGATCCGTTTGGCGTCGCGCTTCAATCCGGAGCAAATGTCGCACTAAGCCAGCTTCGCTTCCCAGGCCAATACTACGATAGCGAAGCTGAGCTTGCTCAGAATTGGGCGCGCGACTACGACCCGACGCTGGGCCGTTACATCCAATCAGACCCAATTGGACTGGTGGGTGGCGTTAACACCTATGCATACGCCCTGAGCAATCCGCTAAGCTTCATCGATCCTGAAGGACTGGCGGCATGCACCGTACTTTTTCCGGACTATCCGATCGATACGGGGTTCGGGTTTAGCTCGACTAATCTTGGCGGGCACGGAGGAGTGTTAGGTTACGACTCGTCAGGCGTGACCAGATATTACGAGTATGGGCGGTACAAGCCCGCCGACGAACGCATTATTGGCGCCCGGTTGGCTGAAGGTGTGGGGAACGTGCGACGAGTGCTGATACCAAACTTGGTTATTGGCAGGGATGGCCAACCCACCGCACGCTCCATGGAAGCGCTTCGAGAGGAATTATCCGCAAGAGCCGGAAAAGGCACGGAAGCTCAACTCACATGCGATCCAGATGCCGATGAAAATGCAGTGTATGAGCATGCCGAAAGATTTGCGAACGACCAAAACCGGCCCGGTTACAGCTGGAAGCCGTGGAGCGCCAATCACTGCCGGACGTTTGCGAGAGACGCATTTAACGCGGGACGATGACCTACATGAAAACTAAAGTTCTCGCTATCGCGTTGGCGTTATGTCTGTGCGCGTGTGCCTTGTTCGCATACCTTTGGATCGACCGATCAATAACATTGACATATGTCTCGGCGAGCTACGATCAGGATGCCGCCGTAAGACGACAGCTCAAGATCCTTTTAGGGGTAGCGTGGCAGGGGCTGCCGGAAAAGGAAGTTTTGCAGAAACTGCAGGTAGCTTCTGAGAAACTGCCAGCTGAAAAAATCCTCCTAAAGAAAGAGGAGGATGTAATCTGGTTTGATCAAATTTCTTTCAATTTTGAAGACGGCAAGTTGGTGAGGGTGGGCGCCCACTAGCAGCGCTTCGGAATGGCACTTTACCGCCCTTAAGCCCACCGCTCACATTGGGCTAACAATCTTCGAGACGCCAGCACTAGCGGGGAGCCTCTGGAGCTTAAGATTTGCCTGGTCGGCCTCGTATGTCGTCTTCGCTCACGTCTTTTCACGAAGTAGGAGTTTCAATTGAGCCACCCCGTATGGCTTTCAATGGCCTACCCTCGGAGCGAAACGCCCCGCCCAGCGGCGCTAGTTAGCGGGGGCTGAGCCACGCTGGCTTGATGGCGAGCAGTAGAAGAAAGGCCCGCCGAAGCGGGCCGGGATGGCGTCAATCGATCGCGGCGAAGATGGCGCTCGCCTCGGCTTGCTCGCCGGCGAAGTCGCGCAGTGCGTGACACTTCTCGGCCCGGTCGTCGCTACGTTGTTGACTGCAGAGCTCGCAGAGCGTACAGCGTAGCGACGATACCGGCGGCATCAGCCGACGTGGTCCGGTGGCACCAGTTCCATGGCCACACGATGCGGAGCGTCGCCCGACCTCAAACGCCCCAACAGCGTGCTGTCGGCATGTTTCGACCTGCTGATCGCAGAGCTGCCGTATGAGCCTTGTGTCCTCGAGCAAAAGGCGTGGATCCAGGAACTGCTTCCGTGTCCGGCCAAGCCCAGAAAGACGGCCCCCGCCCGGCCGTCAGATTGACCGCCGGCTGACCATGGCAACCGCGAACCTTGCATCGCCAAAGGCGCGAGTGTTTGGAAGTCAGGTATCTAATTGATCGCTGGCTTGGGGCCTGTGGGTATGTGGGTGAAGCTGGGTTGCCTGTGGGCATACCCTGTGGGCAAGCGCGTGGTCAGGCGAAGCCTGTCCACTGTTTGTCCATCAGCGGTTGTCCACGGGTCGAGAGCAGCGAGTCCAGCGGTCGCGCAGCGATCATCCACATACCCATAGGACGGCTTTTTGACTAAATCCAGCTCACACGATGACTATGGGCTCGCTCTCGGCAGCGACGGGCTTAAGCCTCAATCGGATACTAGACACCACGTCCCTCGCAGAGGAGTAGGCTATTCCTAGAACTCTTCCCATGTAGGCCCCCAAGTCATCCTGATAAATAACGAAAACGTCGCCTTCGGATAGCGGATCGTGCTCGTTCGGGGGGAACGACCATGGCTCTCCGTTAGGGATTGGACCATTTTTAATGAATCTTTTGACCCCTGCGCCGATAACTGCGACAACGCCGCTTCCGTCCACGTGCTCGCTGAAACCAAGATTCAATACGTTGCCATCGGACAGCTCAATTCCACCGATAAATCCGCTGCCAGAGGAAAGAATCGGCGCGTGATAGACGTCATGCTCAAACTTCGAACTCTTGTCAATGTATTGATTAAGAGCGTACGAGAGGATGGCATTAATTTTATCGGTTGAGTGAGGCTTCTTTAGCCATTTGACGGAGGTTAGCGGCGTGAGAATCTGCTCTTCCTCGGCCGCTTTCACGTCCTGAACGACGTTCGCTGGGACGTTTCTCTCGCGCAGAACATCTGTCAGCCTCGCAATTTCGAACTTCCTGCCACCGGATGAGCGCCTATATTCGTCGACCAGCTCCGGCCGCGGATACACGCCGCTCCCCTCACACCGAACGTGCCAGTCGCCCTTCTCGTCTGCGCTGACGAAGACTAGATCTCTCCGCTTCTGGCCCAATTGAAGAATGGCACGCCAGATTAAAAAATCTCCGATCCCAGCGTCCGGCTTTTTCCCATCTTTATAGCCAGGAGGGATCTGCTTTTCGTGCCTCAAGCGCCATTCCGCTTCAAGTATGGGGCGCTCGCTCTCAAGATCAACGATGACATCACCGCGGAATAGCTCGAAGTACTGTTGGGTTACGGGGTCGTCACCGCGCCAAGCGCTAATTTGCTCGACGAGCGTGCGAACTTGTTCTCTGTAGCTCTTCGCCGCTGCCCTCAAATCTTTCTTGATGGTTTCGAGTTCCCCAGCCGCAGGTAGGCCGCTCAAGAAGGCAGGTATGGCTGCTCCCTCGGCCTTAAGCCCACTACTCTGGTCATTAATCTTCTGTATAAGCTCCCCAAGCTTGTTGTCCCGATTTGATATATATTCTCGCATCACGCGTGCCGGGACAAATAGGCGTCCCTCGTCGATAAGAGCCTTATATACCTCAACAATTGCCGAGAATTCCGCTCCCCCCACACCAAACGGCACAAGAAGGACGTTTGTGTCTAAGACAAAGATTGCATCCTTACTGCCTAGGGGCACTTTAGCTGGCCCGAGCAAACCGCTCACATCGGGATAACGATCTTCCAAACGCCAGTAATCTGGCAGAGGTTCCGACGCTTTGGGTTTGCTGGATTGGCCCTGCTTACTATCGTCGCTCACGCCTTTCCCCTTGAGAGCAGTTGGAGTAGGAGGCAATCGTAATGCGCGTTGACGCACGTGACAACGGCGATGGTGCGGCTGCCTTGCCGACATCACTCAACTCGGTCCGACCGTGTGGGTGGCCTAATCTCTCAAGAATCAACTATCGGTCCAGCTCGGGGCCGGGCCTTTGCGTTAGTCCGAAACTTGCTCCGTCGCCGAGCTCGCGAGCCGTCGACGGTTCAACGATGCCGGCGCTTCCGTATGAGTACCTGATTGCCACTGAATCCCGCGCGACCAAGTCCTGGGAATTCACCATCGATCGTCGAGAATGCACAACGACGTTCGGGCCACAAGCCTGAACTACATATCATTGAGTGGTCCCAATAATTTGGCCGAGGTAGGTCTGTCCCGGTATCGCGGGGGAGATCTGCGCCTTTTCGCCGGCGGCGGCTCTGGCTAGGCCGACGGCATGCTCTTGGTCCAGGTCCTGAATATTGGTGCGGATGAGACGAGCCAGGTCACCCGAGTCGCCGTGGTACGCGCGGATCGATGCCTCGATCATTTCCTCGCGAGTGACCGCCTGCCAGTCGATTCCGTAACCGGCGCCACGCGCGAGCTGACCGATGTATTCGCGAACCGATCGCCCGTTCCCTTCTCGGAAGGTATGCAGGACGTTCAGCTCACCAAGTATTTCACCGGCGCGGGTGCTAAAGGCAGTACTGTCCAGTCCTTTGAGGAGGCTCTCTCGCGGCAAGGGACGTGTGATCGTGGGGGCATACGCCTCGATCTGCGAAAAAGCTGGCGAAGCGCGTATCACCTTTGGAGATATCGACAGCGCGGATTTCGCCTGCCCAATCGTAGACGTCGCCGAACAGCCGCTTGTGGATGGTCTGAAGGTGCGCCAGGTCGAAACAGCCCTGCACTGGCTCAGACGCCATCTCGTACGACCTCAACGCGGCAAACGTCGCCTCGGCCCGATCAAGCACCTCCGCATCGACTATGCCAAGCTTGTTCCTCAGGACGCCTGTGGCGGGATCCAGATACGCATCGGTGGCGTGGACGGGGTATTTGACCATCGACGGCTGAGGCTACGTGATGAAAGAAAAAAGCCGGCTTAATGAGCCGGCTTTTCGAAGTCGCCAGAGACGATTCTCTGTCGCAGATCGTGAATCAGATCCGCAAACTGGATCTCGCCCTTCGCCACGCGGTGCAACTCGGCGATGGTCCGCTGATCAGGGTCGACACCCTCGAAACGCTGTTGAGCGACAGCATTGCGTATCGCGCGCGCAGCTTCGAGCTGGGTCCAACTTGTCGACATGGAGATCTCCCGATTGATGACCACATTTTACCTCATGGGCCCAGCCCGAGAGCCTATGTCAGGCACTCAAGTACTGCATGCGCCACGAGGGTTAGCTCCCATTGCGACCGCCACTTCCCCACAGAGTTTGCGCAAACCCTACATCATCACCGAGAAGCAAGCGGACCTTGCTGGAGAAGCGGCGCCCAGACAGATCACGGTATCGGAGCGTTACGGGAATGTCCGCACCAGCTCGCCAGGAATCTCCCGTTCCCAAGTGCCCGAAAGCAGTTTTGATGTCTCGGCCGTTGGCAAGTATAGGAATGCAGATGCCACTGAAGAAGCAGCGCTGCGCGTCTTTAGGAATTTTAGACCCGCTTGAAGCAGTTCGCACGTCCTTTACTCTGGCGATGAGCTGTATGTCCCGCGCGGGTTGAGTGCCCGTGTTCTCAACCAAGAGGTTGAGCGCAATGCCTGAGTTGCCGGCAGCAAAAGTGGTGACGCGAGCTGAGACTAGTGGCCGGTGAGCTTGGCGCCAGGAAAAGTAGGAAAAGCCAAGCGATACTAGTGCGAACAGTCCGGAACAGATACTGATCGCGACAGGATTACTTACGAAGTCTGCAATGTGTGGCATGAGACCCAGCGACTTAGCCCAGCCGCGCCGCCAGGCAGCCGCAACAACGAACGGGTAGGCCTGAGGGTTCCAACAAGAGAAATTGAATTTGCCTAGCTCGCACAATGATCTACGGGAAGAATGTAGGGGAAAGGAACGTCCATGATGGGATGCGACTTGCAACGACTCTACTGGCCTCTCAGAGGTACTGCCCACGACACGAGCACGCCGCGAGAGACTTGCGGCATTGCTTAAGATAGCTAAATCGCAACTTTCGTTGGAGTCATGCCTTGCTTGTCGAAGAAGTCCCTCAACGCAGCGGTATAGGCCTCATCTGGCACAACATCTACGATTGGTAGCAGTTCCCTGCCAGACCGAGAGAAGGCCACACCATGCACCTTAAGCGCTGTCGGCTCTGGTGCGCCAACTTTTTGGACAAATGCCCATTTCACGTTTTGATAGGTCCACGGCAACGTGACCCTATTGTTGTGTGCTACTGAACCACGGTAGTCAGAATATGAGTTGTAGTCGGAGATGATCAGCCCGTACTCGTGCAGAATGTTGAGCGCGTCAAAACTCAGACCATACGCCGCCAAGGAGTTTGCTGCCGCACTGCCCATAGAAACGACGCGCGCATCTAGTATTTCGTTCGTGTTTGGAACGCGGGCGGATATTGATAGAGAGCAGAGCAGTCTGAATAAGTTAGCGGCTTGGTTATCGAGTTGCGCCATCAATTTGACTGTTTTTATCGAGAAGGATGCTGGCCGTCGGATCTCTCCGGCCAAAATCTTTCCAAATAGGCGCTGCATCTGTTCAGAACTCATATGGGCCGCCTCGCTCTCGAAAGCATTCAACCAGTCGTCGCTGATTGAAGGTTCTTCTGCAGCAAGGTCGCTTGCGCTGACCTGCGGATCAGATCTCAAATCCGCAGCGGCCATTTCAGCCACTTGATCGACATTTATTCGCTCACGCACAATTTTTTCTGCATATTTGGCGGCAGCGACACGAGCGTACTCTGGGTCGATTCTCATTTGCTCCGCGATCTGGTTAGCAGAAGCATCGATTAGCGCCACCCGAGCACGTGACTCAGCGCGTCTCTCAGCGATCGCGTTCTCGATCAACGCCAAGGGGTACTCCACCGCGGCGCTACACAACCGGCCAAACGCTTTGGCTGCATTTTTTCGAATTGGTGCTGGCACACCCGAGATTAAGTCGCCAATTCCGGGCCCGATAGTTGAAAGCCCTCCGCAGTCTTTCGCACTACTGTCCTTGATGTCCTCGGCCATACGAATCTCCGTCGTACAAAGGTATTCATTACGCGGAATTCTAGTGGAATCCTCGGCCGATAGAGACCACACCAGTAGACGATGGCTTTCTTAGGTCGCCTTGCCAGGCGCTAGGGCCCGCAAAGGGGCGACCTGGCCTGCCAATGAGTTCACTCCTCCTGAAGGTGAGGGCGCCAGAGCTTCACGAGCGCCTTAAATTCAGCGTGTATTTCTGAGGACAGGGTGTCAGGGTAGGCACGCACACGACGGATCAGGTGGATCACAGTGACCAAGTCGTCCGCAATCTCGGCGTCCATAGCCCAGAGATCGGTGAGGTCGAATCCGCCGCAGCTTGCTGCGTTCCACCAGCCGAGGAGAAAGTCGGCGACTCGCTTGCTCTGCCCCGTGTCCGATTTCGCGATGGCCACCAATCGCAAGAGCGCCGCGACGTCGACCCGGAGCTGCACTGGCGAGAGCGGCGCGCTCGAGTGCTGTGCCACAGGATCATTGGCTTGGGTATGCGGCAGCTCGGGCCGTCGTGCCTTGCGCTGCGCGTTGTCCGGGGTGCTGGACGCATCTTTGGTCTTAGCCTTCTGACGAATTTCTTTCACAGCTGCACGGGTAGGCCTGCGCTCGCCGGTGCTGAGTAGGTGCTCGACTGCTGCAGGGGCCTCTCGATGCGCCGATGCGAGCTCGCTCGCGAGCGTCACGTCGGTGACCGTCCCGCTCGCCATCGCCGCGGCGATTGGCTCAGGAAGACTGAGCACCGCCGCGTGCTGACTGACCCACGCTTTCGATTTCCCAAGAGCGCGTGCGATTTCAGCCTGTGTGCATCCTTTGGATATCTTGGCACCAATGTAGTCAGCGATTTCTCTGAAAGTCAGGTTCTCTCTCTGCAGGTTCTCTGCGACGCCATCGTCATCGTCGAAGTCGGGATCCACGAACGCCGGCACCTTCTGCAGTCCTGCGATCATTGCCGCCCGGAAACGCCGGTGTCCATGGTTGATGATGAAATCGCCAGGGATGGTGGGATGTGGGCGCAGTGAGAGCGGGACCTTGATTCCTTTGAACTCGATGAGCTTGGCAAACTCTTGGATGCTCTCGGCGGAGAAGCCGGGGTTATCAGCCCGCCGCGCGTTGTTCTCGTCCTCGTGAATCCGCGCGACGTCATAGAACGCCACCGCTCCGTTCGACTGCACGGGGCCATCCAACATCGAAGCGAGATCGCCGAGCCCTGCCAGGTCAAAACCATCGGTGCCGGAGTGTTTAGCTGCTGAACGCATTAGCGCACCCCCATGCTGGAGAGAACGTGCTGGCCCAGCGCACGCATTTCCACACCTGCAGCGCGCGCTGTAGTCTTTCGACTGAGCCAGACGGGCTCACCGTTGCCGAGCGCCTCAGCCACGCTGGTCCGGAGACCGATAGTGACTGGTGCCAAAAGACTGCCGTGAGCACCCTGCACTTGCGCCAAGTGACGAACTTGACGCGGGTTTCGCTTGTCAACGCGGCTAGGCACGATACCGAGGAACTTGAGTTTCGGATTTGCTTCGCGTGCTCCCAAGATGACCCGCATCATGTCTGATGCCCTCGATACTGTAGGCCTCCATTTCTACAGGGCTGATTACGGCATCGGCCGCACGCAGCGCAGCTATCGTCGCGATTCCAATGCTTGCAGGCGTGTCGATCACGCACAACTCGAATCCCTGCGCGGCAAGGGAGGACAGATTTACCCGGAAATTTTCGACTGCGCGATTCACGTCCATGTAGATCACGTTTGCCAACAGTCGGTCTGCATGGACCAGGCCGAGGGACTGGTTGGTCGCATGCACTTCGAGGCTCTGATCAAGGAATAGCGAACTGGCGGCGACATCGAGGCGGTGCCGCTGCATGGTCTTCGACAGGTTGCCGGTGTCGAGATCCAGCACAGCAGTTTTCACTCCATTCTCGGCGGCGTGGAATGCAATGTGAGTGGCGGCAGCGGTTTTGCCGACCCCTCCTTTGTTCTGGGCGATGACGACGGTCTTCATACGACATCCTTTTGAGTAGTGTTTAGCAGCTAAACAGACTGGTTCTTGGCGGGGCCGGGCAAGTTGTCCAAGATCTCGAAGTAATCGTGCAACGCTTGCACGGTCTGGACACCCGGGTTGCGTGTCTCTCCATAGCGGATCTTTCGGAGATGGCTGATCGACACGTTTGTCGCGTCCGCGACAGCTTGCAGTTCGGCATAAGGCACCGCCTTGAGGCGGACCAAGACGCGTTCGAAGAAGGAAATTTCATTCATGGGCCGATGATAACCCAAATATGGGTTGTCACAACCCACTAATGTGCGCGCCGGCGCGGCATAGTTCGGTATGGCAAAAAAAGCTATCGATCTGGTCGCGGAAAACGTCAACCGGCTTGTTTCACAAGCCGGCTTGTCGAATGCTGCGCTGGAGAAAAAAGCTGGTGGCCGCCTTACCCGTTCTACCGTAGACCGCGTGCGCCGAGCTGAAGGCAGCCCAGGTATCGAAAGCGTCTCGGAAATTGCCCGCACTTTCGGGCTTGAGTTATGGCAGCTGTGTGTTGAAAACCTGGATCCGCAGAGTCCACCGAAGTTGGTGGGTCAACGCTCTGGTGGAGAGTCCGCTAGCTCTGAAAACGAAAGTGCGCTGCTGAGTCGCTTCCGCGATTTAAGTCCCGCTTTCCAGCAGCTCGTTCTGAATGATGTAGAGCGGTATCTCGAGGCGGAGCAACAAACTCGGCATAAAAAGGGGGCACCCGCAAAGCGGAGGGCGTAGAGCCGCCCTACCCGTTAAAGCTGCCACTGCTGCTACGGTGCTCCACTTTCCGACTGCAAGATCCGACCGGAAAAAAATTTTGCCCGGTGTATTTCAAATCATAACAATAATGTCTATTTGTTGCCACTAGGCAACGCCAGTTCGCAATTTCGTCAACAACCCGTATTTGGGTTGAAAATGTTTTTTTACGGGTTATCACGATCGCTAACACCCAAATCTGGGTTGCGCTCTTTAACCTGCGAAACACAGTTTGTCCCGCGCCCGCTGTGAAGCGTCGCGGCAGGGGAGACAGCCGCATGCCCCGGACACATGAAAAGCAGCGGCAAGAATTGAAGGGGGAACGGGTGGCCCGTGAAGCCCGCTCGGACGAAAGTCGGAGTGAAAAAAGCCCGCCGGATGCTGAGTCTGGCCCGCCCTCACAATCTCGAATATGGCAGCGAGTGTCTCGAAGAGACACCGCGCCAGTTGAACGGTGCCGCGCTCCTTCGCCGGTTTGCTGCAGTACCGTTCACGAGCGCCCCAGACACATAAGCCCCCGTGGCGAGTAACGGGTGGACGAATGCCGCGCCGGGCCAACCGGTACGTGCCGTGCAAGTCGGCAACGACGCCGCCCGCGTCGAGGTATCTCGCGGGCGGCATCCGAATCGGCGTTTGATGATTTTTTAGCTGCTAAAAAATTCGAGCGCTCCGATTCGGATGTCAAACACTTCCACGTTTTTCATCTCTCAGCCCGCCCGGCTGCCCAGTAGCCGCCTCGATTCCTCAGTTGAAAGTTAAGCGCGGGCAAGACATACGGCCGAGCGCGGTCCCCAACACGTGAAGAGACTTCGCCATGGCGTTGATAAGAAAGTTGCTGCGCGCATGCCATCTGGACCCGGGTTTGACAGTCTTTAACGGTTCGCCGCGACAACGCACTTAGTTTCGTAGGTTGGCGATATGAAAAAACACTTTATCCGGTGGAGGTCATCATCGGAGCTCAGAGCCGCGTCTACACCGCGGAGTTTCAAACTCAAGCCCCACACAGCGACGCTTGGAAACGGGTACTGCTGATGTGCCACGGAAAGGCCGATGTGCGCTGTTGTTGCCTCGGGCCAGGTACGAAACGCTTATCTATCCATAGCAGGGCGAGTTCAGATCGGTTTCACCTCGCCCGCTTTCCTGCCTCCGGCCCAGAGCACAGCGAAGACTGCAGCTATTACTCGACGGACCCAGCGATGTCCGGTCTGGGCAACTACCGAAAAGGGGTTGTACAAGAGCTGGACGATGGCAGCGTCAAGGTCAAACTGAAAGTTGGTCTACAGCAGAAAGCCACTAAGGCACCGCAAGATGCCGGAGATTCGCTCGTGGAACAGAAGAAGCAAGCGCCTAGCTCGCGCTCTGGGCAGTCAAGCATGAGCTTGCTGGGCCTCCTGCACTATCTCTGGACTGAAGCCGGCTTTAATAGTTGGCCCCCTTCGATGGAGGGCAAACGTACCCTGGGCGTCCTCCATTACCACCTGCTGCGCATAGCCAAGGCGACTTACGCCGGACGCCTGCGCTTGGCCAGTAGCCTGCTTGTGTCGACAGCCACAGCGTCAGGCGGCCAGGCGGAGCTAAACAAAGCCAAAGCGGTCGAGGCGATGAATCGACGCCGACGACTCGTGGTCGTCGCGCCCCTATTTGGGTATCAAGTAGGCATGGAGGGCGTCCCGGGCCTTCCTATTTCGGGCTATCACGGCATCCCGCATCTCATGATGTCTCCCGGCCAGTGGGAGGTTCTACATCACAAGTTTGCACGAGAAGTGAACGGGTGGATGTCAGGCAGCCAGGTCGTGGTGATCGCGCAGACGGACGTTCCGGTGCCGGCAGCGGGCGCCATGAAGGCAGATGTTGTCGACCTCGGCCTGGTGCTGGTGACGCCGGAATGGATTCCCGTGGACTCCGGCTACGAGTCTGCAGTTGTGGCCAAGTTTGTCGCGAGTGGGCGTCGATTTGAAAAGCCGCTTCGCTTTGACGCTGGATCGGAGCAGGTGTTTCCTGATTTTTGGCTGCACGATCGCAGCGACCTCGTCCCGATGGAGGTCTGGGGCCTTTCGGACCCCGAATACCTGGCACGTAAGGCCACGAAGATCGCTCATTACGACGAGACCTACGGTGAAGGAGGATGGTGGCAATGGGATGCAGACGCGGGTGATTCTATTCCGCCATTTCCCTGAGGAGGGCCCTCCATGGATTCGGTAGCTAATGCACAGGTCTCTCCACCCAACTGCCCAGCAGCTGGCCAAACCTAACCATAACCAGCCGAGGTTGCATGACTACCCTACTATCGCGACCGCACCCAGAGTCTGAGCGTGCTCTGACACTCCAAGAAGCCGCGGCGCGATTGAATGTGTCGTACAGCACGATCTTCCAGTACCGAAAAGAGATCGGCTTTCAACTCAGGGCGCGGGGCGCATGGCGAGTGTGGCCATCCCGACTTGCCGCTCTTTCCGAAAAGAACAACAATGCCAACCAGCTATCACTGCGGGTTGTGGGAGATGCACAATGCCCATCCGCAAAGATGAGACCTCCGGGATCTATCAAATTGATATCCGCGTCCCAGGCGTCCCGCGAATTAGACGCTCTTCTGGCACCACGGACAGGAAGTCTGCACAAGAGCTCTACGACACGCTGAAAGCACAGTTGTGGCGGCAAGCGAAACTCGGTGAGCAAGCGGACCGAACATTCGAAGAAGCTGCCGTACGATTTTTGAGGCTGTCCGAAGGTCAGAGCGACTACGCCACGAAACTGCGTCATGTGCAGTACTGGCGCACCCTGGTTGAGGGCCGGTCTATGCGCTCTTTAACAGCTGACGAAATCATTGGCGGCTTGCCCACGCACAGTGTGCACAAGCTCAAGCAGCCCACTCCGCTGACCGGCAGCACCAAAAATCGGTACATCGCCACCATCAAGCGGATCTTGAATCTGTGCGTTGAGTGGGATTGGATCGACAAAGTCCCAAAACTGCATAGCTTCGACGAGCCGGATGTCCGCGTGCGATGGGAGCCCCCGGAAGTAATTATGGGGTTGATAAAGGCGATGCGCTTGGAGTGGATGCGCGACGCAGCTATCGTCGCGGCGGCAACAGGAATGCGTGAGAGCGAATTGTTCTCTCTACTGCCTTCGCAGGTTGATTTGCCCCAGCGGAACGCATGGGTGACCCACGAGGGAGCTAAGTCCGGCTACGCCAGGGCTGTTCCTCTGAATGACGATGCTTTCGAGGTCATTGCGCGAAGGATCCTTGCCGTTCAAAAGCGGCCTGGGTACCGTGCCACGAGTTCGTTCATCTTCACGCGCGGGGAACATCTCAATACGCGCATCCAACAGAATGACCGACGAGACCTGGAGCGCGCGTGCCGAAAAGTCGGGATTGAAGATTTCCACTGGCACGATCTTCGCCACACTTGGGCCAGTTGGCATGTCCAGCGGGGAACTCCGCTCCTGGTCTTGAAGGAACTCGGCGGGTGGGAGACCATTGATAGGTCCAGCGCTATGCTCACCTCTCGCCCAGCCACATCGCAGCCCATGCGGGAACGGTCAGGTTTTGGTCAAAACCCGATCCGCAATGACAAACGCCACCCGAAAGGGTGGCGCTAAGTCTTTGATGCTGCGAGGGAATTCTGGTGGGTTGTGCGAGACTCGAACTCGCGACCAACGGATTAAAAGTCCGCTGCTCTACCGACTGAGCTAACAACCCAACCTAAGCCAAACATTATGGCTCAATATGCCGGTCGGGTCAAGGCGGCGGGCATGCATCCGGTTCGCGACGTCGTCCCGGCCAAGAAAAAGGCCGTCCCGAAGGACGGCCTCAGCGTCAGGCAGAACGCAGTCGCGCTGGATTACCAGGCGGCGAGCACGGCGCCCTTGTACTTCGTGGCGATGAATTCCTTCACCGGCGCGCTGTGATAGACCGACACGAGCTTCTGGATGTCGGCGCGATCCTTGTCCTTGGCGCGCACGACCAGCACGTTCGCGTACGGCGAATCCGGCGCTTCCTGGGTGATGGCGTCTTTCTTGGGATCCAGGCCCGCTTCGAGCGCGAAGTTGGTGTTCACGGCCGATGCGTCGGTGTCGTCCAGCGAACGCGGCAGTTGGGCTGCGTCCAGCTCGATGAAGCGCAGCTTCTTGGGGTTCTCGACCACGTCGATCGGCGTCGCCTTCAGGCCGGCTTCCGGACGCAGCTTGATCAGGCCCTTGCTTTGCAGCAGCAGCAGCGCGCGGCCGCCGTTGGTCGGGTCATTGGGGATACCGATGCGCGCACCGCTCTTCAGGTCGTCCAGGCTCTTGACCTTCTTGCTGTAGATGCCGATCGGGAAGATCACGGTCTTGCCCACGCTGACCAGCTTGTAGCCGCGGTCGGCGTTGGCATTGTCGAGGTAGGGCTGGTGCTGGTAGCTGTTCAGGTCGAGGTCGCCGGCGGCCAGCGCCACGTTGGGCTGAACGTAGTCGGAGAACTCGATGACCTGCAGGTTAAGGCCCTGCTTGGCTGCTTCCTGCTTGACCACTTCGAAGATTTGGGCGTGCGGGCCGGCCGTCACGCCGATCTTCAGCGGCTTGTCCTGCGCCAGGGCCGGCTGGGCGAAAACGGCGGCGCCCAGGGCGAACGCGGCCAGCGACTTCAGAAACTTGGTGCTCATGATGCGGTGTGTTCCGACAAAGGAGGAAGGGGTGTTGCGGTAAAAAATTCGGGTATCAACGATGCGACATGCGGCGCACGAGCCAGTCGCCAAAACTCTGCACGGCCTGGACCAGCGCGATCAGCACGACCACCACGGCCAGCATCACTTCGGGCAGGAAGCGCTGATAGCCGTAGCGGATGCCCAGGTCGCCCAGACCGCCGCCGCCGATCGCGCCAGCCATGGCCGAATAGCCGATCAGGCTCACGATGGTGACGATGGTGGCGGCCACCAGACCGGGCAGCGCTTCGGGCAACAGCACCTTGGCGATGATCTGCATCGGCGAGGCGCCCATGGCGCGGGCGGCGGTGATGAGGCCGGGGTCGATCTCGCGCATCGCGTTCTCGGCGATGCGCGCCATGAACGGAATCGCGGCCACCGCCAGCGGCACGATCGCTGCCGTAGTGCCGATCGAGGTCTGCGCGATCCAGCGCGTGAACGGAATGATGGCGACCATCAGGATCACGAACGGCACCGAGCGGGTGGCGTTGACGATCACGCCGAGCACGCTATTGACGGCCAGGTTCTCGAGCATCGCGCCGCGCGCGGTCACGATCAGGATCACGCCCAGCGGAATACCCACCAGCACCGCGACCCCGCCGGCCACGCCGACCATCAGCAGGGTTTCAAGCAGCGACGTGATAAGCAGGTCGATCAGTTGCGGGCTCATGAGCAATTTCTTCCACGGTGATATCTCGGGCGGTCAGCGCGGCATGCGCGTCCTTGACCGCCTGCGGCGCGCCTTGCGCCAATACGAACAGCGTGCCTACGGCAACGCCTTTGATGTCTTCGATGCGGGCCTGCACTAGGCTGACGTCGAGCGCGTACTGACGCGACAGGTCGGAAAGCACCGCGCCGGTGGCATCGCTGCCCGACAGTTTCAGGCGCCACAAACGCACGGCCTGGTCCGGACGCGCGGCGGCGAGATCGGCGATGCGTGCCTGCACCGCCGTCAGCGTGCCGTCGGTCAGGTCGGACGCGGTGGCGGCCGACACCATGCCGCGCGTCACGTCGTGGCGCGGCTGGGCAAAGACGTCCTGCGTGCGGCCCACTTCGATGACTTCGCCCTGCGACAGCACCGCCACGCGATCGCACACTTCGCGCACCACTTCCATCTGGTGCGTGATCATGACCACGGTGACGCCGGTCTTGCGATTGATGTCGCGCAGCAGGGCCAGGATGTTGTGGGTGGTTTCGGGATCGAGCGCCGAGGTCGCCTCGTCGCTCAGCAGCACGTCGGGGTCGTTGGCCAGGGCGCGCGCGATCCCCACGCGTTGCTTCTGGCCGCCGCTGATCTGGCTGGGATAACGGTCGCGCAGGTGCTCCAGCCCCACGAGGGCGAGCAGACGTTCGACGCGAGCCGGGATCTCGGCCTTGGGCACGCCCGCGATCTCGAGCGGGAGCGCGACGTTGCCGTACACCGTGCGGCGGGCGAGCAGATTGAAACCCTGGAACACCATGCCGATGCGGCGGCGCTGGGCGCGCAATTGCGCCTCGGACAACCCGGTGAGCACCTGATCGCCGATGGTGATCGTGCCCTGATCGGGCCGTTCGAGCAGGTTGATGCACTGAACCAGCGTACTTTTACCGGCCCCGCTGGGACCGATGATGCCGAAGATCTCGCCCTGCTCGATGCGCAGATTGATCCCCCGCAAGGCCTCGAAACGGCCGCGCGGCGTGGCGTACGTCTTGGATAGGTTTTGAATATGAATCATGGCATGTAATTTTCTATTGCCAGCTTTCTAAAGAGAACGACTGATTTATCCTCTTTTAATAACTAGGAGTAATATAAAACGGCTATGACCCGGCCACGCATGCGCACGGCATGCACGAACGGGTCAATGGAATGGGCGAGATGGAGACCTACGGGCCGGTCCGGGAGCGGTCCGGCGCCAAGGCACCGGACCGTACCGCGTCAGCGCGCCCGCGAAATGCGGACTTCGGCGCCGCGGCGCTTCACTTCCAGGCCTTCGGAGGGCAGGATGCGCAAGCCTTCGAGCCCCTTGATGTAGCTCGAGCCCTGCATCTGCATCACCCGGATTTTATTGCGCATCACCACCGGGTTATGCACGGGCATGCCGAACATCCAGACTTCGTCGAGGATGCGCGCCGAGTTGAACTCGCCCGTGTGCTGTGCCACCGGCCCGAGACAGAGCATGTGCCCTTCACGGCCGAACACAGGGAACTGATCCGTGCCGCACTCGAGCGTCCAGGTGGTGCCGCCCTCGTAACGGTGACCGGTGTTCAGATCCCACCAGGCTTCGCCCTTGGGCAGATAGACACGCACCGAATTGCCCGGGGCCACGACGGGCGCCACCAGCAGGGCCGGGCCCAGCAGGTATTGCAGATCGTGGTCGTGCGCATCGGGGTCGTTCGGGAACGACATGGCCATCGAACGCTGCACCGGCAAACCGGTGCGCGCGGCATCTTCGATGGCGCCCAGCACGTACGGAATCAGGCGATAGCGCCACTGCAGCCAGGTGCGAGCCTGATTGAGCGTGTCGTCGCCGAACGCCCACGGCAGCAGGCCGCCCACGCCCTGGAAGCTGAAGTTGGCCGAGAACACGGCCGCCTGCAGCCAGCGCAGGTACAGCTCGGGGCTCATGCCCGCAAGGCTGGACTGCGCCGATCCGAGCGCATGCACCTGGACGGGCAGACCGCTCGCGCCGATCGACAGCGCGGTGCGCAGCGTGTGCTGCAGGCCGTCCCAGTCGTTGCTGACCTTCGGGCCGGCCTGCCAGGGTAGGCGTTGCGCGGCCGGAAACAGATCGGTGCTCGGGACCACGCCTTCGGGCGGCACTTTGTGGCCGGCCACGGCGTCGAACAGGGCGCGGCGCGCCAGCAGCGGATAGAGCGTGCGCAGCGACGGACCCGATTCGCCATTGCGGGCGGACACGCCATCGGGAATCGCGATCTGCGCGTCGCAGGCCGGCGCATCCAGACCGTCGTCCACGAGCTGGCGATGCCGCTCCACCCACAAGGCGTAGGCGTCGCGGTACGTCAGGTCGAGCAGACCGTAAGGCTGGCCCTGCGTGGCGGGCACGCCATCGAACACCTGCGCGCTGCCGTCGTCCTTCGTGAGCAGCCAGCCGCGATCTTCGAGCTCTTCGAAGAGCGGGCTTTGCTTGAGCACGCCAGGAAAGCCGGTACCCGAGACATGAACGTTGAACTTGTGGAACAGCGCCAGCACCTGCTTCGCATCCGGGAAACGCTGGGCGTCCCACTCGAAGACCGACTTGTCCGCGGCGAAATGCCAGGCGGCCGGCGTGGCCAGCGAGACGACGTCGAGCGGGATCTGGTTGGCGCGGAACTGCTCCACCAGGGCCACGGTCTGGGTCGGCATCTCGCCTTCGGCCTGGGTCAGCCAGGCGCCCAGTGCCCACAGCACGGGCTGACCGGCCCGGCCGGTGAGGGCGCTGTATTGATTGAGGATCTCGGCAGGCTCACCCGCGAACAGGAACAGATCCAGTACGGGGTCGTCGACGGCCAGGATATAGGCGGTGTCGGCCGGCGCCACACCCACCGCGTGCTCGACGCGGCGCAAGGTGTTGGCATAGACCCCCCAGCCCTTGGGGCTCCAGGCCAGCGGCAGGGCCCGGTGCTCGGGATCGTCGGACACGACGGACTCGTCGCGGCGATTGAGATCGCCCGGGGTTTCGCCCAGGCCGTAGATGCGCTCGCCCGTGGTGAGGGCGAAGCCCACATGCCAGGCAGCGTGCGCGTCTTCGTCGAGCGCGTTATGGCCGAAGGCCGGCGTATGCGCCGACACTTCCGAGGTCAGGACCTGGGTCTCGCCGCGCCAGAGCACGACACGAACCGGGTTGGTGAGGATCTCGAGCGACACATCGCCCTGGGTGATGCGCCAGCCGCTCGCGTCGTCGCGCGGGGCAAGCGTTGCCTCTCCCACGGCTTCTTCGCGGGCGAGCAGCATCTCGCTCAGTGCACGCGCGCGGGCACTGGGCTTGTCTTCGTTGAAATGCGGTGTCAGCGCACAACGCAGGCGAAAAACGCCGGGCGCGTGCGCCTCGATGACCAGCCGCAGGCCATCACCCGCGTCGAAATCATTGCGACTGGGACGCGAGGTCAGCAGCTCGACGGTATCGAGCTGATTAGTATGATCAAAGTCGTACTTCGGCGGCACAGAGCATCCCCCGGCTTTAGCCAAAAAAACCAATAAAAGTCGTTATTTTGACGGATTTGGCCCTTGAAATAAACTCGGTCCCTGTTTTAGGGGCCAACCGCCGCCGCCAGGGGGCATGGCGGGGGCTCCGCGCATGCGCCGGCCGGCCCGGCAGAAAGTGGCGCCAGCCCCGCAATAAAGGTCCGAATTTCGCCCATTCTGGCAGTAAATCGGCAACATCGCACGTATAGAACGCAGCCCTAGGGTAAGCCTGCCGTTCAAGGCGGCCCCGGCGCGCGGCCCCATCGGCGGCGAGCAGCCGCCCGACGTGGAGCGGCCCGGCCTCGCCCAGCGCGGCCGGCCAGGCGCGGCCGGCCAGGCGCGGCCGGCCAGGCGCGCCCCAGCCTCAGCGCGGCGCGACGGCCGAGAGCAGGTCCGCTTCCAGGGGCGCCGGCTCGGCATGCAGCGCGGCCGCGATCACCTCGCCCATCAGTGCCGACCAGGACAGGCCCCGCGACGCGTAGGCCGTGGCCAGCCATACGCCGGGCGCATGCGCCAGCGCGCCCACGGCCGGCAGCCGCCCCGGCTGCACCGCCCGCCAGCCGGCCCAGCCCGGCAGGGCGCCGGCGGCCGGCAGTGAGGATTCCGCGGCCGCCAGCAGGCCCGCGGCCTTGCCGAGGTTCGTCAGCTGCCCGGCCTCGGACACCGCCGAATGCTCGGCGCCGTGCACATAGGTGCCGCCCGCCACGCACCAGCCGTCGACTTCAGGCAGGAGATAGCCCTCGCCGGCGACCACGCAGCGCGGCCCGCCGCCCAGGGCGAACGCCGGAATCTGCGTGACCTCGCCTGCCAGCGCGTGCATCTGCGCCAGGCGCGGCAACGCCTCGAGCAAGCCGCTTTGCGCCAGCACCGCGCGCGCGCCCACGGCATTGGCGAGCACCACGACGTCCGCGCGGGCGAGCACGCCCCCGTTGGCGGCGACGGCGGCCCAGGCCTCGCCCTCGGATGTCAGCCGCTCCACCCGCCCCACCCGGCGCGTGATCCGCGGGTGATCGAGCAAGGCGTCGATGAGGGCTTGCGGCCGCACCTGCATGCCATCGGCCAGGAACACGCCACCGCGCGCGAGCGCCATGCCGGCCAGCGCACTGGCCTCCTCGCGCGTGACGGGGCGCGCCCACGAGTCGGGGAAAGCGAGCGCGGCGAGGGCGTCTTGCAGGAGGGGCCGCGCGTCGTCGCGCTCGAGTTGCAAGGTGCCGGTACGCCGCACGATATCGGCGGAGAGGTGCGCCCAGCGCAGTTGCGCCATGCGGCTTCCAGCGCGCGACAGGCGAGCCCGCGCGTTGTCGTCGCGGGCGATCACCGGCGTCAGCGCGGCGGCGAGGTGATCGCCATGCGCAGCAGACTCCGGGGCGAGCACCACGACATCGCACCCGCGGCGCGCAAGCGCGTGCGCCACGCCGGCACCGGCCAGCCCGGCCCCCACGACCAGCACGGCCTGCCGCAACGCCACGGCCTCGGGCACCACTGGCGTCTGCGCCGCGGCCCACGCCGTGCGTCGACCCACGGTGATATGCCATTTACCGGCCTCGCCGGGCTGACGGGCGACGTCGAAGCCCGCCCGCCGCAGCGCGTCACGCACAGAGGCCGCGGCACTCCAGGTGGCCAGCGTGGCATCCGGCGCCGCGAGCCGGCCCAGGCGCCGCAGCACCCCTTCATCCCACATCTGCGGATTGAGCCGGGGCGAGAAGCCATCCAGAAAATAGGCGTCGACGCGTGCACGCAGCTGCGCCGCCATGCGATCGGCGGGTCCGAGTGCGAGCGTGAGCGTCACGGCCCCGTCGTCGAACTCGAGCCGATGCAATCCCGGCAACAGCGGCGGCCATTGCGCGATGAGCGCATCGGCCAGTTCGCGCAAAGGCTCGGGCACGTGCGTATCGCGCAGCGCCTGCAGGGTCTCGCGATCGAACGGATGACCCTCGATCGACACCATGTGCAAGCGCGCGCAACGCGCCGGATCGGCGCGCCACGCCTGCCACAACGCCAGAAAGTTGGTGCCGAGGCCGAAGCCCGTTTCGCACACCGTGAAGCGGGCCCTGCCCTGCCAGCGCCCCGGCAGGCCATTGCCCTGCAGGAAGACCGTTTGCGTCTGTCCGTAGGCATCCGCCGGCGAGTTATAGACGTCGCCATACAGCGGGCTCACGAGCCGGCCCTGGGCATCGAGCGCTACCGCGGCCGGCGTGAGAGGGAGATAGGACGAGGACATGGGGTTATTGTGCCTAAAGACATTGCGCCGCGAGTCTAACGCCAAGACCGCGCGGCGCCCCTGCGCGATGACAAGACCAGCGCGCGCTGGTGCGCACCGCCCGCGAGCGACGCCCCGTCTTCGTTGGCCTTGCGCCACGCCAAATCGGCCCGGCAGGCACGCGTGGCCGGGGTTTCGTCAAAACGTCGCACACACAGGCTTACACTGGAGTCATGCAAACGCCCTCCTCCTCCCCCAAGGCCGCGCTGGATCTCGGCGCCGCCATCGACACCGCCGTGTCGGCCGCTCACGCGGGCGCCGCGATCCTGCAATCCTATGCGCACCGTCGCGACGATCTCGTGATCGACCACAAGGCGCACAACGACCTGGTCTCGCAGGCCGACCGCGAAGCCGAGGCCGCCGTGCTCGAGGTGCTGCGCGAACGCACGCCGCAGTACGGCATCGTGGCCGAAGAAACCGGTGGCGAGGCGCAAGGCGCCGCCACCTGGTACATCGATCCGCTGGATGGCACGACCAACTTCCTGCACGGCATCCCGCACTACTGCGTGTCGATCGCGCTGGTCGCCAAGGCCGGCACGCAAGTGGGCCCGGGCGCGCCGCTCGACATCGACACGCCGGTGATCGGTGTCGTGTACGACCCCAACCGCGAAGAACTCTTCACCGGCGTGCACGGCGTGGGCGCCTGGCTCAACGGCCGCCGCATCACCTGCTCGCGCACCGCCACCCTCGAAGAGTCGGTGCTGGCCACCGGCTTCCCGTTCCGCGACTTCTCGTTCGCCGACCAATACATGCCGATGCTGCGCGACGCGATCTGCACCGCGCGCGGTGTGCGCCGCATGGGCGCGGCCGCGCTCGATCTGGCGTGGACGGCCGCCGGCCGCTACGACGGCTATTGGGAAATGGGCCTGGCACCCTGGGACGTGGCCGCGGGCACCCTGATCCTGCGCGAAGCCGGCGGCGTGTGTCACGACATGCACGGCGACGAGCCCTGGCCGGTGGGCGGCCGCGTGGTGTCCGGCAACCCGCAAGTGGCCGAAGCGCTGGCCCGCATGATCGCGCCGCATCTGAAGGCACGCGGCTGAACACGCCAACAAGAAAGCGGGCGCGGCCTCATGGCCGCGCCCGCTTTTTTTGAGCATGCCCCGGTGCGCCGTCGGGGGGCGCGCCGATGATTGTCAGGTGCCGGTGGGGCGTTGCGCCGCCCCGGCTCCTTCGCTGTCAGCCTCGGCCTGCGCCTCGTCGCGCAGTTCGCGGCGCAGGATCTTGCCGACGTTGCTCTTGGGCAATTCCTGGCGCAGCTCGATCTGGCGCGGCCGCTTGTAGCCGGTGAGCTTCTCGCGGCACCAGGCCTCGACCTCGGCCACCGTGAGGCTGGGGTCCTTGGGCACGACGTAGGCGCGCACCGCCTCGCCCGAGTGCGGGTCGGTCACGCCCACCACGGCACACTCCAGAATCTTGGGATGCGCGGCGATGATGCCCTCGACCTCGTTCGGATAGACCTTGAACCCCGACACCGCGATCATGTCTTTCTTGCGATCGACGATGCGCACATAACCGCGCTCGTCCATGATGCCGATGTCACCCGACCGGAAGAAGCCGTCGGCGGTCATTACCTGGCGCGTTTCGTCGGGCTTGTTCCAGTAGCCCAGCATCACCTGCGGACCGCGGATCGAGACTTCGCCGCGCTCGCCGTACGGGACTTCGTGGCCGGCATCATCGAGGATGGCCACGTCGGTGGACGGCAGCGGCAGGCCGATCGCGCCCGAGTATTCGGTGGCGTTGGTGGGGTTGACCGTGGCGACCGGCGAGGTCTCGGACAGCCCGTAGCCTTCGATCAGCGGCTTGCCCGTGAGCTTGAGCCAGCGCTCGGCCACCACCTGCTGCACGGCCATGCCACCGCCGAGCGTGAGACGCAGCGCCGAGAAATCGAGCTTCGCGAATTCGGCGTTGTTGGCCAGCGCGTTGAACAGGGTGTTGACGCCGGGGAACAGATTGACCGGTGTTTTTTTCCAGGCGGCGATCAGCGCGGGCTGATCGCGCGGATTGATGATCATCAGGTTGCGCATGCCGGCATGCATGCCGAACAGGCCGCAGGTCGTGAGCGCGAACACGTGATAGAGCGGGAGCGCGCTGATGATGGTGAGCTGACCCTGATGCCCCTCGACCGCGGGCTGCGCCACGGCTTCGGTCTGGAGCACGTTGGCCACGAGATTGCCGTGCGACAGCATGGCGCCCTTGGGCGTGCCGGTCGTGCCGCCTGTGTACTGCAACACCGCGAGGTCGTTCATCGCGAGCGCGGGGGGCGTGAACGGCGCGCTCGCGCCCGCCTTGAGCACCTCGGGAAGCAGGCGGGCCTCGTCGATCTGCCAGTCGGGCACGAGCTTCTTGATGTGACGCGCCACGAAATTGACGATCGGCGCTTTGAGCCCGCCGAGCAGATCGCCGGGCGCTACCACGACCACATGACGCAGATCGCCCTTGTCGCGCACGTCTTGCAGGGTCTTGGCGAAATTTTCCAGGATCACGATCACCTGGGCGCCGCTGTCGAGCAGCTGGCGCTCGAGCTCTTCGCTCTTGTAAAGGGGATTGACGTTGACCACCACCATGCCCGCGCGGAAGGTGCCCAGCAGCGCCACCAGATAGGCCGGCACGTTGGGCATCATCAGCGCCACGCGCGCGCCCTTGGGCAGGCCGGTGCTTTGCAGATAGGCGGCAAAGGCGCGGGCGTGCGCATCGAGCGTGGCGTAGGTGATGTCGGAGCCCAGCGAGGTGCAGGCGATACGATCGGCATGGCGCTTGACCGCACGGTCGAGCAGATCGATGAGCGAGGTGTAATCGGCGGTGGAGATCTCGGCCGGTACACCTTGGGGATAGCTCGCGAGCCAGGGACGAAGCATGGTGTTTGTCTCCCTTATTTCGTATTTTGTTTGATGATACCCTTGATCTATTGTTTCCAAAGCACTTCAAACCTCGTATGAATCTGCTCGAACCTATCGTGACCTGGCGCGAAGAAATCGCCGCATTGCGCCGCGACATCCATGCCCATCCCGAACTCGCCTTCGAAGAGTTCCGCACTGCGGACCTCGTCGCGAAGCAGCTGCAGGATTGGGGCATCGAGATCGACCGCGGCCTGGGCGGCACCGGCGTCGTGGGCATCATCCGCGGTTCGCGCGAGAGCGCCCGCACGCTGGGCCTGCGCGCCGACCTCGACGCGCTGCCGATGCAGGAGGTCAACACCTTCCCGCATGCCAGCAAGCACGAGGGCAAGATGCACGCGTGCGGCCACGATGGCCACACCGCCATGCTGCTCGGCGCGGCGCGCTATCTCTCGCAGCATCGGGACTTCGCCGGCACTGTCTACGTGATCTTCCAGCCCGCCGAAGAAGGCGGTGGCGGCGCCAAGCGCATGATCGACGATGGTCTGTTCACGCGCTTCCCGATGGATGCGGTGTTCGGCATGCACAACTGGCCTGGCATGAAAGTCGGCCAGTTCGGCCTGACGGCCGGGCCGATCATGGCCTCGTCCAACGAATTCGCGATCACGATCCGCGGCAAGGGCACGCACGCCGGCATGCCGCATCTGGGCGTCGACCCCGTCATGACCGCCGTGCAGCTCGCGCAGAGCCTGCAGACCATCATCACGCGCAACCGCAACCCGCTCGACGCCGCCGTGCTGAGCATCACGCAGATCCACACCGGCAGCGCCGACAACGTCGTACCCAACGAAGCCATCATGCGTGGCACCGTGCGCACCTTCACGCTCGAGACCCTCGATTTGATCGAGCGCCGCATGAACGACATCGCGCGGCACACGTGCGAAGCGCTCGACTGCAAGGTCGAGGTCGCGTTCCAGCGCAACTATCCGCCCACGATCAACCACGCCGCCGAAGCCGCCTTCTGCGCCGACGTGATGCGTGACATCGTCGGACCCGACAACGTCAACGACCACGTGCAGCCCACGATGGGCGCCGAAGACTTCGCGTTCATGCTTCAAGAGAAGCCCGGCGCCTACGTCTGGATCGGCAATGGCACCGGCGACCACCGCGACATCGGTCACGGCGCGGGTCCCTGCACGCTGCACAACGGCAGCTACGACTTCAACGACGATCTGCTGCCGCTGGGCGCCACCTACTGGGTCCAGCTCGCGCTCAAGTGGCTGGCGCGGCCGTAATCCCATCAAGCACACGGGCCCGTAAAAACGGGCCCGCTTTCATTCCGCGCACGATTCACACATCGAGCGTTTGACTCATCGAACGCGTCAGGACGCGTCCGGCTCCAGCGCCGGCGCGGCGTCGGCGGCGTGTTCGCTGGGCAGCAGGGTCACCATGGCCGCGGTGCACGCGGCGATCACGGTCATCACCAGCAGCAGCGTCGTGAACCCGGCCTGCTTGACCATCGGCCCCAGCAGCCACACCGCCAGCGAGCTCACCCCGAACGACACGGTCAGGCGCATGCCGGCCACGCGCGAGCGGCTGCGGTCGTCCACATACCGCACGATCATGGCGTCGGTGAACGGAATGGCGCCGAAGATGAAGATCATCGCCCCCAGCAGCGCGACATAGAGGGCCCAGCCCTGAGCCCAGGCCGCCCAAAGCAACAGGGGAATCTGCGCCACCGCGATGCTCAGGTACAAGGGCTTGAGCGCGACGCGGTCGAGCAGCCGGCCCACGATCACCTGCGTGAGCGACGACACCACATAGATACCTGCCAGCAGCGCGCCCAGCAGCACCGGATCCTGCACGACACCGCTCAGCCGTTCGTCGAGCAGCTGGGCGTTGCCATTGGTGGTGAAGTTGAAAAGCAGGCTGCCGGTCACGGCGGCCGCCGTCATCACGGCGAAGGCCCGCGCCAGCGCGCGCGGTGCCAGCGTCACCGCGGCGCGGCTCTTGCGCCGCGACGGCGGCTCGGCTTCGTGCGGGCAGATGCGCATGAACACGACACCGCACAGCAGCGCGAAGGCCCCGGGCACCGCGAAGGCGGCGCGCCAGCCCAGCGCCTGCACCAGCAGGCCCGTCACGAGCGCGGCCACCGCCACGCCGAGGTTGCCGGCCAGGCCGTTGATGCCGATCACCGCGCCCGGATTGGGCGCGTGCTGCACGATCATCGGAATCCCCACGGGGTGATAGATCGCGGCGAACAGCCCCACCAGTGCCAGCGCGCCGGCCAGTTGCCAGGCGTTTTGAGCCAGCGCGCACAGCATGGCCGCCGCACCGATGCCGAAGAAGAACAGCAGCATCATGCGGCGCCGCCCCCACAGATCGCCCAGGCGTCCCGCCGGCCACGAGCCGATGCCGAATAGAAAGAACGCCGCCACGCCATACGGCATCAGATCTTCCCAGTGCGCGAAACCGAAATCGGCCGCGATCGTGCCCACTGCCGCTGCGAAGATCAGCAGGAACATGTGGTCGATGGCATGGGCGATGTTGAGCAGCAGCGTGACCGGGCGGGCAAACGGCTGAACGGAAGCAGGGTCGGAAGAAGAAGTCATGGTGCGCACGTAAAGGAAAAACTCACCGATCCGTTTGCCACGCCGTGGCCGGATGCGATGCGGGAAGGCGCAGTTTGCCGTCGACCGGTTATTCTGTCCTTCGAGCTTTTGTACAAAACTATCGAGATATGGACACGCAGCCCACCGCCCCGATCGTGAGCGTCACCTACCCGGACGCCCCGGGCGTGGTCACGCGCCGGCGCCAGCTGGCAGCCGACTTTCACGTCGAACCGCATTGGCATGAACGCGCGCAGCTGCTGTGTTGCTCGCACGGCGTCATGCGCGTGACGACGCCGCGGCGGCTGTGGATCGTGCCGCCCACGCGAGCGCTCTGGATCCCGGCGCAGGTGGTGCACGAGATCCGCATGACCAGCGCGGTCGATATGCGCTCGCTCTACATCGATGCGGCGCTGGTACAGGCCATGCCGGCCGACTGCGCGGTGCTCGAGGTCACCCCGTTGATGCGCGAACTCGTCGTGCGCATCACGACCACGCTGGCGCACGGAGACCCGCCGCACCTGGCCAACGCCGACCACGAGCTGCTGAGCGCGCTGCTAGTGGCCGAGCTCGGCCGTCTGGAGGCGCGCGCCTTCGACCTGCCGCTGCCGCGGAGCGCCGATCTGCGCGCGCTCTGCGAATCGCTGCTGCAGGATCTGAGCCTGGCCGATGCGCCCCGGCAGGCCGCGGGCCGGCTGGGCGTGAGCGCGCGCACACTCTACCGCCGCTTTCTGGACGAGACCGGTCTTAGCTACACCCGCTGGGCGCAGCAGGCGCGCCTGCTCGAAGCGGTGCGGCGGCTCGCCGAAGGCGTGCCGGTCACCACCGTGGCGCTCGACCTGGGCTATCAGAGCCCCAGCGCGTTCTCGGCGATGTTTCATCGGCAGCTGGGCAGCGCGCCCCGCCAATGGCGTTGAGCGTCGCGCCTCAGTCCGGCTCGGGCAAGGCCAGGCAGGCCTCGAGAAAGCGCTGCGCCGCGCGCGTGCTGGCCTGCGCATGCGGGACCAGAATGCTGAGCGTGCGGGTGAGCGGTTCGGGCAGCAGGCGCAAGACCGCCAGCGTGCCGTCTTCGTGCTGCATCGACATGATCGAGACGAATCCCACGCCCAATCCCGCGCGCACCGCCTGCTTCACGCCCTCCACGCCGGCCAGCTCCAGCCCGATCGCGGGCGTCAGGCCCGCCTGGTCGTAGGCCCGTTCGACCAGACGGCGCACGCCAGAGCCGGGCTCGCGCATGACCAGCGGCCACTGCGACAACTCGGGCAGCGCGGCCGAACGCCGGCCCGCGAGCGCATGGTCGGCGCGCACGATGGCCACCACTTCATCGTGGCGCCAATCGTGCACCGCCGTGTCCGTGGGCAGGCCACCGGGCACTTCGCCCTCGATGAACGCCAGATCCAGGCCCGACAGGCGGTCGACGATCTCGCGGGTATTGCCGTCGGAAAGATGCAGCGCGATCGCCGGATGACGCTTGCGAAAGTCGGCCACGAGCGCGGGCAGCAAGTAGCTGGCGGGCGTGGTGCTCGCCCCCAGCCGCAACGAGCCCGTTTCCAGGCCGCGGGCGGCGTCGCGCACCGCGCGGGCCTGCGCATACACCTGCCGCAGCGCGCGCGCCTGCATCGCCAGGCGCTCCCCGGCGTCGGTGAGCACGATGCCATGACCGCTGCGCCGGTAGAGCGGCTCGCCGAACCAGGTCTGCAGGGCACGCAGTTGGCCGGACAGCGCCGGCTGCGACAGGTGCAGCAGCGCAGCGGCGCGGCTGATGTTGCCCGTGTCGGCCACGGTGGCGAAGCTGAGCAGTTGATCGGGCGTCATGGGCCGTCGATATCGGAAATCCTGATGGTCATTATTGTAAATAAAGATTTTTCATATAACGGAGCTGGTTTTAATATTTCTCCCAGTTATTTAAATATCCCTTTTAAGCATGAGCTCCGTACCCGCCGCCGCCCTTCCCGCCCCCACTCCCTGGCGCGACAAACTCAACGGCGTACTCTTCGTGGCGCTCATGGCGGGCGCGGTCGTGCAGCTCGCCGATCTGCCCGCCATCCGTGCCATGGGCCTCTCCCCGCTGGTGGTCGGCATCGTGTGCGGCATGCTCTACGGCAACTTCCTGCGCGGCACCATGCCGGCCGACTGGGGTGCCGGCGTGAACTTCACCGCGCGCCGCTTGCTGCGCATCGCCGTCGCTTTTTATGGCTTGAATATCAGCATCCAGCAGATCGTGGCCGTCGGGCTGCCCGGCCTGGCCGTGTCCGTCGCCGTGGTGGTCGGCACCCTGGTGATCGGCGCGGTCGTCGGCCAGCGTCTGCTCGGGCTGGATCGCGACACCGCCTTGCTCACCTCGGCCGGCAGCGCGATCTGCGGCGCGGCCGCGGTGCTCGCGTTCGAGCCCACCCTGCGCGCGGCGCCTCACAAGAGCGCGGTCGCGGTGGCCACGGTCGTGCTGTTCGGCACCGTGTCGATGTTCCTCTACCCGGTTCTGTATCACGCGGGCTGGCTGCCCTTCGACACGCAGGCGCTCGGCATCTACATCGGCGGCACCATCCACGAGGTGGCGCAGGTCGTGGGCGCGGCCAGCAACATCGACCCCGCCACCACCGAGGTCGCCACCATCGTGAAGATGACGCGCGTGGCCCTGCTGGTGCCGGTCCTGCTGGTGTTGGGCCTGTGGCTGCGCAGCGCGGCGCGCCGCTCGGGCGAAACCGATCAGGGCGCGAACCGTCTGCCCGTGCCGTGGTTCGCCGTGGGCTTCCTGGTCTTCGCCATCATCAACTCTCTGCAGGTGCTGCCGGCCGATCTCGTGAACGCCATCCGCCGCCTCGATGTGTTCGCGCTCACGATGGCCATGACGGCCCTCGGCATCGAAACCCGCTTCGCCCAGATCCGCAAGGCCGGACCGCGCGTGCTGGCGCTGGGTCTGGTGCTGTATGTGTGGCTGCTGCTGGGCGGCTACGGCCTGGTCATGGCGGTGGCCTGAACCCTTGCGTGAGTGCCGGCGCGGTCGCGCGCCGGTGTCGCATTTTTCCTGCATAATCGGTCGGTTCGATACCAGGAGCCGGCCATG
Organism: Bordetella genomosp. 5; assembly: GCF_002261315.1. Classification (NCBI taxonomy): domain Bacteria; kingdom Pseudomonadati; phylum Pseudomonadota; class Betaproteobacteria; order Burkholderiales; family Alcaligenaceae; genus Bordetella; species Bordetella genomosp. 5. Next base: position 609,385 of record NZ_NEVP01000011.1, read on the forward strand.
ACAGCGCCCAAGAATACCTTCACTCAACTGCCCGCTGGCCGCGAACCCGTACTGCGTGTGATGCCCATGCCGGCCGACGCCAACATCCATGGCGATGTGTTTGGCGGCTGGATCATGTCGCAGGTGGATATCGCCGGATCGATCCCCGCGGCGCGCCGGGCCGCCGGCCGCGTGGCCACCGTGGCCGTCAATGCCTTCCAGTTCAAACAGCCGGTCTTCGTCGGCGACCTGCTGAGCCTGTACGCCCGCATCACCAAAACCGGCTCCACGTCGGTCACGGTCGATGTCGAGGTCTATGCCGAGCGCCAGCGCCTCGATGCCGAGGTGGTCAAGGTGACCGAGGCCACGCTCACCTACGTCGCCACCGACGAGGCCCGTCGCAGCCGCCCGCTTCCCACGCTCTGAGTGCTGGCATGACGCAGTCCGACGCACCCGAAAAAGTCCTGCCCACGCCCCGCCGCCTCGATCCCGAAGACGCCCAGCGCGCCCTCGAAGAGGTGCAGGAGTGTCTGCGCCGCCAGCAGCTGGTCGAAGACCTGGTGCATCGCCAGGAGCAGAGCGACACCAAAGGCCGGCTGGTCGAAGACCTCGTGCATCGTCAGCACGAGGCCGAGCTCACCACGCTGGTCAACAACCTGCATCCGGCCGACATCGCGTTCATTCTCGAGTCGCTGCCGAAGGCCCAGCGCCAGACCGTGTGGCGCCTGGTCGACCCGACCCACGACGCCGATGTGCTGCTCGAGGTCGAAGACTGGGTGCGCGAATCGCTGATCGAGGCGATGGACCGCCAGGATCTGGTCGCGGCCACCGGCAACATGGATGCCGACGAGATCGCGGATCTCGCGCCCGACCTGCCGCCCGACGTGGTGGCCGAAGTGCAGAAGGGCCTGACCGACGAAGAGCGCGCGCAGTTGCTCGAGGCGATGGGCTACCCCGAAGACAGCGTCGGCGCCATCATGGACTTCGAAATGGTCCGGGTGCGCGAAGACGTCACGCTCGAAGTCGTGCTGCGCTACCTGCGCCGCCTGCACGAGCTGCCCGACCACACCGATCAGATCTTCGTCGTCGATCGGCAGGACAAGCTCCAGGGCGTGCTGCCCATCTCGACCTTGCTGGTGAGCGAGCCTGAATCCGAAGTGCGGCCGGTGATGAACACCGATTACCTCGCGCTCAATCCGCTCGACTCCGATGCCGACGCGGCGAGCGCCTTCGAACGCTACGACCTGGTGTCGGCGCCGGTCACCGACGATCAGGGCCGGCTGATCGGCCGCGTCACCATCGCCGATGTGGTGGACGTGATCCGCGAAGACTCACAAGAGCAGGCGCTGTCGCGCGCCGGTCTCCAGGAAGAAGACATCTTCGCGCCGGTGGCCTCCGCCTTGCGCAATCGCGCGCCCTGGCTGCTGTTCAATCTCTGTACGGCGGCCACCGCGTCGTTCGTCGCCTCGCGCTTCGAAGACACGGTGAGCCACATCGTGATCCTGGCGTTCCTGATGTCGATCGTGGCCGGTATCGGCGGCAACTCCGGCAACCAGACCATGACCATGATCATCCGCGCGCTCGCCGTCGGCCGCATCACGGGCCGCAACATCTGGCAGCTGGTCAAACGCGAGATGCTGGTGACGCTGATGGTCGGCCTGTGCGGCAGCGTGGTGGCGGCCTTGTTCGCCTGGGGCATCTCCGACTCGATCTCGATCGCGCTGGTCATGATGGCCGCCATGGTGTGCAACATGCTCGTGGGCGCGTCCTTCGGTGTGATGGTGCCCATGCTGCGCGCCCGCTTCGGCAAGGATCCCGCCATGGGATCGTCGGTGCTGCTCACCTTCGCCACCGACTCGCTCGGCTTCTTCATCTTCCTCGGCCTGGCCACGCTGTTCCTGGTCTGACCGGCGCCCGGCTACAGGTCGCCGGCTCGGGGCGACCGCCCGGGCGCACCGTGGCTGACAGGCAACACTACCCCCGCACAACATTCGCGCCGCGCCGAATATCCGGAAACAAACCGCAATCGCAGCAATGTTACTAAAAATACTTGGCCATATTCGCGGTTTTAAAAGAAGTTAGCCACAATTTTGCAGATGTTTGCAACGGAACCGCCACGCTCGCACGGTAAGCTGCGGCCTCCTTCAATCAACCATCCGGCTGTTCATCCCACGTCGCAAGCCAACACGCATCTTCTAGAGCCTGCGGCGCGCCTCTCTGTCCCGTGCCCATTCTTTCCGCTGTTCCGCATGCCCGCCGTCGCGGCCATGCCTGGCGTTGCCACGCCCGTCGCACCCTGATCGCCGCCCTGCTGACGTCCGCCACCTTCTCCGCCCAGGCCTGCGATAGCCTGTTCTCGCTTGCCCAATCCGCGTGCAATCGTCTCGGCCAGATCTGGACCGAAGGCGGCACCGACCTCTATGTCACAGGCTACGCCTGGCACAACCGCTCGAAGTACAGCGCCGAGCGCATCGACAAGTTCAACGAGATCACCTGGGGCGGCGGCCTCGGCAAGAGCATCTACGACGAGGACGGCGACTGGCAGGGGCTGTACGCCATGGGCTGGAAGGACTCCTACCGCAAGTTCCAGCCCGTCGCGGGCTACGCCTTCCTCAAGATCGCCAAGCTCAGCGACAACGTGCGCGTGGGCGCGGGTTACACCGCCTTCATCACCGCCCGCAGCGAGTTCCGCAACTACATGCCGTTCCCGGGCGTGCTGCCGCTGGTCGGCGCGGGCTACAAGAACGCCATGCTCTACGCGACCTACGTGCCGCGCGTGCGCGACGAAGGCAACGTTGCATTCGTCTTCGGCCGCTGGCAGTTCTGACGATGGCCGTGGCGCGGTCGGGGCCGTCAGCCCCAATCGCGCACCAGCCGCGCTACGGCCCACCTGCGGCCACGTTTCAGACGACTGACAAGTCTTTGACAGCTTGCGCCGTTATGCTGGAGAGCAATCCACTTTTTTGCAGGACCGTTTCGGGCTCGCTTCGCCGATCCCGCGCTTGTGCGGTCCTGATCTCTGCCCGTGTTCCGCCCTCTTCTCTCGTCCGCGCCCTGTCATCCCTCCGCTCGTCCTGCTCCCCTGATGCGCCGCCTCGCGGCCGCCTGTCTGCTCGCGGCCGCGCCGCTGGCCGCTCAGGCCTGTGACAACGTGCCGTCCTGGGCGCAGTCCGCCTGCCAGCGGCTCGACCAGATCTGGAGCGAGGGCAACAACGACGTGTACGTGTCGGGCTATGCCTGGCACAACCGCGCCATGTACAGCGCCAGCAAGATCCGCAGCTTCAACGAGCTGGCCTGGGGTGGCGGTCTGGGTCGCAGCCTGTACGACGAAGACGGCGACTGGCAGGGCCTCTACGCCATGGCGTTTCTCGACTCGCACCGCAAGGTCGAGCCGATCGCAGGCTATGGGTTCCTGAAGATCGCGCGGGTGAGCCCGGACTTCCGGCTGGGCGCGGGCTACACGGTGTTCCTGACCGCGCGCCACGACATCATGAGCTATGTGCCGTTTCCCGGCGTACTTCCGCTCGTGGGCGCCGGCTACAAGGACGCCATGCTTTACGCCACCTACATCCCGGGCGGACGCGGCGCCGGCAACGTGCTGTTCATGTTCGGCCGCTGGCAGTTCTGAGCGCCAGGCGCGCGCGGTCGGCGAGACGCGGCCGGCTAGGCGCGGCCGGCTAGGCGCGGCCGGCCAGGCGCGCCATCAGCCCGCGCAGGTCTCCGCCGGGCCCGACAGGCGCTTCACCAGCTCGGCCAGCCGGCAGTCGTGAATCCCGTGCGTACGCAGGGCGCGCTCGGTCTCGACCACGTAATCCAGGCAAAGCCCCGATTGGCCGCGCGCGCCGCGCACGGTGGCCAGCAGCCGTTCTTCGGCCAGGGCGCCGGCGTAGTCGCCGCAACCACGATTGAGCAGAAACACCAGGCTGCGCACCGGTGCGGACCCGCCTGCGCGGCTCGCATCCGGGGCGGCATGCGCCGCCGAGTCGGCGCAAGAGTTCTGTCCGCCGGACTCGGTGTGGCAGGAGAGCCAGCGCGGGGTATAGGCCGCGTAGGTCATCTCACGCTGCCAGAGCATCTGGAAGGTGTCGCGCACATCCCGCCCGGCCACGCGATAGGCCACGCCGCGGCAGCAACCGCCGCGGTCCAGGCCGAACACCAGGCCCGGCGCCTCGGGCGAGCCCCGATGATCGCGCGACCACAGGCAGAGCGAACGGTGATATCCCCGCACCGTGGCGAGACGGCGTTCCTGCCAGGTGAAGCCGGGCCGCCAGATCAGCGATCCGTACGCGAAGACCCAGAGATCATCGGTGCCGTTCCAGCCTTGCAGCAGGCAATCGATCGATTTGGGCTGGCGCAACTTCGGCCGCTGCGCCTGGGCAGGGCCGCCTACACTGAACGTCATGGGGTGTCCGAACGCGCGCAAATGCGGAATGTAGAATGGCGTTCATGCTACGCCTGCCCCCGAGCAAAAGCATTGCGCGTTGAGGGCTGACGCCGGGCAGTGTTGGCAAATCGCGACTCGCGCGCGCGCCGCCGCGGAAATTTTTTTCTCCGGCGCGATGCCGGGGGCGGTGGCGCGGGGTTTCAGGCCCCGCCGAGCGGCAGCTCGGTGGTGCTCTTGATCACTTCCATCGAGAAGCTCGCGCTCACGTCGAGCAGATCGACCGCCTCGATCAGCCGGCGGTAGAAGCGGTCGTAGGCGGCCATGTCTTCGACCACGACTTTCAGCAGGTAATCGATGTCGCCTGCCATGCGATGAAACTCCACCACGTTGGGCAGGGCCGTCACGGCGCCGATCAGCGCCTGCGTCCACTTGGCATTGTGCTGGCTGGTCTTGATGGTGACGAACACGGTGAGGTTCAGGCCCAGCGCCTTGGGATCGAGCAGCACCGCCGTGCGGGCGATCACGCCGTCGTCCTTGAGCTTCTGGATGCGGCGCCAACAGGGCGTGACCGACAGGTTGACCTGTTCGGCGATGTCCGCCACCGAACGCGTGGCGTCCTGTTGCAGCAGGCTGAGAATCTTCAGATCGGTGTGGTCCACGCATCGCCCCTTGTGCGCTCTGGGCCCCTGGCCCTGTTCTTATTTGCGTGCGCCCTGGAAGCGCTCGGCGGTCAACCCTTCGAGATCGATGTCGGGGCGGCGGCCCGCCACGACATCGGCCACAATCTTGCCCGTTCCGCAGGCCTGCGTCCATCCATTCGAGCCGTGCCCGCAGTTCAGGTACAGGTTGCCGTAGCGCGTCGGCCCCAGCACGGCGGGACCGTCCGGCGTCATGGGCCGCAGCCCGGCCCAGGCCCGCGCCCCCGCCACGTCCACGCCTTGCGGCAGCCACTGCGACACCACCTGCTTGATGAACGCCACACGGCCCGGATCGACATCGAGCGCATAGCCTTTGAGCTCGGCCATGCCGGCCGCGCGAATGCGGTCGCCGAGCCGCGAAATCATGACCTTGTTGTATTCGTCCATCAGCGCCGCGCGCGGCGCCCGCTCGGGCTCCGTGATCGTGGCGGTGATCGAATAGCCCTTGACCGGATAGACGGGCAGCGCAATGCCCAGCGGCCGCAACAGCGCGGGCGCCTGGTTGCCCAGCGCCACGACATACGCATCCGCCTGCATCAGGCCGTCGTCGAGCTGCACGCCCGACACGGCGCCCGCCTCGGTCCGCAGGGCCTGCACGCGCGCGCCATACCTGAACACCACGCCCTGCCCCGCCAGATGCGCGGCCAGGCCGGTCGTGAAGGCATGGCAATCCCCCGACGCATCGGCTGGCAGAAAGAGCGCGCCGGCCATGGGCGCAAGAGAGCCGGCCAGCGAAGGCTCCTGACGCACGATCGCGTCGCCCTCGAGGAAGCGCCACGGCACCTCGAACGCGTCCAGCGCCCGCGTGATGTTGGGCACGGCCTTGAGGTCCGTCTCGTGCTGGAAGAGCTGCAGCGTGCCGTCCTGGTGGTAGTCGAACGACACCGGTATGCCGCTGGCGATGATGTCTTTCAGGCAGGCATGGCTGTAGTGCGCCACCCGTTGCATCCGCAACTTGTTGACGCGAAACCGCTCGGCATTGCATTGCCCGATCCAGCGCGCCAGCCACGCCAGGCGGCGCGGCGACGGCGCCAGCGAGAAGCGGATCGCCGCCTGGCGCTGCAACGACATCTTCAGCACCTTGGCGATCATGCCGGGCGCCGCCCAGGGCCCGGCAAAGCTGGGGCACAGGCCACCCGCGTTGCCGAAGCTGGTGGCCGCGGCCGCGCCGGCCTCGCGCTCGATCACGGTGACCTCGTGCCCATCCCGATGCAGGTAATACGCCGCCGTCACCCCGGCCACGCCCGCCCCCAACACCACGACTTTCATGCCGCCTCCGCGCCTCAGAAGGTGCCGGGATAGCCGCCGCCATCCAGCAGCAGACTCTGGCCGGTCATGTAGCCCGCATGCGCCGAACACACATAGGCGCACAGCGCACCCAGCTCCTCGGGCTGGCCGTAGCGGCCCGCCGGACTGGCACGGCCGCGCTCGTCCCAGAGCGTGTCGAACGATTTACCGCTCTGCTCGACCATGCCCTGGATATGACGGATCTGTGCGTCGGTCGCGAACGCGCCCGGCAGCAGGTTGTTGATCGTGACGTTGTGTTTGACGGACTGGCGCGCGAGGCCGGCCACGAAACCCACCAGACCGGCGCGCGCGCCGTTGGACAGACCGAGCTCGGCATGCGGCGCCTTGACGCTGCGCGACACGATGTTGACGATGCGGCCGAAGCGGCGCTCGATCATGCCGTCGATCGTGCGGCGGATCATGTCGATCGGCCCCAGCATCATCGAGTCGAGTGCGTCGATCCAGTCCTGGCGGCTCCAGTCGTGGAAGTCGCCAGGCAGCGGACCGTCGGCGTTGTTGATGAGGATATCGGGCGCGGGGCAGGCGGCCAGTGCCGCCACGCGGCCCTCCTCGCGCGTCAGGTCGGCGGCGACCCAGCCCACGCCGATGCCCGCTTCGCGCGCGATCTCGTCGGCCGCCTGTTCGAGCGTGGCCGGCGTGCGGGCGGCCAGCGTGACCTTGACGCCTTCCAGCGCCAGTTGACGGGCGCAGGCGCGCCCCATGCCGCGGCTGCCGCCGAACACCAGCGCCGACTTGCCCTCGATACCCAGATCCATGCGGAACCTCTCCGAATCGCCCCCCGGCATGCCGGAGCGGGAATAAATTTTCAAAACACGTGCCGGCGTCGCCCGATTTGGCAAAGTCATTCCGGCATGGGTTCCATAGGATAGGGAGACTCTGCTTTCCCGTCCATGCCCATGCACCTCGAACTCCAAAGCCCCGGTCTTCAAGACATCTGTCATGCCGTCGATCGCGCACAGCACGACGCCTTGCACGGCCTGCTGCGCGAGCTGGCGCAGGGCGTGGCCCGCGCGGGCGATCCGCTGGCCGACCTGCCCGAGGCCGCGCGCAGCGGCAATGCGGACACCTACACGCGTCACATCGCCTATGCCGACCCCCACGGCCGCTACACGGTGGCTTACCTGGTGTGGCGTCCCGGCCAGTACAGCCCGATCCATGGCCACAAGACCTGGTGCGCGTATCGGGTGCTGCAAGGCGAGCTCACCGAAACGCACTACCGCTACGACTCCAGCCACGAGCACGCGCACGAGCATGGCCGCGTGCTGCGCCGCGCGGGCGACATCATCACCGCCACGCCGGGGCTGGGCCAGATCCACCGCCTCGGCAATGCCGGCGATGCTCCCGCGATATCGCTGCACATCTACGGCGTGGCGCGCGCCGACATCGCGACCGGCGTCAATCTGCTCGTGCGCGAGGCCCACACCGCCCACTGAGCGCCGGGTCACGCAACAAAAATGGGCCGCGACATCATCGCGGCCCATCGTCATCTCAGGCGTCGCAAGCTCACATCATTCCAGCGGAATGTTGTTGGTCTTCACGAAGCTGTCCCAGCGCTTGAATTCCTTCTGCACGTAGGCATCGAGCGCGGGGCCGTCGGACGCGACGATCTCGAAGCCGGCTTCGGTGATCTTGCGGGCCACTTCCGGGTCCTTGAGCGTGGCCTGGAAGGCCGCGGTCAGTTTCTTGACGACCTCGGGCGGCGTACCGGCGGGGGCGAACATGCCGCTCCAGGAATACGCCTCGAGACCGGGGAAGCCGGATTCGGCCACCGTGGGCACGTCGGGCATCTCGGCCAGACGCTTTTCGCCGGCGACCGCCAGCGGCTTGATCTTGCCGGCCTGGATCTGGCCACGCAGCGCGGCGTAGCTGAGCCAGGTCATGTCGGCCTGCCCGCCCACCACGGCCTGAATGGCCGGACCACCGCCGCCGTAGGGCACGTGCAGCAGCTCCACCTTGGAGCGTTGCTTGAGCTCTTCAGGCGCAAGATGGTTGAGCGAACCGACACCGGTGGACGCGTAGTTGAACTTGTTGGCGGGCTCTTTCGCGGCAACCGCCAGGAACTCGGCGAGATTCTTGCCGGGCACCTTCGGATTCGCGCCGATCACGAGCGGGAAGCGCACGGTCTGGCTGATCGACACGAAATCCTTGAAGGTGTCGTAGGGCAGCTTGGGCTTCACGGCCGGGTTGATGGCGTGATTATCGAAGCTCACCAGCAGGGTGTTGCCATCGGGTTCAGCGCGGGCCACGTGGGCCGACGCGATCTGGCTGGCGGCGCCAGCGCGGTTTTCCACGACCACCGGACGGCCGCCGAGCTCGGCGGACAGCTTCGGCTGCATGATGCGCGCCAGGATGTCGGTGCTGCCGCCGGGCGGGTAAGGCACAACGAGGACCAGCGGGCGATCCTGCGCGGCCTGGACCGGCGCGATCATGCCGCCCGCAAGGGCGGTCACGGTCAGCACACTGCCAAGAACGTGTTTGAACATCCGGGATTTCATGCGGTTTCCTTCAAAGAGTCGGGTTCATGCGTACAGGCTAACTGCTCGCGCATATAAATGGTAGAAAAGCCGGTTCGTATGACTTCCACGATCTGATCCAGCCTGCGCCCGATATGCAGACTCGTTAATTCTGCCAGAGCATTCTGGTCACGACGCTGCATGGCGTCGACAATACGCAGATGCTCGCCCTGCGTATGCACGCGGCGACCCTGCTGCATGTCGATCCAGCGCACGAAATGGATGCGCGCGTTCACGCCCTCGAGGCTGCGCACGAACTCCTCGTTGCGGGTCAGACGCGCCAGCCGCAGATGAAAGGCCTCGTCCAGCGCCAGCAGGCGCGCCGCGTCGGCATCGTCGGGCTGATCGCGCGACCGTTCCACAAACTCCCGCAGCGTCTGCAATTCATCGTCCGTGGCGCGGTCGCACGCGATCCGGGCGATGCCGGCTTCGAGCACCGAACGGTACTCGTACAGCGCATGCACCTGCTGGGCATCGAGCGGGCGCGCGATAAAGCCGCGGTTGACGGCCCGGGTCAGGAAGCCCTCGACCATCAACTGATTGAGCACCTCTCGCAACGGCGTGCGGCTCACGCCCAACTGCCGCGCGAGATCCAGCTCATTCAGGCGCTCGCCCGGCTTGAAATCGAAACGCACCGCCATCGCCTTGACGGTGTCGTAGAGGTCGTTCATCCCGTCGGCGGTGCGGGCGGCGGGTCGGATCAGGGCCATGAGAGCGGGAGCGAGGACGTCGAGAGGGACAGAGCGGGGTGCGGGGGAATGCATACTAAAGTGCATGCATTTACGGGACAACCCGGGTTTATACGAATCGTAACAGATTAGCTCGATACGTAGCCTGATCGACCGCGTCCGCGAGAGGGTTGTCAGCGATTCGTGGGCCGAGCGCCCCTACCATGGCGTACGGGCCCGCCGCATAGGGCGCGCCGGCCCGCCTCGCTTCGGAGCCCGCCATGCCGATTTCCATCGAACAAGCTTCCATCCCCGTATTCGTGCGCGGCCTCAGCGTGCTTTCCACGCTGCTCGACAAGGCGGCGGCCCACGCCCGGGCCCGGCACCAGGATCCCAACGACCTGGTGCAGGCCCGCCTGGCGCCCGACATGTACTCGCTCGCCGGCCAGATCCAGCGCGCCAGCGATACCGCCAAGCTCGGCGCGCAACGCCTGAGCGGCATCGAGGCGCCGCGATTCGAAGACAACGAGACGACGCTCGACGCCCTGCAGGCGCGAATCGCCAACACCATCGCGTGGCTGGAGAGCGTGCCGACCGAGGCGCTGCGCGACGCCGATTCGCGCACCGTGACGCTGGGTTTCAAGGACTTCAAACCCAGCTTCAGCGCCGCCTCGTACGTGCTTTCGTTCGCGCTGCCGAATTTCTATTTCCACGTCACCACGGCCTACGGCATCCTGCGCAACCAGGGCGTGCCGCTGGGCAAGCTGGATTACCTGGGCCCCTATCAGGCCCAGAACTGAGCGGTGATGACACCCAACAAAAACGCGGCCGAGGCCGCGTTTTTGTTGGCTGGAGCAGTAAACGGATCAGAGACCGGTGTCGAGCACGTAACGCGCACCGTCGCGATTCTCGAGCGTGAGCGTGTCGAGCCGCGGCGAGGTGGCGGCATCGTCCTGCGCCACATGCAGACGCAGGTTGCCCAGCGCCAGATCCCAGCCTCCGGCAGCCTGTTCGGCCGGCACGTCGGTCACCAGCGCCAGACGCTCGGCCACCGCGCGGGCGTCGGCCGCGCGTGCCGAGATCTGCACGATGCGACGGGCGCCGTTGGCGTGATCCATCACTTCGGGCGCCCACACGCATTCCGGCGTCAGGTGACGGCAGAAATACATGCGGATGCCCGGAATGGGCTGCTCGGCGAAGCGCACGGTATGGAAACGGGCTTCCATTTCGCGGCCCTGGACCCGTGCCGGACGGCTCAGATCCTGGACCGGATTGACGGCGAACCCGGCCGCGAGCAGGCGTTCGTAGGTGGCCTGCGCGTCGTTGGTGCGGAACACCAGCGCCTCGAGTCCGAAGGGCGAGTCGGCGATTTCCTTGCGCGCCGGCGGCGCACCGGCGGGCCAGCCCAGCAATTCGACATAGGTGCTGTCGAGCACGATCAGCCGGTTGCACGAACCGAGGTTGTGCACCGCCTTCTCGGTCAGGGTGAAGCCCTGACGCTCGTAGTGCGGCGCCAGCTCATCGAGCCGGTCACGCACCATCACGACCGCATGATCGAATTCCGTCCGTCCCACCGCGTGCAGCATGGTCATGCTCCGTTCAGCTCAGCTTGCCGTGGCACTGCTTGTACTTCTTGCCGCTGCCGCACGGGCAAGGATCGTTGCGGCCGACCTTGGGCAGCGCATTGCGCGCGGGCTGTTGCCCTTCCGCCGTGGACTCGTCCTGCGCCAATGCCTCGTCGTAGTCCGAGTGGTGGTACTGCACATTCTGGACGTGCGACTGGGCGGCCTCGGCTTCGGCCTGTTCGACCTGCTCGGGCGACTGCACCCGCACGGTCAGCAGCACGCGCACGACGTCGTCGCGGATGCGGTCCAGCATGCCGGAGAACAGCTCGAAGGCTTCGCGCTTGTATTCCTGCTTGGGGTTCTTCTGGGCGTAGCCGCGCAGATGGATACCCTGACGCAGGTAGTCCAGCGCCGACAGATGTTCGCGCCAGTGCGTGTCGATCGACTGCAGCATGATCGAACGCTCGAACTGCGCCCACGACTCGGCGCCGACCAGCGCGATCTTCGCGTGGTAGGCGTCGCGCGCCGCGGTGAGCACGCGCTCGAGGAGCTCGTCGTCGGTGAGATTGGGCTCGTTCTCGGCCATCTCGACCAGCGGCAGTTGAAGCTGCCAATCGCCGGCGAGGGCCTGTTGCAGACCGGCCAGGTCCCACTGTTCTTCGACCGACTCGGCCGGCACGAAATTGCGGAACTGTTCGGTGACGGCGGCGGCGAGCAGGTTCTCGACCGAGCCGCCGATGTTGGCGGCCTCGAGCACTTCGTTGCGCTGCGAGTACAGCACCTTGCGCTGGTCGTTGGCGACGTCGTCGTATTCGAGCAGCTGCTTGCGGATATCGAAGTTGCGGCCTTCGACCTTGCGCTGGGCCGTCTCGATGGAACGCGTGACCATACCCGCTTCGATGGGCTCGCCTTCGGGCAGCTTCAGGCGCTCCATGATGGCGCGCACCCGTTCGCCAGCGAAGATGCGCATCAGCGAATCTTCGAGCGACAGATAGAAGCGCGACGAACCCGGATCGCCCTGGCGGCCGGCACGACCACGCAGCTGGTTATCGATACGGCGCGATTCGTGGCGTTCGGTACCGATGATGCGCAGACCGCCCGCGGCCTTGACCTGCTCGTTCAGCGGCTTCCATTCGGTACGCACGCGCTCGATGCGCGCTTCGCGCTCGGCCTGCGGCACGGACTCATCGGCGCGGATCAGATCGATCTGCTTGTCGACGCTGCCCCCGAGCACGATGTCGGTACCGCGGCCGGCCATGTTGGTCGCGATCGTGATGTGACCGGGCTTGCCGGCCTCGGCCACGATCTCGGCTTCGCGGGCATGCTGCTTGGCGTTGAGCACTTCGTGCGGCAGCTTGGCCTGACGCAGCATGTTCGACAGCAGCTCGGAGTTTTCGATGCTGGTCGTGCCCACGAGCACCGGCTGACCCCGTTCGTGGCAGTCGCGGATGTCGTTGATGATCGCGTTGAATTTTTCCTGGTGCGTCTTGAAGACCTGATCGTTCTGGTCTTTGCGCTGCATCGGCTTGTTGGTCGGGATGAGGACCGTCTCAAGCTGATAGATTTCCTGGAATTCGTACGCTTCCGTGTCGGCCGTGCCGGTCATGCCCGACAGCTTGTCGTACATGCGGAAGTAGTTCTGGAACGTGATCGATGCCAGCGTCTGGTTTTCGTGCTGGATCTTGACGCCTTCCTTGGCCTCGACCGCCTGATGCAGGCCATCGGACCAGCGGCGACCCACCATCAGGCGGCCGGTGAATTCGTCGACGATCACCACCTCGCCATCCTGGACCACGTATTGCTGGTCGCGGAAGAACAGGGTGTTGGCGCGCAGCGCCACCATCAGGTGGTGCATCAGCTGGATGTGACGCGGGTCGTACAGCGACTCGCCTTCGGGCAGCAGGCCCACGCGGGCCAGGATCTGCTCGGCGTGTTCGTGACCGGCTTCCGACAGATAGACCTGCTGGCTCTTTTCGTCGACCCAGTAATCGCCTTCGGGTTCGGGCTCCTGCGGCTTGGGCTCGGAGGCCATGCGCGTGAGCAGCGGCGGCACGGCATTCATGCGCACGTACAGCTCGGTATGGTCTTCGGCCTGCCCGGAAATGATCAGCGGCGTGCGGGCCTCGTCGATCAGGATCGAGTCCACTTCGTCGACGATGGCGTAGGCGAGCGCGCGCTGGCGGCGGTCTTCGATTCGGTACTCCATGTTGTCACGGAGGTAGTCGAAGCCGAATTCGTTGTTCGTGCCGTAGGTGATGTCGGCAGCGTAGGCGGCGATCTTCTCGTCGTTGGGCTGCTGCGGCACCACCACGCCGGTGCTCATGCCGAGGAAGCGGTACAGGCGCCCCATCCATTCGGCGTCGCGGCGGGCCAGGTAATCGTTGACCGTCACGACGTGCACGCCCCGGCCGGCGACCGCGTTCAGGTAGACCGGCAGCGTCGCCATCAGCGTCTTGCCTTCGCCCGTGCGCATTTCGGCGATTTTGCCGTTATGCAGCGCAATACCGCCCAGCATCTGCACGTCGAAGTGACGCATGCCGAACACGCGCTTGCCCGCTTCGCGCACGACCGCGAAGGCTTCGGGCAGCAGGTCGTCGAGCGACTGGCCCTTGGCATGACGATCCCGGAATTCCTGGGTCTTGGCCGACAGTTGTTCGTCGGAGAGCGCCGCGATCTGCGGCTCCAGCCCATTGATCTGGCTGACCAGCTTGCGATACTGCTTGAGCAGCCGGTCGTTACGGCTGCCAATGAGTTTTTTGAGCAGAGAAACCATGCGTGTCTTGGGCGGCGAGACGGTGCGGCGCGCGACGCGGCAGCAGCGCCCCGTACATTTCTTATGACGGGTTGAGCGGTTGGTTCCGCTGGGAAACGATCCAGTTTAACGCACCTGGAGCGCAACAATGAGGCAGAGGGGACAGACCGTGCGCGAGGCGGGACCCGGCCAGGCCGGGCGATGCGCACCAGAGGGAGAAATCAGGGAGCGCGAGGCTCGGAGACGGGCTTGCCAGCCTGGGCTTGCGCCACGACGGACGGCGCGGTTTGTTGGGGCCCCAGAAAGAGGCGCGGGTCGAGAGGCTGACCTGCCAGCCGCACTTCGAAATGCAGGTGCGGGCCGGTAGAGCGGCCCGACGATCCCACCTGGGCCACTTCCTGGCCGCGTTCGACCAGATCGCCGGCCTTCACCAGCAGCCGCGAGGCGTGCGCGTAGCGCGTGATCAGACCATTGCCATGATCGATCTCGACCATGTTGCCGTAGCCGGTCTCGCGCTTGGCCGACAGCACCACGCCCCCGGAGGCGGCCAGAATGGCCGTGCCCGGCGGGGCGGCGAAGTCCAGGCCTTCGTGCATGGCATAGCGACCCGTCACCGGGTTGCGGCGCCAGCCGTAGCTGGAGCTGAGATAGGGGTAGTCGGTGATGGGCATGGCCGTCGGCACGCGCGCCTGATCGGCCGAGCGGCGCGTCAGCGCGGCGTCGAGCAGCTTCAGGTTGTCGGCCTGGCGCGACATGCGCACCTGGATCTCGTCGAGCTGACGGCCCAGCGCTTCGGCGGACTCGGGCGACGGCGGCTGGCGATCCGTAAACAGATCGTCCATCACGTGGGTCGCCTCGGCGGGCATCATGTCGGGGTGACTGCCCGGTGCGACATCGGTATAGTCGATACCAGCGATCTGCGCGACACGGCGGCCGAGGCCGTCGATACTGGTCAGCTTGGCCTGCAACACGCCGACCTTCGAGGCGAGCATGTTGACGTTTTCGCGCATGAAATCGGCCTCGCGGTCCGGATTCATCGAGCGTGCATAGCTGGGCCAGTCGACCGAATACGGCGTGGCGCCGGCAAACGCCGGCATCAACACGCGCTGCATGATCGCGCCGATCGCGGCTGCCGCCATCAGGGCGACACCCGCGAACAGGGCCAGGCGCGCACCGCTGACGGTGAGATGCCGGTCCTGCCCTGCGCGGGCATGCATAATCACGATCTTCAAGGTTTGCATCCTATTATTGAGCGGCATGAATAGACCTGCTCCACACCGAACTCGTTCCTCGACCCGCAAGTCGAGAGAACAGACGGCCCTCGGTTGGCTGGGTCATGACATGCGCGGCGCGGGCGTGCTCGCCACGGCGCGGGCGCATCTGCAGATTCAACAGGCGGTGGCAGCCGTGCTGCCGCCCGCGCTGGGCGCAGTGTGCGTGGTGGCCAAATTCGAAAGCCAGAAATTGATGCTGGCGGTGCCGGGCCCGGTCTACGCCGCGAAATTGCGCCAGATGGCGCCGCGAATTGCCCAGACCTTATCCACGCAAGGCTGGAACCTTACTGAAATTAGCGTTCGGATTCAAGCCGGTATGCCGCGCCCGGGGCAAAAAGCACCCCGTCCCCCGAAAGAAGCCCAGCCCCTGGGCGACACCGCGCTCAAGGCCTTCAGCGACCTGCGCGAGGGGCTGCGCCCCGGTCCGCTGGCCGACGCGGTCGCGCGTCTGCTGCGCCATCACGGCAAAGACTGAAGGCATTTCAGCCGATTTCATCCGGCCATGCCCGGACCCGGGCGGCCCATTCGGGCGCGGCCAAAAGCATCGGGGCCTTCGATCGAAGGCCCCGTTGATAGATCAGGCGACGCGATAGATCGGACTCAGGCCAGCTTCCATTCGTGACGGAAGGCCTGCGGCGCGGCCGCCTGCGACTCGTACGTGACGAGCTCCCAGGACTCTTGCTGCTCGAGTAGCGCGCGCGCCAGGTGATTGTTGAGCGCATGGCCCGACTTGCACGCGACGTAGCGCGCGACCAGCGGCTTGCCCAGCAGATACAGATCGCCGATGGCGTCGAGAATCTTGTGCTTCACGAATTCGTCGTCGTAGCGCAGGCCGTCGCTGTTGAGCACGCGGTACTCGTCCATCACGATCGCGTTGTCGAGGCTGCCGCCGCGCGCCAGGCCCATCGAACGCAGTGCCTCGACTTCGTTGACGAAGCCGAAGGTGCGGGCACGCGCGATCTCGCGCACGTACGAATGGGTGGCGAAATCGATCTCCGCGAAATTGGCGGTGGAATCGATGGCGGGGTGACGGAAGTCGATCGAGAAGGCGAGCGCGAAACCTTCGTGCGGCTCCAGGCGGGCCCACTTCTCGTTGCGGCCTTCGCCCTCGCGCACCTCGATGGGCTTGAGCACGCGGATGAAATGCTTGGGCGCGTTCTGCTCGACGATACCGGCCGAGCGCAGCAGGTACACGAAGGTCGCCGCGCTGCCGTCCATGATGGGCACTTCTTCGGCGGTGAGGTCGACGTGGAGGTTGTCGATACCCAGGCCGGCAAGCGCCGACATCAGATGTTCGACGGTGGATACACGCACGTTGCCCTGCTGAAGCACCGATGCCATGCGGGTATCGCCCACGCCGGTGGCCTGCGCCGGGAGGTCGACGACCTCGGGCAGATCGACACGGTGGAACACGATGCCCGTGTTGGCTTCCGCAGGACGCAGCGTGAGCTCGACCCGCCGTCCGGAGTGGACGCCGACGCCTGTCGTGCGGACGAGATTCTGAATGCTGCGCTGTCGGAACATGATCTTGTTTTTTCTAAACATGAAGCCGGCAACTTGCATGCGCAAGCCGGCAGAACCATTCCATTGTAACCTTCGCGGCACAATGACGCCATGCGGCTGTCGCTATGGCCGCCATAGATATCCCCGATATTTGTTGCACTGCATTTCATGCACTTACCGCTCGCACGTCCATCCTTCGCCGGGGCAGCGAAGGATGGACGCTGAGGGAGTAACGGAGCCTTCCGGCCCCGCGGACCACGTCAGTCGGCTTGCTTGCGCAGGAAAGCCGGAATGTCGAAGTGATCCATGCCCGAGCTTTCCAGGGCACGCACCTGGGCCGACGCCTGGCTGCGCGGGTTGCGCATCACCGACGGCATGTCCAGATTGCGGTAGTCGCCCTGCTGCGCAGCCACCATCCCGCCCAGGGGCAGGTTGTCGGTGCCGGTGCGCAGTTCTTCTGCCGGGGTCTGCACCAGTTGCGGACGAGCGACGGCGCGGCCAAGGCCGGTTGCCACCACGGTCACGCGCAGGTTTTCACCCATCGTTTCGTCGTAGGCGGTGCCGAAGATCACGGTCGCGTCTTCCGAAGCGTAGCTGCGGATCGTTTCCATGATTTCGCGCGTTTCGCGCATCTTCAGCGTACGGGCCGACGTGATGTTGACCAGCACACCACGCGCGCCGTTCAGGTCCACGCCTTCGAGCAGCGGGCATGCGATGGCCTTCTCGGCCGCCACGCGAGCGCGGTCGGCGCCACTGGCGGTCGCCGTGCCCATCATGGCCTGACCCTGCTCGCCCATGATCGTCTTCACGTCTTCGAAGTCGACGTTGACGTTGCCTTCGACGTTAATGATTTCGGCGATACCGGCGCAAGCGTTGTGCAGGATGTCGTCGGCAGACTTGAAGCAGTCTTCCTGGGTGGCATCCTCGTCCATCAGCTCATAGAGATTTTCGTTGAGCACGACGATGAGCGAATGGACGTGCTTGCCCAGTTCGCTGATGCCGTCTTCAGCCATCTTCAGGCGCTTGTTGCCCTCGAAGGTGAAGGGCTTGGTCACGACACCCACGGTCAGGATGCCCAGTTCCTTGGCCACTTCGGCCACGACCGGACCCGCGCCCGTACCCGTGCCACCGCCCATGCCGGCCGTGATGAAAACCATGTGCGCGCCGTTAAGGGCGGCACGGATTTCTTCACGAGCGGTTTCGGCCGCGGCGCGGCCCTGCTCGGGCTTGGCACCCGCGCCCAGACCGGTACGGCCCAGACGGATCTGCACCGGCGCGTTGGTGGCGGCAAGCGCCTGCGCGTCGGTATTGGCGCAGATGAAATCCACGCCGCTCACACCACTGCGAATCATGTGCGCCACGGCATTGCCGCCCGCACCACCCACACCAACGACCTTGATTATGGTCCCTTTGGCGTTGGTCTCAAGCATCTCAAAGTTCATCATGATGACTCCCTCACAAGTCCGGATTTGCGAATAACAAAATTCCCCTACAACCTATCTTTATGTGAGTCGCTTCAAAAACGAGGCCGGCGGTTGCCCGCACCGGTTTTGAAACGTCTCCTCCCCTCGCTTTCGGCCTTCACCGCAAACTGCCGGTGAACACCGAGGACCAGGAACCCCCGCGGCTCCCTGCCCCTCATTCAATTCATGAACCATTCCTTCATGCGGGCAAACAGGCTCTTCAGATTGCCGGTCTGCGCGGCGACCTTGCGGCCACGCACGCGCTGCATGCGGGCTTCCTGAAGCAGGCCCATCACGGTCGAGAAACGCGGATTGCGCATCACGTCGGCGAGGCTGCCCTCGTACTCGGGCACGGCCACGCGCACCGGCTTCAGGAACACGTCTTCGGCCAGCTCGACCATGCCCGGCAGTTGCGCCGATCCGCCGGTGAGCACGACGCCCGACGCCAGCAGATCTTCGTAGCCGGAGTCGCGCACCACCTGCTGCACCAGCGTGAACAATTCTTCGACGCGCGGTTCGATCACGGCGCCCAGGGCTTGCCGCTTGACCTGACGCGGGCCGCGGTCGCCCAGCCCCGGGACCTCGACGGCCTCGTCGGGACGCGCAATGACCTGCTTGGCCACGCCATAGCGCAGCTTGATTTCTTCGGCATCCGGCGTCGGCGTGCGCAGCATCGCCGCGATGTCGTTGGTGATCTGGTCGCCGGCGATCGGAATCACCGCGGTGTGGCGGATCGCGCCGCCCGTGAAGATGGCGACGTCGGTGGTGCCACCGCCGATATCGACCAGCACCACGCCCAGCTCTTTCTCGTCGGCCGTCAGGCAGGCGAGGCTGGAGGCGAGCGGCTGCAGGATCAGATCCTGCACTTCGAGGCCGCAGCGACGCACGCACTTCACGATGTTCTGGGCCGCGCTCACGGCGCCGGTCACGATGTGTACGCGCACTTCGAGGCGCAGGCCGCTCATCCCGATGGGCTCGCGGATATCTTCCTGGCCGTCGACGATGAACTCCTGCGTCAGCACATGCAGCACCTGCTGGTCGGTCGGGATGTTGACGGCCTTGGCGGTCTCGATCACGCGTGCGACGTCGGTGGCGGTGACTTCCTTGTCCTTGACAGCCACCATCCCGCTCGAATTGAAGCTGCGGATGTGGCTGCCGGCGATGCCGGTATAGACGTCGCGGATTTTGCAGTCGGCCATCAGCTCGGCTTCTTCGAGCGCGCGCTGGATGGAGTTGACCGTGGTCTCGATATTGACGACCACGCCCTTGCGCATGCCGCGCGACTCGTGCTGCCCCAACCCGAGCACTTCGAAGCGTCCCTCGGGCAGAATTTCGGCCACCACAGCCACCACCTTGCTGGTGCCGATATCGAGGGCGACGATAAGGTCCTTGATGTCACGGGTCATGGCGTTATGGTTTCTTGACAGGTTTGGTTTTGGAATTCGATTTGGTCTCTGGCGGCAGCGGAGCCAGCGCCAGGGCAAAACCATTGGGGTATCGCAGATCGGCCTGGGTGACCGTGCGGCCTTCCAGCCGGCTGGCCACGGCGGGCCAGCTCTGCACAAAGCGTTGAATACGGGCGGCGAAGGGCAAGGCGCCGGGCAGGCCGTGCGGATCCGGCGCGTCGGCGCCCGGATCGCGGCCCAGGTCCAGCGCCATGCCGTTCGACAGGATCGCACGCCAGGCGTAGCGCGGGCTCAGTTCCAGCTCGCGCACCTGCAGATCGAGCGGCGCGAACCAGCGCGCCAGTTCCGCGTAGCGCTGCACCACGAGCGCCTCGGCACCCTCGGGGCCCGCGAACTGCGGCAGCACCATGTCGTCGTCCAGCTCGCCCGTGTTGGCCGTGAACGCTTCGCCCCAGGTGTTGATCATCTGGTTCTCGTTCCACAGCGCCAGGGGCAGCTGCTCTTCGATGCGCACGCGCAAGGTATTGGGCCAGATGCGGCGCACGGTGGCATGCCGCACCCACGGCACCGACTCGAACACCTCGCGCGCCTCGTCCAGGTCCACGGTGAAGAAATTGCCCGTGAAGCGGCCCGCAATGGCCGCCCGCACCGCGCCCGTCGAGACGTAGTGCAGCTCGGACTCGGGCATCGCCTCGAGCTCGATGGCCGTGAGTTTGAAATATGGTCGCTGCGCGACCCACACCACCCCGGCCAACAGCATGGCGGCTACCGCCAGCACGGCGAGCGTGTTGGCGATCAGGTTGATGGTGCGAGCGTCGTTCCACACAAGTCGTTCCGGTCAGGCGTTACGCGCCGGGGCCTGCAATTTGCAGGACGCCTCGGCCAGGATGGCCATGCACAGCTCGGGGTAGGACATGCCCACCGCGCGCGCCGCCATGGGCACCAGCGAGTGCCCGGTCATGCCGGGCGAGGTATTCATTTCGATCAGCCAGGGTCGATTCTGGCGGTCCAGCAGCACGTCGGCGCGGGCCCAGCCCTCGCAATCGAGCGCGCGGTAGGCCGCCACCGAGATGTTGGCGATCTCGTCGGCCAGCGATTTCGGCAGGTCGGCCGGGCAGAAGTACTGGGTCTCGTCGGAGAAGTACTTGTGCTCGTAGTCGTAGTTGCCCTGGGGCGCCACGATTTCGATGATGGGCAGCGCCCGCGCATTGCGGCCCTTGCCCATGAGCGCCACGGTGAGCTCGCGGCCGGTGATGAACTGCTCGGCCAGCACCGTCTCGTCGAAACGCGCGGCTGCCGCGTAGGCTTCTTTCATGTCGGAATAGCCGGACACCTTCGTGATGCCGACCGTCGACCCCTCATGCGGCGGCTTCAGGATCAGCGGCAGGCCGAGGCGATCGGGCACCAGGCGCAGTTCGCTGTCGGCATCGAGCGACTCGAACTGCGGCGTGGGCAGGCCGTGCTGCAGCCAGATCCGCTTGGTCATGATCTTGTCCATCGCGAGCGCCGAGGCCATCGGGCCGCTTCCGGTGTACGGAATGCCCAGCAGTTCGAGCGCGCCCTGCAGCGAGCCGTCTTCGCCGTAACGACCGTGCAGCGCGATGAAGACCCGATCGAAACGCGCGTCGGCCAGTTCGGCCAGGGTGCGCGTGCCGGTGTCGAACAGATGCGCGTCGACGCCCTGGCTGCGCAGCGCTTCGTGCACGCCGGTGCCGGACATGATCGAGACTTCGCGTTCGGCGGAACGACCGCCATACAGAACGCCTACCTTGCCGAACTGTGCGCTCATGCCTGTTCTCCCAATTGGGCCGGGATGCGGCTGATCGAACCGGCTCCCATCACCACCACCACGTCGCCGTCGCGCACGAAATCGCGCACGGCTTGCGGCAGCTCGGCCACGTCTTCGACGAACACGGGCTCGACCTTGCCCGCCACGCGCAGCGCACGCGACAGCGCGCGGCCATCGGCGGCCACCAGCGGCGCTTCGCCCGCGGCGTAGACCTCGGTGAGCAGCACGGCGTCGGCCGTGCCGAGCACGCGCACGAAGTCTTCGAAGCAGTCGCGCGTACGGGTATAGCGGTGCGGCTGGAAGGCCAGCACGATGCGACGGTCGGGCCAGGCGCCACGGGCCGCGGCCAGCGTCGCGGCCATCTCGACCGGGTGATGACCGTAGTCGTCGATGAGCGTGTAGGTGCCGCCGCCCTGGGCCTGCGACACGGGCAGATCGCCGTATTGGGTAAAGCGGCGGCCGACGCCCTTGAAGGCGGCGAGCGCCTGCTGGATCGCGTCATCGGACACGCCCAGCTCTGACGCCACGGCGATCGCGGCCAGCGCGTTGCGCACATTGTGCAGACCGGGCAGGTTCAACTCGACCTGCAGCGTGGGCAGTTCGATGTCGCGGTCACGGCGGCGCACGCTGAAGCGCATGCGGGTGCCGTCGGCCACGACGTCTTCGCCGCGCACCTGCGCTTCGGGCGACAGGCCGTAGGTCGTGATCGGACGCGACACGAAGGGCATGATCTCGCGCACGTTGGCGTCGTCCACGCACAGCACGGCGCTGCCGTAGAACGGCAGGCGCTGGGTGAACTCGATGAACGCGCTCTTGAGGCGCGCGACATCGTGACCGTAGGTGTCCATGTGATCGGCGTCGATGTTGGTCACGACGGCCATCACCGGCAGCAGATTCAGGAAGGAGGCGTCCGACTCGTCGGCCTCGACCACGATGAACTCGCCCTGACCCAGCTGCGCGTTGGCGCCGGCCGAATTCAGGCGGCCGCCGATCACGAAGGTGGGGTCCAGGCCGCCGGCGGCGAGCACGCTCGCGACCAGGCTGGTCGTGGTCGTCTTGCCATGGGTGCCGGCCACGGCGATGCCGCGCTTCAGGCGCATCAGTTCGGCCAGCATCACGGCGCGCGGCACCACGGGAATGCGCGCGGCACGTGCCGCGATCACTTCCGGGTTGTCGCCCGCGACCGCGGTGGACGTGACGATCGCGTCCGCGCCGGCGACGTTCTCGGCGGCATGGCCGATCGCCACGCGCAGGCCGAGACCGGCCAGACGGCGCGTGACCGTCGACTCGTTGAGGTCGGAACCGCTCACGGTGTAACCCAGATTGAGCAGCACCTCGGCGATGCCGCTCATGCCCGAGCCGCCGACGCCGACGAAATGAATATGTTGAATACGGTGTTTCATGTTGAACGCCCCGCTGCGGCAACGCACGCGTCGGCGATATCCTGGGCGGCCTGCACTCGCGCATGCGCACGGGCCCGGCCAGCCACGGTTTGTAGTTCGGTGCGCGTGCGCGCGGCCAGCCAGTCGGCCAGCCACTGCGCGGTCAGGTCCGGCTGCGGTTGCAGCCAGGCCGCCTGATCGTCGCTCAGGAAGCGCGCATTCGCGGTTTGATGATCATCGATGGCGTGCGGGAACGGCACGAACAGCGCCGCGACGCCCGCCGCCGCCACCTCGGACACGGTCATGGCGCCCGCGCGGCAGACCAGCAGGTCGGCCGCCCCCATGGCGCCGGCCATGTCTTCGATGAAAGGAACGCATTCGGCCTGCACGCCCGCCTGGTCATAGGCGGCACGCAGGGCCTGGAAGTGCTGTTCGCCGGCCTGATGCACGACCTGCGGCCGCACGTCGGCGGGCAGACGCGCCAGAGCTTGCGGCAGCACCGTGTTCAGCGCCTGGGCGCCGAGGCTGCCGCCCACCACGAGCAGGCGCAGCGGACCCGTGCGGCCCGCATAGCGCTCGGCCGGTGCCGGCAGCGCGGCCAGGTCGGCGCGCACCGGATTGCCCACGCACTCGGCCGCCGGCAGCACGCCGGGGAAGCCGGAGAGCACGCGACGCGCCATGCGCGCGAGCCAGCGATTGGCCGTGCCGGCGACGGCGTTCTGTTCGTGCACCACGACCGGAATGCGGCGCAGCGCGGCAACGGCGCCGCCCGGGAAGGCGACATAGCCGCCCATGCCCAGCACCACGTCGGGACGCACCGCGGACAGCCGGCCCCACGCTTCGGACAGCGCGCGCAGCAGCGTCAGCGGCAGCTTGATGAGCGTGCCCGCCCCTTTGCCGCGCACGCCCTGGAAATGCAGCGGAACGAGGTCGATGCCGCGCGGCGGCACCAGACGCCCTTCCATCTTGTCGGGATTGCCCAGCCACAGCACGCGCCAGCCGCGCGCGCGCAGCACTTCGGCCACGGCGAGGCCCGGCATGATGTGACCGCCGGTCCCACCGGCCATGATGAGGATCGTGGGCGCGGTCATACTCGCCCTCCCCGCATCAGGACGCGGTTTTCGATGTCGACGCGGATCAGGATCGCGAGCGCGCACAGATTCATGACGATGCCGGAGCCGCCATAGCTCATGAGCGGCAGCGTGAGGCCCTTGGTGGGCAGCAGGCCCAGGCACACGCCCATATTGATGAACGCCTGCACGCCGAACCACATCACCACGCCATGCGCGACGAGGCCCGAGAAGGTGCGTTCCATGGCGATCGCCTGGCGGCCGATATCGAAGCCGCGCTGCACGATGACCGCGAACAGCACGATGACGAGCATCACGCCGGCGAATCCGAGTTCCTCGCCCACGACCGCCATCAGGAAGTCGGTGTGCGCCTCGGGCAGGTAATGAAGCTTCTCGACGCTGGCACCCAGGCCCACGCCGAACCACTCTCCGCGGCCCAGCGCGATGAGCGAATGCGATAACTGATAGGCACTGCCGTAGGCGTTCTCTTCGTTCCAGGGATCCAGGTACGCGAACAGACGCGCGCGGCGCCACGGCGACAGCCAGATCAGCATGAGGAAGGTGCCCATGAGCACGGCCAGCAGGCTGCTGAAGTACTTGCCGTTGATGCCGCCCAGGAACAGGATCCCGATCGCGATCGCCACGATCACCATGAAGGCGCCGAGGTCGGGCTCGAGCAGCAGCAACATGCCGACCGCCCCCAGCGCGCAGGCCATGGGCAGGAAGCCGCGCGCGAAGGCCTGCATGTACTCCTGCTTGCGCACGGTGTAGTCGGCGGCGTAGAGCACGGCGGCCAGCTTCATCAGCTCGGAGGGCTGGAAATTGACCGGGCCCAGCGGAATCCAGCGGTGCGCGCCGTTGACCTCGCGGCCGATGCCCGGCACGAGCACGGCGAGCAGCAGGAACAGCGCGAACATGAAGAGCGGCACGGCGAGGCGCTGCCACACGCGCAGCGGCAGAGCGAGCGCGATCGCGGCCGCGACCAGGCCGGTCGTGAGGAAGAGCCCGTGGCGTACCACGAAGTAATAGCGACCGTACGAGGCGTAGCGCGGGCCGTCGGCCAGCGCGATCGACGCCGAATACACCATCAGCAGGCCGAGCAGCAGCAAAGTCGACGCGGCCACCACGAGCGGCAGGTCGAAATTGCGCATGCGGGTGCGCCCGGGGCGCACGGCATTGACGCTGGCGGTGAGTTCGGCGAACAGGCTCATAGCACCTCGCCCCGGTCGCGCGCGAGCTCTTCGACCTCTTCGACGAAGACCTGCCCGCGGTGCGGATAGTTGCGGAACATATCGAGGCTGGCGCAGGCCGGCGACAGCAGCACGGCATCGCCCTCCTGAGCCAGCTCGGCGGCGCGCCGTACCGCGTCGGCCATGTCGGCCGCGGCCACGCAGGGCACGCCGGTGGACGCCAGCACCTCGCCGATGGCCGGGCCATCGGTACCGATCAGCACGACGCCGCGCGCATGGCGCTTGACCATCGGCACGAGCGGCGAAAAATCCTGGCCCTTGCCCTGGCCGCCGGCGATCAACACGACGGTCTGACCCAGGCCTTCCAGCGCGGCGACGGTCGCGCCCACGTTGGTGCCCTTGGTGTCATTGATGTAGTCGACGCCCGCCACGGTACGCACGAACGACACCCGGCCCGGCTCGCCGGCATAGTCGCGCAGCGCGCGCAGCATCGGGCCCCAGCCGAGGTCCAGCGCACGCGCGAGCTGCATGGCGGCCAATGCGTTCAGGGCATTGTGCACGCCGCGAATGCGCAGGGCATCGGCCGGCATCAGACGGCTGACACGGCCGGCATGGCGCGCTGGCGGGGGAGCATCTTTCTTGCGCCGCACCGGCGGCGCGGGCTCGTCGAAATCGGTCGGCTCGCACGCCACCAGCCAGGCCATGCCATCGCCGGGCTCGAGGCCCATGTCGCCGACCAGCGCCGGCAAGCCGCGACCGAAGCTGCGCACGTCGAGCGCGTTCAGCCCGGACACCATGGCGACGGTCAGCGGGTCGTCGCGATTGACGATGGCGACGCGCGTCATCTTCAGCAAACGGGCCTTGGCATCCGCGTAGGCCTGCATGCTGCCGTGCCAGTCCAGGTGATCCTGCGTCACGTTGAGCACCACCGCCGCGTCGGCGCGCAGCGAGCGCGTCGTGTCGAGCTGGAAGCTCGACAGCTCGAGCACCCAGACCTGCGGCAACGCGTCGGCGTCGAGCGCATCGGCCAGAGCGGTCAGTGCCGCCGGGCTGATATTGCCCGCGGCCACCACGCTCAGCCCGGCGGACTCGATCAGCTGGCGCGTGAGCGCCGTGACCGTAGTCTTGCCATTGGTACCCGTGACGGCCAGCAGGCGCGGCCGATAGTCGTGCGACTCGGCAAGCTGTGCCAGCGCACGGGCGAACAATTCGATCTCGCCCACCACCTCGATGCCACGCTCGGCGGCAAGGGCCAGCAGGCCGGCGGTGGGCTCCGCGCCCGGCGCCAGGCCCGGGCTCAGCACGAGCTGATCCACGCCATCGAGCAGCTCGGGCGGGAACGCGTCGGCGCAACCCAGGTGGTACTCGACCTGCGCGTCGGCCAGGGCCTCGCGCAGTGCCGCCAGCCCGCCGGGTTCGGCGCGCGTGTCGGCCACGCGCAGCCGTGCACCCTGACGGGCGCACCAGCGCGCGCTGGCCGCACCGGTCTCTCCCAATCCGAGGATCAGGACGAGCGGTGCTGCGACGGGCGGCATCACTTCCATATTCATGTTTTGATCAACGCAACTTCAGAGTGGACAGACCAATCAGCACGAGCATCATGCTGATGATCCAGAAACGCACCACGACCTGGGTTTCCTTCCAGCCGCCCACCTCGAAATGGTGGTGCAGCGGCGCCATGCGGAATATCCGCCTGCCCTGGCCATATCTGCGCTTCGTGTACTTGAACCATGTCACCTGCATCATCACGGAGAGCGTTTCGACCACGAATACGCCGCCCATGATGAAAAGCACGATCTCCTGACGCACGATCACGGCGATGGTGCCGAGCGCGCCGCCCAGCGCCAGCGCGCCGACATCGCCCATGAACACCTGCGCGGGATAGGCGTTGAACCAGAGGAACGCGAGTCCCGCGCCCCCGATCGCCGCACATAGCACCATGAGTTCGGCCGCCCCCGGGATATACGGGAACAGCAGGTATTTGGAGTAATCGACGCGGCCCACCACGTAAGCGAATATGCCCAGCGCGCTGCCCACCATGACGGTCGGCATGATCGCGAGGCCGTCGAGGCCGTCGGTCAGGTTCACGGCATTGCTGGTGCCCACGATCACCGCCCAGGTGAGCGCGACGAAGCCCAGCACGCCCAGCGGATAGCTGACCGATTTGAAGAACGGCACGATCAAGTCGGCGCGGGTCGGCAACGGCATCGTGAAGCCGCTCGCCACCCAGGCCTTGAACAGCGGCCACAGCTCGGTGTTGGCCGGCGCCGACACGGCGAAAGCCAGGTAGACCGCCGCGATCAGACCGATCGTGGCCTGCCAGAAAAATTTCTGACGCGCCGGCATGCCCTCGGGATCGCGATGGACCACCTTGCGGTAGTCGTCCATCCAGCCGATCCAGCCGAAGCCGAACGTGACCAGCAGCACCACCCAGACGAAGCGGTTGGTCCAATCCGCCCACAGCAGCGTGCTGATGGCGATCGAGATCAGGATCAGCGCACCGCCCATCGTGGGCGTGCCGTTCTTGACCAGGTGCGATTCCGGGCCATAGGCGCGCACGGCCTGGCCGATCTTCATTTCGGTGAGCTTGCGAATCACCTTGGGACCGGCCACGAGACCGATCAGCAAGGCTGTCGCGCACGCCAGCACGGCGCGCAAGGTGATGTATTCGAACACGCCAATGGCGCGCACATCATCGGAAAGCCAGCGGGCGATCTCAAGCAGCATGCTCGCCTCCCTGGCCCTGCGGCCCCTGGCCGCCTTCGGTACTCAAAACCTTCACAACCCGCTCCATGCGCATAAAGCGCGAACCTTTTACCAATACGCTGGACGGGCGTGCGCCGCGCAGTGCGGCGATGACTTCGTCTACCGATGCGCAGGCGTGCGCCGCCGTACCGAACTCGGCCGCGGCCGTCCGGCTGGCGTCACCCAGCGTGATCAACGCGTCGATCCCGTGATCGCGCGCATATGCGCCCACCTCGCTATGCATGGCGGGCCCGTTGTCCCCCACTTCGCCCATGTCGCCGAGCACGAGGGCACGGGGACCGGGCAGTCGCGCCAGCACGTCGATGGCGGCGCGAACCGAGTCGGGGTTCGCATTGTAGGTGTCGTCGATCAGCAGCGTTCCGTCACTCAATTTCTTGCGCTGCATGCGGCCTTTGACCGCTTCAAAACCTTCGAGCGCCCGCAGCGCGCTCGTGAGCGGCGCGCCCGCGGCGAGCGCGCAGGCGATGGCCGCCAGCGCATTGCGCAGGTTGTGCAGGCCGGGCAACGGCAGCACCAGTTGGGCCTGGCCCAGCGGCGTGATCACCTGGCAGCGCGTGAAATCGGGATCCGCCTCGATCTGCTCGGCGTACACGTCCAGCCCCGGCTGCAGGCCGAAGCGAAGCATGCGGCGCGAGCCGGCGAGCGCTTCCCAGATGCCGGTGTAGGGCTCGTCGCCCGGAAACACCGCGATGCCGTCCGGCGGCAGCGCGCTGATCACCGCGCCGTTTTCGCGGGCCACGGCTTCGACCGTGACCATGAATTCCTGGTGCTCGCGCTGCGCGTTGGTGACCAGCGCCACCGTCGCCGCCGCCATCTCCGACAGATAAGCGATCTCGCCCGGATGGTTCATGCCGAGCTCGAACACCGCGGCGCGATGGCGGGCGCGCAGACGCAGCAGCGTGAGCGGCACACCGATTTCGTTGTTGAAATTGCCGGCGGTCGCGAGGCGGGCGTCTTCGCCCTGCCAGTCGGCCAGCATGCCGGCGATCATTTCCTTGGTCGTCGTCTTGCCGTTGCTGCCGGTCACGGCGATCACGGGCAACTTGAAACGCGCGCGCCACGCGGCGCCGATGCGGCCGAGTGCGAGCTTGGTATCGCCGAGCACCAGCTGCGTGAGCGAGCTGCCCGCCACAGGATGCGCGACGATGGCGGCGCATGCGCCGCCGGCCTGAGCCTGCGCCAGGTAATCGTGACCGTCGAAACTCTCGCCCACCAGCGCCACGAACAACTCGTTGGCGCCGACGCTGCGCGTATCGGTGCTCACGCCCGCCACATGCGGCAGCAGCAACGCGGCGCGCGCCCATTCACGATCGTCGAACGTGAGCTTGCGGCCCGCGATTTCCTGATAGGTTTCATGGCCTTTGCCGGCCAGCAGCACTACGTCGTCCGCATGGGCGGCCCACACGGTCTGGAGGATGGCGCGCGCGCGGTCCACCTGCGCCACCGCGCGCGTCGCGCGCGGCACGCCGGCCAGCACCTGATCGATGATGGCCTGCGGCGCCTCGCTGCGGGGATTGTCGCTGGTGACGACGAGGCGGTCGGCAAGGTCGGCGGCGATGCGGCCCATCTCGGGGCGCTTGCCGGCGTCGCGATCGCCACCGCAACCGAACAGGCAGGTCAGCGAACCGCCGCGCGCCTGGGCCAGCGGCCGCAGCGCGGCAAGCGCGCGGGCGAGCGCGTCCGGGGTGTGCGCGTAGTCCACGACCACCAGCGGGCCGGACGTGGCCGGCGACATCTGCGGCAACGCCGGAGTGGGCACGGCCTGCAGACGACCGTCCACCGGGGTGGCGGCAGCCAGCTCGCGAGCGACCTGCGACAGCGGCCAGCCCAGCTTGAGCAGCATGCCGGCGACCAGCAGCAGATTGGAGATGTTGTGCTTGCCCAGCAGACGCGTGACGATCTGCGCCTCGCCCTCGGGCGTGACCAGCGTAAAGACTTGTCCGTGCGACGTGGCCTGCAGATCACGCGCCAGCAGATCCGCCGGCACATCCTGCACGGAATAGCCCACGCGCAGGGTGGCGGGCAGACTGGCCAGCATGCGTTGGCCCGCGGCATCGTCGACATTGACGACGGCGGCGCGCAGCCCCGGCCAGCGGAACAACGCGGCCTTGGCCTGTTCGTAGCGCTCCATCGTCCCGTGGTAATCGAGATGGTCGCGGGTCAGATTGGTGAAGCCGGCGGCGGACAGACGCACGTTGTCCATGCGGCCCTGCTCGATACCGATCGAGGAGGCCTCCATCGCCACGGCCTGCGCGCCGGACGCGAGCATCGCGGCCAGCAGGCGGTGCAGGCTCAGCACATCGGGCGTGGTCAGATGCCCGCCCAGCGATTCACCGCCGGGGAGCAATGCGCCGAGCGTGCCGATGCTGCCGCAGGGCCGGCCCATGCGGGTCAGCGCCTGCGCGAGCCAATGCACGCACGAGGTCTTGCCATTGGTGCCGGTCACGGCCACCACGGTCAGCTTGGCCGAGGGCTGGCCGTACCAGAGGTCGCCCAGCTCGCCGAGCATTCCGCGCAGGTTCGCCACCGGACGGACCCGGTCATCGGCGGCCCGCTCGGGCGCGCCTTCGGCTTCGCACAGAACCGCGGCGGCGCCTGCCGCCAGGGCCTGTTCTATATAGAGACGGCCATCGCTGGCGAGTCCGGCGCAGGCGACGAACACGTCGCCTGCTGCCACGTCGCGCGAATCCAGACGCAGGTGCGCCGTGCCGACGGCACGCTCGCGCAGCCAGGTCACGTGCGGCTCGGCCGCGCCGGGCTCGGCCAGGACTCGCACCAGCGCGTTGAACGGCTGACTCATCGCGCGCCCCCTTCCGGCACGCCGGCCACGATGGTGGACTCGAACGGCGCGTCGGGCTGCACGCCCATCAGACGCAGGCTGCCGCCGGTAATGCTGGAGAACACCGGTGCCGCGATCGCGCCACCGTAATAACCGCCCACCTTGGGCTCATCAATCGACACGGCCACGATGATCTTGGGATTGGAAACCGGCGCGAAGCCGACGAACGAACTGCGATAACGCTGGGTGCTGTACTTGCCGTCGACGATCTTGCGCGCGGTGCCGCTCTTGCCGGCCACGCGGTAGCCCTGGACCTGAGCGGCCTTGGCCCCATCCGGGCCGGCGGCCGCTTCCAGCATCGCGCGCACCATCGCGGCGGTCTTGGGGTTGTAGATCTTGACGCTGGTGGGATCGCTATCGCGCCGCACCAGGGTGAGCGACACCATGTCGCCGTCGCGCGCAAACACGGTATAGGCGCGCGCCACCTGCAGCAGCGAGACGGACAGCCCGTAGCCGTACGCCATCGTGGCTTTCTCGATCAGGCGCCAGCGGTCCCAGGGACGCAGACGTCCCGGCGCCGCGCCCGGGAAACCCAGCTGGGGCGCCTGGCCCAGGCCGAGCTCGGTGAAGCGATCCCACATCTCCTTGGCCTGCAGCTTCTCGGAGATCATGGTCATGCCGATGTTGCTCGACTTGCGCAGCACGCCGGCCACGTCGAGCGTGCCGTTACGGCTCACGTCGCTGATCGTCGAGCCCTGATACTGGAATCGGCCATTGCCGGTTTCGAACTGCGTGTTGGTGGTGATGCGGCCCAGATCCAGCGCCAGCGCGGCCGTGAACGGCTTCATGATCGAGCCGGGCTCGAACGTGTCCGTGATCGCCTGATTGCGCAGCGACGCCATCTGGAAAGTTTCGCGATTGTTCGGATCGAACGAAGGCAGGCTGGCCAGCGCCAGGATCTCGCCCGTGTGCACGTCCAGCACGACGGCCGTGGCCGCGCGGGCCTGGTGCTTGTCGAGCGCGACCTGCAGCTCCTTGAAAACCAGATACTGCAGGCGCGTGTCGATCGACAGACGCAGATCGCGGCCATCCACCGGCAGCGTCACGGCCTGCACGTCTTCGATCACGCGACCGAGGCGATCCTTGATGACGCGGCGGGTGCCCGGGCGGCCTTCCAACTGCTGATTGAAGGTGAGCTCGACGCCCTCCTGCCCCTTGTCTTCCACGTTGTTGAAGCCGACGATGTGCGCCGTGACCTCGCCCTCGGGGTAATAGCGGCGCGACTCGGGCTGCTGATGCACGCCCGGCATCGCAAGCTGCTTGATCTTTTCCGCAACTTCCATCGGCACCTGACGCTTCAGGTAGACGAAGTTGCGGTCTTCGTCGGCCAGGCGGCGGCGCAGCTCGGAAATCGGCGTGTCGAGCAGCTTGGACAGCACGTTCAGCTGTTCGGGGCTGGCCTGGCGGGCGTCTTCGGGAATCGCCCAGATGGCGCGCGCCGGCACGCTCGATGCCAGCACGACGTTGTTGCGATCGAGGATCTTGCCGCGCGTGGCCGACAGCGTCAGCGTGCGCTCGTAGCGCCGCTCGCCCTGCTGCTGCAGGAACTCGGTCGAGATGCCCTGCAGAAACAGCGCGCGCCCCGCGAGCACGACGAATCCGCAGAACAGCAGAATCAGCACGAGCCGGGCGCGCCACATGGGCAACTGCCCGCGCAGCACGGGGTTGTCGAAGAACGGCACACGCTTCATTGCGCGCCTCCGGCCGCCGACTGGGGTTGATTCATATAGATCGTGCGATCGGGCACGATCGGGATCATCTTGAGTTCTTCGCGCGCGGCATGATCCACGCGGGCATTGCGTGCCAGCTCGGCGCGCTCGAGTTGAAGCCGACGCCAGTTGGTGTCGAGATCACGCGCCTCGGCCTGACCCCGTCCCAGCTCGATGAAGAGCTGGCGCGACTGATAGCGGCTGGTCACCAGGGAAATGGCGGACAGCATCAGCAGCGCGGCGACGATCAGGCTGGCTCGGCCCATCAGCGGCGCCTCCCCCGGCCAGCGGCAGGCTCGCCGGGGACCTTCATGGCGTTCACGAAGGCGGCGCCGCCGTCGCCCGACAGCGGCGTGGTGGTGCGTTCGGCGGCACGGAGAATGGCGGAACGCGAACGCGCGTTGCCGGCGACCTCTTCATCGGAAGCCACGACCTTGCCCAGCGAGCGCACCACGGGTTGGGGCATTTCGCTTTCGCGCAGGGGCAGACGAGCATGCACCGCGCCCGGCCGGGCGGCCGCCGCGATGCATTGCTTGACCATGCGGTCTTCCAGCGAGTGGAAACTGATCACCGCCAACCTCCCCCCAGGCGCGAGCAGCTCTAGAGCTGACGCGAGGGCGCGCGCGAGCTCTTCGAGCTCCCGATTGATGTAAATCCGTAGAGCCTGAAAGGTGCGTGTGGCCGGATGCTGCCCCTTTTCGCGCGTGCGGACGGCGCTGGCGACGCACTCGGCAAGCTCGAGCGTGGTGCGCAGCGGCCGTGTTGCGCGGCGAGCAGCAATCGCCTTTGCAACCTGAAAAGCAAACCGTTCTTCGCCATAATCTGCGATGACCTCCCGCAACTCGTCCACACTGGCTTCTGCCAGCCACTCCGCGACCGTGGGGCCGCGGCTCGTATCCATACGCATGTCGAGCGGGCCGTCTCGCATAAACGAAAAGCCACGCTCGGCATCATCAATCTGGGGCGATGACACGCCTAGATCCAGCATCACGCCATCGACCTTGTCGATGCCGCGCGCCGTCAATTCCTCGGTCATGGTGGCAAAGCCCCCATGCACCACTGTCACCCGGGCGTCCGCGGCGGCCAGCGCTTGCGCCACCGCGATCGCCTGAGGATCCTTGTCGAAAACAAACAGACGGGCCTGCGCACCCAGCCGGCTCAAGAGCTCGCGGCTGTGACCGCCCCGACCGAACGTGCCATCCACGAAGACGCCGCGCTCGGCGCGCGCGTCGGTCGCGGTGTCGGCGGGTGCACGCTGGCGGCTCGCTCCCTTGCCGCCAAAATCTGGCTGCAACAAGGCGTCCACCGTCGGCTCCAGCAGGACGGGCCGATGCTCGAATTCCATAGCGGTTTCAGAACGAAAACTGGTTCAACACGTCCGGCATTCCCTGTGCCAGGTCCTCCGCCTCGCGGCGGGCCAGGGAAGCGGCATCCCAGAGCTCGAAGTGCGTGCCCATACCGAGCAGCATCACGTCGCGCGTCATACCGGAAGCGTTGCGCAGTTCGGGCGCGATCAGAACCCGGCCGGAACCGTCGATCTCCACGTCCTGGGCGTTGCCCAGCAACAGCCGTTGCAGGCCCCGAGCCGTCATGGGAAAGGCGGCAATCTGCTCGCGCTTCTTTTCCCACTCATTGCGCGGATACACCAGCAGACAGCCGTCGGGGTGGCGGGTGAGTGTCAGGCGGCCTTCAGCCTGGGAAACCAGGGCGTCACGATGCCGGGTCGGAATCGAGATCCGTCCCTTCGCATCCATTGTGAGCGCACTGCTTCCTTGAAACACCCGTTTTGCCCCACTTAATTGCACAATTTCCTACTATTTCCCACTCTACGGGAACGGCATAGACGGGTCAAGCTGGAGGTTGCAATTTTTTCAATCACAACAAGGACTTAGGCCAAATTGTAAAAATGGGCCGCATCAAAAGATGCTGTGAAATCAGCAGCTTGCAGCTACATCTCAAAGTCCTGCGTGAAGAATCTGCGGCATTTAAAGCGCCGCTCTCGGGGGGCAATGCCGTCAATGTCTGGAAATTCGCGCGTGTCGGGGCGACTGCGCCAGGACGGTGCAAAGAAATTTCCGGATCTGGGGGGAGTTGCGAGGTGAGTCTATAGGCCGGATTTTGTACGCCGGGTGACCCCGGCGGGCAATCATTCCTCTAGGCGCGCCATTGCTGACGCGCTCATGCCACCTACCCGCATGCTCGGACGGAGCCGCCCTTCCCGGTCCGAAGACCGTACGCATGCCTATTTGATGTTGCTCCGGATAGAGGTTGCCGCGTTTCACCCTGCGACGCCGCCGCCCGTTGCCGGACGGCTCAGCACGGAGATGGCCGTGCCGGTGCGCTTTCGCGCCCGCTCCGCAGACTCGTCTCTGTGGCCCTGTTCCTCGGCTTCGCTGACGGACAAGCCGCCAGTTCGCCGGACGGCCGTTAGCCGCTATCCCGCCCTGTGGAGTCCAGACCTTCCTCGATGGCTTGCGCCACCGCGATTGCCCGACCCACCTCGCCGGCGCATTTTAGACTAAATGGCGGACGCGCCCGTGCGGGCCCCGGTTCCTGCGACAATACGGGTCATTCTCCAAGCGTTGCGCTACATGGCTCTCAACACCCTGATCTCGCTTACCGACGTCCAACTGGCCTTCGGTCACCACCCGCTGCTGGACCACGCCGACTTCTCCATCCAGGAGGGCGAGCGTATCGGCCTGATCGGCCGCAACGGCGCCGGCAAGTCTTCGCTCCTGCGCCTGCTCGATGGCCGCAACCAACCCGACGACGGCGACATCGCGCGCATGTCGGGCCTGCGCGTGGTCACGGTCGAACAAGAACCCCAGCTCGACGACACGCTCACCGTCTACGACGCCGTCTGTGCCCCGGATCTGCACCCCGAAGACTGGCAGCGCCCCTCGCGCGTGCGCGCCGCCCTCGAAAAGCTGGGGCTTCCGGCCGACGCCTTGATCGCCGGCCTGTCGGGCGGCACCCGCAAGCGCGTCGCGCTGGCGCGCGCCCTCGTCGACGAACCCGACCTGCTGCTGCTCGATGAGCCCACCAACCACCTCGACTTCGAGGGCATCGCCTGGCTCGAGAGCCTACTGCGCAACTGGAAAGGCGCGGCCATCATCATCACCCACGATCGGCGCTTTCTCGACGCCATCGCCACCCGCATCGTCGAACTGGATCGCGGGCGCCTGCTCAGCTTCCCCGGCAATTTCAGTCAGTGGCAGGAGCGCAAGGCGCAGTGGCTGGAGTCCGAGCGCCTCGAGCAGGCCCGCTTCGACAAGCTGCTGGCGCAGGAAGAGGTCTGGATCCGCAAGGGCGTGGAAGCCCGCCGCACCCGCAACGAAGGCCGGGTGCGCCGCCTCGAGAGACTGCGCGTCGAGCGCGCCGAACGCCGGGAGCGCGTCGGCGACGTCAATCTGGCGCTGGCCGAAGGCCAACGCTCCGGCAAGATGGTCGCCGAGCTCAACGACGTGAGCAAGACGTTCGGCGACCGCACGGTGGTGCGCGACTACTCGACCACCATTCTGCGCGGCGACCGCATCGGCATCATCGGTGCCAACGGCGCCGGCAAGACCACCCTGCTCAAGCTGATCCTGGGCCAGCTCGAGCCAGACAGCGGCAGCGTGCGCATGGGCACCAACGTCGAAGTCGCCTATTTCGACCAGATGCGGGCCCAGCTCGACGAAGAAGCCTCCCTGGTCGACATCATCAATCCGGGCAGCGAATGGATCGAGATCGGCGGCACGCGCAAGCACGTGATGACCTATCTCGGCGACTTCCTGTTCTCGCCCGCCCGCGCCGGCTCGCCGGTCAAGAGCCTGTCGGGCGGCGAACGCGCCCGCCTGCTGCTGGCCAGGCTGTTTGCGCGCCCGGCCAACGTGCTGGTGCTCGACGAACCCACCAACGACCTCGACATCGAGACGCTCGAGCTGCTCGAAGAACTGCTGCAGGAATACAGCGGCACCGTCCTGCTCGTGAGCCACGATCGGGCCTTCCTCAACAACGTCGTCACGCAAACCATCGCGGCCGAAGGCGATGGCCGCTGGCGCGACTACGTCGGCGGCTACGACGAGTGGGTGGCCCAGCGCCCCGAGCCTGTCGAGGCGCCGAAGGCCGCGCCCGCGGCCCCCAAAGCGCCCGCGCCGGCAAAGCCCAAGCCCGCACGCACGGCCAAGATCAACAGCTGGGAGCTCCGTGAGCTCGAGGCCCTGCCCGACGCCATCGCCGCCCTCGAAGCGGAACAGGCCACGCTGGCCGGCAAGCTCGCCGATGGCAGCCTGTATCGCGACGCGCCGCAGGAAGTCGATGAGGTCAACGCGGCATTGAAGCGGATCGAGAGCGAGCTCGAAGAAAAGTTCGCTCGTTGGGAAGCCTTGGAAGCGAAGAACGCCGCGGGCGCCTGAGCCCGCGCGCAAGCACCATGCAAAAAAAACGGCCTGCGCAAACGCGCAGGCCGTTTTTCATTGCGGGGCAAGCGTCAGACCGCGACGCGCCAGGGCAAGGTCTCGCCGGCGGCCAGCGGCACGAGCGACGTGTCGCCGAACGGCAGCGCCTCCGGAATCGCGAAGCTGTCGCGCACCAGCGTCAGCGTGCCGGTGTTGCGCGGCAGGCCATAGAAGTCCGGGCCATGGAAGCTGGCGAAGCCCTCGAGGCGATCGATGCGACCCACCTGATCGAACGCCGTTGCGTAAAGCTCCATCGCGTGCAGCGCGGTGTAGCAGCCGGCACAGCCGCACGCGTGTTCTTTGAGGCCACGCGCATGCGGTGCGCTGTCGGTACCCAGGAAGAAACGCGGGCTGCCGCCCGTGGCGGCCTCGACCAGCGCCACCCGGTGCGTTTCGCGCTTCAGGATCGGCAGACAGTACCAGTGCGGACGCACGCCGCCCTGGAAAATCGCGTTGCGGTTATAGAGCATGTGCTGGGGCGTGATCGTGGCGGCGATGGGGCCCTCGGCATCGCGCACGTACTCGGCGCCATCCTTGGTGGTGATGTGTTCGAACACCACCTTCAGGGCCGGGAACGCGCGACGCAGCGGGATCATCACGCGGTCGATGAACACCGCCTCGCGATCGAACACGTCGATGCCGGGATCGGTCACTTCGCCATGCACCAGCAGCGGCATGCCGCACTTCTCGAGCGCGGCCA
This sequence comes from Bordetella genomosp. 5, assembly GCF_002261315.1. Classification (NCBI taxonomy): domain Bacteria; kingdom Pseudomonadati; phylum Pseudomonadota; class Betaproteobacteria; order Burkholderiales; family Alcaligenaceae; genus Bordetella; species Bordetella genomosp. 5. The sequence goes on from NZ_NEVP01000011.1 coordinate 646,782, forward strand.
GCGCCGGCGCGCACTTGCCGAGCAGATCGGTGACGCCCGCGTCGGAATTGGTGGTGGCGCCCGCGGGGTACAGCTTGACGGCATAAACCTGACCCGACGCATGCGCGCGCTCGATCTCGGCGGCAGGCGTGTTGTCGGTGAGATAGAGCGTCATCAGCGGCGTGAACGCCTTGGGATCGCCGCCCGCCTTGAGCAGCGCGGCGTCGATGCGCGCACGATAGGCCAACGCCTGCTCGGTCGTCGTGACCGGCGGCTTCAGGTTGGGCATGATGATGGCGCGCGAAAACTGACGCGCCGTATCGCCGACCACGGCCTCCAGGGCGGCACCGTCGCGCAGATGCAGGTGCCAGTCGTCGGGACGGGTGATCGTGAGTTGAGTCATTTGCTGAATGGACATGAGTAAAGGGGCCGTTACTCGGCCAGCGGCATGCCGCGCTCGGCCAGCGCGGCGAACATCGCGCTGCCCAGCGGGATCACCGCGTCATTGAAATCGAAATGCGAGTTGTGCAGCACGCAGCCGGACTCCGCACCGCCCTGGCCCAAGCGGAAATAGGCGCCCGGCCGTTGTTGCAGCATAAAGGAAAAATCCTCGGAGCCCATCGACGGGGTGAGATCGCGCACCACGTTTTCCTTGCCGACCATCTCCGTGGCGATGTCCGCCACCAGCACCGCGTGCTGCGGCGTGTTGAGCGTCGCCGGGTAGATGCGTTCGTAATTGACCTCGGCCGTCGCGCCGAAGGCCTGCGAAATCGCGGTCGCCAACTCGCGCATGCGTGTCTCGACCATCTCCTGCACGGACTTGCGGAAGGTGCGCACGGTGCCCACCATCCTGGCCTCTCGCGGGATCACGCTCATCGCGCCCGGATGGCCGGCCTGCAACGAACCGATCGACAGCACGGCGGAGTCGAGCGGATTCACATTGCGCGACACGATCGTCTGCAGTGCCGTGATCAGATGGCCCGCGACCGTGACCGGATCGATGGTCTGGTAGGGATGCGCGCCATGGCCGCCGCGCCCCTGGATCGTGATTTCAAACCGGTCGGCCGCGGCCATCATCGGTCCGGGATTCACGCCCACAGTCCCCGGACGCAGACCGGGCCAGTTGTGCAGGGCATAGATCGCGTCGCAGGGATAGGTGTCGAACAGACCGTCGTCGATCATGGCCTTGGCGCCGCCGCGTCCTTCTTCGGCGGGCTGGAAGATCAACACGGCCGTGCCATCGAAGTTGCGCGTCTTGGCCAGATAGCGCGCCGCGCCCACCAGAATCGCGGTGTGGCCGTCATGGCCGCAACCGTGCATCAGTCCGGGCTTGGTCGACTTATGGCTGAAGTCGTTGTCTTCTGCCATCGGCAGCGCGTCCATGTCGGCGCGTAGTCCGATCATGCGGCCGCTGCTGGTGCCACGGCCACGAATCACGCCCACCACGCCGGTCTTGCCGATCCCACGGTGCACCTCGATGCCCAGCGCCTCGAGCTGCCCGGCCACGATGCCGGAGGTACGTACCTCTTCGAAACCCAGCTCCGGATGGGCATGGAGGTCACGGCGCAATGCCGTCAGTTCGTCATGAAAAAGCCGTATGGATTCAAGTGCTGAGCGTGCGTACATGGGCAGGTTACACTGGGTGCGATAGGCGGAGTTCGAGGCCTGATTTTAGTTGCTACAGAGGATAAATGCCTTTGTCTTTACTGTAGAGACACGTTATGCTGCGGCCCGCAGGACACATTTTTCCAACAATCTCAGAGAAGGAGCGCCGCATTATGGCCACACCCTCCAAAACCGCGACTCCGCGCAAACCGAACGCCGCGTTCATGAAGCCCCTGACCCCCAGCGCCGAGCTCGCTGCCGTCATCGGTTCGGAAGCCGTGCCGCGCACCGAGGTCACCAAAAAGATCTGGGACTACATCAAGGCTCACAACCTGCAAGACGCAAGCAACAAGCGCAACATCAACGCTGATGCCAAGCTGCGCCCGATTTTCGGCAAGGATCAGGTCACGATGTTCGAACTGACCAAGTTGGTCAACGCCCACCTCAAGTGATCCAGGTTAGGGCGTACCTCGTACGTCCCTACCCCGACACGCTCGCCGCTCCAGTCCTGGCGGCGTAGCGCGAAACGTACGCCTCATCCGTACGTTTCGCTGCGGACCACTCCGCAGCCGCCCAGAGCGCGCGCAGCCACATCCCCCGCATTCCCCATCAGCACGCCTCCAGACCGGATCCCGACCTGTCCAGACGCGTGTGCTCGGACGTGGCCGCGCGCGGTAGTGCATGGGCAACTTTCGTTCCCGCGGTACATACACATCCGCGATGCCACGTCATGATCGTCGCATCGGACTTCGCTGCGCGCGCAACAAACTTTCTTTCCGAACCGCTACGCACCGACGCGCCCACGACGAGTTCGAGGCACCACCACAGTCCGGCTCGCGCGCTGCATGTCCTGCGTGGTTTGCTCCGGACGACGCTGAGCATGGAATCCCGTGCGTGGCTTGCCAGGGCCCTCATGTGCGTCGCACACCGCCCAAAAGACAAAACCGGCCCTGAGGCCGGTTTTGCGTCTGTCGTTGCCTCGTCCGAGGCCGTGACATCAGTGCCAGGTCGACGGCACGGTGCCTGAATGGAGCGCCAGCCATCCGCGGATGACACGATAGGCGACCCAGGCCACGGTGATCACGACGCCGATCCAGCCGATCGCGATCAAGGTGAGGATGGCGGAAATGGCGAGCCACAGCAGCGACCACCAGAAGGTGCGCAGCAGCCAGTCGAAGTGCTGCGCGTACAGGGTACCCGCGGTATCCGAGCGCTTCACGTACATCAACACCACGGCGGCGATGGTGGCCACCCACAGAAATCCGCTCGTCAGATAGCCGACGGCGAACAGGCCGTAGGCAATGTGGGTCAGCGTACGCAGGTCCGGGCCGGTCGAGCCGGTGCTAATCGGCGGGGGGATCTGGGAATCGCTCACGATAACTGCTCCATCGAATAAGTTCAGTCAATCTTACCGCACAATAAGAGCACAACCGGGGCGCCGGGCATGTCGGATCAGGCCCGTTGTTAATAGGGAACGCGCACTTGCCAGGGGCACGAAACGGCGGTCCCGAAGGGGCCCCGATCCCACCGGCGGGACCCGCGCCGATGCCGACGCAACCGCGCGGCCAGGCGCTTCACACGTCCTCACCGTCACCACCGCACGATGAGGCCCACCGTGCCCTTGAAACGAGCCTGAGCCTGGTCCTTGCAGCTCAGCGAGCCAACATGAGCGAGGAGCCGTCGTCCGGCCGATCTCAAGAGCTGGTCGCGCAGCGCATGACGTAAAGCGTCGCCCCAAAGACAAAACCCCACTGGCGTGAGCCAGTGGGGTTTTGAGCAATAAAAGCCTGACGATGACCTACTTTCACAAACGAATGTTCACTATCATCGGCGCGAAGGCGTTTCACGGTCCTGTTCGGGATG